>CAYWXS010000018.1:34837-75223 GCA_964462245.1 uncultured Anaerolinea sp.
CCTCGCTACCACCAGACAAAACAATCCATGCTTTGCCCCGCAAGTGGTGTTTCGCGGATGAAATCATCCGCAAAACACCACAAAAAAACCTGCTATTTTAGTATTTCAGACTCAGAACCATGCTGAATGTTAACCCAATTGATAAAACCAGGATCCGTGACAACCCTCTGATATTCTGGTTTTAAAATAACAAGTGAGCGAAAAGTGAAACGTATCTCAGAATTTATTCGGCGTGAAGCCATCCAACGCACCATCCACTACTACCTGCTTTTTATCTACCTCGGGTTGGCAATGGGAGTATACGGACCCACCTTGCCAGACCTGGCAAGCCAGACAAACAGCCGCCTGGGCCAGATGGGCTACATTTTCCTGATAGGATCGATTGGCTTTTTATTGGGAAATTTACTGGGCGGACATTTATACGACAGCCTCAAAAGTCACATGGTAAGTGGTATGGGACAAATAATCAGCGCTGCCCTGATCCTACTTATTCCGGTATTACCCTCCTTCTGGCTGCTGATGACATTAATTTTGCTCAAAGGCATCGCCGAAGGCTTGATCATTAACGGCGGAAATTTACTGCTGGTCTGGACACACGGAAAAGATGTTGGGCCATTCCTGATCGCTCTGCATTTTTCATCCGGACTGGGAGCATTTCTTGGACCCTTTATCATCGGAGGCCTGATTCAATTTCCACATGGCTACCAGTGGGCCTATTGGATGATAGGCGTGATTGGCCTGATTATGGGCTTGAAATTATTTTTTCTACCCGGCAGCCCCAGTCCCGTCAACTCTGAGATGGGCGAAGCTGGCAGCCCTAACGCAGCCATCAGCCCGCTGATCTTTGTGGCGGCTCTTTACCTATTTTTTTACGTTGGCATCGAACGCACCTATTCAAGCTGGATCTATACCGTTGCCACCACACTAAAGATTTTTAGCCAATCCGGCGCAGCTTATCTGACTTCGGCCTTCTGGTTTTTATTCACCACAGGGCGACTACTGTCCATCCCAATTGCCACACGTTTCCGCCCACAGCAAATTCTTCCGTTTGCCCTGACGGGCTGCGTTGCCAGCATGGCCTTGGCCATGCTGCTGACCCCCACCACTTCACTCCTGTGGGTGCTGACCATCGTCTTCGGCTTTTGCATGGCACCTCTCTGGCCAATGGGCTTTACACTGGCCGGTCAATCCATCAAATTAACTGCCCGCCTGAGTACCATCATCATGCTTGGAGATAACTTCGGTGGCATGCTGCTGCCCTGGATCGTGGGGCAGGTAATCGACATTACCGGTCCACAAATGGTTTTTACAATCGTTTTTGGCGGGTCAGTCATGACGTTTTTATCGTATCTTTTAATGTCGCACCTGACGAAACGTTCATAAGACATGCTTCAGAATACCCTCAAAACACAAATGCAACCAGTGGTCACTACCAGAACTTTTGGCTTTCCCTTAAAGAAGCACTTCTTTACGCTCTCTGCGGCTTTGCGCGAACCAGATTCGTTGGTTACCCATTTCTCTCCAAACCAAAAGCTAAATCAGATAGCCTGGTGAGTAATAAAAAATAGTATGTAAATCACAATCGACAGAATGGTATAGAGTGCCAGAACATTATTGACATAATGCTTCTCCTCTTCCAGATCCGAGCGCATATACAACGGAATGATAAAGGGTGGCGGCAAAACAAACAGCGTAAACAGAGCCGCTTCAAAAGCCGGTTCCAGGTGCAGCCAGCCGCGTATAAAGAACAGGTTTAAGCCCAAGGCTAGCGGCACCAAAATGGCAAGCCGCAGCAGGGTAACCGGGAAAGCCGCCTTGAGCCCATGCTGATCAAATTTGAGACTGTAACCCACCACGATCAGAATAGTAGGCACCACCAGGCTGGCCAGAAATTGCAAGGTCGTCATCAAGGCCCCACTCACAGGCGCCTCGAATAAAAAGGTTTTCGCACCCAGCAGGTTCATCAATACACCAGACAATACGGCAACTATCACGGGTGACTTGATAAACGTCTGCAGCAATTGTTTGGAATTCTGAATCCCATCGCGCTTCATTAGCAAAAAAGCCAGGAACACAAACCAGATGAAAAGCTCGTGCCCCAGGCCCAGCACGGCAATATAACCCAGCTTCTGCATCCCATAAGCCCCGCCAAAAAGGCTAACACCCAGCATGCCATATTCAAAACCGGTCATCAGAAAAGGAAAATAAGGGTGCGGTATCTCAAACTGCCGCCGGAGCAGAAAACCCAGCCCAAAAAGAGCCAGGCAGACAACAAATATCAAAATAAATACAAACAGATAATCGAACTTCAACTCCATCTGCAAGAAAGTAACAAACAAAACCGAAGGCAATGCAAAATTAACGATCAGCTTGCGCAGTTCATCGATGGTGGTTTGCGATAGAAAACGGGTCCGACGAAACCAGTTCCCCAAAAGAATAAGCAGGATGATCGGAAGAACACGATTTATGATTTGGGCAGTTTGTTCCATATAATTCCTTATTCAAACACAGAGTAAAAGCGCCTTATTTTATCAGCAACACAAGCACCAGTAATCCAACTGGTTTTTGCGGCCTTGTGCGCCATAAAAAATCACTTTGCAACCTATTGAGAACTTCTGCATCTATTAATTGTTTACAAAAACCAGGTAAAGGATGAGAGATGCCAAAAGAAACCCCCAAGAACAAGGCCCGCGAAGCTGCTCAAAAACGCAAGCAGCAGGATAACATAAAAAAAGTAATAATCCTCGGACTGCTCGGGCTCGTGATTGTTGCAGTCGCCGTTTTTGCGCTGACCCGTCCACGTCCCCTGGCACTCAGCGACGCCCGGCTGGCAGCAGATCCAATCTATGGCGCACAAGACGCAAAAGTAACCATCGTCGAATATTCTGACTACGGCTGCCCATCCTGCCAGGCCTGGCACAATTCCGGAACGCTGCAGCGCATCCGCGATACCTACGGCGACAAAGTCCTCTTTGTCTGGAAGGATTTCCCCGTCATCACAGCCGCATCTCCCAAAGCCGCCGAAGCGGGCCAATGCGCCTTTGACCAGGGTAAATTTTGGGAATACCACGATCTTCTGTATGCCAAATCCCCCGATATCAGCGTACCCAATCTAAAGTCTTATGCCGGGCAGCTGGGTCTGGATACCGTCAAGTTCAATAACTGTCTGGATTCCAGCCAGAATGCGCCCAAGGTAGATCAGAGTACCAACGAAGGCCATCAGCTTGGCTTCAACGGCGCACCCTACTTCGTCATAAACGGGCAAAAACTGGTTGGCCCCCCTTCCTTCGAAACCCTTAAATCCATCATTGACCCCATCCTGGCAGCCGGCAGTTGATTCGGATCGACGTGCTGGTCAGATTTGTAACTTTTACCAACTCCGTGCATCAAATTGAACAAATAAAAAATAATGGAGAATTTTAGAAATGGATTTATTATCTGGTCTTTTTGGTGCCCCTCTACCGTCGGTAACGGTACGCGAACTCAACGATAAACTAAACGCAGCCAGCAAACCGCTGGTAGTGGATGTGCGTGAACCTGAGGAATATCAGGATGCACACATTTCTCATGCAAAATTAATTCCACTTGGAGATTTAAGGCAGCGCATTAACGAGCTGCCCAAAGACGCCGAGATCGTTTGCGTTTGCGCATCCGGCAGTCGCAGCAGCATGGCCACCAAAATGTTGGTTGGCGCCGGGTTCTCGGCCATCAACATGAAAGGCGGCATGTACACCTGGGAAAGTGCCGGGCTGCCCGTCAGTCGTGGCAATGCCATCTAAGTTTTCAAGAAATTAACCACCCACTGCCCAAAACAGTCCTGGCTAAAACCGGGACTGTTTTTTATTTGAGAGGCAACTGGTGAAATCGCTGAAAACAGCATTACTACTCGTGATACAGACCAAAAGCAAGTCAAGTTTAACAAAAAAGCCCTGGTATTATTCTCTTTTACGAAAGAGGATTTATAATCGGCTCAGCGCGGCAACCCACAGCCCAGTTAAAATTGGTTTTTTTCTTTGCAGCCTTGCGCAGCAAATGTCAAAACATTTGGAAACCCAGGTATTCCGAGGTTAATAAATTGAGATGACCGAAAACGAAATTGCAAAAACCTGCGTGGATGTTGCCTACAAAATTCATACCACCCTGGGACCAGGACTGCTAGAGTCGGTTTACGAATCCATCATGGCACATGAATTAAGAAAACGGGGCTTGCGTGTGGAGCGGCAGCTAGGAATTCCGATTGAATATGATGGCATCTTAATCAATGAAGGTTTTCGAGTGGATTTAATGGTTGAAAACCTGGTTATCATCGAATTAAAATCCGTGGAGCAAATCCACCCTGTTCACGCCAAGCAACTATTGACCTATTTAAAATTGAGCAAAAAGCGCCTGGGATTGCTGATAAACTTCAATGGACCGCTCATCAAAAACAACATTACCCGCATCGTGAATGGCCTGCCGGAAAATTAAAATCACGTTTCGCGCCAGGTCACAAAGCCCACCAAACTTTTTTCTCTTAAAAAGCACTTCTTTGCGCCCTCTGCGCCTCTGCGAGACAATGACCTTTCCTCACTCGCGAACCAAATAAACCCAACTCAGCCCACCAATGGTTTTCCCTAAAACGCACTTCTTGGCGCCCTTTGCGCCTCTGCGCGAAAAAAGCCCTTCCGCAAGCAGAATACCCAATAAACGCTACAAACCCTTAAAAGCAATCCGCCCTCATGCGTGAGGGCGGATTTTTTGGCGGAGAGAGGGGGATTTGAACCCCCGATACCTTACGGTATACACGCTTTCCAAGCGTGCGCGCTAAGCCAGCTACGCGACCTCTCCAGAACGAATGTCACCATTCGAGCGGCTGACATTATACCATTCTTACCGATAAAATAAAGGGCATTTCCAAAAGTCGGTCAATCAATTTCCGCCGGAAGCATGCCCGCCATCAATAACGCCGGACCACCAGTACCGAATTATGTCCACCAAAACCAAAGGCATTCGAGATGGCAACCTCAATCTTCTTCTCGCGCGCCTGATTAGGGATGTAATCCAGATCACAATCCGGGTCCGGGGTTTGATAATGCAGGGTCGGCGGCAGCACACCTTCACGTACCGCCCGCGCACAGAAAATAGCCTCCAGCGCGCCAGTCGCACCCATCATATGACCGGTCATGGACTTGGTGGACGAAATCGACAACTTATAAGCCTGTTCACCAAAAGCGGACTTGATCGCCTTGGTTTCAGCTGCATCATTCAACGAGGTGCCCGTACCATGCGCGCTCACATACCCAACCTCATCCAGGTTAACCGTGGCACTGTCCAATGCTGCCCGAATAGCCGCCGAGCCACCCGCACCATTCGCATCCGGTGCAGTTACATGATAAGCATCCGCCGTGGCAGCATAACCCGCCAGCTCCGCCAGGATCACCGCACCGCGCGCACGCGCCGTACTTTCACGCTCCAGTACCAGCACGCCAGCACCCTCACCCATCACCAACCCATCCCGATTTTTATCAAAAGGAGCCGGGGTCATCGAATAATCCGTATTCTGACGTGACATAGCCCCAATCCGATCAAAAGCAGCCACACCAATTTCACAAATTGTCGCTTCAGCCGCCCCTGCAATCGCCGCATCAATCATACCCGCCCGCAGCATCATCCAGGCCATGCCAATCCCGTCTGAACCAGAGGCACAGGCCGAGGCGACAGAAAACGCAGGACCCTGAATACCATAATCAATGGCAATGATCCCGGAAGCGCCGTTCGGCATCAACATCGGGATCAGAAAGGGACTCACCCGTCGCGGTCCATCCGCTTTCAAAGTAAAAGCTGCATCCTGTAGGGATTTCATGCCGCCAATGGCAGAAGAGACAATCACACCCACCCTGTGTCGGTTAGCATCCGTAATCTCAAGACCCGACTGCGCCAAAGCTTCCTTGGCAGCCGCCACACCCAATTGCTCAAAACGATCGCGGCGCCGGGCTTCCTTTGCATCCATAAACTTCGCCGGATCAAAATTCTTCAGCTCAGCCGCAATCTGCACATTCCAACTGGATGCATCAAACAAGGTAATTGGGCCCACGCCCGATACCCCATTGACTACATTTTTCCATGTATCTTCCACGTTCAACCCCAGCGGATTAACGGTTCCAGTACCTGTTATGACGATCTTTTCCATCCTGCCTCCAAAACTACTTAGAGTATTTATAACCTGAACCCGTCAGCATCACCACCACCGGATCCGGCAGACGATTAATTGTCTGCGCGAGTGCGGACCAGGTAATTGCTGAGGTCGGCTCTACGTATAACCCCCGTCTTGCCAGTTCGTCACGCCCAACCAGAATATCTTTTTCATCCACCGCGATATACTCGGCCTTTCCCTCAACTGCCAATTGCAACAGCGCTCCAATCCTCACCGGACGTTTTATGCGCACACCCTCCGCCAGGGTTTGTCCTTCAGTGATAAAACCCAGTGCCGACATGCCTGCCGTGGATAACACCCACAGTGGAGAACACGCGCGCGCCTGGGCTCCAACGATGTGCGGCAGGTGCGAAATTAACCCTGCCCGCCGCAGCGCATCAAACCCACGATAAAGCCCCAGCAGCAAACCACCCTGACCGGCCGGCACCACCACCGCGCCCGGAGCGCAACCCATCTGCTCATAAATTTCATACGCAGCCGTGGCGTAACCCGCGATATTTACCGCCTGATGCGCATGGCTGGCATAAGCCATGCTCGATGAAGCCACGGCTGTCTCCAGGGCTGCCGTCACATCCGAGCGCGGACCCTCAATGGGGTGCAGTTCGGCACCATAAAACTCAATTTGCTGACGCTTGGGTCCGCTCGCTGCAGCCGGAATATAAATCCCGGCTTTTATGCCCGCACGAGCCGCATAGGCCGCAAAAGACGCTCCGGCATTGCCGGATGAATCTTCAACCGCCGAGGTCACCGCGCGTGATTTTAGAAAAGTAGCGATCAGCGTACTACCTCGATCTTTAAAAGAGCCAGTCGGGTTCAGATATTCACACTTAAATGCCACCTGCCGGCCAAAAGCCTGGGCCCATAACAACGCTGTCTGGCCTTCCCCCAGTGAAACCGGGGCATAGCCCGCAGGAATACCCCAAAAAGTGTGGCGATAACGCCACAGACTGGGTTCAGTCCCATCCAACTGCGCCGGATCGTATTCAAGCGGGCCAATGTCATACAGTCCGCCGCATTTTGGGCATTTGTAAGGCGCTCCGTCATCCGGATAAGGGCGACCGCAATTCATGCACTTGATTGTCATCTCAGCAACCATTCCCTCTGCAACATAGCGTACAGGTATTCACTGCCCCATGCACATTCTTTTTCCAGCCAGAAGTTTTCGATGTAATGCGCCTCCCGCCGAAAATGCAGACGCTCCAGTAACCGGACGGATGAGACGTTATCCACGTCACAGGCTGCCACAACTCTGTGCAAATTCAATACCCCAAACAAGTAGGTCAGCGTTTTGCTAACAGCTTCCTGTGCGTACCCCTGACCCCAGGCGGAACGTGCCAGGCTGTACCCTAGGTATGCAAAGCGCGGATTGGCCATGGTAATGTGAAAAGCAACATCGCCAATCATCAACCCGGCTTGTGCTGAGTTTGCATCCCTGCATTCTATTGCAATTTGCATCCACACACCCGGTGTGCCAGGCCGGACGTCCTTCATGTTAGCGATAAATTCCAGGGCACTCATCCGCGAAAACGGAGTTTTCCAACCCTGATAACGATAGACTTCAGGATCATTCCGGTAAGCCAATAATGGTTCCAGGTCAGCATCCCGAAAAGAACGCAGCAACAGGCGGGGTGTTTGAAGCGGTTCGAACAAAGTGATTCACTCCAAAAAATCACCCGCTCTAACCAAAAAGGGAGTAATTTTTTCAATCAGGTTTCGTCCTGAATAATCAGGGCGTTGGAATGGGTGTCCCGACAGCATCGGTGTAAGGCAGATAGCGTAAATCGCCCAACAGGCGGACATATTTGACAGAAATATAACCACGCCCTTTTGCATCATCCAACGGGTATTGGATCTCAAGCCATAGGCCATTAATAGATCGGGCAGTAACGTGAATTTTGTCCTTGGACTTCAATGTGCCTATAATGGGAGAAAACGATGACATAAGTCCGTAAACATCCGTTGTACCCGTAATCTCGGCTAGTGGCCAAACAGATTTTGGGGTTTTGGTCGGGGCTGGCGTCGCACTGGCATTTGGATCAGGGGTGCCCGTCGGTGGTTCAGGAGTAATCAGGTTACCCAGCAAGTCAAATAAGGGCAGGTCAGTGTACAGGGCCTTATTGGGTTGAAACGCAGTACCAATCACCCACGCCTTGCCATCCGGGCCGGAAGGAAAAAGAATTTGAGCCCATTCATTCTTGCCGTAGCGGCCTGTCAGGGTCACTACATCACCAGCATGTAGCATCCCAAGCACCATGCAACCTTTGGAAGGGCAAACACGCAGACTGAATCCCTCAAACGCAACTGCTGTTCTCGCGTTGACCGCCTTATCCGCGGTAGGCAGAGGTAACGGCGTGCCCTTAATTTCCCAGATCACCGGCGGCAGCAGGATAATATTTCCATTTGATTCCATGGCAATTGGCAGACGGGTGACATCGCTGGAAACCAGCGTAAAGGCTTGCGCAATCACCCAGGCTTTGCCCGTGGGCGCATCCGGCCAATCAATGTAATACCAGGTCCCATTGTTATTACGCGCCAATACCTGCGCTTTGTGATTGAATGCCACAAACCCCAGGCTATCCCCACCCTTGGATGGACGGGAACGCACAGTTGCCAGATAAGTACACAGCGCCTCAACCGGTACAAGCTTCACTTCAACAGTGGACGTCGGTGTAATCGTGGCTGGTTCGGGGGTAATCGTCGCAGAAGCAGTCGGAGTGGATACACCCGCAGTCGCAGAAAGCTGTGCGAATGCAGTCGCCGCCGCCGCAGTCATGACAAGTTTCGCATCCATGGTTGGCGATGTCGCAGCAGCACCGGGCAGGCTGCACCCCGATAAAATTAACACCAAAATAACCGTAACCAATAATATTTTTTTCATTCTGGAACCCTCGGGGATATCCTTTACAAAGTTTCAAAATAGAATTCAGGTTATATCAATTCAAAGTATATCGCGATCATCTATAATTTTACCAATAAAGAACGCAGTAAGTAGGAAAACCATCCTGGCTCCAAATAAAAAAGATTCGTCCCACAAACGCTCCGCTTTCACAGCTTATTGGTGGGACGAATCAAATATTTATTTAGAGGAAAGGCTCAATCTATTTTACAGCTTTCACTTTTACCCAGCCCAAGCCAATCCGCCCGCGCTCTTTTTCAATTTTCAATATCTCCACATCAATGATGTCGCCAACCTTGATGACCGTACCATGCGGAAGCTGGCTACTATGCAGCAGGCCATCCTGTTTGACCCCTATGTCAACAAAGGCACCAAAATCCACCACGTTGCGCACGGTACCCTTTAGTTCCATACCTTGAGCCAGGTCTTCCATCTTCAAAACGTCGGAACGCAAAATGGGAGTCTGGGCTTGTTCACGCGGGTCACGCCCTGGGCGTACCAGTTGTTCCAGGATATCCTGCAAGGTCGGAACACCGCACTCAAGTTCAGCCGCCAGTTTCACAATCGAAACCCGTGCCAGCAGAGCATCCAGGGCTGGCTTTCGATCCACCAACGGCGAAGCAGGCGTTAACCCAGCATGCTTCAATACAGCCTTGGCAATTGCATAACTTTCAGGATGGATGGCACTCGCGTCCAGGGGCTCTTTCCCAGTGCGAATACGCATAAAACCAGCCGACTGCTCGAAAGCTTTGGGACCCAACCCGGAAACCTTGCGCAGTTCAGCCCGAGATTTGAATTCGCCATTTTCATCGCGAAAAGCCACAATAGCACTCGCCAACTTGGGACCAATCCCAGCGACATGCGTCAACAGTGCCGAAGATGCGGTATTGAGATCCACACCCACTTTATTAACCACGCTTTCCACCACACCATCCAGCGAATGATTGAGAGCAGTCTGGTCAACATCGTGTTGGTAAAGACCAACACCGATCGATTTCGGGTCAATCTTAACCAGCTCAGCCAGCGGGTCCTGGGCTCTTCGGGCGATGGATACCGCACCACGGATGGACACATCCAGATCGGGGAATTCGGCGCGTGCCAACGGGCTGGCGGAATACACCGAAGCGCCAGCTTCATTGACAATCAGATACTTGGTATTTGGCGCATTACGCGTCAGCTCTGCAGCCAGTTTTTCCGTCTCGCGTGAAGCAGTCCCATTCCCAATCGTGATCAGTGTCACATGATGCCGGTTGATCATATCTTCCAGCTTGTCAATCGAGCCCTTCCAGTCATTTTTGGGCTCATGTGGATAGATGGTACCTGTATCCAATAGTTTACCGGTTGGATCCACCACCGCCAGCTTGGTACCGGTTCGAAACCCCGGGTCCAGGCCAATCACAGTCTGATTGGACAGAGGTGGCATGGAAAGCAAAGCACGCAGATTGGTCGCAAAAACGTTGATGGCATGCCCATCCGCTTTCTCGCTCAGGGTACGGCGCACATCCCGTTCAATCGATGGCAGCAGTAAACGATTGGCAGCATCCTCTTCTGCCAGAATCAATTCATCCGCAAACGGAGAAATAATATCAGCTTCAAAGTTTTCTTCTATCGAATCGCGCCAATCGCGATCGTTGATTTCAATTCTAACTTTTAGAACACCTTCTTTTTCACCCCGATTCAGTGCCAGAATCTGGTGATTCTGAAGCCGGTCCACGCGACCATCAAAAGCGTAATAGCTTTCGTAAACACCCTTTTCGTCAACCGCCGTCGGAATTTTTTCGGCCAACACCTTGGAAAACTTAAGCGCTTTTTCGCGGGTGGTCCGGCGTACATCGGCATGATCGCTGATGGTTTCGGCCACAATGTCTCTTGCGCCGTCAAAAGCTTCCTGCCAGGTACTAACCTGCTCATTCAGAAAATCAGCAGCAATTACTTCCAGTGAACGCTTGTCCTTGGCCTGCTTCAAGATCAGGTCGGCCAGAGGTTGCAAACCACGTTCGCGGGCAATCATGGCCCGCGTACGACGCTTGGGCTTGTAAGGCGCATACAGGTCTTCAAGCGCAGTCATGGAGTCAGCGGCGATGATGGCAGCGTGCAATTCTTCCGTCATCTTACCCTGCTCTTCAATCGAGGATAAAACGGTGGAACGACGGTCATCGATTCCCCGCAGCCGAACAATTTCATCGGCTACGATACGAACCTGTTCATCATCCAGCGTACCGGTCATTTCTTTCCGGTAACGTGAGATGAAGGGAACAGTATTGCCCTCATCAAGCAGTTGAATGGTGGCATCCACCTGCGAGGGCTTGACATTTAGGAATTTGGCAATAGTTTCAGCGTAAGACATAAACGCGATTTTACCATACAGGGACTTGCCCCAACTTGAAATAAGATGTAAACTCATCTATCTCACATCTTAGGAGGCACTCATGTCCCGGGAGAATTCGCGTTATCGTTGGTTTGTCGTAGCTGTCTTTTTTCTTTTTATGCTGCTGCATCAGGTGGACAAACTTCTGATCGGGCCACTCACGCCCGCTATCATGAAAGATTTCAACATTACAAAAACACAGATGGGGGCAGTTCTAACTGGCGCCCTGGTGGTTGGCACCATTTTCTATCCACTTTGGGGTTACTTGTACGACCGTTATTCCCGCTCAAAGTTATTATCTCTGGCATCATTCATCTGGGGGGCAACCACCTGGTTAAGCTCCATTGTGCGTTCCTATGGATTATTCGTGGTCACCCGCGCTTCAACCGGCGTGGATGACTCAGCCTATCCGGGCCTCTATAGCCTGATCGCTGATTACTTCGGACCCTCCCAACGCGGAAAAATTTATGGGCTGCTGCAGCTTGCTCAGCCCATTGGCTACCTGGGCGGCATGATCCTGGCCCTTATGGTCGCCCCCATGCTCGGCTGGGAGTGGCGCACGGTTTTTCTGGCTACTGGTTCCCTCGGTCTTTTGCTCTCGGTTATGATTTATTTTGGCATCAAAGATATGCCGCGCGGACAGTCTGAGCCTGAATTTGATGGATTGGAAGAAATCGGACAATATAAGTTTTCGATGGAAGCCGCCAAAGATGTGCTCAAAAAGCGCACAATGTGGTTTGTCTTTTTACAGGGATTCGCCGGCGTCTTTCCGTGGAATGTGATCACGTACTGGTTTTTTACGTATCTGGCCGAAGAACGTGGCTACGATCAAGCCGGTGTCCTGGGCCTCATGGCGCCCGTCATCCTCATCCTGGCTGCGGGCTACTTTGTGGGCGGTGCCCTCGGAGATTGGCTCTTCAAGCGCACGCTCAAAGGTCGTATCATTATTTCCAGTACAGGCGTTATCATGGGGGCTATCTTCCTCTTCCTGGCTATGCAGACTCCAATTGCCGATAAAACCACCTTCTTTATTTTTATGTGCCTGACGGCCATCTTCATGCCGCTTTCCTCGCCCAACGTCATTTCCACTGTCTATGACATAACCATGCCCGAAGTACGCTCCACAGCCCAGGCCGTGGAATACTTCATCGAAAACGCTGGCGCCGCCGCAGCACCACTCCTGGCGGGCATCATCGCAGACGCAAGCAACCTGCACACTGCCATCCTTTGGATATGCATATCAACCTGGATCCTGTGTTTCTTTTTCTATATAGGCGCCCTCTTTTTTGTGGAGGGCGACATCCATTCCCTACGCGCTCAGATGAAATCGCGCGCAGATTTTGAACGCGCCAAACAGGCTTCCTGATAGGATGCGGGCAGGTCATTTTTTGACCTGCCCGCATCATTTTTTTGACAAACTCACATTCTCGCTTATTTGTCCAAAGTTACCACCAACCATGTTATAGATAGTAACCAAGTCATTTTTTTTACTGAAGAGCGCTGGGGTTGAACCCTCTGGATTGTTTTCTGGAGCTTGAATGGAATTATTGAAAGAAATAAAACGCGTGTCCGGCCTAAAAACCGAAGGCCCCACAATTATTCGGGAAGCAGTACGCGGTATCATCCTGCACGATCATCAACTCCTCATGATCCACTCAACGCTGAATGGCGATTTTAAATTTCCAGGTGGTGGCTGTCAGACAGGCGAAACACATCAGCAAACACTTAAAAGGGAATTTCTGGAAGAATGCGGTGCCGAAATGCTGGAATTTGGAGATGCGTTTGGCAAGGTCATCGAATACGACTTGCCTCAAGAAACTAATTACGCTCTTTTCAAAATGACCTCCTATTATTATTTTTGCCAGGTAAATTTGCAGTTTTTCGAACAAACCCTGGATGATTATGAAGCAGCTTTGGGATTCGCTCCGGTCTGGATCAAAGTGGAAGACGCCATCCGCAATAATCAAAATATCCTCCAAAACGGGAATCACGCTGAGATATTCTGGTTAAACAGAGAAATTTATATTCTACATGAGCTGCAAAAGCATCCTGGTAAGCCCCACGTAACCCAAAAAAGGACAGAAAATGCTATCTGAATTAGATGAAAATACTGGACAAATCCTGAAAGCAATCCAATTCTCCGCAGAAAAGCATCGCAACCAGCGCCGCAAGGATGAAATTGGCTCTCCATATATCAACCATCCCATCAATGTCACCCATTTTTTATGGCAGACTGGCGGAGTAAGAGATTGCGTAACCTTGGTCGCTGCTCTGCTGCACGATACCCTCGAAGACACACAGACCACACCCGCTGAAATTGAAGAGTTATTTGGATTGGAAGTACTTAATGTCGTCCAGGAAGTAACGGACGACAAATCCCTGCCCAAGGAGGTACGCAAACAATTGCAAATTGAGCACGCACCGAATATTTCGGCCCGAGCCAAACTGGTCAAACTGGGAGATAAAAGCTGTAACTTGAATGATCTACTTTTTTCGCCACCTCACAACTGGACAGAAGAACGTAAAAAGCAATATCTTGTGTGGACAGAAGCGGTTGTCGAGGGTTTACGTGGTACAAATGCAGCATTGGAAAACGCTTACGATGAAATTCGAGACAATGGGAAGAAAATCCTTGAAATAACCTGAAACCTACCCAAAGTGCCAACACCACGAGGACTACATGACAATAATCGTCGCAGATACATTATCAGGTTTACCGCTTGAATTCACAAAAAAACTGGGAATTTCAATGCTGCCACAGCAGATTATCTTTGGAGAACAAACCTACCAGGATGACGTTGAGCTAAGCAGTTCCGAATTTCTCATAAAACTAAGGGCCTCTTCCATATTGCCAAAAACGGCTGCGCCCTTGCACACCCAGTACTTTCCTATTTTTTCCAGGGCCGCCAGTACCGCTGAAACAGTTCTGGTCATAGCGCCCACTAGCAAAATGAGCGGCACAGTGCGTTCGGCCGAGACAGCCAAACAGGATTTCCCCCAGGCCGACATTCGCATCATCGACACGCAAACCATCGCCGGATGCCTCGGTTCACTTGTACTCAAAGCGCAGTCGATGCAAGCAAACGGAAAATCCGCGGATGAAATTGAAGCGGCCATTCGCGCATTAGCCTTACGCGCGCGCACCTATTTCGTTGTCGATACCCTCGAATATCTGCAAAAAGGCGGCCGGATTGGCACAGCCCGTGCGCTTCTGGGTGAACTGCTCCAGGTCAAACCCATCCTGCAGCTCAAAGATGGCTCAGCAGCTCCTTACGAACAGGAACGTACGAAAAGAAAAGCCATTGCGCGCCTCGTCAACCTGAGCTGTGAACAAATCGCCAAAAGCCCGGAACCCCTCGTATGCGTGATGCACTCCGATGCCGAAGCAGAGGCCCAAGCCATCACTACTGAATTATCCTCGCGCCTGAACATCCCGGAAATTCCAATTTTCCTGCTGCCACCCGCGATCATTGTCCACGCTGGACCAAAAGCACTGGCAATCGGGTTCTTTGCTTAGTTGTGTTATAATTCACAGGCTATTTTTCAAACCCCCACTTTGGTATTTATACATCCCCCTGTTCAACGGGGAACTTTGAAGGAGATCGATTTATGTCTGGACATAGCCATTGGGCAACCATTCGCCGCAAAAAGGGTGCGGCAGATGCCAAGCGCGGGCAAGTCTTTACGCGCATCGCTCGAGAAATCGTCATGACAGCCCGCAGTGGCGGTGGTGACATCGGTTCTAACTTCCGTCTTGCAATCGCAGTCGAAAAAGCTCGGGCAGTCAACATGCCCAAGGAAAGTATCGAACGCGCCGTCAAACGCGGCGCTGGCGAAGATAAAGACGCGACCGCCTTTGAAGAATTTACCCTCGAAGGTTATGGGCCACATGGATCTGCGATCATGGTGGACTGCGTAACCGACAACCGCAACCGCACAGTTGCCGACATTCGACACGTTTTTAGCAAGAATGGCGGGATCATGGCCGAAGCCGGTGCAGTCGGTTGGCAGTTTGAGCGCAAGTCTTACTTCTCGTTTCCGGCCAGCCAGCTTTCCTATGATAAGGCTTTTGAACTGGGTATTGAAGCCGGTGCGGATGATGTTCAGGAGGATGGCGATAGTATCGAAATCATTGCCCCTGTGGAAGCTTTCAAAACCATCAGTGATGCCCTGCGCAGTGCAAAAGTCCACGTCGATGAAGGTGGTCTACGCTTGATTGCCAAGCAAGACCTGGAATTGGAAGTTGATGCCATCCTTCAGGTTCTGCGCGTTGTAGAAAACATTGAAGAAATGGATGACGTCCAAAACGTATTCCATAACCTCAAAATCTCCGACGAAGCCCTGGCTGCACTCGAAGAAGAATAAAAACAGTCGGGGCAGGTCTGGGACCTGCCCCGAAATTTTTATGCCCCTAGTCCTTGGAATTGACCCCGGTATCGCCACTATTGGTTATGCCATTGTTCGTGATTTACCCGATGGAGGCTGTCAGGCCATCGACTATGGGGTAATATTGACCCCCAAAAGCGATTCACCTGCCGAGCGCCTGCTCCAACTCTACGATCAGCTCAATAAAATCATCGCTGTGCATCACCCCGATTCAGCCGCAGTTGAAAAACTTTTTTTTGCCAGGAATACCACCACCGCCATTGGTGTGGGGCAGGCACGTGGGGTGATCTTATTGACAATGGCACAGGCTGGACTGGAAATTGGCGAATACACCCCCAACGAAGTAAAACAAGCTGTCACTGGTTACGGCTCAGCCGATAAACGGCAAGTACAGGAAATGGTACGCGTGCTGCTTTCGCTCGATTCCATCCCCAAACCGGATGATGCCGCCGATGCACTCGCTATTGCTATAACCCACCTTAACACAAGGCGCTATTAATTATGATCGCATCCTTACGTGGTGAAATTACGCAGATTGAAGACAATGCCCTGATCCTCGAAGTTGGCGGGGTCGGCCTCAAAGTCTTTGTCCCAAAAACCCTGCTGAGCAAATACAGCAGCGGCGAAATTGTCCTGCTCCAAACTCATCTGGTCGTCAGAGAAAATGACCTTTCGCTTTATGGTTTTGAGACCAACTCTGACCGGCAGCTCTTTCTCACATTACTGGGCGTGGATGGTGTTGGCCCCAAAATGGCGCTCTCCGTCCTCTCCACGCTTTCAGTGGACGCAGTTCAGCGGGCAGTCTTTTCGGACGAACCGGACTTGCTCAGCCGCGTACCGGGTGTTGGCAAAAAGACCGCTCAAAAAATGCAGCTATATCTAAAAGACCGCCTGAAACCAGCCAGCGGATTGGAAAAATTTGCCAGCATGTCGGAAAGCGATTCCGAAGTCCTGGCAGCCCTGACAGCCCTGGGTTATTCGGTCATCGAAGCCCAAACTGCCCTGCAATCCCTACCAAAGGATGCGCCCGACGAAGTGGAAGAAAAATTACGCATGGCGCTTGGCTATTTCCACTAAATTTCAATCTACTATTCCAGGAGTACCATCTTGCTAAACAAAACCATTGCCTTTATCGGCCCGGGTGCGATGGCCGAAGCCATGTTCAGCGGACTCATCCGCCAAAACCTGGCCTCACCCGAACATTTACTCGTTTCCGGACCACGCGCAGAGCGCGGAGAACAGCTGCATGAAAAATATGGCGTCGTACCGTTTACCGATAACGCCGCTGCTGCAAAACTGGCAGATGTGGTTGTACTGTCTGTCAAACCACAGCGCCTGACAGGTGTCATGGAAAACTTGAAAGGCTCGCTGCATCCCGACGCACTGGTACTCTCAATCATTGCCGGCGCAACCATTAAGAAAATAGGCAAAGGACTGAATCATAGCCCTATAGTACGCTCCATGCCCAATACCCCTGCCCAAATTGGGGAGGGCATCACCGTCTGGACCGCCTCCGCCTCGGTCACTGCCGAACAGAAAGAAACAGCTAGCGCCATCCTGGGGGCACTGGGACAGGAAGTCTTCGTGGAGGATGAACACTACCTGGATATGGCAACCGCTCTCTCTGGAACCGGCCCGGCTTATGTCTTCATGTTTATGGAAGCCATGATCGATGCGGGTGTTCACATGGGCTTTCCACGCCGCATCTCCGAACAACTGGTAGTACAAACCATTCGCGGATCCGTCGATTTTTACAAAACCAATGACGTTCACGTAGCAGCCCTGCGCAACCAGGTCACGTCCCCTGGTGGCACCTCAGCCGAAGCACTCTATTATTTGGAAAAAGCCGGGTTCCGCACCGCAATTTCACGTGCAATCTGGGCTGCCTACCAACGCTCGCTGGAATTAGGCAAAGAACAACCCGTACACATCCCCGAGGCCCACAACCGGCAGGAAGAAAACTAAATCCCTGCAATAGTCCCGACCCAACCATAAAAAAACAATCCGGCAAGTCAACCAGCACCAATTTACCGGATAAAAGGAAGAACCCATGCTCTGGATTACCCGTTCGCACGTCCATGTAGACCGTGTAGCCTGTCCGTGGCTCATCACGCGTTTTATCGACAATCAAGCCGAGTTTCTTTTCGTGCCAGCCAGCCAGGTCGAAAAAGTTGTGGGCGAAACCGGGGCCATCCCATTCGATGTCCAGGGCGTAGAGCTCGGTCACCACGACAATCGTTGTTCATTTGAATCAATCATCCTCAAATTTGGTCTGAAAGAACCTGGCTTGCTGCGCCTCGCAAAAATTGTGCATGCAGCCGATGTTAGTGAAGATATCGATATCGACCCTTTGGCGCGTGGTCTCGAGGCCATCGCCAGCGGCTACAGCTTACGCTTTCCGGATGACATGCAAAATATCGAACATCAGTTTGAAATTTACGATTCGCTTTATGCCTGGTGCCGCCTGGACGTCGCAAAAAAATGAAGACCAACCGGCGCGACTTCTTTATTCTGTTTTCAACCCGCGTAATTCGCCTTTTTTGTTATGGCTTTCTTTCGGTCATACTGGCGCTCTACCTCTCAGAAACCGGCCTGAATGAAGGTCAGATTGGGCTTTTATTTAGCCTGACCCTGGTCGGCGATGCAGGCATCTCGCTCTGGCTCACGACCTCCGCCGACCGCTTAGGCCGCAAACGTACGCTCATTATCGGCGCCCTTTTGATGGCAGGCGCGGGCTTGATCTTTCTTTTGACAGACAACCTGCTCATCCTGATGCTTGCCGCCATTATTGGTGTCATCAGCCCTAGCGGTAACGAAATTGGGCCTTTCCTTTCGGTGGAACAAGCCGGGTTGACCCAGGTCATCGCCGATGGAAAACGGACCAATGTCTTTGCCTGGTATAACCTGGTCGGCTCGTTTGCAACCGCTACCGGCGCATTGAGCGGCGGCTGGCTGGCGCAAATATTACAATCGCAGGGCATGGCAGCCGCGGCAGCCTACCGCATCGTGCTGACAGGTTACGCTCTCGGCGGTGTCATCATGCTGATTCTTTTCCTATGGCTGACGCCCGCAGTCGAAGTAAAGCCTGCCGCACAGCCCGACACCACCAAACGCGTGCTTGGTCTGCATAAATCGCGCGCTGTGATCCTGAAATTAAGCTCCCTGTTCGCCCTGGATGCTTTTGCCGGTGGTTTGATCGTCCAAAGCATGATCGCCTACTGGTTCCATGTAAAATACGGAATAGATTCGGGCTTGCTGGGCAGCATCTTCTTCGGCGCCAACGTTCTGGCCGGGATTTCTGCGCTGCTCGCTGTGCCAATGGCCAAAAAGTTTGGGCTGATCAACACCATGGTCTTCACCCATATCCCCTCCAATGTCTTGCTTATGCTGGTCCCTCTCATGCCCAACCTGCCATTGGCCATCACCGTGCTGCTGATGCGCTTCAGCATTTCGCAGATGGACGTACCAACCCGCCAGTCATACACCATGGCGGTAGTCGCACCCGATGAACGTTCGGCTGCCTCAGGTGTAACTGGTATAGCCCGCTCGGTAGGCGCATCTCTTTCACCCGCACTAACAGGTCTCTTCCTGGGCATCCCGGGTCTATTCAGCCTGCCGTTCTTTTTATGCGGTGGACTAAAGATCGTCTACGATCTGTTGCTATACCGCAGCTTTCAAACCATGAAGCCGCCAGAGGAAAGCCAGTCTTGATCAATATTGTCCTGGTGGGTCTGGGTGGAGCATTGGGCTCCATTGCGCGCTATCTGACAAGTACCTGGGTCCAGACAGCCACCAAAAGTATTGGCTTCCCCTTTGGCACCCTGGCGGTCAACCTGCTCGGCTGTTTTGTGATCGGACTGCTCGCTCAACTGGCCGACTCGAGAGGTGTTTTTACCAGCGAATCGCGCGCCTTCGTTTTCGTCGGCATCCTGGGCGGCTTCACCACCTTTTCATCATTCGGGAACGAGACCTTCAACCTGGCCCGTGCCGGTCAAACCTGGGGTGCAATTGCAAACCTGGGCGCAAATGTCTTCACCGGCCTGTTGGCTGTCTGGTTGGGAAGAACCCTTGCTTACCTGATCTGGAAATAATAAGCCGGCTGACCATCCCGGGAAAAGGAAACGTATGCATCTACCCGAACAAGGCGCACTCTTACGCATATTCATAGGTGAGGCAAATCATCACGCCGGCAAGCCACTTTACGAGTGGCTTGTTCTGCAAGCCCGCGAACAAGGGCTGGCAGGTGCCACTGTCCTGCGTGGCTTAATGGGCTTTGGTGCAAACACCCGTCAGATCCACAGCTTCAAAATTGAAGCGCTCTCAGAAGATTTACCGGTGGTAGTCGAGATCGTCGATACAGCCGAAAATCTGGAAAAATTTCTGGACATCATCTCCCCGCACATCCGCGCCGGACTGGTGACAATGGAACGGGCAGAGGTAAAATTCTACCGCTCAGACAAAAAATAAAAGCGGTTTAATGTATAGCACCCTGCCCTCATCCTCAACCTGGTACACACGCTCATGACCATTCTTTCCGTTTCCAATTTAACCAAATCCTTCGGACACCGCGATATCTTCGCCGGGCTATCTTTTGGCGTAGAAAAAGGCGCCAGGCTCGGCATTGTTGGCCCAAACGGTGTCGGGAAAACCTCCCTGCTGCGCATCCTGGCCGGAGCGGATGATGCCTCCTCCGGAAGCATGCACAAGGCTCGCGGAGTGCGTCTGGGCTACCTGCCCCAGGAAGCTGATTTTCAAATGTCGGGCTCTCTTTGGGATGTGTGCGAAGACGTTTTTGCCGATATCATCCAGGACCAGGAAGAACTGACGCGCCTGGAACACCAAATGGCCAACCATGATGCCGAAGTGATCGAACGCTATGGCGCTTTGCAACATGACTTTGAGCGGCGCGGCGGCTACACGTATCAAACACGCATCCGCCAGGTCTTGACCGGTCTAGGATTTGAAACGCACGACTACACGCTAAGCCTGGACCACCTCTCCGGTGGTCAGCGTACACGCGCCTTCCTGGCCCGCCTGCTGCTCTCCGATCCAGACCTGCTGCTCCTGGACGAACCCACCAATCACCTGGATATGGCCGCGGTGGAATGGCTGGAAGGCTACCTAAGTCAATGGGAAGGCGCAGCCATCATCGTCTCGCACGATCGCTATTTCCTGGATAAAGCCGCCAATGGCATCCTGGAAATGACGGCTGCCGGAATTGAGGAATACCGAGGCAACTACAGCCACTACCTGCGCCAGCGTCAGGAACGCTGGGAACGTCGCTTTGAGGTCTTTGAAAGCGAAAAAGGGAAGCTGGTCAAGGATCTGGAATATATTAAAAAGAATATTGCCGGACAAAATACCCTGCAGGCCAAGGGAAAGCTAAAACGCCTGTCGCGTGTGGTTCAGGCCATCGAACAAGTCGGCATGGATGCAGTTGTAAATTCCAGTTGGGCTCAATTAGGAGTGGAAACCAGTACCAGTCCCTTCGGTGTGGATGAAGCCGAAAAACGTGTTCGTGCACTGCACCTGCCCGATATCCGCCCACCGCAACTGCATTTACATTTACGCGCCGAGAAACGCTCGGGTGAAATGGTTATCCGCAGCCATGACCTGGAAGTTGGCTGGCCAGACAAATCTTTATTCTATTCACCCGATATTGAATTACGTCGCACAGACTGCGCAGCCTTGATTGGCCCGAACGGTGCCGGAAAAAGTACCTTTCTCAAAACCATCCTCGGGCAAATTGAGCCGCGCCAGGGCGAGGTGCTGCTGGGTGCCAGTTTGCATACCGGTTACTTTGCCCAGGCCCACGAAGGCCTTAACCCCGCCAATACCCTTATCCAGGAAATTCAAAGCGCCGCACCCAACATGCTCTCCACTGATGCCCGCCAGTATCTCGGTAAATTCCTCTTCAGCGGCGACGATGCCTATAAAAAAGTTGAAGTCCTCTCCGGCGGCGAACGCGGACGCCTGGCCCTGGCCAAACTGGCCCTGGAAGATACCAACCTGCTGCTGCTGGATGAACCTACCAATCACCTCGACATCCCATCCCAAGAAATCCTGGAGCAGGTACTGGAAGCCTATCAGGGAACCATTCTGTTAGTCAGCCACGACCGTTACCTGGTGGACGCCCTGGCAACCCAGGTCTGGGAAATCCAACCCGATGAATCAACCCTTTCCATTTTCAAAGGCTCTTACTCTCAAATGCGGGAAGAGCGCGAACGCCTGGAATCCATAACTTCACAGGAAGACTCACTCGCAAAACAAACAGAAGCGCCCCGCAAACCAGCTCCCGGACGCGACCCGGCCGCCAAAGAAGAAAGACGTCGGCTGGCTCGCCTGCAAGAGCTGGAAAACTCAATCGCCAACCTGGAAACCAGGTTGGCGGAGATTGGTCGAAAAATGGAAAGCCGTACAATCGATGCCGGAGAAATTGTTCAGTTATCTAAAGAGTACCAGTTGATTCAAAAAGAAATGGACCTCAAATTATCCGAATGGGAAACAATGCAGGGCTAAGAAACCTGGTATAGAAATATTCTACGCTTTACCCATGTATATCCTGCAAGGAAATTTCGTCTTCGACCGGCTCCAAATGCGTGGAGATGACTGCATCTCCCAGCGCAAGACGGATCTCACCTTCGAAATCTTCAGCAACATGATGCGCATCATGCACACTCCAGGCACCAGGCACCAACATATGCACCGAAAGAAATCGTTTCGAAGCCGCCTGCCGGGTGCGTAATGCGTGAAAGGTTACATTTTTCAGACGATAGTTTGCCATCACAGCTTCAACAGCTTGGCGTTCGCTTTCAGGCAGAGCAACATCCATCAAACCATCCACCGAACGGCGCACCAACCCAATGCCTGTCCAGACGATATTAATCGCCACAATCAACGCCACAATCGGGTCAAGGCGGACCCAGCCAGTCAGCGAAATTACACCGATCCCGGCAATAACACCCACAGAAGTCCATACATCAGTCATCAGGTGTTGCGAATCCGCTTCTAATGTAATCGAGTTGTATTTTTTCCCAGCATTCATCAGTATCCGCGCCACGACAAAATTGACCACCGAAGCACCAACCGAAACGATCAGACCGAACCCAACCTGCTCCAATGGGCGCGGGTTAATGATACGGTCAATAGCTGCCGAAGCGATCATAGCCGCGGCCACCAGGATCAGAATACCTTCGACCACACTGGCGAAGTACTCCGCCTTGGTATGACCATACGAATGCTCATTGTCTGCCGGACGGGCAGCAATGGTTAACATGCCCAGTGCCATAATCGCACCCAGCAGGTTGACAATCGACTCCACTGCATCCGACAAAAGACCAACCGAACCGGTCAATAAATAAGCAACGGATTTCATGGTAATCGTGGTGATTGCCGCAGCAATGGAAAGCCAGGCAAAACGTGTTAAAGAACTGCGCCCATTTGAAACTTCAGCTTTAGTAGTCATAGTAATCCCTCTGAAATAATAATATCGTTGTATTATACACTCACTTAAAATAGCCAAACGATCAAGGAAATCAATGGAAAAACAAAATAAAGCAATCATCATTCTGGAGGCTTTGTTTGCAGTCGTAGTCTGGGGCGGGACTTTTGTCGCCACCAAATTTGCCCTGCGTGAAGCTTCACCAGCTACCATCGTCTGGGTTCGCTTTGGGATTGGGGTACTCATCCTGGGTGCAACCGTTGCAATCCGTAAGCAATTCATTATTCCCAAACGAGAAGAATGGGCCTACCTGGCGTTGACAGGTTTTATAGGGGTAACCTTCCATCAATGGTTGCAAGCAACAGGTTTGATCACCGCCCAGGCAACCGTCACCGCCTGGATCGTTGCCACCATTCCGATTTTTTCAGCTCTCCTGGGTTGGATCTTTTTACGCGAGAAACTAAACCCAATCCGAATCCTGGGGATCGTGGTCGCCACTTTAGGCGTGCTGCTTGTTGTTACCCGGGGTAACCTGGCCTCCATTTTATCCGGTCACTTTGGCACATTCGGTGACTTTTTGATCTTAATCAGCGCAGTCAACTGGGCAGTCTTTTCAGTCCTTTCACGGCGTGGGCTGGCCCAACATCCCCCAGCTTTGATGATGTTTTATGTCATGCTCTTCGGATGGCTCTTCGCAGGCATCTGGCTTTTCGGCTTTGGACCTGGCTTGAGCGAGATTCGAACCCTGACCAGTGCAGGCTGGGGCAGCATTCTCATCCTGGGCATTTTGGGTTCCGGTCTGGCCTATATCGCTTGGTACGATGCTCTCAAAGCCCTGCCTGTAGCGCAGTTGAGTGCTTTCATCTACATCGAACCGCTCGTCACGATGGTTGTAGCTGCCATGCTGCTTTCGGAAGCAGTTACACTGGCTGCCCTTGCCGGTGGCGCCATCACCATTATGGGTATTTACTTGGTCAATAAACCCTGAAGAATATGCTGCGACCGCGTTCTACCCCAGGCGCAGAAACACTGATCGCTGACAAGGGTTGGCGGCTGCAAATTCCAACTGGTCAAAACCAGGACTACCGCCTATCCCAGCTCGACAACACCAATGGTCTCGAACGCAGGAACTTTCCTCTAAAATCCTCTGGCAATCTGCGGCTCAGATGCCGTGCATCTCAGCTCAAACTACCGGGCACCTGGGGTTTTGGTTTCTGGAACGATCCTTTTGCCTTTTCTCTTGGATTGCAAGGCATGTCGCGTCGCCTGCCTGTACTCCCAAATGCCTGTTGGTTTTTCTATTCTTCACCCGAAAATCACCTTTCCTTTCAGAATAATCTCCCCGCCAGCGGCTTCCTGGCACAGACCTTTCGTAGCCCCAAAATCCCATCCAGCTTGATGCTGCCTGCTGCCCTTGGAGCACCACTCTTGTACTGGAAAAATCTTTCAAGATATCTGAGAAAACTAGCCGGAAAAGTTGTTATCGAAGACAGCCTTCAACTCAACCTGGACCCAACCGACTGGCACAATTACCAACTAGACTGGAATGCTAAAATTGTCACATTCCAGATTGACCAGTCAATCGTCTTTCAAACCAGCTGCAGCCCGCATGGACCATTGGGCTGTGTGATCTGGATCGACAACCAATATGCAGCCTGGAAACCGGATGGGGGCTTGAGCGCAGGCAACCTTCCAATTCAGTCAAATACCTGGCTGGAATTGGAAGATTTGGAAATTTCAGGCACCTCAAAATATTAAAAATGGAATTCAAGAAGGGAAGTGTAGTTACCCACTTCTGCGAATAAACAAGGTAGAATCGAAAGCATCAGGCACCCTGTTGCCAATTTCTCTACGGTAAAGTTTTATAATCCATTTCAAACAAAAAAACCATTTTATCCAATCTGGGAAAGAATTGTCGATCAATTACGGCTATCTGAATTACACACAGATTACACGCCAAAGAAGGACTGAGCAATGATCAATTTGATCAAGCGTTGGCTTGAACCTGCCGATATGGAAACAGACACGATAAAAACCCGCGCAAAATTACTGTACGCAGTTAATATGTCTTTCGCCCTTTTTTTGATCGTCACACTTATTGGTAAGTTTCTTGGCGGGCGAGCCCCCAATAACAATTTTTATCTTGCGTTCGTAATGTTATTAAGCTCATTCTTGACTTACCACTGGTTGCGCCAGGGCCGGATTACACTCTTCGGAATTTGGGTGATGACAGCCGCGTACCTCTCTGTCACCCTGGCTATAATCAACGTCGGCACAATTCGGGCTCCTATAACCGCACTTTACCTGGCGTTAGTGATCATAGCTGGCCTATTATTTGAAGTGAGCGGGATCGTATTCTCTGTTATCGTTTTTTCTCTGACCATCGCCGTACTCATGCTGGCAGAAACTTCAGGTTTATTGATTAAACCTGACCCCGCCGTGACAATTACCCAATGGATAACCTACAGCGCCATGCTGCTTTTTGTCGGCGTGCTCACCTATTACGCCTTTCAAGCCACCCTGTCTGCCCTCGAGCGCTCCAAAAATGAAATTGTGGAACGTAAACGCGCCGAGGCAGCCCTGCGCGAAAACCAGTTAAGGCTCGAATTATCACTCAAAGGGGCCAAGGCAGGTTTATGGGACTGGGACATCCCCTCCGGAAAAGTAATTATTAACCAGCGCTGGACGGAGATGCTAGGTTACACATTAACTGAGTTGGAACCGGTCACGCGCCAAACGTGGGCAAATCTCTGTCATCCTGACGATTTGGAAAAGAATATGCGCCAGATGGACCTCCACCTGGCTAATGAAATCGATATTTTTCAATCCGAAACCCGCATGAAACACAAAGCCGGAAATTGGATATGGGTCTTTGCCAGTGGTCAGGTGACCGAATGGAACAATTCAGGCAAGCCCCAGCGCATGACCGGCACCCACATCGATATCACCAAAAATAAACAGGCGGACGATTTACTGCGAGCCAGCGAATTTCGCCATCGCCTTCTCATAAACGCTATCCCTGATATGCTTTTTCGCATTGCCCGGGACGGCACATATCTGGACTATAAAGCCGATGAGAATACACTGCTCTACGTCCCCCCTGAAGTATTCCTTGGTAAAAAAATGATAGATGTTCTGCCTCTTGCGAACGCAGAAATGAGCATGCGATTACTCGAACTGGCCTTCCAGACAGGTCAACAGCAAAGCGTAGAATACGAACTAGCAGTTGGTGAAGATAAACAATTAAGATCTTTTGAAACCCGCACAGATGCCAATCCCGAAATGAACGAAGCCTTCGTCATCGTCCGCGATATTACTGAAAGAAAAAAAGCGGAGGCACAATTACTGGGCTACCAGGATCACCTGGAATCATTGGTAAAAGAACGAACCGCCGAGCTGGAGTTAGCCAAACAACAGGCGGAATCGGCCAACCATGCCAAGAGTGATTTTTTGGCGATGATGAGTCACGAAATTCGCACACCGATGAATGGGGTCCTCGTCCTGACTCATTTGGTCCTTAAAACCGATTTGACCGATAAACAAAGAAATTACCTGACACACATCCAGTCATCCGGTGAAGCCTTACGAGCCATCATTGACGACATCCTGGATTTTTCAAAAATCGAAGCTGGCAAACTCAGCATTGAAGCGATTGACTTTGACTTGATTGATTTGCTCCAAAGTATTGCCAGTCTAGTAGCGTATAAGGCCCAGGAAAAAGGGCTTGAACTTGTGTTCAATACTTCACCTGATGTGCCCCGCTATCTATTGGGCGATCCCAACCGCCTGCAGCAAATAATCGTGAACCTCGTCATGAACGCCATAAAATTCACGGAATCGGGGCAGGTTATTGTCCGAACAAGATTAATAAATAAAACCAGCGATAAAATCGAACTGGAATTTTCTGTCCATGACAGCGGCATTGGTATCGACCTTGAACAGGTTTCACACCTATTCCAACCCTTCATGCAGGCCGATGTATCCACCAGCCGAAAATATGGCGGCACCGGGTTGGGGTTAACGATCAGCAGACGGCTGGTCAATATGATGGGTGGAGACATCCGGGTCGAAAGCCAGCCCAATCATGGCAGCACCTTTACATTCAATATTTTACTTGGACAACCGGAACATGCTGAGGAAGAACTCCTGTTGATTCCACCAGATCTGATGCACCTGCGCGTACTGGTGGTCGAGGACAATCTCGAAGCACTGGATTTCCTGAAAAACACCCTGCTCTCTTTTACTTTTAGGGTAACCGCCACAACTGTGGCCCAGGAAGGTTTGAAATTGCTGATGGATGCCCAAACAGGGCAGCGTAATTTCGATCTGCTTATCATGGATCGCAGCCTGCCAGACGACATGGACGGATTGCAGCTTGTGAAACACATTAAAAAAATCTCCGGGTTGGAAACTCTGCCTGTGATATTGCTCGACTTTCCCGATGAAAATGCTCATCCACTCGAATATACCGACATCGGGTTAAGCATTATCAAACCCATCACTTCCTCATCCTTGTATGGCGCGATCATGCAAACCTTTGGCAGTCAGGATCAACCATCAAATTGGCCAGACAAAAATGGACAGGTTGCGAATCCAAATAAAACCAACACGGGGAAACACATTTTACTGGTTGAAGACAATGCGATCAACCAACTGGTGGCAAGTGAGCTACTTAAAGGGATGGGACTAAAAATAAGCTTAGCCCATAATGGCTACGAAGCCATCGAATTGGTCAATAAAAATAGTTTTGATGCTGTTTTAATGGATATTCAGATGCCCGGGATTGACGGGTATGAAACCACAGCCATCATTCGCAAAGATCCCAGACATTCGTACACCCGGCTTCCGATCATTGCCATTACCGCTCATGCCATGCTTGGCGTGCGCGAGAAGGCCTTGCAATTTGGATTAAATGACTATATTTCCAAACCCATTGATGTAATCCGGCTCAGAAAGGTTTTGCTCACCTGGCTGCAGCCCAACGAAAATACCCCCAAAGAACAGCCGCAAACCACCCTGATTGAAGTAACAGAGCAAGACACGCCATCACCTGTCATTCTCGATACCAAATTGGCACTCCAACGCCTGGACAACAACCATAGGATATATGAGCGCTTGCTTCAACTGTTTTATGCCGACCATAAAGGAACTGCCAATGCGATCAGAGCCGCCATCCGCGATGAAGAATATAAACTTGCCCACCGCCTGGCGCATACACTAAAAGGAACAGGCGCTACCATTGGCGCAGTCCAGCTTCAGGTAGCCTGTTCCTCCTTGGAAAATGCACTCGCCCAAAACGAATCAGCGCTTTATGAAAACTATTTGGGTCAGGTTGAATCAACGCTAATGGATGTAATAAACAGCATCCTGTCAAAAAATATAATCTCACCCTGACAACCTGTCCAGTTTTCAGCCTGACAGGTTGTATCTGAAGGGTTTAGCCGGATAACGCCAGACCCAATGAAAAAAGGCCAGCAAAAACCAGGGCTAGCTGCGCTGTTCCACCCAGCGTCTTATTCAACTGACGACCACTTACCGTCATAAATTCATGCCCGATCTGGAAAGCTAAAGGCAGCGACAACCAGGAAAGCATCCCACCCCAGGACGAAAGCCCCAGCATCCACATGCCAACCGGCACCAGATAAGCCAGGCACAGGCACAACAAATATTCAAAATACATGGCCTGCCGTCCAAAAACGACTGCCAGCGTGCGTTTGTTGGCAGCCGTATCCGTCTCGATATCACGTGTGTTATTAACCACCAGAATATTGACGATTAGCAATCCGACAGGCTCGGACGCCCAGATAACCACAGGGGGCACAGTCCCAGATTGGGCATAATACGTTCCGCACGTTGCTGCCAACCCAAAAAATAAAAACACAAAAACATCACCCATTGCGTGGTAACCATAAGGAAATGGTCCGCCGGTATAAGCCAGGGCACCCAGGATGATCAACAGCCCCAGTACCAGCACAGGCCAACCGCGAAACCAGGTCAGATATAATCCCAGTAAACCCGCCAGACCAAATACCAATACCAAACCCCATTTCAACCGTGCAGGTGAAATCAGCCCGGCTGCCGTAACACGCGTTGGTCCAAGACGGTCGGGTGTATCACTACCGCGCTCATTGTCAAAAAGGTCATTGGCAAAATTGGCGCCAATCTGCATTAACAAAGAAATAAAAAGGCACGCCAGAGCTGCCGGCCAATAAAACACACCAGCGCGCCAGGCCAGGGCAAACCCGATCAAAACAGGAGCTGCCGCCGCCGGCAGAGTGCGCGGACGCGCAGCCATGATCCAAACAGAAGCGGATGAAGGAACAGTCTGACTCATATCTTATCCAATCTAAAAAATAGGTTCAGCGTTTATTTCGGACCTTCTACAATCAGAAGGTTTGCCCTGCAAGTGGTGTTTTGCGAAAAAATTATTTCCGCAAAACACCACAAAAAAACAATTCTACCGTTTTAGTTATTTCAGGCTCAACATTATTGAGGTTAATTTTATCGCTTACGGCACCAGGTCTAATCTTGCTTCAGCCGCACCCGTAACCGCAGCTTCACTCCACAACATTGGATAGTACTGAATATTACGCCACATGTCAGCCATATCAATGTAATGCGGGTGATAAGCATGCCCAGACTCGCCAGTCGTGTGCACGCTTAGTGAATGATCCAGGTTGCTCAGATCCACGATCATGCGCATGGATGGCAGCCAATTTACTTCAAAAGACTTATAAATATCCCACCCCGTAGCATTCACAATTGACTCGCCACCTGAGGTCATAAAGGGTCCGCGGTTGAATAAATTTTCAATTGGCGCAATACCCGATTTACCCAACGTTCCATTACGGAACGTCGAGCTGTGCAGCTCGCCCCACTTCCATTTACTGATATCACTCCCAAACTTCTGAACACAGATTTCGCATTTGACCGCTTTTGCAAAAGCCTGGGCAAAAATATCGTCACGTGTTTCCACCTTATCGGCAGTTTTCTTGTCATCCCACCAGGCTGAGCTGGGATTTTTGATCAAATTGCGCATGATTTCATATGTCCGCGATCCTCCCATCGGCTGGTAATCCTCAGGGATATTTTCGTCCATAAAAGTAGCGCTGACCAGCTCCCACCAGAAAGCTTCAAACAAAGTAGCGGAGGAAGAATCCATCCTTTCCTGAAAATCCCAATTAGCCAGATACTCGTCCCGGGTTTTCGCCAGGGATGGCTCAAGCTTGACCTGCTGCAGAATTGGAACCATAACCTCGGCGTTCAAACTCTTGTCATCACCCTGCATTTTCTGGAAATAAGCACTGTCAATCTTACCCGGCGCCTGCAGGATCATATCCACAATACGTTGAGCCCGGTAGCCATAATCCCAATCGGTGCTGACCAGATATTTATAATCATTGGGTGGAACCTGATTATTAGCAGTTACGATATACCCGGATGGTGGATTGAGTACATAGGGTTGTTCATCAAAGGGAATGTAACCCGTCCATTCATATTCGCCAGTCCAACCCGGTACGGGCTGCCGGCCATCACCTTTAGCACGAATGGGTACATTACCCGGCATTTGATAGCCAATATTACCGTCCACATCGGCATACAACAAGTTCTGAGCAGGAACCACAAAATGGCTTGCAGAAGCACGAAACTCATCCCAATTCCGGGACTTATCAAGACCCCAGATGGCCTCAAAAACCGAACCGGGCTCCAGTGCCGTCCAGCGCAAAGCAATCGCATAATTCTGAGGTAACTCGATACCCACCCGATCTTTGAATGGCTCAGCCGTCGGTGTGACCTGATTCTTCAAGGGTGCGTAAATATCCGAAATAATCGGACCATGCCGTGTAATACGCACAGGTAGTGTTACCGTCTGTCCACCGCCCACCTGAATCGACTCGCTCCGCACTTCCATGTCCACCCATTTACCCATATATTCATACTGGTTTGGGTTCTGTGGATTGATTTTTTCCACAAAGAGATCCATCACGTCCGGACCGGTATTGGTAAAAGCCCAGGCGATGCGATCGTTATGGCCTATCACCACACCGGGTACGCCTGCAAACGAAAAACCAGCCACCTCGAATGGGCAGTCTGCGCTTTGTGGAGCACAGTGCAGACCAACTTGATACCATATGGATGGCATCTGGATACTCAGGTGCGGGTCATTCGCCAGTAAAGGCTTGCCAGTCGCCGAAAGCTTGCCCGATACCACCCAACTGTTGGACCCAACGCCAGCCCCAGCCTTACCCAGCACACTGTTCAAAGATGAGAGTTTCTGCGAAACAGAGATCAGCTCGGCTGTCTGCAGATCAGAAGCTCCAAGTATCGCAGAAAGCCCCGCCCGAGCTGTGTTACTGGCCTGCTCCAACGTGGTTAGGTCACCACTTTGCGGCACAATCACCGGATGATCAGACGGATATACCGGGAAGAGCTGATCAACCTGCTCGGGCGAGAGCGTTTTAAGTAAAATCGCACGCTCGATTTCAGCCGCCATATTACCACGCAAATCCCAAGCCATTGCTTTAGCCCAGGTCAGTGTATGCACCGGCAGCCATGGTTCCGGTTTATATGAAGGCGTCAACAGCCCAAGGATGCCATATTCAAGGCTCAACTGTGTACCACTGTGATCCTTTAAATAAGCGTTAACTCCATCTGAGTAGGCTTCCAGGATGATTCTGGATTGCGGACTGATGCTTTCCATCTCCTTTTCTGCAATCTGGCGCCAGCCCAGTGTTCGTAGAAACATATCGGTTTCCAATTGTCCCTTGCCAAACATCTCCGAAAGCCGGCCGGAACCAATGTGTCGCCAAAAGTCCATTTGCCAGAATCGATCCTGCGCATGCACATATCCTTGGGCCATGAAAAGGTCATGCGGGCTGCCTGCATAAATATGCGGAATACCCATATTATCTCTCACAACCCGTACCGGGCCAGTCAACCCTACCAGCTTGATCTCTCCACTGGTTTGTGGAAACGATGCCCTTACAACTGCATTGCCTGCCACCCCTCCCAGAACAGCAAGCCCCACCAGAACAACCAAAAGACCGGCTAACCACCGGCGTAACCTGGATGACATACTTCCTCCTTTGAATAATGGGCCGATTATAGCGCAGTGTTTACAAAACGTTTACAAACCCTTAAGCCAGTATTTACATCAGCCTGATATATTTATGAAAAGGAAAAAATATTTATGTTAATCACAACCGATACTCAATCAAATGCAACCCAGGCTTGGGAACGAATCCAACAGCCCGTACACAGCTCCAACCAACAACCAGAAACACTGCGGCTATTGGCTGCCCTGGATGAAGGCTGGCAGATTCTAGAAGCCGCCAACTACTTAGCCCGTGGCCAAAACGCCGAAGGACCTGGCTACATGCTGACACTTTATCACCCACAGCGCCGCATAGTCCGTGAATGGAATGTAAGCGCCGGACAAAGTATGGAAAAACTGCTGCGCTTCGAAGGCGTATTAACCACATTCAGCAACTAGGTTTTAATCAATTAGTTTCAAGAAAATTAGCGGCACCGTAGTTCTTTGGGGATTTCACTACAAGCTCTAACTAGAAAGGCTCCTCTGTAGGAGTTTTTTGTTTTAATACGCAGACTTGCAGGCTGTACTATAATAATTCAAGAGGACATATGCGCAAACATACTCACTTGAACCCCGCCTTGCTGCTCTTTTTATTTTTATTTTGTCTGAGCCTCTTCATGATTGCCTGTGGATCGACAACAGCCACCCCGGCTCAGCCCACCAGGTCTACTGCTGTTACACCCCTGGTCAACCCCGCCACACTGGAAACCACCACAGAACAAATACCAGCGCAATCCCGGTTGGGACAATTGTTCATCCAATACCCGGTCTATCTCCAGCCCGGAGCCAGCAAAGTCATTAATTTCCAGATCAGTCTTCCAGCAGAACTGGCAAATACATCCAGTGACTCCTACAAACCGAATGTTCGATCAGCCGATAGTCCACGCCCATTGGGCAAGTACAGCGACTACACCACCCTGATTCTGGTGAACCAACGCATGCGTGTGGAATTGATCGCTCCAAACTTCACTATCCAGGAGCTCTACCCAACCGAACAACCACTTGATCTGACAACACCAGACGCACGCACCAAATGGGGTTGGACCATCACGGCTCCCAACCTGCCAAATGAATACGTGCTGGTGGTAAAAGTCTACATGCTTGGCACCGAGGCACCCATCTGGGTCGGAAGTTTTGATGTGGTAGTTGCGGCTCCCTCGCCCACACCTGCCCAGACCGCCACGCCAGTCCCCACGCCCCTCTCAACGAACGATCGCATCTTTAAAAACATTGCCGACAATATGGTCACGCTCATCGGCACGACCCTCACCACACTTGTGGCACTTCTTGGATTATATCTACAGTATCGGAAACAGAAAACTACAAAAAAATAACACTCGCTGCCCTCATTCCCGAATGACATCGGGACGATGTCCGCACGGCAAATACTAATCAATGATTTCCCCTGCAAGTGGATTTTTGGAGCGCGATTTCCGCCCCGAAAATCCACAAAAAAATATCTTCTTTCTCTTTGGGAGCCAACTTTGTTCAGTGTGGCTCTCCCCGTGAGTAAATACGCCTATAAAATAGCACGCATGTTCTCGGTTCACAAACATAAAAATTCCTGGATATAAAAACAAAACTGGCTCCATTTTGCGGAGCCAGTTTTGTTTACTGCAAGCTAAGCCTTCTTGAGCACCGGCAGCACGTTGGCAGTCTCGGCGACTACATAGCCAGCGGACATGGCCTCCAGGGCGCCAGTCTTCTGTTCTTTTGAGTTTATCAATCATAACTTTGGGGGCAGGCTCTCAGCCCAGGAACGGATGGCGGACCAATCGCGGTGATCGCCTTCCGACCAAACGCCAAATAGCAAGCTCAGGCGAAACATCAGGCGGTCACGCAATTTGGGAACTTTGGATATATCCAATGCGCCGGCGAAAAGCCCTTCGCTGACCGGCTTTACCAGTACTCGAATAGGTGCCATGAAATCGGCCACGAAAGGTCGATAGCTTTCGCCGTTACGCATGGCCAGGGTCATGCACACCAGGAAAGCAGCGAAGGGTTTGCTGGTCAGTTCTTTCCGATGCGCCTGAACGAATTGGAGTGCATCCGGCAGCCATTTTTTATCTTGGATGGCGCTGCCCGCGACCACCGCCCGGTAAGCTGAAAGGTCATTGACTTCCCGCATCGGCAGCACATCTACTAACTCGCCACCATCAGACAGGGTTTTGCCAATTGCTTCCGCCACGCCCACGGTGGTACCGGTGCAGGTAGCATAAGTAACAAGGATTTTATTTGTCATAATTTTTCATTCTCACTCGGCTCCGATGTTTGCACGGGGTGGCCCCGATAACTGCACGGGGTGGCCCCGATGTTTGCACTGGGAAATTCTGGAGGAGGTGGGTCAGACCAATATTACGCCACCGTGATAACGAGTTTGCCTCTGGCATGTCCTGAGCCGAGATAGCGCAGCGCTTCAGCGACCTCGGTCAACGGGTAGCGTTTATCAATCACCGGGACAACTTTCCCGGATTCCAACAGCTCTGTAAGTGTCAGCATATCTTCCTGGCTGATATGCGCTGAGACATTTCCCATGGTTCTGCCATCTTTTTCCGACATCCAGCTTCCCAACAGCATGGCTTCGAAAATTTGCCTGGAATTGCCGCCGGCCATGATGTAATTCCCCTTTGGGGTTAACGCCCGTTTGTAGGCAGCCAGAGGGTGGTATCCATTAGCGGCAAAAATCAGGTCGTATCGCTGCCCGCTTTGGGTGAAATTTTCCTTGGCGTAGTCTATAACCTGGTCTGCCCCCAGGCTGCGCGCCTGTTCCATATTACGAGTGCTGCACACAGCGGTGACTTCCGCACCGAAGGCTTTGGCAATTTGTACTGCAAACGTCCCCACCCCGCCTGCGGCTCCATTGATTAAAACCTTTTGCCCGGTCTGGATTTGTCCGCTGTCGCGTAACCCTTGCAGGGCGGTTAATGCCGCCACCGGGACTGCCGCAGCGGCTTCGAATGACAACTTGGCTGGTTTTATCGCCAGGCAGCGTTCTGCCGCAGTCGCATATTCAGCGAAACCGCCATGCCCAATATCCCCAAAGACCTCATCGCCGGGTCGAAACTGCTTGACGTTTTTACCAACCGCTTCTACCTGTCCGGCAATATCAGCGCCAAGGATCGAATTTTTGGGCTTGAACAGCCCCATGCCCATCAGTCGCACCAGGAAAATATCCGCCGTGAGCAAATGCCAATCAAGCGCATTGACAGAGGCAGCTTGGATCTTGACCAGCACCTCGTCATCCTTGGGAGCAAGTTTCTCGATTTCTTTGAGCTGAAGAACATCTGGTAATCCGTATTGTGTGTAAACAATCGCTTTCATGGGAGTATTCTTCCTTATTTTGGGTTGGCGCAATGATACAACTTCCGCGGTTCGATGGGAGGCGTAATTCGCATACCTTGGATCACTTATCTAACGAATAAGCCCGCTGCCATTGCGGGAATGAACAGTTGTCAAAATTCTGTTCCTAAAAAACGAACGGGATGAACATCTTGCTTCGTCTCATATATTCTACGTATTCAGCCCCAAAAAAGTTGATGTTTTCGCGCTCCTCTATGCGGGCCGTGGCAATCAGGAAAAGTGAGCAGAGCAACGCAAATCCAGCATCCTGCCAGGATGGTGACTTGAAGAAGATCCCCCAACTCAGAAAAATAAGCGAACTGTACATGGGATGGCGAATATGGCGATATAAACCGACTGTGACCAGTTGGGATGTTTTCTCCAGCCCAAGGAGCATTGCATCCTTCCGCTCCGCATTCTGTTTGCCAATTTCCCAGAGCAATCTCAGCCCCTCAATCACAAACCCTAAAGAGATGATGAGCAGCGCCCACGAGACGAGTTGGTACCAGACCAAAGGATCGCGAAACCAACCATCGGCGTTAAGCTGGAACATCCCCAGCAGGATTTCCCAGGCGAAGAAACGATAAAACCCGTGCGCACGTGGTTGCAAAAGCGAGTGACGTGAGATGAAAACAATCCCAGCGCTGCCGAGCAGGAAGAATGTCCATTGAAACACATTAATTCCAGGCATAATTCACCTTATTTTAAGCAGATTGGAAAATGTTGGGTATCCATGTTGCGATCAGTTACAAACAATGTTCGGTATCAACCATTTCAAACAAGTCAATCATATTTACGGGCATGATACCGGAGATAAGGTTCCGCAAGAAGTTACCCGGGCAGCCTGCGCAGAACTGCGGACTGCCGACATCATCGAGCGTTTTGGCGGCGAAGAGTTTATCATTTTATTACCAATGACCAGCGCACAGCAGGCCCATCCGAGCGCTGAACACATCCGCCTCGAAGTGGAAGGTAGACAGATTCCAGGCACAAGTTACATCGCTAACCTGAGGTGATCGCCACTTTCACCTCAAACGGCGATCACCTTTTTTTGTACCAGATCTTCAATTTCTTCATCTGAAAAACCCAGCTCAGCCTGCAGGATTGCTCGCGTATGTTCTCCCAATCGTGGCGGCGCGGATAGCACCTGGGCCGGGGTCCCGGATAAATGCGCTACCGGACCCACCATTTGGATGCTTTCTCCATCCGCGCCTATAACACTGCGGATCATCTGGCGTGCTTCCACCTGTGGGTCGTTGAGCGCAGTTGGAATATCGTTAATCGGACCTACCGGTATACCCAATTCTCCCAACACGCTCAACCAATCTGCACTCTCACGCGTCAGAAAAACAGATTGCCACTCAGGGATCAAAATATCCCGCTGGGCAACCCGCCCTGGATTAGTCTGAAAGCGCAGGTCCTGCCAAAGATCCGGTCGCTGCGCTGCCTCGCACAGCAATTGATACTGCCGGTCATTTCCCACCCCCAATGCCAGGTAACCATCTGCCGTCTGAAAAACTTGATAAGGTACGATATTGGGGTGAGCATTACCGAATCGCTTGGGACGGGACCCTGAAACAAGGTAGTTTTGAGCCACGTTGACCAACCAGCCCAGCTGCGAATCGAACAGAGCCACATCGATATACTGCCCCTCACCAGTTTTGTCACGATGATGCAAGGCCGCCAGGATGGCATGGCTAGCATACAATCCCGCTGTCACATCTACAATGGCTACACCCACCTTGGCAGGCTCACCGTCCTCCTGCCCGGTAATCGACATAATGCCCGCTTCCGCCTGGATGATGAAATCATAACCGGTCAGTCCGCTCTTCGGTCCTGTCTGACCGTAACCGCTGATGCTGCAGTAAATCAGACCTGGATTGGTCAAGCGCAATGCCTCATAACCCAGGTTAAATTTTTGCATGCCACCCACCTTGAAGTTTTCGATCAAAACATCTGCCCGATTGGCAAGCTGCAGTGCAATTTCCTGCCCCCGTGGATTTTTCAGATCCAATACTATCCCACGCTTGTTTCGATTAGTGCTCAGATAATAAGCGCTCTCGCCATCCAACCAGGGTGGACCCCACTAACGGGTATCATCACCCTGCGGGCTTTCCACTTTGATCACATCCGCGCCAAAATCAGCCAGAAGCATTGAACAATAAGGACCCGCCAGCACCCTCGAGAAATCAAGCACACGCACACCACTTAGCGCAGAATTAGGCATCAATTCGGTCTTCCCTAATCATCCAGATTAATTATTTTTTGCCTTGCACCCACTTTTGCGAGAAAGCCACGCTGATCATCCAGGCTTGCTCGCATCTTTGGTTTAAGACCGCCATGTCGCCTCATCGTAAGCTGGCAGTTCACAACGCAGCGGACCATCCTGACGATAACCCAGCAGGTATCCGGCTTGCATCAATTGATGAATTTCACTCGTGCCTTCATAAATGATTGCCCCACGGGCATTGCGCAGATAGCGCTCCACATCGTATTCATCGCTGTAACCGTATGCCCCATGAATTTGGATGGCTTCATTGGCCGCCTCAAAAGACGCATCTGTGGCAAACCACTTCAAGAGGGATGTTTCCTTTGTATTGCGAAGACCCTGGTTTTTCATCCAGCCAACCTTCAAATACTGCAAACGCCCCAGTTCATAATCCCGTGCCATACGTGCAATTTTTTGCTGAACCAACTGGTGCTTGCCAATCTCCTTGCCAAAAGCCTTGCGAGTACTGGCGTAACTGACGCTGGCTTCCATGCTGGCCCGGATCAACCCTACAGCACCCGACCCAACCGTGTAACGACCGTTGTCGAGGCAAGACATGGCAATTTTAAAACCTTCACCTTCCTCCCCCAATCGATTTTCAACAGGCACACGCACATCCTGGCAATTAACCCAACCGGTGGAACCTGCCCGCACGCCTAACTTGCCGTGCAAATCTCCACGAGTTATCCCGGGCCAACTTGCATCCACAATAAAAGCTGATAGCTGTTCATGTGGATCCGGGCGCTCTGGATTGGTACGCGCCACCCATAAAATATGGTGTGCTTTGGAAGCCAGGGAAATCCACATTTTTTCGCCATTCAGAATATAGTCATCTCCATCCCTGCGAGCAGTTGAAGCCATGTTGGCAACATCACTGCCCACACCCGGTTCGGTCAGACCAAACATAGCAAATTTTTCACCCTTGGCCTGTGGAACCAGGTACTGTTGCTTCTGCTCTTCCGTGCCCCACTGCAACAAAGCCAGGCTATTGAGCCCCAAATGCACCGACAAGACTACGCGCAAGCTGGTATCCAGGGCTTCGAGCTCTTCGCACACCAGCCCGAGTGTCAGGTAATCAAAACCCTGTCCACCATATTTTTCTGGAATGCAAATTCCGAGCATACCCAACTCGCCCATCCTCGGTAAAAAAGTAGGCGGCATGCTTTGAGACCGGTCTGCCTCCTTAATCAGTGGCGCTGCTTCTCTACGGCAAAAATCGCGCACAACTTTAACAACCTGTAAATGCTCATCGCTAAGTGAAAAATCCATATGGTTCTCCTATCAGAATGTGAATGGGCAGATCCTACAAGAAATAGCTCAGGAAAGTGAATACGATTCAGGCAAGTAACCAAGTGCCGCCGAAATTTTCTGAGTAGTTGTGAGTAGTGCCGGGATTATTTCGTTATTTAAACGCTCCAGACTCATCCTGTGCACGGTTCCGGTTACGTTTACTGCAGCCACAGCCCGGCGGGAAATATCCCGAATCGGAGCAGAAGCTGCCCTCAAGCCGCTAGCCAGCTCTTCATTATCAATTGCATAGCCATTTTGCCGTGCCAGCATTAGTTCTGCCCGCAGAGCCAGGGGAGAAACAATCGTCTGAGGTGTGAAACCCGCCAGTTCATTCGTTTCGAGCAAATGATCCAGCTCTATTAACGGTAAATCGGCTAACAACACCTTACCCAGTGAGGTACAGTGCGCTGGCAGACTGGAACCGATCCCCAGGATTACACCAACGATCATTTGATTACGAATTCGATCGACATAAATTGTCTTAAACCCACTTAATACAGCCAGGCTGACCGTTTCACCCAGTTCCTGCGAAAGCTGCTCAAGCTGAGGATGTACAACCTGCCGAATTTCCAGGCTACTAATGGCCGTAAAACCCAGCTGCAGGACCTTCAATCCGGGTCGGTATAAACGGGTGGAGGGATCTTGTTCCAAAAAATGCATGGCTTCCAGCGTGGAAAGGACTCGGTAGACCGTGCTTTTATTCAAGTGCAGGCTGGAGACAATTTGTGAGAGTGATAACGCTGGATGCTCAGCCGAAAAAAGCGACAAAATATCAAGCCCGCGTGCCAGGGCTTCAATGTTGTAACGTGATTTTTGGTTTTCGTCTTCTGGTTTCACTGTATAAAACATTATTTCTTTTGATAAAACCAATTTTAGAACCTTCACCACAGTTTGTCAATATTGATTTTCGGTATTATCCTGCAATGGCGCTACAAACTATCTGTCCTGATTCCCATAAGTGCACCAATTGAGACACGCCACCCACTTTCCTGATAGAATCCGGTTTGTAACAGTAGCACACAAGCAGACTGAAATTGCGGCACACTGCACGGGAAGGTCCCGATTACTGCACGGGATGGTCCCGATTACTGCACGGGATGGTCCCGATTA
>CAYWXS010000019.1:0-13389 GCA_964462245.1 uncultured Anaerolinea sp.
CGCAGACCTTATCCTACCGGGGTTCCATTTATTTGACAACATTTGCGTGCACACCCCATCAGTAAAGCCGGCTTTAGAAATAAAAAGTAGGGTAAAATTAAATTCAAATTAAGGAGACTTGTATGGGAGACAATTTCATTGACACCAGCAAACCCTCCCCGGGGCGGATTTACGACTATTTTTTGGGCGGCAACCATAACTTTGAAATTGACCGGCAGCTCGGCGATCAGGTGATCGCATTGCTTCCATTTATTACAAAATTTTCACTCTTGCAGCGCTGGGCACTGTATGACGTGGCAGCAGAATTGACTGTCAAACGTGGTTTTAACGTTATCATTGACTTTGCATCTGGTTTACCAACACATGGACACATCCACACCAATGTACCCGAGGGTACCATCGTAATCTACTCGGATATTGACCCGGTGACAGTGCAGTATGCACAGACAATTTTGAAAGATGTCCCAAATGTCTATTATTTTCAAAACGATGCCAACCAACCCGAAGAGCTGCTAAATCAGCCCGAAGTACTGAAGATTCTGGGAAAAAGGCGGAAAGTAGCCATTGGATACTGGGGCTTTTCTCTTTTACAAACAGAATCGGAAATAAAAAAATCCATAAGCCGTATTTATGATTGGGTGGCACCCGGCAGCTGCCTGGCTTATAACGCCAATAGTGTTCCAGACCAACAAGACCCGGCCATGCTCAAATCGCAGGAAATATACAAAAAATTAGGCTCGCCCATATATAATCGCTCATTAGAGAAGCATATTGAGCTGCTGCAACCATGGAAACTTGAACCGGAGGGTTTTATCTCCCTCTTGGATTGGCATGGTTTGAATCAAGCCAGGCTAAGCCACGAAGACATGCTCAACCTGGCTCCATGCGGGGGCGGTTTTGGTGCATTCCTAAATAAATAATTGAGCCATCTTCAAGAAGAGGACGGATGATCACGGAACCCGCGCCAACAGAATTAATGCAAGAAGAGCTGTACCGGATGGCTGAATATCTTGAATCGCAGCGGGATGAATTAATCCATATCCACAAACAAACCCTGCGAAAAACAATTTTCTCAAACCATATACAACTGCATCCAGCGGACATGGAGCGCCTGGCGGTATGGGAAACGGATGCAATGATCAATGACATCCGTAATTCATTCAAGGAAACCTGGCAGCACGGAGTGGAATTGTGTAATGCAGGGCTGAGCGTACAGACAGTTTTTGAGTTCATGCACATACAGGGCGATTTTTTAATTAATTATGTGGGGCAAGCCGATTCAGTCCAGCTGACTAATCTTTCCCGGCATCGATTTAAATTGGTCGAAGGATATGTGGCAGAGCGGGAAAATATAATTATCCAGGAACAGGAAACCATTCACAAGGCGTTTGAAGGTGCCGTCAGGCATGCCAACCTGGAAGTTCAAAAATCGCAGGCGCAACTCCAAATCGAAACTGAAAAAGGGCATCGCCAGACCATTATCATCCAGGAAGAAGAACGGCGCAGGATCTCACGTGAACTGCACGACGATGCCGGCCAGAACATGGTGCGTCTCCGCTTGAGCCTGGAGAATTTAAACGGCATGCTGCCGGATGACTCCGCACTCAAAGAAGAACTAAACAAAGCCATGCTGCTGACCAACAGTGCCATGGAAAAAATCCGGACAGTGGCCTATCACCTGCGCCCACCGATGCTGGACATGCTAGGTCTCAACCTTGCCCTCAAACAAATGTGCCTGGATTTTTGCGATCAATCCAACCTGATCGTTGGTTACCAAGGAATTGAGACACCGCTGCTAAAAGATGAGATTTCCATCAGTATCTACCGCATTACACAGGAAGCGCTGACCAATGTGGTTAAACATGCCGGGGCAAAACATGCCTGGATCAGGCTGCAATGCACCCGAAACCTGATAAAATTAAGTATCACGGATGACGGACATGGTTTTGACCCTCAATCAATCAAAACAGGCATTGGCATGGTCAGCATGCTTGAACGCTGCCGCCTGCTGAAAGGTACTATGCAAGTTCTCCCGACGCAGGGAAGGTCTACTGTATTGAAGTTTTCTTTCCCAATTGATCTAAAAATATAAATCACGTAAAGCAGTGGATTTGTTTTTTTTGTGGTTTTTTGCGGATGAAACCATCTGCAAAAAACCACTTGCAGGGTAAACCACTTGCCCACCACAGGGTCTGGTGTCTACTCCGAACGCAGTAATAACCAGCTTAACCATTGGTAAGCATATTTTCCAGTACCCGGCAAGAATGGGCAGCATACCCACTTATTCAATCGAAAATCAGATCTGATTGGGGTCAACATGAAATCAAATATTATCAATATTTCCATTATGGAAGATCATCAGGGTATCATCGATGGCTATAACCTGCGGCTGCAAGATGAAACATTATTTCGCATCCGGGGAACTGCACGTTTTGGGAATGAATTGGAACCCATGCTGGAGACTCACCCAACAGATCTATTAATATTGGATCTTGATGTACCTGTTTCACAGTCCAACCCAAATACTTTCCCTACCACTCAATTCATCCCCAAACTTACAAAAAAATATCCCCGTCTTAAAATCCTGGTAATCTCAATGCATTCGCAAATTGTGCTGGTTGAGAAGTTGATTGACCTGGGTATATCTGGATACATTTTCAAAAGCGATGCGGATGCCATTCAAAACCTGGCAAAAATCGTTCTCTCAATTCAACGTGGAGAAACCTATTTCAGCCAGGGTGTTTTTACACAACTGCTATCATTAAAAAACCGTTCAACTGCCGCGCAACTTTCTCGCAGACAAATGGAAGTGCTGGCGCTGTGCGAGGAATATCCGGACAGCGCCAGCGACGAGCTGGCAAAACGGCTGGGAATCTCCAGTTCCACCTTCCGCAACACACTTTCCAGCACGTATAAGCGCCTGGGCGTACACACCCGCACGGCTGCCGTAGCTTATTTACAAAAGCTGGGAAATAGCCAAGCATCAACCAACACCACCGGCTATGATTAAGATTGGAGCCGGATAAGCACGAATGGATCGAATTTAACGAAGTTGGGCATCCGGCAGGATGAGCGGGGTGTCCAAAAACGGATGATCGATGACTTGAACTGGCCAGGAATAGGCTTCGGCGATTACATCTGCTTGCAGGACCTGTTTAACCGTTCCAACTGCCCGCAACTGCCCGGCAACCAGTAAAGCCACCCTATCTGCATAACGCGCTGCCAGGTTAAGATCATGCAGTGCGATGACCACCGTCAGACCTTGCTCCTGTACCAGTTTACGCACCAGGTTGAGCAAACCCATTTGATGCTGCAAGTCCAGGTAAGTGGTGGGTTCATCCATCAATAAAACCGGCGTGGATTGCGCCAGGGCGCGCGCCAACAGGATACGCTGCTGTTCACCACCCGAAAGCTCACCCATGCAGCGTTCGGCAAGTGAGCTGGCATCCACTCTTTCCAGCGCAGAACGTGCGATGGTTTCATCCCTGGCAGAGATCTGACCCAGAAAATTGATATATGGAGTGCGCCCCAAAAGGACTGTCTCCCAAGCTGTAAAAGCCGGGGGCAAGGTTGCATGTTGAGGAACCGATGAAATCCAACGTGCGCGCTCGGCAGGTTTCATCCTGGCAATGGCCTGCCCCGCCAGACTAATCTCACCCTTTGCGACAGGCAAAACGCCGCTGATGGCACGCAGCAGGGTGGATTTACCGGAACCGTTGGGACCGAGCAGCGTCAGGATTTCACCCTTTTTTACATCCAGGCTGATATTTTTCAGAACCGTTCGTTTTCCATAGTTGACTTGAAGGTTTTGGATTTTTAGCATAGGAGACCTTTGCTTGCAGCGCATCGTAGTCAGATACACCGCACCGACATTACCAGTGACCCAGGTTTTTACTGCGACGCAAGACCCACAGAAAAAAAGGCGCGCCCGCCAGGGCTGTGACAATCCCGACCGGCAGTTCCTGCGGAGCAAGAAGCACCCGCGCCAGGACATCCGCCAGCAGCAGTAAACTGGCGCCACCCAGAATACTGAGGGGAATGAGACGCCGATAATCTGCGCCCCAAAAGATGCGCATGATGTGCGGGACAATCAGCCCGATGAAACCAATAATACCGGCGAATGAAACGGCAGCGGCTGTTACCAGCGAAGCCGCTACAATAATAATCAACCGGGCTCGACGGGTATCCAATCCCAGCTGCAAGGCCTGCTCATCCCCAAACTGCAACAAGTTGAGCGCATGCCCACTTAAGACCAGGGTCGTGAGACCGATTGCCAGGTAAGGGATCAAGGCGAAGATGGAAGGCCAGCCCGTCAGGCTGACACCCCCCAATAGCCAGCTCAGGGCAGGGCGCAGCTCGCCCGTGGAACGCAGCATCAGGAAAGAAGTCAGAGCACCTGTGAACGATGAGACTGCCACACCTGCCAGGATCAGGTTGGTGGTGGGCACATCCGCGCCCACTCGCGCAAAAATATAAACCAGAAAGACTGTCAACAGGCTGGCAATAAAAGCAAAGGCCGGGATGGCCAGCGTACCCAGCGCAGAATAAGACCAGTTGACAGACATAGCCAGCACCGCACCCAGCCCTGCGCCAGAGGCCACCCCGATCAGATAGGGGTCCGCAAGCGGGTTGCGGAACAAGCCCTGATAAGCAGCGCCACTACCCGCCAGGGCGGCTCCCACCAGGGCAATCAAGACTGTGCGGGGCAGCCGGATATTCCATAAAATGGTCAAAACCGTTTCATTTGTACTCTGCCCGAAGAGCGCGCGCAAAACTTCAGCCGGCGGAATCACAACCGAACCGATGGCAACACTGATGATCAGTGCCACAATCAGCAAAGCAAAAGTCCACACAAAGGGCAGATAGGATTTTTTCATTGATTGAGTATTGGCGTTACCGGGGCAGGCTGCCCCGATAACGCCAGCTTATGCTACTTATATAGTTCCGGGTGCAGCAGTTTTGCCATTGCTTCCAGACCATCCACCAGGCGGGGCCCAGGACGACTGACAAGGTTGTCATCAAATACGTAAACCTGGCTGGTAGTGACCGCTTTGAGTTTTTCCCAACCCGGGCGCTGACCAACCGATTCTACGCTGACACCCCACATGGAATCACCCAGAATGATCATATCTGGATTTGAGCTGACAAGCTGCTCGACACTGACCTGCGGATAGGAGTCCTTAATCCCCGCCAGGCTGGTCATATTTTGTCCACCGGCACGGCTGATCAATAAGTCTGCAAAGGTGTTGGGCCCAACTGTGTAGGGCTTGGCCGGATCGGTAGAATCGAGTTCATAGAATACAACCGGCAAAACAGAAGAAACACTAACTTTTTGTTGAACAGCGGTCACGCGGGTTTTGAGGGATTCAACCAGGCTGGCGGTTTCTTTTTCGTGCCCGGTCATTTTTGCCACCAGTTCCAGGTTGGCATACATATCTTCAAGCGTTTTGGGGTTGGAAAGATAATAAACATTCAGTCCCAAATCTTCCAACTGCTTGAGCAGGTCGGTGGTATTGATCTCTGCCAACAGAACCAGATCGGGTTTGAGTGCCACAATCTGCTCCAGGTTGTATTTATCATAGCCGCCCATTTTGGGCAGATCCGCCGCTTCGGCAGGGTAATCGGACATTTCATCACGTCCCAGCACCTGTTTGCCGGCACCAACCGCAAACAAGAGCTCTGTATTCGAGGGCGCTAGTGAAATGATCTTCTGAGCAGGGCCAACCAGGTTAACCTTGCGTCCCAATCCATCTGTAAAAGTCATAGGGGCGGGGGCAGCCAGCGGACCAGCGCAGGCGCTTAAGAGCAGGGCAAAAAAACTAAGAAGCAAAACAAACTTACGCAGCATTAATGTTCTCCAAAATAGGTGCAATGAGGGAATCGAAATCCCCTGCCGAATAGACAGGGGAGGGGGTGGCGGAAAAATAATTACGCCGGTCCCACCTCCTTTGTGCGAGAGAGTGGATAACCAGCGGTGAGGGCGGGCGACCTGACTTATCAGAACCAGAATCAATCCTGAATCACAGTTGCGCGACAGTGCCGGACTTTAACCGGCTTCGCCATTGAGCCTTAAAGGCACCCTGACCGTTGTTATAAATTGTTAATGTGATTGTATGCCGCTCCGGGAATGAAGTCAATCCTGCACGACAAGCGATTCACGTCCGATTACAAAAAACAGGATGAATGTCACCAATCCAGAGCAAACCAGAAGCACGTTTCCACTATTTCCGGATACCAAAACCAACCAGGGTACAAAATAAATCACCAGGACCGCTACACGTGCCAGGCCAACCAACCAGAAGAGCGGCAAGAGCAGCAGAATGTAATCATAGTTAAGCAGGTATGGATCAACAAGCAGGGTCAGGGCCGCCACAACTGGTATGAGGGTTGTCGGTTGCTGCAGACTTTGCCAAAAGCGATAACGCCAGAACAGCAAGGTTCCAAAGATCAGCAGCAGGGCCAGCCCCACAAGTGCAGCCAGCGGCGTATTAGACTGCCCACTAATAAAACGAAGCAGCATGACCGGCAGGCTGGCGCATAAGCCACAGCTTTGAACACCCGGCAGGTCACGATATCGAGCCAGGGATTGGTAATAAGTCAGAGGCCAGGCCGGGTCTGCCAGAAAACCCAGCAACCCGAGCAGCACAAGCCCACCAAGCGTCAGCCAGACTGCACGACGGGCCTGGGCAGATTTTTCACTCCACAGCCAGAGAAACCCGGCGCCAAATAATAAAACGCCGATATGTGGTTTGAAGGTCAACAGCAGCAGGGAACCCGCCAAAAGCAAAGCAGATTTTTTGCGGGCTGCATGGATGAAGATTGCCGCGCCCAGCAAAACTGGCACAGAAAACTGGCCGACGACCAGCAAGCCAAAGGATGGGATGAATAACACCGTAGCCAACACAGCCAGGCTGCGTGGCAGAAATTTCCAGCCAGGGGTCAGCAGCCAGGCTGCCAGGCTCAGCATGGACAGGTTTAACAGGAACCAGAAGCGGGCAGCAACCTGAATCGGCAGCCAGGCCATGGGTAAGGTAACCAGCGCATACCAGGGCGGGTACGGATAGGGATAAAAGGCAAAAGTAGCCGGGGCTAATGTTTTAACATAAACCAGCTGGGCCGGATAATCATATATGGGGATGCCGTGCAAAAAAGACTTGCCCGTAAAATACATCACCGAGAAGTCATTGTAATAAGGGACTGCCAGGGGAACGAGGAAAGCGATGACCAGAAAAGAAAGCAAGAGCCCCAGGCACGCGCAGCAACGTACAGCAACGTTGTTGGAAATAACTTTCATACTGATCCAACCACCGGCTGAGCCAGGAGACGCTCCAGGAATTTTCTGAGACTGTAACGCTGGAACGGACCAAACAAATAGGCGCATAAGAAACCCGGCAGCCCTTTAGGCGCAAAAAACGCGGTCTGCTCCAGACAGGTACCACGTGCAACCGCGGTACCTGCGGTCAACTTCCACTCCAACCAGAAATCCCCGGGCAGTTTTTGAGAAGCCTTCAGGCGCAGCGTATCTTCCGTTATGAATTCAACTTTGAAAGAGCTCAACAGCCCGATCCTGGGACCGTTACCCCTGGCAGCCTCGCAAATTCTTTTGAACAGTATCTCGGCTGGCTCTGCAGAATGCGCCCGGCGGTAATCGATGAACATACCTTCATGCCGGATCTGAGCTGACTCATGATCCTGATCCAACCAGACGCGCTCCACGTTGGTGGGATGTGTCTCCTGCAGCGCAAGCTGAACAGCGGTTGTGTAGTCCAACAGCTCAATTTGAGGGAACAGATCAAGCGGGCTGCGATCCTGTACCAGGCTGTCATTTTTTAGCCCGTCCACCAACGGAAAGGCATAAGAACGCTGGACAGGCGTCAGAATTGAGATGAAATAAGCCATGAACCAGACGGGTACAATTGGCAACAGGAGCGGCATCCGTTTTAACCCACGAATTTTGGCATAACGCGCCATGATTTCGATGTAGCTAAAGACTTCCTGGCTACCAATCTCGATCACCTTTCCGCGCGCGGCAGGGGTGGTCAGGGCTGCCATCAGAAAATCCAACACATTGTGGGTAGCTACAGGTTGGGAATGGTGACGCAGCCATTGGGGACCGACCATCAACGGAAACTGTTCGGCGATAAAGCGGATCATCTCAAACGAGACAGACCCCGGCCCCACCACCACACCAGCCCGAAACTCGGTCACCGGCACGCCCGCTTCACGCAGCACCATTCCACTTTCGATACGCGAGCGCATATGCATCGAAAGATCCGTTTCGCTTGGGTTTGCAAGACCACCCAGGTAAATAATATGCTCCACACCCGCCGCAAGGGCTGCCTGTGAGAAATTCCGAGCTGATTCAAGGTCCAGACGATGATAGCCATGCCCGGCAGACATGTTATGGATGAGATAATAAGCGGCGCTGATGCCCAGCATGGCTGACTGCAGCGTGTCTGGCAGGGTGACATCCCCTACCACCACATCCACCTGTGGGTACCAGGCCCGGCCCTTTAGCCCGGCCGGATTACGCGCCAGGCAGCGCACCTGGTACCCGGCACTGAGCAAACGGGGGATTAAACGGCTGGCGATATAGCCTGTGGCGCCGGTAACGAGGATGGTTTGAGCCATTTAACTCCGTGGAATGATCGAGGGATTGCATAGCCCGCATGGGAGGCAGGGTTGAAAACTACTACCCGGCTGCTTACTGGCCTTCTGTATCAGAAATCGTCTGGGCCCGATTGGCAATCTCGCGCGTCATGCCATCAAAAATAAATTTATGAAACGGCCACATGGCGTACCAATAAAGCAAACCAGGCAGACCATGGGCATCAAAGTAAGCACTGGTAGTCAGCAGGGTTTTACCCTGCGCCTGAGGCGTGCACTCAAACTCCAACCAGGCTTTGCCCGGCACTTTCATCTCGGCCCGCAAGCGCATTAACTGATCCGGGATGACGGCTTCCACCCGCCAAAAATCGAGTGACTCACCAACCCAGATTTCATCGGGATGCCGGCGCCCACGGCGCAAACCCACCCCACCGATAATCTTATCCATCCAACCGCGAATGGCCCAGGCCCAATCCATATAGAACCAGCCGCGCTTGCCACCGATACCGCTGAAAGCAAGAAAAACGGGGTGAGTGGGTAGATCCACCAGGCGCTGGCGTTTTTCAATAAACATACCCTGATCGATATCGAAACGATAAGGTTGGATATCCCCGGCACTGGTGACCAGGGCATCACTCCAGGAGGATTGGATATCGCCGCTTTCGATCTTTATAAAAGCATAACGAACCGCAGTTTCAAAATCCAACAGCTCAACCGTCGGGAAGAGGTGTTTAGCGAGATCGTTATTGGCAATCGAATCCACATTCAAGCCCTCGATCAGGGGCAGGACGGCATTATAAGTAATGGGTGTGACCAGGTGAACCCAATAGGCCGAAAGTCGGGGCGCAAAGACTGGAGCGGGAATGAGATAGCGTTTGAGACCGCGTACCCTGGCATATCCCAGCAGCATATCGGCGTAGGTCAGACGGGTGGCGCCGCCAATTTCAACCAGCTTGCCAGTGCTTTCTGGTACAGAAAGCGCAGCCACCAGATAATCCAGCACATTTCGAATGGCGATGGGCTGGGCTTTGGAATAATACCAGCGCGGGCAGATCATGACCGGTTCACGTTCGGAAAGGTAACGTACCATTTCAAAAAGCGTACTACCGGAGCCAACGATCATACCTGCCCTGAATTCGGTGACCGGCACACCACCCTGACGCAGGATATAACCGGTCTCGTGCCGGGAGCGTAAATAGGGAGAGAGCCGGGCAGTGGTATCCACCAGCTCTCCCAGGTAAATGATGCGGTCAATGTTGGCAATGCTGGCAGCCTGGGCGAAATTACGCGCCACAGCCATATCTCGCGCTGCTTTGACCTTGCCACCCTGCATGCCGTGGATCAAGAAGTAAGCCACCGAAACCCCTTGCAAAACCGGTCCCAGGCTTTCGGGTTGGAGAGCATCCGCCTGCATGACTTCCACCTGATCCAGCCAGGGACGACCCTGCAAACGAGCCGGGTCACGCGCCAGGACCCGCACAGGATGGCCTTCTTCCAGCAAACGAACAATCAGGCGCCCGCCAACATAACCGGTGGCACCCGTAACAAGGATAAGTTTATTTTTTTCAGTGCTGCTTGTGTTCAAATTGGATATCATATTTGTTCCAATGGTTTAAAAATGCAATACAATTACCACATAGTCTGGTGTCTATTCCGATCGGTATATTTTATCAACAAGCAGTCAAATTGTTGGAATATGATCAATCCCGACAAAAACGGGCATATAGTCAAACGCACCGCAGCGAGATAACAAAGGAAAACAAATGAGTATAAATAAACGCAGCACGCGGGAATGTGAAGTCCGCCAGGTTAAACCCGCCATAAGGCGTGCCCTGCAGGCCTATTTTCAAAAGCACAATCTGGGAGAGCTGGAGACCGAATGTCTGCTGTGCTGCGAGACAACCTCAGAAGGCTTGCCCAACGGACTGGATTTCTTGTTTAAGGTGCAACCGGAACCGCCCAGCACCACGGTTGTGGTTTTGACCGCCAGTGCATTGGTTTGGGCGCGCGCCAGCGAGCAGAAAGATCCGAATGTGGCGGGGGCAGATTTGATGAACATCCAGGCCCGGGGCAAGCTGTCATTTTTTACCGGCGAAGTGGGATTGGAAGTAATGGGCTGGCTGGATGGCGCCAAAGGCAACATCCGTGGCACCATCGGACTGGGACCCGAGGAAGCCTCGCAAAAATTGTGTGACGAAGTAAGCAAGGCAATTGAAAGGGTAAACCCCAAGCCAGTTCAAAAATATCCAAAATGGATGGGCGGGCGCTAGGTTGGAACGCAAAGCTAGCGGGCTTTTTGATGTAAAATCACAGTGTGAAATCTTCATTACCTGAACAGCTTTCCGTTTCGCCCCTGGTCTGGATCACAGCCGCATTACTGGGGGGAATTTTGCTTGGCAGCACTCAGGTTTTCACAACCCTGACCTGGTTGGAACTCGCAGCACTGGCACTGATCGCCGCCCTGGCGTTGTTTCGTCTGCACGTAAAAGCACGGTTTTCGGTCCTGCTGCTGCCCTTTGTGCTCTTCCTGGGTGCCGCCCGTTTTCAATACAGTCTACCCGTCATTACTCCGGCCTCAGCCGCTTATTATAACGACCTGGATCGCCGGATTTACGTCACCGGCACACTGGCAGAACCGCCCGATATACGCGACACTTACACCAACCTGCGCATAAACGTGACTGCGCTGGATCTGGGGCAGGGAGATATAGCGGTTGAGGGCGTTGTATTGGTACGGATGAATAATGCCTACGATGTGACGTATGGCAACCACGTGCGGGTACGCGGGTACATGAAAACCCCCCGCAACAACGAAGAGTTCTCTTATCGAGACTACCTGCTGCGACAGGGCATCCTGTCCACATTGGAAACTGAGAGTATCACCATCCTGCCAGGAAATACCAGGGACCCAACCCTGGTCCTGCTGTATCGTATTCAAAACAGCCTGTATAAACGCATCAACCAGCTCTACCCAGACCCAGAAGCGGCACTGCTAAACGGAATTTTACTGGGAGCAGATAAAGCCCTGCCCGCCCGCGTCCAACTAGCTTTCAAAAATACGGGTACGGCGCACATCATCGCCATATCCGGTTTTAACATCGCCATCATCGCCGCGGTCCTGATCCTGATTTTTAGCCGTGTTTTCGGAAAAAAATGGGGCGTACTGCTGGCAATTTTAGGAATCATCTTCTATACACTGCTGGTAGGGGCCAGCGCCTCGGTCGTGCGGGCCGCTTTGATGGGCAGCATGACCCTGATTGGGGCAACATTTGGCAGGCGCAACCTGGCGGCTACAGGGCTATCTTCGGCAGCCTTTGTGATGGCTTTGCTAAACCCACAGGTCCTGTGGGATATCAGCTTCCAGCTTTCATTTGCCGCCACGCTCGGGTTGGTGATCTACGCCGAACCCATGCAGGATGCCACCAGCGCTTTTCTTTCACGCTATCTGCCCGCAGCCAGCGTGGAAAGATTTATTGCGCCATTTTCCAGCTATTTTTTGCTGACCTTTGCCGCCCAACTGACCACTTTGCCGATCAGTTTTTATCACTTCGGGCGCATCTCGCTCAGCGCCTTTATTACAAACCCATTCATCCTGCCTGCTCAACCCGCCATCATGATCCTGGGTGGGTTATCTGCCTTACTGAGCAGGTTATACATGCCGCTTGGACAGGGTCTGGCCTGGTTGACCTGGCCCTTTGCCGCTTATACCATCCGCATGGTGGAATTTTTTGACAAAATCCCGGGTGGTGTGCTGATATTGGGTGAATTCAGCCTGCTGACTGGCATCCTGTTTTATGTCATTCTGTTTAGCCTGACATTTTTCTGGGCACAGGTCAAAGGCTATGCCACCCCTGGTTTTGTGATTACTACGCTGGCCGTACTGACTTTACTGACCTGGCGTGCGGTAATGGTTATGCCGGATGGGCGGCTGCATGTGCTCTTTATGAACGTCGGTTCTGCGGATGGAATTTTGATCACCACCCCCGGTGGGCGCTATGTGCTGATCAACGGTGGTGAAAGCCCCAGCACATTGGCAGATCAGTTGGGTCGCAGAATTCCGCCCTTCGTGCGCAGCATCGACCTGCTGGTAGTCGCCTCGACCCAGGAAAACCAACTGGGTGCGCTGCCACGGATATTGGATCAATATAATCCCAAAAGTGTGCTCTGGGCTGGTAACGAACAGGCATCCTTCTCTTCCAGGCAACTGCGGGAATTGTTCCTGACCATGCATACAGCGCTCGAAACCCCAGAGGTCAACAGCAGTTATGCCCTGGGTGATGGGGTGACCTTGCGTATCCTGGCTGTCTCGGCCCGTGGAGCAGTGGTGGGGCTGGAGATGGGCAATTTCAAAGCGCTCTTACCGATTGGCGTAAATTTTGATAGCTTTAAAGAGTTAAAAAACGGCAGAGATCTTGGCCCGGTGACCGCCTTGTTGCTGGCCGAAAGTGGTTATGCCCCTTCCAACCCGGCCGAGTGGCTGGTTAATATTAAGCCCCAGATGGTGGTTTTGAGTGTGGCGGCGGATGACAAGGATGGTTTGCCCGCGGAAGCTGTGATTTCAACCTTTGATAAATATAATCTACTTCGAACCGACAAGCTGGGCTGGATAGACCTGGCTAGCAATGGGCAGCAGCTGTGGATCACTTCAGAACATAAGTAACGTCCAGGATGCATGAGTATCCGGCACGCCAAAAACAGTAAATTTGTTTTTTGTAGTGTTTTGCGGATGTGTTCATCCGCAAAACACTACTTGCGGGGCAAACCATGGACGGTTTAGCCTGG
>CAYWXS010000019.1:13489-74959 GCA_964462245.1 uncultured Anaerolinea sp.
CATCTGCCAAAATTTCTGATAGCTGTGTTTTGCACGATGTGCGGAAATCATCCGCCAAACATGCCTTGCGAGGCAAACCATGGACAGTTTAGCCTGGTTGCCGCCAAAATTTCTGATTACTGTGGTTTGCACGCTGCGCGGAAATCATTCGCAAAACATGCCTTGCGGGGCAAACCATGGACGGTTTAGCCTGGCATCTGCCAAAATTTCTGATAGCTGTGTTTTGCACGATGTGCGGAAATCATCCGCAAAACACACCATGCGGGGCAAACCATGGAGTATTTATTTTCGCAGAGGTTGATTTCGGCTCAGCACGCAGCCAAATCAGGCTGGTTATGAATCTACGTTGATTTCTGCCACCCGGACACAGTTACGCCCGGCAGACTTGGCGGCATATAGGGCTACATCAGCAGCGTGCAGCAGCCCTTGAATACTGTTGGCATGCGTCATGTATTCTGCAACACCTATGGAGAGGGTGGCCGATAATTCCTGCCCGCCAACCCGCAGTGCGCTAAATGCCTCACATAGAATTTCAGCGTGATGAACGGCATCCGGGTAATTGGATTCCGGCAGGATTACCACAAACTCCTCACCACCATAACGGCAGGCTAAATCACTGCTGCGGATATGCGCGCGCAGCAGGTTGCCCAAAGCGATCAGAACTTGATCACCCACTTCATGACCATATTTATCATTAAAAAGCTTGAAGTGATCGATATCCAGCATCAAGACACTGATCGGAATAGTTTCACGGTTTGCGCGCGCAATCTCCAACGGCAATACATCATTCATAAATCGCCGATTGTACAGACCGGTCAAATCATCCCGGGTAGCCTGTTCTTTTAACATGGCCTGCAGTTCGAGGTTGGCTGCAATCTGTTTTTTAAGTTTACGATTCGAGTCCCGCACAGCCTTGACAGCCTGTTTGCGTTCGGTGATATCCATGTGCGTACCCAGCATGCGTACCGGCCTGCCATCGCTGTCCCATCCAACGATCTTCCCACGGCTGAGTACCCATAACCAGTCGCCAGATTTGGTTCTGATACGGATCTCAATCTCTGAAGTTTGAATACGCCCTTCCAGGCAGTCGCCGATTGAACGCATCACCAACGACCTATCCTCCGGGTGGACCAGCTGCAACCAACCCTCAACATTCAAGGGAATCTCACCCAGGTTATAACCTAACATGCGATAATAAGTCGGGCTAAATTGGGCTAAATTTTTCGTCAGATCCAGGTCCCACATACCGTCATTGGCGGCTTCCAATGCCAACCGGTGCTGCTCTTCACTGTGCTCAAGTTGCAATTGAGCATATTTTAGCTGGCTGATATCCATGATCGTCCCGGTCACTTTACTAATTCTGCCATTTTCCCAAAGTGCCAGGCCGCGCGCATGAACCCAAATCTGCTCATCCTGCCCGTTAACCATATGTACTTCCATATCGTAGGCTTCGCCCAGGCTGACAACCCGGTTAAAAGCATTTTTAACCTTTTCACGATCCTGTTCATGGAACATGCTAAAACTTGCCTCGCGAATAAGGTTGGGATCAAAATCCGAATGCAACTCCAGAATATTGTAGAATTCGCGGGTAAAAGAAAACTTTCGAGAAGCAAGGTCAAATTCCCATCCACCCACCCTGGCGAGTGACTGGCTTTCACTCAACAGGCGCTCCTTCTCTTGCAAGGCCAGCTCCGCCAGCTTGGTTTCACTAATGTCGCGAATGGTCCCGGTTATCTTTAAGACCTGCCCGTTTTCGATCTGTGTGTTGCACTCCAGCCGAACCCAAAGCTTCGCTCCAGAGGATGTGAAGATGACCATTTCCAGGTCAAAAGGTTCTCCCGTGTTCACCGCTCTTTGAAAAGCCTGGTCCAATCGCAATTTGTCATGGACCGGGAAAAAACGGCTAAATTGGGAGCGATCGCTCAAATCAGTATCTTCAGGCAACTCTAAAAGACGATAGACGCCTTTCGTCCATGCTAATTTTTTCGTAACAGGATCATATTCCCAACCACCCATTCTGGCGATAGACTGGGACTCGTTCAACAGCTGTTCAGTCTTTCTTTGGGCCATTTCGACGAACTTGCGCCCGGTAATATCCCAGGCCACATCGGCCAGCATGCTGGCTACGGCTACATCATCCGCGGAGTAATCTTGCGGTTTATTGCCGACCCCCATGATGGCCACAATTTTGCCCACGCGGATGACCGGCACAACCAGTTCGCGCACCAGCACTGCATGACCTTCCGGCAGACCTTTTTTATGCGTCAGGGAGGCATAGTCATTGTGAATGACCGGTCCGCGCGCCTGAATACAATCCACCCAGACCCCTGCCTGGCTGACGGGGTAATGCGCACCCTTGCCCTCTGCCTTGCAGTAGACTTGGGCTGTACGGGTGGACCAGGCCTGTAAGACCAGATTGACCTGATCATCTTCCACAAAATGATAAAAACCAACCAGGCTATCAGTCATCGCTTCGGCTTCGTCCAGCGTAGCCCGCAGCAGCTCATCCAAACTGTGCGTGGCTGAAAATTCCAGCAGTTTCAAGCGAACCTGAACCACCAGTTCGCCCTGCTTGCGACGGGTGATATCACTTAAAACCAACCTACAAACGGGTCCACCGCTGGCTTCCAGGCGTGCCCAAAAAAACGAACCATCTCTTTTACGCATGCGCAGTTCAAAAGCTTGTGACGCACCGGTTTCTAAAAGCTCCCTGCGCTTTAGGTAATAGATATCCTGATCGGAATTTACTATGAAACGGGTAAGGGGCTGATTGACCAGAACACCCCGCGGCTGGCCGAGCATGGCTGAAACAGTCAGGTTGGCTTCCTCAATCAGACCCTTATCGCTCAGGGTAACGTAACCAACGGGCGCGTTATCGTACAACTCGAAATAACGCGAGCGCAAACCGTCCAGTTCCAGTTGGGTTTGATTTAATTCATCGATCTGCGCCTCAAACTGATGCTGGAGATCCTGCCAGGCTGCTTCCCGATCTGGTGACAGATGGATCCCATTCTCGTTTTCAGTATTCTCATCCTGCCGATCAAATTCATGGTTGGTAGTCTGATCTGTCATAGCACTCCCCCTGTTTGCGGGCAAAACGGCTGCTCCCACAGCATGATCTGGAACATCGTATAAATAAAAATAATTACCAACGAACCGAGCGTGGATAACCGGAAGTTGTCCTCCACAAAATTACAAAAACCAACTGCCCACCAGCCTCTCAGCTTCGCGCAGCGGCGGTTGATATTGATGCTGAAATCTTTGAAGTCCCACAACCAGTAAATGACAGATCTCATAATTGATCTCTCGAAACAAAAATAAGTATAAAATCAATATTTACATACCCGGCAAGAATGGGCACCAGCAAACTTATAATGGCAAGTCACTCGGCAGAAATAAATCAGACTACCTCAGGCCGCCACTCCAACTTCCCGCGGGGTGATATCACGCACAATGCTGATTATACCTACGACTTCGTTCTTTTCATCAATTACGAGCGAGGCTGCGATCTCAACTACAAAGGCTGAACCATCCTTACGGCGCATGCCGGATTCATGCCTGCGCAGAACCCAATTCATTGGAAGTTTGGAGAGTTCTGCCATCATCCAGGGGTTATCTTCCGAAACAAAAAGATCACGCGCACTTATCCCAAGCATGGCGGCAGGGTTTTCGACAGCATACATTTCAGCAGCGCGTTGGTTGCAAAAGAGCACATGCATATCCATGCTGAAGTACAGGATGGCATCCGGAGAAGTATCCAGCAGGCTGCGGTAAAGTTTTTCGTTACTCCACAGCGCTGCTTCGGCATGTTTGCGCGTGGTAATGTCTACGAATGTAATCACGGCACCTTCAATTACGTTCTGAATGGTGCGGTAAGGTCGGATACGCAGCGTGAACCACCTTTGATCGATGGTTTGCACTTCCAGGTCCTTGGGCTGCAGGGTATCCAGCACTGTTTTAATGTCACTCAAAAGGTTTTCATAACGCACCAGGTTGGAGACAATTTGCCCAACCGGCCGGCCAACATCACCCGGGATCAGGTTGATGATCACAGTAGCGGTGGGTGTAAAACGCAGCAGGCGCAGATCGTGATCCACAAAAATGGTGGCAATATCGGTACCGGCTAGCAGGTTATTCATGTCATTATTAACCTGTGTCAGATCAGACAGTCTGTTTTGCTGTTCTGCATTGACTGTTGAGAGCTCTTCGTTGACAGCTTGCAGCTCCTCCTTGGAAGTCTCCAGTTCCTCGTTGATAGATTGCAACTCTTCATTGACCGATTGCATTTCTTCATTGGAAGATTTTAGCTCTTCATTGGAGGTGGCTAGTTCTTCGTTGGCGGCTTGCAGATATTCACCCTTGATTCGCAACTCCTGCTTGAGGGCCACCACCTGAGTTTCTTTCTCGCCTTGCTGTACTGCTGCGCCAACCGCCGATATTTCCAACGCCAGGGCGGGCAGCTCTTCCAAAATGACCAGAAAGAGCTGTGTGGTGTTGATGCCAGGGATTGGCCTGACAGTCAGGTTGGCCTGGGTATAGTCACCATTGGTTTTAATGCGTAAACCAGGGCTGTGCACCAATGCATTGGTATGCTGGGCTTTAAACAGCGCGGCAGTTAATTCATAACGCAGCCCCTCGCGTGCCATGCGTAGAATGTTATTCCCCCGGGCTTCGCCATGGGCTGGTTCCAGGAATAAACCAGTGTGCCCGTGGAAGTAAAGCACATCGCCCTGCCCATTCACCAGCGCCGCAGCCAGGGTCAGATGTTGTAACAAAGCCTGCTCGGTTATTTCACGCAGTGAAAGTTGATATTGCCGCTGCGCGGGCACGGATAGGTTTTTTCTGCGTTCTGGTAACGCAATTGACCTGCCCTCCTCTCGCTTGGGCAGATAGTTCTGGGTCAGGTGCGCACGCAAAGTATCGGGAAGATCGTCCTTGCGCGTAAAAATCTTAGCTTTACGATCCAGTACTGCAAATAAAACATCGATATAATTCCCAACAGATTCGGAAGACCCCAGGAATAGAATACCCTCCTGGCGTAAAGCATAGTGGAAAGTGGAAATAATTTTTTTTTGTAAATCACCATCCAGGTAGATCAACAGGTTACGGCAGCTGATCAAGTCCAACCGGGAAAATGGCGGGTCTTTGACCACGTCCTGTTCTGAAAAGACCACCATATCCCGGATTTCTTTACGAACACGATAACTACTGCCGTCCATCGAGACATCAAAAAAACGGTGCAGCCTGTCTGACGAAAGCTCAGTTGCAATATTGATCGGATAAATACCGGAACGAGCTGTGGCAATCGCCTGGTTATCTATATCTGTTGCAAATATTTGAACTCGAAAACTTTGCTCGTGGGCCTGCTGATATTCAGTCAGCAAGATGGCCAGGGAATAGACTTCTTCACCCGTGGAGCACCCCACAGACCAGACCCGGATCGATGAATCTTCCAGTTTGCCTTCAAAAAGTTTGGGAATAATCTGCAGCTCAAGATATTGGAATGCCTGGGTATCGCGAAAAAAGCCGGTCACACCGATCAGTAGATCACGGTAAAGTTTTTCAACTTCCATGGGATCCTGTTGAAGTACCCGGACGTATTCATCCAATACTTCAATCTTCCGAACTGCCAGGCGCCGCTCAAGTCGGCGGTTGATGGTGCTCATTTTGTACTGGGAAAAATCGTGACCGGTCTGCTTGCGCAGCAGAACAAATATCTTCTTCAACAGGCTCTCGCTGCCAGGCCTGGCAATAATATGCTGGGTGATGGGTTTGCCAAAAGCCCGCTGCCGGTAAGCAATTAGCTGAGCCGGCATCTCAACAGGTGACAGAATAAAATCAACCAGCCCGGTTGCAATTGCACTACGCGGCATACCATCATATTCACAGGAGGTGGAATCCTGTACCAGCAACAGACCGCCTTCATTTTTTATATTGCGCGCACCCTGTGTACCATCTCACTGCCAGTCCCCGAAAGAACAATGCATATGGCCCACTCCTTATAGGCCTGGGCCAGTGAGCGAAAGAAGAAATCGATTGGCTGGCGCAAACCGTGCGGCGTCAGCGGCTCCTGCAAATACAGAACACCTTCCTTTACCAGCATATCGTGATTGGGTGGGATGATATAAATATTATTGATTTGTAGCGGCGTCCCCTCGGTTACTTCACAAACATTCATGCGCGTTCGGCGCTGTATGATATCTGTCAGCAGGCTCTTATAGTCGGGTGCAAGGTGCTGAACCAAAACAAATGCCATGTCCGGTTCAACATCAACAGGCATTCCCAAAAAAAAAGCCTCAAGCGCAACCAATCCCCCCGCCGAGGCTCCAATTCCCACAACGGGGAAATCGGGAACAGACTCTTTGTCTCCATTTTCCGGTAGGGGTAGATCGCTCTGACCTACCCCGGTTTCTTTTTTTGCCATTGTATGCCCCAATTCATGATAAAAACCTTACTTCTGTGTAACGCACCGCAGGGTCACTGCAGTGTAAACATCAATCTCCTTGTGCTCTCAGCAGCATTTATTTTTACTTATAGTACGCTTGTCCTAATTTAATATATTTTACAATCATTTAATCCGAATTTCAATCATCATAATGTCTAAATGACCTGATATCCTACAAAATAACATATGTGTCGGTTTCAGCATCATATTTCGAGAACACCCCTGTCTTAAGAAAACGATCCGAGCACCACAATTTCGATTTGCTTAACAAATCGTGTCTACAAAAAAACCAGGTGGAAATCCACCTGGCGGTCTTTTATATTGTGTAAACTTCTTTGTCTATCAGTGTTGTGAAACGCGGGTTAAATCTTCATCAAGATGGTACGATACTCTTCGGCATTGGGCGGATTCATCATTAAAATTTGATTGAGGACGGAAACCAATGTCTCCTTATCCCCCATATCCATCAACTTATCCCCAATCTCATCCAACAAGGCAATAGCATCCGTCGAACGCCCATTTTTATGGAGCTGGTCGGCCAGAATACGCTTGATCACGACCTGATCGGGATATTCAACCAACAGTTTTTGCAGGAAAGGAATGATCAATTCGTGCTGCCTGCGGTCCAGGTAAGTGATAAAAGATTCCAATTCGGTCTGGACCTGCGGGATTTGTGCCAGGCGCAGGTTCAACTCAATCAGGCTTTCGCGGGTGCCAAAGTCTTCCGGGAGGATGGTGCGTATCTGCTCAAAAACACGGATGGCCTGACGCCAATCCAGGCGCTGCATATCGATATCGGCCATATGCTGCAGGATTTTGACACTCCACTCACGGTTGGCGGTTGGCTGCTGCCCAAGGCGCAGGGCAGTGGTGTAGGTTTTGCGGGCTAGATCCAACTCTGCCAGACGGTAATAAATATCGGCCAGATCCATATATTCCGCAATGGCCAGGTCTACCTGTCCGCGCGCGACCAATTGATCAATCAGTCGGCTGCGTGATACGAGATCCATGGGGGCAAGCTGAATAATGCGGCGCAGGATTTGAGAAGCCTGGGATCCTTCGCCGCGCACGCTGTAGGCATTGGCAACCGTGCTGAATTTGCTGATCGCATCCGACTGGCGGCCCTCACGGATTAACAACTCCCCGATCAGGATATGCAAGGGCAAATAGGTGGGAGCATACAGGAGTGTATGAAAGGCTTCGTCCATGGCGGAACGCAGATAATTGGCCCGCGCCAGTTCATTAATCTCTTTCATGGCTTCGATAACCTGGCTGGACTGGGCCTGGATTATGATTTCTGCCAGGGGCAAAGCCTGTCCATCGGAATTGGGCATCTCGGAGCGCATCTTTTGCAGATGTTGGCGCCAATTCACGCGCACCAGCATTTCTTCAACGTTATCGCATAGTTTCGCAAGCGCAGCCGGGTCTTTTTCACGACCCAAAGATTCGATCAAGGGTTCATACAACTGCAGGATGGTATCAGCCTGTTCCTGCGAAACCACCGTAACATCGGCAATTTTCAGGGCTTCAAGATATTCAATCGAAGCCGGTTTCAGACGATCCAGGCTGCGTAAAATTTTTCCACTTAACAAACGGGCTGCCAGAGAGTAATCGGTATGCTTAAGGCACTGCTGAAGATTGCGCAGTGCATCTTCCTTCCGGTCAGTTTTGGAAAGCATTAATCCGATATCAAAAAAGACAGCCTGATGGATAAACCCAGCAGCCACAGCCTGTTCCAATTCGGATACCGCAGAAGATTCCTTTTCCTTGGTCTGGGCATCGATGGCTTCACTCAGATGCATCAAGATTTTGGTATGTTCGGCCTGGGGCACACTGGAAGAGCTGGTATTTTTTACTATTGCCGACAATCCCCGGCGCGCAACGGCTTCACTACTGTCGTCTTCCATATCAAAGAGCACATCCGCAAAAACCTTCAGTGCTTTTTGGCGCGCTTCTATAAATGGGTCCGGGCTTTCCTGTATCAGTTCCTGTGGAGAGGAAAGTTCCTTTACAGCCGCCATACGCAGGGGACCGGTGCCACCCTTGGGTCGCAGCGGCTTGGGTAAAACCTGGCCGGACTTCATCAAAGTCAATGCCTGGTTCAGCTCTGTGCTGCCCGGGTCAAACTCGACAGCATGATTGAGCACACCCAGTGCTTTTTGGGGATTTCCGCTATTTTGAAGGATGCTGGCAACTGCAATATAATCGACCGTTGCCTGGCGCGTCTGCCCGGTTTTTTCGTGGATCAAGGCCAGGCGTGTGCGCGCTTGCAGATTATCCGGGTCGAGCTGAATGACAGCCAACCAGTTCTCGACTGCTTTATCGACATCATGTAGTTTTAAATATAATTCAGATGCATAAAGCGCAGCCTGGATGGCTTCCTTCAGGTTTCCGAGACGCTCGTTGATCTGGGCTATTTTTTCAAAGGGGATGGGATCATCGGATGAGACCCTGGCAGCGCGAATATAAGCTTTGAGGGCATCCTCAAAATTTTGAAGCTGGTACTGCGCCAGGGCAAAACTATTGAGCGCCTTGAAACTATCCGGAAACTCAGAGAGCGCCTGTAAATAAGCCGCAGCCGCCTGCTTCCAGTTTTGATCCCAGGCGGCAGAATGGCCTTCATTCATTTTCTTCTGGAAAATATCTTCGCGTCCTGCCATCATTTCACCAGATTTCGCTAATTAATCAAACACGGGTCACGGCACTGCGCTTCAAGACAATACCTGCATACTGCCCCAGCTTTTACCCGAACGAGCTTCGGTGGAAAGTGGAATGCTTAAAGGATAGGCAGATTCCATCGTTTCCTGTACCAGCCGGGCTGTTTGTTCCAATTCAGCCTGAGGGCATTCTATCACAATCTCATCGTGGACTTGCAGAAGCATCTGGCCCTTAAGTCCCGCCTGCTTCAGGGCAATCGGGATGCGTAACATGGCCAGCTTCATTATGTCAGCCGCCGTGCCCTGGATGGGCGCATTAATGGCTTCACGTTCTTCGCGATTGCGCAACATCACATTCAACATGCCCTTCAGGGCCGGGAAATAACGCCGCCGTCCGAGCAGAGTGGTGACATAGCCCTGTTGAGCGGCCAGCTTTTTGGTTTCATCCAGGTATTTCTTGACACCCGGGAAGCGTTCAAAATAAGCTTTGACGAAGTTTTCAGATTGTCCCAGGGTCAGATCGGTGGAACGGGTCAGCCCAAAGGCGGACATACCGTAGATCAGACCGAAGTTAATAGCCTTGGCATGCCGGCGCATATCCTTGGTCACCTCGGCAAGCGGCACGTTGAAGATGGCGGCAGCAGTGGTGGCATGAATATCCTGCCCGGCGCGGAAAGCCGATAACATGGCCTCGTCACCCGCCATCTCGGCCACCAGGCGCAGTTCCACCTGTGAATAATCGACCGAGAGCAAGACATTGCCTTCATCTGCAATAAAACCATTGCGCACACGACGCCCGGTTTCGGTACGGATGGGAATGTTTTGAAGATTAGGGTTATTGGAAGACAGGCGCCCGGTGACGGAACCAGTCTGGCTGTAAGAAGTGTGCACACGCCCGGTATGGGGGTCAACTGCAGCGGGTAGAGAATCGACATAAGTGGATTTGAGCTTGGCAAGCTCGCGCTGTTCCAAAACCAGATCCACTACGGGATGCTGACCGCGCAGATTTTCGAGCACATCGGCGGCGGTGGAATAATGCCCACTGGCACTCTTTTTGCCGCGATCGGGCGGGGTCAGCTTTAGATGGGTAAAAAGTACATCCGAAAGCTGCTGGGTGGAGTTAATGTTAAAGGATTTTCCCACCAGTTCATAAATTTTTATTTCCAGGCTGGCCAACCCACTGGTTACTTCTTTTGAGAATGCATGGAAAAAGTCCAGGTCGAGCAGCACACCCAGAAATTCCATTTCAGCCAGAATAGTAACCAGCGGCATTTCCATCTCATACATCAATGACTCAAGCCCATCACGTTTGATTTCTGCCTGCAGCTGCGCCATCAAGCGTAAACAAGTTTCTGCATCCGCGGCTGCATAAGGAGCAGCCGCAGCCACCGGCACCTGGTCCATTGTGATCTGTTTGCGACCCTGACCAATCAGCTCTTCGATATGGGTCATTTCTTCACCCAGACGGGCCAGTGCCAGGTTCTTTAGCCCCAGGTTATGGGAACCCGGGTCCACCAACCATTCCGCGATCATCGTATCGAAGGAAAGTGGTGAAACACGCAGCCCATGCCGGGCCAGGATCAAGTAATCATATTTAATGTTGTGCCCAATCTTCTGAACGGCGGGGTCGGTCAGCGGACCAGCCAACGCATCCAGAACCTGGTCCAGGGGCAGGTTCTGTGCTCCGAGGTGCCCAACCGGGATGTACCAACCCAGGCCAGGTTGCGTGGCAAGCGAAATACCAACCACTTCGGCCTGCATCTCATTGGTTGAGGTGGTTTCGGTATCAAAAGAGATAACATTAGCCTGACGCAGGACAGCCAGCAGTTCGTCCAGCTTTTCGGGTGTATCAACAATCTGGGTTTGGAGTGCAGAAGCCGATGAACGAACAAGCGCTTCGCGCTGGGGCCCCACTAGAACCGGCGCCGGATCAGTATCAAACAGGGAGAGCTGCCCACGCCTGGCGAAAGATTGACCACGATCATCCCCACGAGAGTTAGCGCCTATCCCAGCCCTGAAAGCCGGACCACCAGGTAGAGTAGACACCTTGGGAATGAGAGTCCGGAATTCCAGCTCACGGAATAACTGTTCGACCGCAGCCACGTCAAATTGATCGGCTTTGGCATGCGCCAGATCCAGCCGCACCGGCAGATCGGTGCGAATCTGGGCCAGGTCACGGCTGAGATAAGCCATTTCGCGATTTTCTTCGAGCTTAGTGCGCACTTTGGCTGGTACCTGGTCGAGATGCGCATAAATATCATCAAGGGACGAAAATTTTTCAAACAAAGTCTGAGCTGTCTTCTCGCCCACACCCTTTACACCAGGAATATTATCCGAGGTATCGCCCACCAGGGCTTTATAATCCACCACCAGATGGGCCGGGACACCAAATTTTGTGCGCACGTCATCATCAGTAATGTAATCCCTGGCATCGGCCAGTTTTCCGCCTTCGGGTAAGTTGACCATAATGTGGTCACCCACCAACTGCAGCAAATCCCGGTCACCGGTGATAATCTTGACCCCCAAGCCCTGCGCAGCAGCCTGCAGGGCAATCGAACCGAGGACGTCATCCGCTTCGAAACCTTCCATCTCCAGGCGCGGGATATTGAAGGCATCCACCAGCTGGCGGATACGTTCAATCTGCGGTCGCAGGTCGTCCGGCATTTTGGCACGTGTGGCCTTGTAAGCGGGGAAGAGTTGATCACGAAATGTTTTGCCGGTATCAAAAGCGACTGCTATATAATCCGGGCGATCATTTTCGAGCAGGCGCATTAAAACGGTCGCAAAACCATAAATACCGGCAGTCGGCTCGCCACTCGAAGTCTGCCAGCGCGCACCAGATGATCCGCTGGTAAGAGCGAAAAAGGTACGGTAGGCCAACGCATGTCCATCAATAAGATAAAGTTTGGAAGGCATGATATTAATTTACCACGCTTTGCGAAAGAGCGGATGCAATAACTGACAATTTGCGTAAACTGCTGGTTCGCTTTGCGCAACCGCTGAATTGCGGCGCTCCAGCCTGGCTGATAGAAGGTACAATGCGGGGATTAAAGCAGAAATCCCGGCAGGTATTCTGCCGGGATTTCTGCAAGGATATCTTATCTCAGACCCTGGCGCATGCGCGTCTGCTGGATAAATTCCTGGATCAGTTTTTGCGGATGAGGCTGTGAGCCGCCCTGCACGATGAAACCATGCGCCCAAAAGTCTCCTGAGGGGTTATCTGCTTTGAAGCGCGGAAATTCGTTGAAGAGTCGTTCAGAAGTATGCTTGCGGATGGTATTGATCACATACCCGGCGGTATTATTGAGCGGCACACGGGCAATCCACTGCAAGTACTCGGGACGGATGGCGATGTATTCCAATCGCCAACCAAATGCAATGCAAAGTTGGTTGACCCACTCGTTCAAGCGTAAGGCAGCATCACCAATCAGGTGATGGGTTTCAAAGCGGGGAATAAGCAAGCAGGCATACGAAAGATTGACATGCGAAACAGAAGGACCTTCCAGATAGATACGGTGAGCACCGGTCGCGGAAGGTTCGCCAAGGATTTGGGCACGGGTTTCAGCAGCAGCCTGTGGGTCAAATGATTCTGACTGCCTGGGAGCAAAGTCTCCTCGAATGGGTTCAACAACACGCGGAACAGCCGGACTGGAAAAAGTCTCATCCATAGCTGGCAAAGGTCTTTTCTGGGTAGACACCGTCCCTTGTGGTGTTGGAAAACCGCTGCGCGCAGTTTGGACTGGGACAGGGGTAACCAGCGGGGGTATGGGCAATTTGCTTAGCAAATCGTCAGTATAAGGAAAGCGGGGAGTCTCGCTTACAATCGGAGTCTGAAGCGCCGGGGCGACCGTATGTTGTTCCCAGGGCAGGCTGAAACGCTGCGCGAAATCAGGCGGGTTGGGCGAAGGGATTTCTCCGAGCAGGTCAGAGATGGAGGAATGGCCCTGATCGTTAGTAGAGCCGAGTTGAACCGGTTCGGGCAACTGAACAGGATTTGGATTTGCGACAGAAGTCCTTTGAGCTGCTGGCTGTTCGGCCGCGTTCTCAAACAAGTTTTTGACAAGCTTCCCGGCCTGTGAGCGAATGGTGCTGAATGGGGTTTCAGCATCAAAAACCAACGCAAGATTCATATCTTTTGAAAGCTTGCGTACATAGAGCATGTGCTGGGCTTCGGTTGCTTGCAAACGTACAAAACGCAGCAGGTCGCTTTCGGCCTCTGCGTTATAGTAACGCTGAATGGAACTGGTTAATTCCTGGGCTGCATCACGTGATAACTGACCGGCATAAGCCCAGAGTTCATTCTCGCGCGTAATAAAAGCTGCCTGCGCTGCTGATTCGAGCGTAAGCTGCGTGAGCTGTTGGGCAGCCCGGCTGACGTCTGTCAGCCATAATTGGCGTGAAGATGCTTCGATGATGCGCTCAGGATTTTGAAACTCAGGCATATATGCTTCCATGGACTTACCAGACAACAAAGGAGAGGATAATTTTTCGAGTAACAGTAAAATATCTGAAGTTAAAAACGGCTTTACAATCGTGGCAACCGGTGCCAGTGCGACACTATCCAATTTCTGACCGGGGCCGGTAAAAATCACAAATTTCAGATCGGCACGAATCTGGCGCAGCGCATAACCGATATCCATTACGGAAAGCTCCACATCATCCAGTTCAGCGTCAAGCAGGACTGTGGAACAATTTGTTTTCCGGATCACATTAATTGCATCCGAAAAATCCGAAGTAAATAAAACCTCAAACCGGGCAGGGTCCAACCCATTGCGGATGGGAATACCGAAACTTGTCTGAGGAGAAACAATCAGCAAAGTAGACGGCATATCTATTTAAGTTTATCACGGTGTGAGAGTACAGACAAGTTTTTCAATTGGCGATTTCTCATATTTATATGGGGGGAAACCCTTATCTTTTTTAATAACATCCATCCCATACCATAATCACTTTACCTATCATACCCCTTAACAGGCGTTATTTCAAGAAATACTTAACCTTGAATACCCCAAAACGTTGGGCGGAATTTCATCCCCGAACGCACCAGGCAAGGCAGAAACAGTTCTTTTTAAACATTCCTGGCTTTATTATCTTTCCAGCGGTGGACGGCTGCTTTTGTTCGTTGTTCTAAAATTAAGATGCGCCACTAAGAACTACTTTTTGTAATCACAAATAAAAACATCGAGGGGTTACAATTGTAGAAATTTTTGAATATATATATGGCCGATCATGAATTCAACCAAATATTCGTGCATAAACTGCTGAATAAGTTTGGAGAAACTCATTCCCAGGAATAAATGCTGAGAAAAAAGGTGTTTACCTATGCTCGATAATATTAAAAACCGGCTTGCACCTCCGCCTTTTGTAAGCGATGAGAAAATGTCCTACCGCATCAGATTGATCAATGTCATGCTCAATCTAGCCATAGGCTTCATGAGCTTAATTGTGGTTGGAAATTTACTTGACCGGAATACGCCGCCCAGGAATTTTTTAATTGATTTCGTTTTTATCGGGCTATGCTTGTTTTCACGGCGTCTGCTGTTCCAAGGTTGGGTAAAGCTGGTCGGATATTTCATCATGATTTTCTCGTTTTTTTTGATGACATTTTCAATTGCCAGTGAGGGCACCATCCTGGCCCCGATAACAGCCTTGTTTTCAATTTTAGTCATCATCTCGGGCTTTATATTCAATTTTAGGGGCATCATCGTTGCCACAATTATAAGTTCCCTGATTGTGGCGGGGTTGATCCTGGCCCACCAGGCAGGCATGCTTCCTTCCCCAATTTACGCGGAATCCATTTTTCAGTGGTTTGTATTCACTTGCACTTTTGGGATGGCCGGAGGGCTGACATATTTTTATAACCGATTAACAGATCAGGCACTCGAACGCTCAAAAATGGAAATCGAAGAACGTGAACGCGTAGAAGCCAACTTGCGCATTCTCTCGGTAGCAGTGGAACAAAGCCCAGCCTCAGTGGTGATTACTGACCTGAATGGAAATATCGAATATGTCAACCCGCGCTTCTCAAAAACCACCGGTTACAGCCTGAAAGAAGCTGTCGGTCAAAATCCACGAATATTAAAAACAAATCTGACCCCCAAAGATACACACAAGTCATTATGGAATACGCTATTGGCGGGAAAGGAATGGCGCGGCGAATTCGTCAACCGCAAAAAGGACGGATCCCATTATTATGAATCCGCCATTATCTCACCAATTACGGATAGAGAAGGGCATGTAACGCATTACCTGGCTGTTAAAGAAGATATCACTGAGCGCAAGGCATACGAAGCCGAGCTATATGCCAGTGAAACACGCTATCGCTCATTATTTGAAAAATCGCAGGATGCAGTTTATGTAATTGGTCTGGATGGCCGGTATCTGGCAGCCAACCAACAAGGGCTGGATATGCTCGGTTACACATCGACTGAATTCCTGAACCTTTCAATAAAAGACACATCCAGCGAAAAGGATAAAACCGAGGAGATATTGAAACGTTTGCTGGCTGGGGAAAAAATTCAAGCCTACGAAAGAAATTTTCGAAGAAAAGACGGGCAGGTCGTTCCGACCGAAGTCAGCATCGGCCTGACAACCGATAAGGATGGTAAACCCCTGCATATTCAAAGTATTGTGCGTGACATAAGTGAACGCAAAAAGAACGAAGCAGCTCTACGCGAATCGGAAACCAAGTACCGCATTGTGGCTGATAACACCTCCGATTGGGAATTCTGGTCGGATCCCACCGGAAAGTATGTTTACATTTCACCCTTCTGTAAATATGTTTCCGGGTATGAGCCCGGTGAACTAATGGCTGACCCAGAGCTACCCAGGCGGCTGGTCTATCCTGAAGATCGGCCGCTTATGGATAGACATAACCAGATCGCAAACCAGCAAATAAAGGATAGCGTCGATTTTCGCATCCTGCATAAAGACGGCAGCATCCGCTGGATCAGCCATACCTGCACACCTATCTTTGATGAACAGGCCAAGTATTTAGGCATACGCGGCAATAATCGAGATATCACCCAACGCAAACTGGCTGAAGAAGCCCTGGAACAGGCCAACAACCAGTTGAATGTTCAACTAAACCTGGTAAATGTGCTTAAGGACCAGCTGCAAGAGCAAGCCCTGCATGATCCTTTGACCAAGCTCTACAACCGGCACTATCTCAACGAAACCATGCCGCGCGAATTAATCCGCGCCGAAAGGGAAAATACCTGTATCGGTGTGCTGATCGCAGATATTGATCATTTCAAGCGGATCAACGACACAGCCGGACACCAAACCGGTGATGAATTTTTGAAAGCTGTCGCGAATTTGTTTATGAGCAATGCGCGTGGATCAGATATTGCCTGCCGGCACGGAGGGGAGGAGTTCTTGCTGGTCCTGCCCGGCGCCACAGCAGAAACCACAATGAATCGTGCGGAAGAAATTCGAAAAAAATGCGAACAGATTTCAATCCTGTACGAAGGTCAGCATTTGCAGGTAACCATATCGATTGGCCTGGCCATTTATCCCCAGCATGGCAAGGTGATGAACGAGCTTTTGGCCAAAGCTGACAAGGCTCTATATCATTCGAAGCATATCGGACGTAACCTGGTAACGATCTGGGATGAGGTTTTGCCGTAATCAACTGCTGGTAAACCGAATAAATCCATACCTGGCAAGAATGGGCACCATTACCCAGCCCGCAATAGCAAAGCCGATCAGCATAAGCCCATCGCATCAAACAGGAAGTTCAGGGAAGGGGCTTTCTTCGGGGTAGACACCAGGAATAAAATAACGCGGAAATTTGTAAAAAGAAAGGAAAATATATGCTTGTTGGAAGCATTCTTTTAGCTGAAGATAACAAATTTAATCGGCTCAGACTCTCTCAGCAGTTGGAAAAACAAGGACACAGGGTCGAACAAGTCGAAAACGGACAGCAAGCAATGGACCTGATACGAAAGAAATCCTTCGACTTGCTGTTGTTGGATATTATTATGCCTGTCATGGATGGCTACCAGGTGCTGGAACAGCTCAATGCTGATGTCAACCTTCGCAACCTGCCAGTGATCGTTATATCAGGTGTAGATGAAATGGAAAGCATCATTCGCTGTGTGCAAATGGGTGCAGACGACTACCTGCCCAAACCAGTCGATGAGATTTTGCTGCGCGCCCGCATCGGCGCGATCCTGGAAAAAAAACGCCTACGCGATCAGGAACTCTCTTATGTTGTCCAAATCAGGAGTGAAAAAAAACGCGCAGATGACCTGTTGGTGGAACTGAATAAGCAAAATGCCCATTTATGGGAACTCGTTCAGGAACAGGTGGCAGAAATTTCCAATTCGCAACTGGCAACCATTGTTGCACTTGCCAAACTGGCAGAATCACGGGATGATACGACTGGAAAGCATATCGAGCGCACCCAAACCTACTGTAAAATTTTAGCCAGCCGGATGAAACTCGATGCTTATTTTGCTCCGCAAATCAGCGACAATTTTATCGAATCAATTTATAACGCAGCCCCTTTGCATGATATCGGCAAGGTCGGCATTCCAGATCATATTTTGCTAAAGCCTGCAAAACTTACTATCGAAGAATTTGAAATCATGAAAAATCATGCATTGATCGGAGCCAACACACTGCTGGTTGCACACAATTTATATCCAAATAATGTTTTGATCAATATGGGGATAGATGTTGCCCGCTCGCATCATGAAAAATGGGACGGAAGTGGTTACCCGTACGGCCTGACAGGCGAAAATATACCGCTCTCAGCAAGAATTATGGCCATCGCAGATGTCTATGACGCATTATGCTCCCAGAGGCCTTATAAAACCGGTCTATCGCATGTAGAAACGGTCGGAATGATCCTTGAGGGATCTGGCAGGCAGTTTGACCCAGCGATCATAGCCGTATTCAAAGAAGTGGAAGTAGAATTCAACCAGACTCGCAGCCTGATGGCTGGATAAGAAAATTTTGTAAGCGCACCTTGAGGTAAAAAAAAAATGATCTACGAACATAGAAATGAACCTTTACTGGAACATAATAAATTCCTTTTCAGGCTTTTAAATCACGGGCTGATTGCATTCGGACTGGTGACTGGGTCGTTGGGAATTGGCATGCTGGGTTATCACTACCTGGAAAACCTGAGCTGGATCGACTCACTGGTCAATGCCTCCATGCTGTTGGGCGGCATGGGTCCGGTTTCCCCACTGACAACCAACGCGGGCAAACTTTTTGCATCTTTTTACGCGTTGTATTCAGGATTATTCATCCTGATCATCGCCGGGGTAATCCTGGCTCCCGTTTTCCATCGTTTTCTGCATCATTTTCACCTGGAGCTGGATGCAAGCGAAACAGGCAGTGACGATTAATCCAGGAACTTCAAAGCCAATGGAGGTGATTTAATTTGGGGTTCCGGGGGCGCAGAACCAGATACTGGTGTGATTTTAATAATGAACTTTGACCAGCATGTACAGACTCGACCAGTTACAGAGCCATTCCGCATCGGGTATCGATAGGTTCACGCAACCATGACTCATGGGCGTGCCAAAGTTGCTATGCCAGTACGAACCATGCAGTGCATAACCTTTGTCACCACAAGGGCGATTTGCCAGGCAAATCCTGGCTACCCCGAGAACCTTAGGGCAAGGAACTGAATAACGCCGATACCTGGTTTACCTGACTCCTGCGAAGAACCATACCGCGCCAATCATGCAAATCAAACCAACCAATATCCCCACAAAAAGGAATATCCTTCGTTTACGAGCATTTTCAGAATGCTGCCTGGCAGCATTCTCTGCTTCAGCTTCAGTACGAACGATCTTCTGTTCCTGATCGTTGCGCAAATGTTCCATTGCCCGGGCAAAGGCTTCCTGGGCAAGCGGACTCACCGGATTTATCTCCAACGCTTTGCTTAGAAATTCCAGGCTGGCTCGCGGTGCAGCCAGTGACGCCATCAACAACCAGACTTCTTCCAATTCCGGCGCCAGCTCGGCAGCCTGCGCAGCGAACTGACGTGCACCCAATTTATCCCCGCGCAATAAGGCTTCCCTGGCCAATTCAATATATCGCAAAGCCTCAAGATAATTAGTATCCATGAAATTATGATACTCCGTTTGCTGTTTCGCACAAAGATCAAATCTACTTTTAGATAGGTTATTAGCTGATCGTTTTGCCAAAGTTTCAGAACATATGAAATATTTTATAAATGCATGTTTTGCAGAGTGGTTGTTTTTAATCCCAAAAAAACGTATACTGAATTCGTAGCAAACAACACGGGTGGGCCGAATCGACAAGGAGTATATATGAAATCTGAAGTCGGCTTATGGATTGATCACAAAAAATCAGTGATTGTTTTCGACGATGCAGAAGAAGTTTTAACTCTTCAGTCCAATATGGAGAAACATGTAAGATTTAGCGGTGGAACACGTGGAAAAACAGCTTACGGCTCAAATTATATCCCTGCAGATGACCAGCAGGACCGCCGCTTTGCTGAACACCTGAACAAGTATTATTTGGAAGTCATGTCCCATTTACGGGGAGCCACAGCCATATTCATCTTTGGTCCCGGAGAAGCCAAAATTGAATTTCAAAAGGTACTCGAACGTGAAGGGCTGACCCATGCCATTATCAGATTTGAAACAACAGGTAAACTGACAGATCGGCAAATCGCTGCACGGGTAAAAGATTTCTTTGAAAATCAGAAACTGCCTGTGCGTTAATCTTAATCAATTAAGAACCAGCAACACCCTGCCCACCCTCAACCCAACCCTCTCCAATGCAGGAGAGGGTTGGCGTCTTTGAAAGCCATTGAAAAACACCAGCCCTGGTTCCATCAGGAATCAGTGTCAACAGTTAGCTGTAATTTCCATCCAGGAAACGACCCTGGATTATCAGACTTGGAAGGAAGATAAACCATGCCCAGCGAACAGGAAATTTACCAAAAATATGCGGAACAATACGAGCGATTGATACAACGCGAGGATTATCAACATCGCATTTTACGGGCAATTGAACAAATCTGTCCGTTAAATGGGTTGGATGTGATCGATCTTGGTGCCGGGACAGGGCGCTTATCGCGCATACTTGCGCCAAAAGTGAACAGCGTCAGGGCTTATGATTCTTCTGCACATATGCTCGCGAGAGCAGAATCCTGCCTGCACGCCATGGGACTGACCAACTGGAAGGCAGGCGTGGCAGATCACCGCAATGTACCCGCAGAGGATTGCAGCGCCGACCTGGTGGTTGCCGGATGGAGTTTTTGTTACCTGGCAGTTTGGGGTGAAGACCATTGGCGGGCAGAGTTGGAAGCAGGTTACAAGGAAATGCTGAGGACCCTGCGCCCGGGTGGGACAATCATCCTGATGGAAACTCTGGGCACGGGCGAAGAATCTCCCAATCCGCCACAACACTTACAAGATTATTTTAAATGGCTGGCAGAAAAAGGCTTTCAGAAGAGCTGGATTCGTACAGATTACCGCTTTCGAACTCTGACAGAAGCCGCAGAACTCTCAAGGTTCTTTTTCGGTGAGACTCTGGGCGCTGAAGTGGCAGAACGCAAATGGATCATCCTGCCGGAATGCACCGGAATTTGGACATTAAATAAGAACGCGTAGCTGCCGGTATCGATCAGGGCATGCGCACTGCCAAGCACGTATGCGGGCACCGAACCGAGCTTGTTCATTCCGCTGGCCGGGGTTAGATAATCCAAGCTGGCGAGCCTCGCACGAACAGAATCATAACATCCAGATTGTTCGACATAATATCAGCAATGCCAGTTTGAATCAAAGTGGCAGAACTGGATACAAAAACTTCAGACCCAGTCGTGATTAGTTCAAAACGGCCTTAATCACATTGACGTTTCATACAGAAAGTGATAAATTAGACACAGGCGTTGCCTAAGCAACAACTGTCGCTAATGCTATCGTTTTTATAGGATGAAGATCAAGCATCAATCAGCAATTATTGTTGCAAAAGCAACACTGGAGTAAATATGTTGTCAAACTCGATCGTTGAAGAAAAACTGGATCCGCGAATTAAACGCACTCGCAAGATGATTGAACAGGCATTCGCCGAACTTATCAAAGAAAAAGGCTTTCAGAACCTGAGCGTGCAGGATATTACCGGACATGCTGGTATTAACCGTGCCACCTTCTACGCCCACTTTGCCGATAAATATGAACTGCTTGATCATGCCATCCAACAAGATTTCCGGATGGAAATTGAAAAGCGAATGCTGAATGCCTGTCATTTCAGCATGGACAACTTGAGAATCCTGGTGATTGCTGTCTGCGAATTTGTAGATGGCACACATGGGCACTGCCCCCTGAGTGAACAACATTTTCAATCCTTGGTTGAAGCCCAGGTGCGGACGCAGATCTACAGCCTGATCAATCATTGGCTGGATGGTATGCCGGCCACCGAACACAATCCGCTCCTTGCTAGTGATGGGATTATTCCACAAACCCGCGAACGTGCAGCGACAGCCGCCAGTTGGGCCTTGTATGGTCTGGCAAGTGAGTGGAGTCGCGCCAAGCGCATGCCCCCGATCGAAGAATATGCCGACCAGGTTTTACCATTGCTGGCTGCCAACCTGGGCATGAGCGTCGAGTTCGCTTAAATCTGCATAGGCAAATTACATTTGGGAGATTTGTCACATTTTTTGATCAAAAATAGTGACAGGATGTGGTCTAATAACACATTGTCTTAAAGTCCGAAAAGGGTGGATAATATAGCATATGATCCAAAAGGTTATATTATCAGCCTTTTTTGGCATCTTTCTGCCACAAAATCAGCCTGGCCTGATGGGTGCTACGCACACCATCAGGCTTTTTTTATCCCGAAATCCGGCTCCCTGGTAGAGATAACCTAACATCACAAAGGCCGATGTCTACCTCGACATCACAAAAGCGATTTGCTTAGCAAATCGTGTCCAATAACTTTTTTTAGGAGAATGAATGCAAACACCCTGGGAATACCGTTATGCCCATCGCATGCAAAAGATGGGGAGTTCCGTCATTCGAGAGCTGCTTAAACTAACAGAACAGCCAGATATCATTTCCTTTGGCGGAGGCCTTCCGGCTCCGGAAGTCTTTCCTTTGAAGGAATTTAAAGCCGCCTGTAATTATGTACTGGATCACGATGGGGCCCAAGCCTTACAGTATGGGACGACCGAAGGATACCTACCCTTGCGGGAAATGATTTCCCGCCATACTGCGCGTTACAGTGTGGAACTGAAACCGGAAAATATCCTGATTACATCCGGCTCTCAACAAGCATTGGATTTTATCGGGCGCTTATTCTTAAATCGTGGTGACTATATTGTGGTTGAATCCCCCTCATACCTGGGTGCGCTGCAAGCCTGGAATGCCTACGGCGCACAATATATTAGCGTACCAATGGATGAGAACGGGATGATTGTGGATGAATTGGAAAAAGCCCTGAGAATTGGACCAAAATTCATCTATGTACTACCAAATTTCCAAAACCCAAGCGGCGCCACGCTCTCGTTGGAACGCCGGCAGCGAATTGTTGAACTAGCAGATAAATATGGTGTGCCGATCGTTGAAGATGATCCCTACGGACAGCTACGCTATGAAGGCGAGCACCTGCCATCACTGGTTTACCTGGATAGCCAATACCGCGGCGATGACGGCACCTATACCGGTAATGTTATCTACCTGAGTACTTTCTCCAAGCTGCTGGCACCCGGTATCCGCCTGGCATGGGTGGTAGCACCCGAGCAAGTCATTAAGAAACTGGTACACACCAAGCAGGCAGCCGATCTGCACACCGCAACATTTAATCAAATGGTAGCCTATGAAGTGGGTAAAGGCGGCTTTTTGGATGAACACGTCAAAGTCATCCGGCGCGTTTATAAGGAACGCCGTGATGTAATGTTGGAAACGATGGAAGAGATTTGGCCGGCTGGCACAAGCTGGACCAAGCCGCAGGGTGGCATGTTCTTGTGGGGCATTTTACCCCCCGGCATGGATGCAACCGAGGTTATAAAAACAGCCATCGAACGAAAAGTAGCCTTTGTGCCAGGTGGCGCCTTCCATGCCAACGGCGGAGGACAGAACACCATGCGACTTAATTTTTCCTACTCATCCCCGGATGTGATCCGTGAAGGGACCACACGCCTGGGAGTGCTGCTGCGCGAACTGGTGCTGGCCCGGGCTGGCAAATAACGCTGCCAAATAACCGGCACTTGTGGTGTTGAGCTAAAATTAAAAACGGGCATCCTTGCGGTGCCCGTTTTTATCATTTACAAAATTAGTTTACTCTTCCACGTAGGGGATGTAATCCGCGCGGGCAATACCCTGGTCGATGGCTTTTTGAGCCACAGCCCGTGCCACAGCAAGATGGACTTTTTTATCAAGCGCGTTGGGCACAAGTTCGCCTGGAGGCGTCATATCCGCGATGGTATAAGCGGCAGCCAACAGCATTTCATGGGTGATATACGGCGCATTGGCATCCACCGCGCCGCGGAAAATACCCGGAAACCCGAGCACGTTATTGACGGATTTCCCATCTGCCGCAAAGATGGCACCCTGTTGAAGCGCTACTTGCGGGTCAATCTCGGGATAGGGATTGGAAAGCGCCAGGATGATTTGCCCTTTACGGACCATTTCAGGCTTGATTAAGCCGGATACACCGGTGGTGGAGATGACAATGTCGCAATTGGCCATCACCTCACCCAAATTGGATGGGCGCCCACCAGCCGCTGCCAGCCGCTTCAGCGCATCCGGGTTGAGATCCGCACCCCAAACCGGGTTACCGGTCAAACGCATGATCATTTTAGCAGTGGCAAAACCGGCCGCCCCCAACCCGATTTGACCAATTTTTGCACGTGAAAGATAAACACCAGTCTGACGCGAGGCGACCAAAAGGGCAGCAGTTGTCACTACTGCCGTCCCATGCTGGTCATCATGCAAAACCGGAATATCCAAGCGCTTTTGCAAGCGTTCTTCAATCTCAAAACAGCGCGGGGCTGAAATATCTTCCAACTGAATAGCAGCAAAAGTCGGGGCTATGTTAACGATCGTCTCTATGATCTGGTCGGTATCCTTGGTGTTGAGCAGGATAGGTATCCCGGATAAACCAACCAGAGTCTCCATCAACATGGCCTTGCCTTCCATAACCGGCATGCCCGCCAACGGGCCGATATCCCCTAATCCCAACACCGCCGTACCGTCCGTTACAATGGCTACCATGTGGCTGGTGGATGTATAAAGACGAGCCATGGATGGGTCTTTGGCGATCTTCAGGCAGACTTCGGCTACACCCGGCGTGTAGACCTTGCGCAGCGTAGCCAATGAATCGATAGGAAAACGTGAGCGAATGGCAATCTTGCCTTTGAGATGCAGTGCCAGAACCTCATCGCGTACATCCACAATGACCGTGCCCTCATTTGCGCGCATGGCCTCTAACACCACTTCAAACTGGCCCAACTCATCCGTATAGATGGTGATGTCACGCACTACATGTCGGGAAGTTTCAGTGATCATGTTGATATCGCCGAGTCCCCCACCTGTATCCGAAATGGCCAACAGCAAGCGTGCCAACTGTCCCACTGTTTGCTCATTGCGCACACGTACTGTCCGACTTACTTTTCGCTCCCAGGCCATGCTTTTCTCCGCCTTACAACAGGTCAAAAATCTGATGATGCTTTTGGATCACTGGACAGTCGGGGTGATCGAACAAGCCTTCCACATCCAGCAAAACCGGGTTCATCCCGGCACCACGCGAACCAACCACATCCGCATAGTAATTATCACCTACGTAAAATGACTCTGCTGCAGGAACACCCGCTTTTTCTAATAAATAGTGGAATATCGCCGGATCAGGTTTAAAAGTACCGGTTTCCGCAGCAAAAATCGCCAGGCTGAAGTAGTCACCCAGACCCTTTTCGATCAAATAATCTGAATAGGATTCACTTCGATTAGATAATACCCCCAACATAACCCCTTTTTGCTTGAGCAGCTTGAGAGTCTCAACCAAATCTTCCGGGATAACATCCGTGGGATGATAAGCGTCATTCATATGTTGAAAAATTGTAGGGGCTAATTCTGCTGCCCGAACCCGGCTTGCACCCAGCTCAATTAGCTGACGATAACCATAATTAGTCCAGAATTCAGATCCATCCAAATATTTATTTCGATCCTGGATCAATTCATACGAATTGGCAAAATAGCTGTGTTCCCAGCGGGCGATGCGGAAAACATCCTGCTTAGTGATATTAAAACCAAGTGTACTGGCAAAATCCGTAAAAACGCTCCAGCTGTGAGGCTCATTCATACGCAAAGTACCATCCAGGTCGTAAAAAATTGCTTTGATAACCATGGTTAATTAACCACCTATTTGATTCATGGCGCGATTTAGAGGGATGACTCCTTGATCCAGACCATGACCCCAGGGTTTATACCAGACTCCGTCCAGGATTAAGGCGCGTAGATCATCTTCCGTGGCGCCATTCCGCATGGGAGTCAGCAGGTCGATTTCCTTCTCACGTAGAAGGCACATCCGCAAAACACCGTCGGCTGTCAGGCGCGCACGCGTGCAAGCCGAACAGAACGGAACAGTCACCGATGAGATGAAACCCAGCTCACCCTTTGCACCACGAATACGGAAAATACGGGCTTCGCCATCATATTTTCCGGTCGCTTCCAATGGGCCGAATTCTGATTCTATTTTTTGTTGAATTTGCGCGGCTGTAATAATCTGTTGAGTCTGAATGTCTGTCACCCCGGCAAAAGGCATCATTTCGATATAGCGCATCTGCCAATCACGTTCGATCGTCATAGCTGCCAGATCAATCACATCCTCTTCATTGTATCCTTTAACTACTACCGCATTCAGCTTGACTGGCGTAAGCCCGGCTTCTTCTGCAGCAAGAATTCCCTGCCAGACTTCCTCCACCTTACCCCAACGGGTTAGTCGACGAAATTTCTGAGGATCAAGCGTATCGATCGAGATGTTGACTCGCTGCAATCCGGCTTCCTTGAGCGGTTTCGCCAGCCGCGAGAGCAGGATCCCATTCGTTGTCATTGACAAGGATTTAATACCAGGCGTGGAGGCAATACCACGTACAATCTCGACCACGTTAGCCCGAACAGTTGGTTCTCCACCTGTCAGGCGAATCTTATCAAATCCAAGCGACGCAAACAAACGAGCCAGGGTCAGAATCTCATCATCCTGCAGGAGTTCCGCCTTTGGACGAAAAGTTTGATCCTCAGGCATACAATAAATACAACGTAGATTACAGTGATCCGTTAGTGAAATCCGCAGATAGTGAATACTTCGGCCAAATCGGTCAAGAGCCATCAGGCAACCTCGCAACAGTGACTAACATCGGGTCTTTCAATTATAAGGCCTTCATTATTAGAAAATCAGAAGAGTATTTAATCCGATAATTGACGCATTCGGACGGGCATGCTATTATGATAATGTAATTATTTATTTTTTTATTTTGCCGTCGCATTTATCTAAATCAGAGTAGCCATTTTACCTTATTGCTGTCTTGATTATATTTGGATATTTGCGAGGGGCATTAAAAGGAGCAATTATGAGCATGAATTTTCTTATTCGTATTCTTGGTATGATCGTTTTCTCGGTTTTAGGCGGTTCCTGGGGGTTTTGGTTTAGCACGAAAAATGCGGCAGACCTTTCACTGACATACACATTAGGTATGGGCACAGTTGGCGCACTCTTTGGGCTGATCGCCACACCCTATTTCACTACCTTACCAATGAAAGCTATGCGCAAGATGCTAATTCGTATTTCTGCCGAGAACCTGCTGGCAGGACTGAGCGGGCTAGTGGCAGGATTATTGGTTGCCGCGTTATTGACCTTTCCTTTATCCATGCTGCCGGACCCACTTGGTAATATTCTACCTTTTCTGGCGGTATTAATTTTTGGCTATTTTGGCGTAGCTCTATTTGTGATGCGCCAGGCCGATATTATCGCTGTTTTGGGGTCGGTCAGTAACCGCGGCGGTGACAACCAGGCAACTACTACTGCTACATGGGGTCAAGGTTCGCGCACAATTTTGCTGGACACCAGCGTGATAATCGATGGACGTGTGGCTGATATTGCCAAGACAGGCTTCCTGCCGGGCACGCTTCTAATCCCACGTTTTGTCCTGAATGAGCTGCAGTACATTGCGGACTCGGCGGACAGTCTGCGCCGTCAACGTGGGCGTCGCGGTATGGAAGTACTCTCAGAACTGCAAAAGATTTCTGCAGTCAGCGTACGCATCAGCGATATTGACGTGGAAGGTGTACGCGAAGTGGATGACAAACTCGTCATCCTGGCTCGCCAGCTAAAATGTCCAATCCTGACCAACGACTACAATTTAAATCGCGTCGCCGAACTCCAGGGCGTGATCATCCTGAACATCAACGAACTGGCCAATGCGGTCAAATCCGTGGTCCTTCCCGGAGAAACGATGGGAATTGCCATCATCCAGGAAGGTAAAGAATCGAACCAGGGCGTGGGCTATATGGATGACGGCACAATGGTTGTGGTTGAAGGTGGAAACCGCTTTATCGGCCAGACCCGGGCAGTAAATGTCACCAAGGTGCTACAAACTGCCGCCGGTCGGATGATCTTCGCCAAACCAGAAGACTAGCCTTTAAAACGCCGGACAAGCAGCCCGTTTTTTTGGCAGCCATTCCGAGATCACAAGGGCGATTTGCTAAGCAAATCATGTCTACCTTGATCGCTGTACCCAAAAGTGGACACAATCTGCAAGGCGCGGTTCATTTGATCCGTGCCTTCTTTTTTTTATCATATAGAATAATTTGCACGCTTCGCGCATATTGCAAGCGTGGTTTATAATTTATGGAATCAGGAGAGAACTTATGATCCGTCTTTACAACACACTCACTCGTAAAAAAGAAGAACTTCAAACCCTGGAAGCTGGTACGGTCCGGATGTATGTCTGCGGACCTACGGTTTACAACGATGCTCATGTTGGCCACGCCATGTCGGCTTTGGTATTTGATATTGTCCGGCGTTACCTGGAGTATCGCGGATATAACGTTAAGCACGTCATGAACTATACTGATGTGGACGATAAAATCATCAACCGCGCCAATCAAATGGGAATTGATCCCTTTGTATTATCACAGCGCTACATCGACGATTTTGACCAAAACCTGACCGATCTGCATATCCAACCTGCCACCGCTAAACCGAGGGTGAGCAAGACCATGCCGCAGATCATCGCTTTTATACAAGGATTGATAGATAAAGGTTTTGCCTACCCAGCCTCCAATGGTGATGTTTATTTCCGGGTCTCACACGATGATGATTACGGCAAGCTCTCCTCTCGTAAACTGGACGACATGCAGGCCGGGTCGCGCATTGAAGTGGAAGAACTGAAAGAACACCCGATGGACTTTGCCTTATGGAAGGCTGCCAAACCCGGTGAACCTTTCTGGGAAAGCCCGTGGGGTCAGGGTCGCCCCGGCTGGCATATTGAATGCTCAGCCATGAACCTGGCGGAATTGGGAGAACAAATTGATATTCACGGCGGTGGAAATGACCTGATCTTTCCGCACCACGAAAATGAAATTGCTCAGTCCGAATCCTTCACCGGCAAACAGTTTGCACGCTACTGGATGCACAACGGCATGCTGCAGCTGGGTGGAGAAAAGATGTCCAAGTCGCTGGGTAACATTATCAGCATCAAAGAGTTTTTGACCAAACGCGATGCAGATGTGATGCGCATGCTGGTGTTAAACGGCAGCTATCGGGCTCCGCTGGTGTTTAATGATGAAACGCTGGATGGCGCCGAAAAAGGACTGGAACGGATCAAATCCGCTTTACGCCCAGCCCCATCCAAAGGTGATCCGGCGTCGACGGGTGCACTTAATGCACTTTCTACACAGCTGGAACTGACGCGCAATGGGTTTCTGGCGGCCATGGATGATGATTTCAACACTGCCGGGGCACTCGGCACATTGTTTGATTTGGTGCGTGCCATCAACACCGCACGGGATGCCGGTGCCAGTGCCGCGCAGCTGAAACCAGCTCAGGATAGTTTGCGGGAACTGGCGCAGGTCTTTGGTCTGCGCTTGAGTGAAAAAACAGGTTCTGAAGGCACGGATAAATTCATCAGCCTCCTGATTGAAGTGCGTGCTGAAGTACGCAAACAAAAATTATGGGCACTTTCCGACCAAATCCGTGACCGGTTAAAAGAGCTTGGTGTAACGATTGAGGATAGCAAGGACGGCACCAGCTGGCGCTGGGGATAACAAAAAGATACAAAAACTTCCGGAATGCTTATCCGGAAGTTTTTGTATCTTTCATTTTATGGTTCAGTACCCGGCAAGAATGGGCGCCATAGCGCATTAATCGAATTGAACCAGGCTGTGCTTGTATTGACTGACTCTGAATACTTTACCAGCAGTTTCCAGGTTAAAACCAGCAGCCTGTAATTGGACGGCATGGCCTTGCTGACCGCCCGGATATTTCGGGTTAAGCTCACCATTGGCTTTTATTACACGCCAGTAGGGAACCTGTGTCTGCGGATCATTCGCAATGCTTTGTAATACCATGCGGGTATCGTATGGACAAGTTACTTCAACCCCGTGCCTGCGTGCCAGTTCTTTGCGCATCAAGTCAGTGGTTACCAGGCGATCTTCAGGAATTTCATTAATAAATGCTTCGATGGTTGCCCGCGAAGGTTTAAGCATTTTGCCCGAGCAACCAAAGAATTTTTCCAGGGCTTTAGAAATATCAACGATCATGTCAACTGATGGCAGCATCCAGACTCCTTTTTTCAGTCTTTACAACACACAAATACGCTTGTTTGTCCGGGGACAAGCGCTAGTAACAATAGTTTAACCCAAAGTGAAAAAGCTTGAAAGCGGAAATTGTAAACAATGCCATTCGGCACCACAAGAGCCGGTATCTACTCCGACACCACAAGAGCCGGTATCTACTCCGACACCACAAGAGCCGGTATCTACTCCGAGAACCCGGGAACACAAATGCATAAATGAAATTGTCCGCAAAACGGTTGACAAAGCTAACTTCTTGGTGTATTTCTACAGGCTACTATGAGAATCGTCGTTAAAATTGGAACATCCTCCCTCACGAATGGCACGAAGCATATCGCGCCGCCATTTTTAATTGAACTCGCCCGGCAAACTGCCCAATTGCAGAACAGTGGGCATCAGGTCGTGCTGGTTTCGTCAGGCGCCATCGCAGCCGGTCGGGAAAAGCTCAACTTCCCACAGCTTCCAAAAAGCATGCCTGCCAAACAAATGTTAGCAGCTCTGGGCCAACTGCGCTTGATGGCGCTTTATGAGCAAATTTTCGGGTTGTTTGGGATGCTGGTAGGACAGGTGTTGTTAACGCGTGCCGACCTATCAGACAGGCACCGCTACCTTAACGCTCGCAATACACTGGTAGCAATGATGATGCATAACATCATCGCCATCATTAATGAGAATGACACAGTTGCCACCGAGGAAATTCGAGTGGGCGATAACGACAATCTCTCCGCGCTGGTTGCCAACCTGATCGATGCCGATCTGCTAATCCTTCTGACCGATCAGGAAGGCTTGTTTACCGCTGACCCACGCAGCAATCCGGAAGCAGTATTGGTCACCACGGTCTGCGAAGAAGATATTCCAGACGCACTCTGGCAGGCGGCAGGCGGCAGCAAAACCGGTCTGGGAACTGGCGGCATGACAACCAAGCTGCAGGCGGCAGATCTTGCGCGGCGTTCGGGCACCCCCTGCGTAATTGCCAGCAGTTCAGAAGCAGATATTCTAATCCGGCTGGTAAATGGCGAAAAAATCGGCACACTTTTCCCAGCCGCGGTCACCGCCATCGAAAGCCGCAAACGTTACATCATGTCTGCCAGGCGCGCACCCGGTCAACTGAACGTGGATGCTGGAGCCGCTGCTGCTCTGCAGCGTGGCAGCAGCCTGCTGCCAATTGGGGTTACGCTAGTTTCAGGCAAGTTTGAGCGCGGTGACACCGTGCGCATCGTGGATGAAGATGGGCACGAACTTGCGCGCGGCATTGCCAATTACGCCAGCCGTGACCTGTCTCAAATCACCAGGCGCCAGTCAGATGAAATCGAATCCATCCTTGGCTATAACTATGGTGAAGAAGTCGTTCACCGCAACGACCTGGTATTACTCCAGGCAAAAACAAGTTAATGAAGCGTAACTTTTTTAAGGTAGGCAACTTATGTTAATTATTGAAATCGCCCGAAAAGCAAAAGCCGTATCCAAAATTTTAGCCCTGACCAGCACTGAAAATAAAAACAAAGCCCTGCTGGCATTGGCGGATGCGCTGGTCACAGGCAGTGCTGAAATCCTGGCAGCGAATGCACAGGATGTGCATGCCGCTAGTGCGGCCGGGGTGAGTGGAGTCATGATCGACCGCTTGATGCTGACCGAAAAGCGGATTGAGAGCCTGTGCCAGGACTTGCAGCATCTTGCCAACCTGCCAGACCCGGTTGGACAACATTTTGATGAGACTAGCCTTCCGAATGGCATGTCACTGCGCAAACAACGCGTTCCATTGGGTGTCATTGGTGTAATCTACGAATCACGGCCTAATGTGACCATGGATGTGGCCGGGCTGGCGATCAAGACTGGCAACGCCGCCATCCTGCGCGGTGGCAGCGAAACAATTCACAGCAATCGTGCTCTGGTCAGTATCATCCAGCAAAGTCTGCAAGCCAGTGGGCTACCCGCCGAAACCATACAGTTTATAGACAGCCCGGACCGTTCGCTGGTGCTTGAACTGCTAAAAATGCACGACTACATCGATATTATCATTCCACGCGGCGGCGCCAGCTTGCATGCGTTTTGCCGTGAAAACAGCCAGATCCCGGTCATAACCGGTGGCATGGGGATCTGTCACCTGTTTGTGGATGAGAGCGCCAACCTGGAAGCCTCCATTCCAGTGATCTTCAACGCCAAAGTACAGCGTCCCAGCACATGTAATTCACTGGATACTGCATTAGTACACAAAGATGTAGCAGCCCAATTTCTACCACAGCTGGTTAACAGTCTGGCAAACGCTGGGGTAACTTTCCGGGCCGAACCACGCGCAGCCGCCTTATTAACCAGTTTTGATCCAGCTCTGGTAACCGCAGCCGGACCGGATGATTTTGATACAGAATGGCTCTCGCTCGTCCTGGGGCTGAAAGTGGTGGACGATATCGATGAAGCCATCCAGCACATCGCTGCACACAGCACCGCCCACTCAGACGGCATCCTGACCGAAAACAGCGAACACGCTGCACGCTTCATCAATGAAGTCGATTCGGCGGCAGTATATGTCAATGCCAGCACCCGATTCACCGATGGGGGCCAGTTTGGACTTGGCGCAGAGGTCGCCATCTCCACACAACGGCTGCATGCGCGCGGACCCATGGGACTTTCTGAATTGACAACCTACAAATGGGTGGCACAGGGCAGTTACACTGTCAGACCATAAAAAAGATCCGATGGGTTGCTTACTGTTTTCATAGGTGACTTACAGGCAGTAAATGGCTTTTTCTCAGGCTTGTCTCATAGAATGGTGAAGATGTAACCATCTCACCTGCAGTAAATCGGAGACAGTATGAAAAAACCATCATCACCTTAATGATCATACTGACAATGCTGCTGACAGCTTGTTCAGCCGTAGTAACCACAAACAACCCATCTACCAGTGGGGCTGCCCAGGTAACAGAAGCCATCCAGGTGGAAAATACACCCGCTTTAACTGGCACAACCACAAGCGTGGATGCACAAAAAGCAGGATTATCCACCAACTACACGGATGCGGTTCCAGTAGAAGCTCAATTACTCCTAGGAACCCTAAAAACTCAACGGAACTGCACAAACCCTCAAACAGGAACAGGCAGCAGCGCTGCTACCACTTTGGAAGAGCTTGCAGACTATCAGTCAAAGCATGATTCCTGCAGCACCTGGCCAAAATCAGGCCAATGCCATCCCCCTGACACCCGAAACAAATACCGAGACACAAGCCCAGATTGATGCTCTCGTAAAACAAATCCTGGCAATCATGACCCCCGAACAAATCAGTCCATTTCGAAATTAGAAATCACCCGTGAAAGTTCAATTGCCATGATGCAAGCGATGGGAATAACAATGAACACCAAGCAACGGCACCCTGCCTGGGCGGGGGAATCCAACTGGCGGCGGCATCAGGGCAATCGCATCTAAATTATTCGTACTTACTCACTGGCTCCTGCACCTGGGGCTTATCCATCAAGATTTTACTGTATAGGGCGAATAAAAATCGATTGGTTTGCCCCGCCCCGTGCTGTAACCGGGACTACCTCGCAAGTAGTGTTTTGAGCGGAATTTCCGCTCAAAACACTACAAAAAACCCCTTCTTTTTTTGTGGTGTTTTCCCGCTAAGCGGGAAAACACCACTTGCACGGAAAACCACCGATTAGCGCCCAATTGAGCGGAAAAAATCAGGCTGGATTAAACTAATAACAGGCTTTCAAGTACTAAGCCGGGACTTTAGCTGGTAGGCGAATCCAGAAAATTAGCCAAAATCTGAATTTAGATGCGATTGCCCTGGTCAAACTGCTGGTTGACAAAAATCAAAAAAAAGATACAATAATCTTCGCATAGGCCGAAGTGGCGGAATTGGCAGACGCGCTAGGTTCAGGGCTTAGTTCCTGCAAGGGAGTGAGGGTTCAAGTCCCTCCTTCGGCACCTAAAAAGACCCATAGAAATATGGGTCTTTTCTTTTAATCAGCCAGGGCCGCATCGGCGATGGCGGGAAATCCAGCTAACATCTATTTATGCCTATTTTTTTACAGGTGCTCCGTGCGGTGGTAAAATATTATTATGAAAATGGGTCCATTGAAAATTAATTTCCGCCATTTAGGTACATTTGTTGTCATCGGTATAGTGCTGCTGCTGGTGATGAATTTCAATGCGCGCCTTGGCGAACTTGCCCACCTTCAAAATCAGGAGGCAACCGTGCGCGTTCAAGCTACCGGGGTCAAAATCACCCAGGTGGCACTAATTACTCAGCTAGCACGCGTCACATCACCCGCAGAGGTGGATGCACACGCGCGCTCTGAAGCTCACATGAGCAAACCTGGCGATAAAGTTGTGATAGTCCTGCCAGATCCAAAATTTACACCTCAACCTGCACCCACTGCCACTCCTGCGGTGAATGACCTCAGCCCGTGGAAAATTTGGATGATATTCATTTTTGGGAATTAATTTTTTTGACTAAGACAAGACTCCCCCTTTTTCCGTCTACAACCCAGGTTATGGATGGCCGTCTGACGATTGCTGGTTGTGATTTACAAGCGTTGGCTGATCAGTACGGTACACCGCTCTATATCTATGATCGGGCTGATATGGATTCTGCCGCCCAAAAATACCGAAGTTCCCTCAATGCAACCTGGCCCGCGCGCTGGTCCATTACCTATGCCGGAAAAGCTTTTCTGTGTACAGCCATAGCAAAATGGGCTCAGGCGCAGGGTTTTTTGGTTGACAGCACCGGTGCGGGTGAAATTGGGATTGCGGTAGCCGCCGGACTTTCCAAAGAGCATATTGTGGTACACGGGGTAAACAAAACCCTTGAAGATCTTCAAGCAGCCATTCAATTTGCCGGTACGATCGTGGTTGATAACCTCTCTGAGCTTGGCAGGTTGCGCGAATTGGCACAAAACCAACCTTTGCCAAAGTTATGGCTTCGCTTTCAACCGGGTTCATCCGTCGATACACATGCCTATACCCAGACCGGTCATTCCGGAAGTAAGTTTGGCATGAGCCGTGAGCAAATCCTTCAGGCAGTCAACATTTGTCGCGAGAACGAACTACCCCTGTGCGGGCTTCATTTTCATCAGGGTTCCCAGTTCCGTGATCCAGAGCCGCTTGGCGATGGGTTTGATCGGGCGCTGGATCTGGCGCAGGAAATTGGTTTTGAGGCAGAATGGCATCTTTCGCCTGGGGGTGGCTGGGGTGTTGCTTACCACGAAGACGATCTTCCCCATCCTTCCATTGAGCAGTACATAAGCTTCATATCGGATAATCTGCAGGCAGGTTGCAAGAAACGTGGGCTTTCACTTCCGCATCTGCACCTGGAACCTGGCCGCAGTTTGGTTGCCCGGGCAGCAGTCGCCCTTTACCGGGTTGGGACTGCCAAGCAAACCCCTGGCAGGAGCTGGTTACTGGTGGATGGTGGTCTGGCGGATAACCCTCGCCATGCACTATATGGTGCCCGCTATTCCTGCTTGACTGTGCTCGATCCCCTGGCTGAACCAGTTGAAACTGTATCGATCGCGGGTCCATACTGTGAGAGTGGCGATGTTCTGATTGAGCAGATCACCCTGCGGCATGTCATGGAAGATGAATTAATAGCCATCCCAGTCAGCGGAGCCTATCATCTCAGCATGTCCAGTAATTATAATGGCGCCCGCCGCCCGGCCGTTTTGTTGGTGGCGGATGGGCAGGCGCAGTTGATTCAAACGCGCGAAACGATTCTGGATTTGTCCCGCAGGGATGTCCCTGCTTGATTTTGTAAAAATTCCCCATCCTTGGTGTACGTTTTTAATTCATTCGCTGCCCTCAGCAGCGAATTTTCTTATATAACGCTAACTTGACAGGGTTTCATTTGTAACTATAATGGTTACAAATGAATACAAACCAACAGTTTGCAGTTTCGTGTCACATCCTGGCCATTCTGGCAGCCTTTCCGGAAGAGTCGGTGACGTCCGAGACCATCGCCCACAGTGTGGATACCAACCCGGTCGTAATCCGTCGTATTATGTCACACCTGCGCCAGCATGGTCTGGTGGACTCCCGCTCTGGTTCCAATGGTGGTTGGCGCCTGGTTCGATCAGCGTCCGAGCTTAGTTTGCGAGAGGTCTATCAGGCTGTCAATCACGAAACTGTCCTGGCGATGCATCAACATCCCAACCCGGATTGTGCCATCGGTGGGCATATCCAGAAAACACTCACAAGTGTATTTTCTGATGCTCAATTAGCCCTGGAACAGGCTTTGGAAAAGGTGAGTGTGGCAACGGTGTTGGAAAATACCCTGCGTGAAAAAACAAAACCCCTGGAACGGGATTAGGAGATGATTATGACTGAAAAAATGCCTGTATTATTTGTGGGACATGGCAGCCCAATGAATGCGATTGAAGAAAACGAGTTCGGTCGGGCCTGGTCGGAGATGGGCCGCCAGCTTCCCAGGCCGAAAGCCATCCTGGCTGTTTCGGCCCACTGGGAAACGATGGGTACCAAAGTCACGGCGATGGAAAAACCCCGTACTATTTATGATTTTTATGGTTTTCCAAAAGAACTCTACGAGGTCACTTATCCAGCAGCGGGCTCGCCCGATCTGGTCCAGATGGTCAGGAAAGTGATCAAGAAGACTGAAATCCAACCAGATATGACTTGGGGATTGGATCACGGCACCTGGTCGGTTCTGCGCCGGATGTTTCCTCTGGCAGATGTCCCGGTTGTGCAAATCTCCCTGGATCGTGCCAAGAGTCCCAGGGAGCATTACCAATTGGGGCAGCAGCTAAAAGAGCTGCGCGAAGAAGGTGTCTTGATCGTTAGCTCCGGGAATATTGTTCACAATCTGGGGATGGTTCAGTTTAATGATACTCTTAAGTATGATTGGGCCGAAGAATTTGATACCCAGGTTAAACAATGGATCCTTGCCGGTGAGCATGACCCGCTGATTGAGTTTGAAAAACTGGGGCGTGCCGCAGAATTATCCATCAATAGTGCTGAACATTATCTGCCGTTACTCTACACCTTGGGTCTGAAGGAAGAATCTGACCCAATCAGTTTCTTTGCTGATAAGATTACCTATGGATCATTGTCCATGCGTTCAATCAAGTTAGGCTAAGGAAAAATCCAAATGAACGATCTCGAACGTTTCCGTCTTGAGAAAGATGATTTTTTTCGCTCTGGCAACCAGACCCCGCTGACTCTTGAGCAGCAGCGCAGTTTTTCCGGGCTAAATTATTTTCCTGAGAATCCCGCTTTGCGCCTGGAGTTGTTTTTGGAACGCTCTACCAACCCTGGACCAATGATTTTGGTCACTTCCACCGGGGATGAGCGTGAGTATGTCCATATCGGGCAGATTCGTTTAAATGTATCTGGTACAGAAGCAGTTTTGCAGGTTTATGAAGATGATTATGGTTACTTTCTGCCGTTTTCCGACGCCACTTCACCCCAGGAAACTTATGGGGGTGGGCGCTATCTTGAGCCTCATGAACTTCGTTCGGATGAGTTGTATGTGGATTTCAACCTGGCTTATAACCCTTATTGTGCTTACAACGAACGTTGGTCCTGTCCACTGCCGCCAGTGGAAAACCGGGTAAAGGTAAGAATTGAAGCCGGTGAAAAGAACTTTCATAATGGTAATACCGGTTCCAGCACGGCATGAGAAAGTGTAAATTCCGGTTTTCTGGTTTGAGTCTAATAACATGCGTCCTTTTGTTTTTATCAATGTCGCGGTAACTGCTGACGGAAAAATGGATACCTTTGAGCGTACCGGCGCTGGGATATCCTCTGCCGTGGATAAGTCGCGAGTTCTGGGGCTGCGTGCAGGGGCAGATGCGGTATTGGTTGGCGGGCATACACTGCTTGACGAAGACCCCAAACTGACCGTCAAAACCGCACAGCTGCGCGAAGAGCGTCTGTCTAAAGGATCTGCTGAAAACCCCATCAAAGTCGGGATCGTCACCCGGGCAGATTTGAACCCTTTCGGGAACTTTATGAGCGCCGGCCCAGCCCGGCGAGTGATCTTTACTACTGCACAGACTACGCCTGAACAGGTAAGCTTGTTATCCGGGCTTGGCGCAGAAGTCTACGTACATGCCGAAGCACAAGTTAATCTGCCGCTGGCATTGGATACTTTGTATGAATTAGGTGTGCGTCGCCTGATGGTGGAAGGCGGGGGCACCCTGAATTTTGAATTGCTGCGCCAGGCTCTGGTGGATGAATTATTCATTTATCAATCTCCCAGGATTTTCGGAGGTTCTTCAAGCCCAACCCTGGCATCCGGGGCAGGGTTGCCCGAATCTTTGGCGATTAATTTGACCCTTGTGGATGTTAGCGTCCTGGATGATGAAGGTGGACTGCAAGTTCATTACCGTTTGAAAAATTAGAAAAGGAAATAAAATGACAATCGATCATATGCACCTCCCTATTGAACAGCTATTGGATGAAAGCCGTGCGCACGAGTGCGATGGCTGCGGTGACGATAAAGTTTGTGTAAAAATTGCGTCAATCGCAGAATTGCCAACCCGTTTTGGCGATTTTCATATTGTCGCTTTTTATAATAATCAGGATGGCAAGGAACATGCTGCCATTGTCAAGGGCGATGTGACGGATAGCGAAGATGTGGTTGTGCGCCTGCACTCTGAATGTCTTACAGGGGATGCCTTTGGGTCTTTGCGCTGCGATTGCCGCGATCAACTGGAGGCGGCTCTGACTGCCATCGGGAAGATGGAAAAAGGGATTGTGCTTTACCTCCGCCAGGAAGGCCGTGGCATTGGGTTGACCAATAAAATCCGGGCTTATGGATTGCAGGATTACGGCATGGATACTGTCGAGGCCAACCTTGCGCTCGGTTTCCGTGATGATGAACGTGATTATGCCGTTGCAGCACATATGCTCCAGTCACTCAAGGTTAAGTCGATCCGCTTAATGACCAATAACCCCAAAAAGATCAACGAGCTGACCAGATATGGCATCCATGTCAACGGTCGTATTCCACATGTGCTGCCGACCAACCCATATAATGAATTTTATCTGCGCACGAAGGTTGAAAAATCGGGTCATATGATTGACTTAAAAGATTTCAAGGGCAAAACCCACCTTCAAGAACAGCTTGACCGTCCGGTGGTTAAGGGCATGAGTGAACAGCAGGTCAATGCTCTGCATGACTGAACTGCATGCTCAAGTCGTTTAATGCTTTGCGTTTCACAGGCTCCACCCACATAAGCCTGCTTATCTGGGTTTTGACCTTGCTCTCACTGCCCATTTTGGGTTGGATCCTGGGTGAGGGTTATTTACAGCGTGGTATGTCTGTTGGCGTGTTGGTTCAGGCCCTGGCGGGTTTGGTAATTTTATACAATGCCTGGGGTTGGCGGCGGACAATCTTCGTTTTTGTGGTTGTGGCTGGTTTGGCTTACCTGGCAGAGCTGCTGGGGGTCACCACCGGCTTCCCTTTTGGGAAGTATCATTACACCAGTCTGCTTCAACCCCAGGTGGCTGGCGTTCCACTGCTCATCCCGTTGGCCTGGATGATGATGCTTCCACCCGCCTGGGCAGTTGCCCATTTGATCACTGCCAGGGATGGCCGTAATTTTAGTTTTCTGATCGTTTCTGCCCTGGCATTCACGGCCTGGGATTTATTTCTGGATCCGCAAATGGCGGCCTGGCATTTCTGGGTATGGGAAGTGCCAGGCCAGTATTATGGAATTCCCTGGAGCAATTATCTCGGGTGGCTGGTGGTCTCGATTTGTTTGACCCTGATCGCCAATCCCAGGCATTTGCCCGCCGGACCGCTGTCGTTGGTATATGTCTTAACCTGGCTGTTGCAGACCATAGGTCAGGGCATATTCTGGCAGCAGCCGGGACCGGCGTTTTTTGGTTTTATTGGTTCGGGGATTTTCATCGTTTTTGCAATCCTGAGGCGGGGAAAGCCGGTCGGGTAAATGTTAACCATTTTCATCCCGTGCGGGGTTTCCTATGTTTGACTGTTTTGAACGACCTGCGTTTCCTAAAAGGTCAGCCGGTGTTCTTTTTTTTGTATAAAAATCCATTCTCATTTCAAAGGGTAAAATGGCAAATAAGAAATATGCTGTTCATTGGGAAGAAGGGAAAGCCACCTCGTTTGAGATCGACGGGCAGTCATACGCCAGTTTGGATCAGATTCAGAGCCCCAAAGATGTGCGTAAATTAAAGGCTATCCTGGCGGCAGCCAGGCAAGATGATGACGTTCAGCCTGAAGTGGCAAAAGTCAGGACAAAGAAGACTGTATTAACCATGGAGAATATGGTGCTGAATGGATTTACGGGGATAGCGGTATTGATGTTGTTGATTGCCGCAATTTCGACTTTTCGCGCCATAGCCACCATTACCAGTCAAAAGAGCGCCCCTGGTCGGGTGGTGGATATGGTGGTTAAGCGTGAGTACGAGAACGTTCAGGATCGCATTGTGCGCGAATATTATTTCCCGGTGGTTGAGTTTACAGCTGATGATGGCCGTCGCCGCTCAGTTCAAACCAGCATAGGCAGTGATTCCCCGCAGTACGAAAAGGGCGACGAAGTCACTGTATTATATGATCCCCAGCATCCATTGGATGCAAAAATCAAATCATTCGGCAGTTCAGCCATGTTGTGGATCTTACCCGGTATTACAGGCATACTGGGTGTCTGTTTTATGGGCGCTGTTTTGATTGTGCAGCGGGTTATGCGCCTGGAGTAACGTGAGTGAATACCAATTATCCCTGTAGTTGCTGCAGGAGATCTTCCGGCAGGGGTTGGTCACCTCCTGTTTCCCGGTCGATCAGGTTCCAATCCAGGATGCATTCAGCCACGCTTGAACCATCTTCCCGGCAGATACCCACATAGCGTGTTCCTCCATCTTGTTGAATATCCAACGCATGGGTGGAAATCATCAAGGTTTCCCCCCAGAGTGCCGGGGATAGATATTGAATATGGATTCGGCGTGTGTTTATTGCCAGGTTTTCCTGTGACAGACGGGCTTGATTCCAACCGTATGCGGATAATTCCTGTAAGGCTATTTCTTCTGCATAGGTAACGTAAATGGAATTGTTGACATGTTCCAGGGCATCCAGGTCCTGCCATTCCACCTGCCGCTGGTTGGTGAAGGTTTTTACGGGCGTTGAAATTTTTGGGAAGCGCTCGTAGGGGAAAATTCGGGGTACAGCTATTTTGAAGTTGTTGATTATTTCTTCCGGGGGATTCGTTGGACGTTGTGTTTGACGATCCATACAGACGATATGTTGTGTGCCCTGAACAATGATCTCACCGCTGTCTTTCAGTTTGATCTCAAAACAGCGCGTACCGCGCACACGCTGCCAGTTCACCATCCAGATCGTAAAATCAAAAACATCATTGTGATGCATTGGTCGCAATAGATGAATTTCTGTTTCACGGATCAACCAGAATAATCCATGCCCCATGCGAGTGATGGGACTACTTCGTACTTTTTCACTGCTTGCGCCCAAACCCAGCGCATCGCCCCAATCATAAGCAGTTTCCACCAGGTAGCGCAGGTAGCTGCTTGGGCTGACCTGCCCAAAATCTGGTGTGCGGGTTGCATCCAATTCTGACCAGCGTACCCGGAATGTCCGGGAAAAAATTTTAGACATTGATGACTCTCCTCAGGTTGCAAAAGTGAGCAGCCCGCTTGTTGTATTAGCCGTGCCCCGTACTGGAACCGGGACTACCACGCAATTTATCGATTCTTTTCTGTAAATAGGTGGAAAAGTAACCATCATAGCGTGTCCATAATTCCGGGCGCTTCCAATCATTACCACTGACCCTGCCGCGGCAATGGGCTGCGCCACAGGCACAATCAAACTCATCATAAGAACTGCTATCTGCCATGGCGTAGTCAAAGGTAATTTCCTCATTGGCATTAATATCCCGCATCGCCACGAGGGTGATTTGTCCGTTAATACCTGCGTTCGGGTTGCAGGAATGGTTGATGTAATCGGCTGGTTCGTCCATGCCGATCGGAGCCAGATATAACCCCTCATGTACTTGAATGGTATGTCCCTGTTGATCGTGCGGCAGCGCCAGGACCTGTTCGAGAGTCACCACCAGGCCGCCCCAAACGGCCAGTACCTCGTTTTTTTTCAAGCCAGTGCGTGCGTAGACGGCGTAGCCACCTTTTTCGGGGGCGTTGCGAACTTCCAATTTTGGTGAAAGATAACCACTTGTCATTCTTCTCCGGTAAGGGTCATTAAGTGCCCATTCTTTTTCAACCAATCCCGCCTGGATTGATAAGCGGGCATCAATCGTCCCACTTCAGCCCAAAAGACAGCCGAATGATTTTTGATTTTCAGATGGGCCAATTCGTGGATTACAACATAGTCCACCACTTCCAACGGTGCCATTACCAGGCGCCAGGTAAAACTGAGGGTGCCGCGTGAGCTGCATGATCCCCAACGTGTCCGGGCCGAGGTGATCCGGATTTTTTCATAATGAAAGCCAAACTGTGCAGCGTGAAATTTGACACGCTCTGTAATGATCTGGGCGGCGTAGGCTTTGTACCACTTTTCGAAGATGCCAGCCGCCTGGGTCTGAGCTTTTTTTGTTAATAAAAATTCATTCTGAAGCGTTAAGGCTGTTCGCTGGGTGTGATCTTCCACCAGGCGCAGTGTGATTTGTTTCCCCAATAGCGGTAATTTTTCCCCATTTATAAATTGTCGTATTGGGTTGCTCACTCGCTGCTGGGCCAGGGCTTTTTTCTCGCTGATCCAGGTACTTTTGCTTTCGACGAAAGCGTTAATCACGCGTTCCGAAGTTTTTAGCGGTGCGCGAACAATTACTTTTCCGTCACGCTGGATAAGTATGGCGATTGTTTTTCGCTTTGAGCGAATGAGCTGGTCAACTATGGCAGGCATGGGCGCAAGTATATCAAACAACCCATGCCTGAATTAAATTCATGGACTGCAGAGTTATGCCTCGCGCGCCTTTTCAATGCATAGCTCCACCAGCGCATGGCAAAAGGCGGGGATGTCTGCCACCACTCGTCCCCAGACCTGGTTGCCATCCCGAAAGGCGGATTCATCCAGCCAGGTTGCCCCGGCATTGATCAGATCATCTTTTATTCCCAGTGATCCAGTGGCGCGGTGCCCTTTGACGATCCCAGCCGAGATGGCGATCAGGCCTCCGTGGCAGATGATACCGATTGGTTTTTTGGCCTGATCCATTTGACGTACCAGGTTGGTGACGATTTCGTAACGTCGCAGTTTATCGGGTGCCCATCCGCCGGGCACGATCAGACCGAATAATTCGTCCGGGTTAAGTGCATCGATCCTGGTATCGGGTGTGATGATCAGACCATTTTTGCCGCGCACCGCTTTCAAGTCCAACCCGGCAGTCAATACTTCCGCACCTTCTTCTTGCAGGCGCATCATTGGCACATAATATTCCAGGTCTTCCACGCCTTCAGCGACCAGTGTCGCAAATTTTTTACCTTGTAATTGCATATGAATGCTTATCCTTTGATCATCCAGACGAATAAATTCTTGGGACCATGTACGCCCAGGGTGACGGTCAATTCAATATCAGCCGTGCGGCTTGGCCCGGTGATAAAAACCAGGTACGGGCACAATCCACCCGGGTTTTGTACTTCTGCAAAGACCTGGTGCAGGTCTGCCCGCAAACTTGTGGGTTGGACGATTGCCAGGTGGATGCGCGGCAGGAGCGAAACTGCGCGCGGTTTTTCTTGGGATGATTTCAGGACAAGTGTTCCGGTTTCTGGCAGCAAATAATCGGCTTCGGTGATGCCCAGGTCACAGCTCGCCATTTGGTGTTTGTCGGCGTTTGGGCTGACGCATTTCACTCCCAGCTCGCCGAGCAAAGCGGAGATACCGAGTTCATTCAGCCACGGGGTATCCCAAACAGTCGCGCTTTTTATGTCTTGCGTACGGATCAGGGTTTCGAGAGATTCCCGAATTGCTTTCTGCTGCAGCAATAATCCAACCCCTGAGAGTTTTTTGATTTCCTCCAAAAATTGACCAATTTCGGAATCCATCGATCCGGGTTGGCGAGCCGGGAAAATCTCCGGACGCTGACGGGCTGGGGTCGAGCGACCAGCATCTGCCAGGGAAGCGCGCACGTTCTCGATTACAGGATTGCTCATTTTGGCAACTCCTTGTTTGCACGGTTGCTCCACCACTGCCTGAATTGTGCGTTGAAGGCTGGCAAGGGACGTACTTTTGTCCAGCGGCTGAGTGGGTAGGGTGCTGACGGAATCCAGTTGGCTCGTTTAAAAATGCTCATAAAGGTAGGCAGCAATCTGGTTCCAAAACGGTAGATCCAGTTCCAGCCCAGTGCCAGGCTGGTCATACCTGCCACCGTGCGGATGGGGATTGGCATGCTGGGCAGCGAGACTGCGTCACCCTGCGCCACCCTGCGCCGCAGATGGCGCAGAATGCTTGGAATGGGGATTTTTACTGGACAGACATCGGCACAAGCACCGCACAGGGTGGATGCGTATGGTAATTCACGTGCCGTTTGTGTCCCCAGCATTTGCGGGGCAAAGATGGCGCCGATCGGACCAGAAATAAACCAGCCGTAAGCAAAACCACCCACATTTTTATAAACAGGGCAAACATTGGCACAGGCACCACAACGAATACATTTGAAGACTTCACGCCCGATCGGGTCTTTTAATATTTTCGAGCGACCATTATCCAACATTACCAGGTGAAATTCTTTTGGCCCAAACTCGCCTTCTTCCCGTTTTGGGCCGGTGATAAATTGCGTATAGGTGGATAGTTTTTGCCCGGTCGCGGAACGTGCCAGCAGTTTTAGAAAAACTGTCAGTGATTCCCAATCCGGGATGACTTTGTCAATTCCAACCACGGCCACATGCAAGTCCGGCATGCTGCTGCACATGCGTCCATTGCCCTCGTTGGTTACCATAACCAGCGTGCCAGTTTCGGCGATTAGAAAATTCGCGCCTGAAATGCCCATCTCGGCATGCAGAAATTTTTCCCGCAGAGTTTCGCGCGCGATCCTGGCCAATTCCACCGGGTCGGAAGGCGCATTAATGCCCAGCTTTTCGCTAAAAATGGCTGCAACTTCCTCTTTTTTAAGGTGCACAGCAGGGACAATGATATGCGACGGACCCGTACCAGCTAATTGAATAATATATTCACCCAGGTCAGTTTCGAGTGCTTCAATCCCGACTGACTGCAGGGCCTGGTTTAACTCGATTTCCTCGGTTGCCATTGATTTTGATTTGACCGCCAGTTTGACATCTTGTTCTTTGGCTATTTGTAGAACGATCTGGCGCGCATCTTCGGCAGTCGCAGCCCAATGTACCCTGCCACCGGCAGCCTGTACATTGGTTTCCAGTTGGGTGAGATACGAGTCCAGATTCTCGATTGTATGCAGGCGGATATCTGACGCGATCTGTCTCAGTTCTTCCCATTGGGGCAGCTCGGCCACTCGCTGGCTGCGTCCATTCACAAAACGGTTGGTAGCCTGCTGTACGGCGGCTGGGATGCTGGGGGGGATATGCCCGGTATATTCTTCAAAGCCTATATAAGCATGGGATTCGGTCATAATTTTACAGTTTCCTGTGTCCCGGGTTATCTTGCAGCCAAAAGGTCAATGATGTGCATGGCACGCATGCTTGATCCGGCTTTGTGCAAGCCGCCGGCTACGTTCATCAGGCAGCCTGGCTCACACATCACCACGGTCTCAGCCTGGCTGGCGATGATATTTTTAACCTTGTTTTCCATCATCGCTCGGCTGACTTCCGGATAGGTGACCGTAAACGCTCCACCAAATCCGCAGCAGGTCTCTTCTTCTTGCAGGGGTACAAATTCCAAACCCTGGACGGCATTGATCAGCGTTTTGGCTTCAGTCTTCAGGCCCATCTCGCGCAGGTAGTGACACGAGGCATGGTAGGTAACTTTGTGGGGATAAACTGCGCCAACCTCGGTGACCTTCAATACGTTTACCAGATATTCGGTGAATTCGTAGGTTCGGGCCGCAATGTCCACCGCCTGGGCGTGTTCAGGGGTGCCTATCGGGAATAGTGCCGGGTAATGGTGCCGGACCATACTGACGCATGATCCGGACGGACCTACGATGGGTGCATCACTCTCGCCAAAAGCTCGTAAAAAGTTTAACGCCACTGCCCGGGTTTTATCTTCAAACCCATTGTTGAACAGTGGCTGCCCACAGCAGGTCTGGCTGGCTGGAAAGATCAGTTCCACTCCCAGTTGCTCCAGCAAATGAGTCATATTTTGAAGTGTGCCGGTATAAAACTGATCGGCTAGGCAGGTGATAAAAAGCTGTGCTTTGGTCATTGAGACTCCATGGGCATAAGCTTTCGTCTATTTTTTTACCGTGTGGTGGGTGCTGGCCGGTGGTTTGCCCTGCAGATGGAGTATTGGAGGAATTCATCCTCCAATACTCTGTAAAACCCTTTTTACATTTTTTTCTATTGTGCCAGCAGACTACTTATGCAACCCTTTATTATCTATTTTTATCTAACGTTTTGGCAGTTCTATCTTTTCGTAATCTTTAATTTTTTTCATAAAATCCATGCCGACCGGTACGCCTTTTGTCTGGCAGTAATAATCCCAGACAGCATTGGCAGGCATGGCTTTGAGTTCTTCCATTAGCGCTAATCGGCTGGAGTAATCACCTTCAGCTTCCATGCTGTTCAATAAATCACGGGGTTCCAGCAATGCAGTTAATAAGGCCCGCAGAGTATTCCGTGAACCGATGGTCCAGGCAGCCAGACGGTTAATACTGGCATCAAAATAATCCAGCCCAATGTGGACCCGCTCCAAGGCATCATTCCGAACAATTTCCTGGGTGATTGCTTGCAGCTCATCGTTAAAGGTGACCACGTGGTCACTATCCCAACGCACGCCCCGGCTGACATGCAGCAGGATTTGATCGAGATAGAGCAGGACGGCTGAGATTTTATCGGCAATGCTTTCTGTTGGATGAAAATGCCCTGCATCCAATGTCAACAGCACCTTTCGGCTGAGGGCATAGGCTGCGTAGAACTCCATTGAGCCAACCACATAACTTTCAGAGCCAATCCCAAAGAGTTTTGGTTCCACCGCATCCAGGTTGTAGCGCGGATCAATTTTTTCTGCCAGGATGCTGTCCAGCGATTCCATCAACAACTTGCGCGGGACCATACGGTTTGCAGGTGAATCCTTATGCCCATCCGGTACCCATATATTGGTTACCGCCGCTGTTCCCAGTTCTTTTCCGAAGTATTCGCCAATTTTACGGCTGGCAATACAATGCTCAATCCAGAACTGCCTTATGGCCGGGTCCTGATGAGCCAGCGTGAAACCATCATTGGCAAGGGGGTGCGAAAAGCAGGTTGGATTGAAATCCACGCCGTGACCGTTTGCTTTGGCCCAATCCTTCCATGCAGAAAAGTGGCGCGGTTCGATGGCATTGCGTTCTACTTTTTTATCCGATTCCAGGTAAATGGCATGCAGGTTTAACCGGTGAGTGCCGGGAATTAATTGATAGACCAAATCCAGATCTCGGCGCAGTTCGTCTGCGTTGTGAGCTTTCCCAGGATAATTGCCTGTGGCAGCGATGCCCCCGGTTAATGGTCCGCCGGGGTTTTCAAAGCCTCCCACATCATCGCCCTGCCAGCAGTGCAGGCTGATGGATACCTTTTCCAGGCGGGTAATCGCCTGGTCTGTATCCACCCCCAGGGCGGCATAACGTTCTTTTGCCAGTGAGTAAGCGGTTTGGAGCGAGGTTTCAACTGACATACGTCCATCCTTGGTTTTGTTAGGGGTCACCAAAAAGGCGCCCGGTGATAATTAGAATATATTTTGTTCAAAATTGAAGGTTTTTGCGATGGCTCGAATTTCATCCACGCTCAGACCTTCACCCAGCTCGCCAGTGGCCAGGTTCATGTATTCATATTTTGCCGAGGTCTCAATATACTCTACCCGGTCGGCGGCACGTTTGACGGATACATCCGAGCGTGCCATCAGACCATGTTTGGCCCAAATCACCACGCGATGCTTGCGTAATGCTTCAATGTTGGCGCGCATTAATTCTGATGAGCTGGGAACCTGAAATGGGGTAAAACCGATTCCCTCGGGTAAGTTGATGATGGTTTCCGGCTGCCAGCGCAGCAGGTGCGTATTCAGATACTGCTCGTCCCGGTAACGTGGGATATGACTCAGGTAAGTGATGTGAATCGGTTGGGCATGCACGATGGCGTGAAAATTGGATCCGCCCAGCAGCATTTGATCATAGTGCACGGCTACATGTGAATTGAATTCACTGGTTACGCGTTCGAACCTGTGGTTGGGTGCGGTATACTGCTTTCCGGAAATACCATCTTCGCCTACGACAATGCAGGCCAGGTTGGCAGTCGGGTCATCGATGATTTCCCGCAAGCGCCGACCGGAGCCGCTGACCACGAAGGTTGCACCTGCCAGTTCGGGTACTGCCTGGGGAAGCTGGATGTCTTCAACCATTGGAAATCGGTGACGAAGCTCAACAGGCCATCGCATGCAGATCGAGATATTACCTGCCGCACCTTCACTGGCTTCAATGTTTGCCATATGCCTGCCGGCTTCACCCATCATTGTTAGTTGTTCATCAAGGGTTGGATAAGGGGGATTTAACATTATTTGGTCACTCTCTTTAATATTTCATAGGATAAGTCCCAACGCTCATTTGGGTTGGGTTGATAGGTTATGGGCGTAAACGAGGCACGTACCACATTCCGCGCCTCAGCCAGCGTTTGCAAATGTCCAAGGCTGATGGCTTGCATGAGTACATTCCCGACGGCAGTTGCCTCGATCGGACCTGTAATGACCGTTCGTCCTGTGCAGTCGGCGCTGAACTGGCTTAATAAGTGGTTTTTCGTTCCACCACCGATTATGTGAATTGGGTTGAAATGCGTCCCAGTAATATTTTCCAGCCTTTCCAGCATAAATCTATATTTCAAGGCGATACTTTCAAGCGCAACCCGAATTATTTCGCCTTTTGTCTCTGGTACAGCCTGGTTAGTGTCCAAACAGAACTTACAGATGCGTTCGGGCATATCGCCCGGGTGTAAAAAGGATGAGCTGTCCGAGTCGACTACCGCCACGAAGGGGCGGGCTTCACTTGCGATCTGCGTAATTTCATCATAGGAAAAATCCTGACCCTGGTTTTTCCATATCCGTCGGCACTCTTGCACCAACCATAAGGCAGTTATATTTTTGGATAGTCTCCATGTGTTAAAGACTCCGCCTTCGTTGGTGAAATTATTTGCCAGGGCGCGCTCATTTATGGCGGGTTCGTTGGTTTCACAGCCCAACATCGACCAGGTGCCCGAACTGATCCAGGCAAAATCCTTATTTTCTGCCGGAACGGCCACGACTGCCGAGCCAGTATCGTGGCAGGCAGGTGCTATGACCGGAATTGCTCCGGCCCCGGTCTGTGTGGCAAGCTCAGTTCGCAGAGTTCCCAGGCTTGTTCCGGGTTGGATAACGGGCATGAAAATGTGTGCAGGAATATCAAGTGCTTTCAGTACTGGATAGGCCCAATCGTGCTGACGCGGATCATAGCATTGGGTGGTGGTTGCAAGCGTAAATTCAGACGATATCTGACCGCTCAACCAGAAGTTAAATAGATCTGGAATAGTCAGGAATTTGTCAGCAGCTTCGAGTAAGGGGGATTTACGGATTGACATTGAAAACAATTGGTAAAGCGTGTTGATCTGCATGAACTGGACCCCGGTCTGGAAAAATATTTGTTCACGCGGGATACGGCTGAAGGCTTCTTCCAGCATGCCATCTGTGCGATCATCTCTGTAGTGGAATGGAGCAACCAGCAGGTTGTTATCTTTATCAAGCAAGGCAAAATCCACACCCCAGGTATCCAGTCCCAGGCTTGTCAGCGGGAATTTTTTGGCGGAAATGGAAATGCCGGACAGGATATCCTTCCAAAGCTGATCCACATCCCAATGCAAGCCATCCGCTTGGCGAACTGGCGTATTGGAAAAACGATGCGTTTCGGTCAGAGATAGTTTGCCGTCTGTGATGGTACCGATGATTGTGCGACCACTTTCGGCACCCAGATCGATTGCGAGGTAATTGTGAGATTGTGTCATTTTTTTTCTCTCAGTTGAGGTGAATGTGTTTTTGATTCGAAGTTTTACTATTCATTTCATGAGGCCTTTGGCGAAAATTTATGGTTAAACCTGACAAATAATTAAGATAATTCCTGCATTTTCTATGGATTGCGCCCATTCATCTGAGATGCCTGCATCTGTTATCACCTTGTCGATCTGCTGTACACGTGCAACGGGTGTCAGGTCCTCCTTGCCGATCTTACTTGAATCGATCAGGGCGATTACCTCCCTGGATGCTTCAATTGCCTTACGCTTGAGCTGGGCTTCTTCGATGGAAACTTCGGTTAAGCCGCGTTCCAGGCTGAAACCACTGCTGGAGACGAAAGCTTTCTGAATGTGCAGCTCCTGCAGGATTGTTTCACTGAATAGACCTGTAACTGATGAGCCATCCTGATTCAAAATACCCCCAATCAGAATAACTGTGTTTGAAGGGTTTTTTGCCAACAGGCGCGCTACTTCCAACCCATTGGTTACCACGCGCAGACGGTTGCGATCCTGGAGGGATAGCGCAAAATAATATACTGTACTGCTTGCATCCAATAGAATTGAATCGCCATCCTGAACCAATCCGGAAGCAGTATGGGCGATCAGCATTTTTTCTGTGGCATGTTCCTGGTGCCTTGCGCTGAATGTGTGATCATGCAACCCGGATTGTTCGTTTAATATTGCGCCCCCATGAAAACGGGTGACGTCCCCATTATCTTCCAGTGCGTTTAAATCATTGCGAACCGTACCCTCTGAAATGTCCAGGGCAGTTGCAATCTCTGGTACACGCAGACCCGGTTGTTTGCGCAGCAGGTTGAGCAGGGATTGTCGCCGTTCGTGAGTATTCACAGCTGCCTTTGTTGATACTTGATGATTATTGATGAATTTAGTAAATATATAGTACTTTATTTGCGTAATATTGTCAATAATTTGTTTTTCGCAATAATTGTATTGGTCAGATAATGCTTGAACAATTCAATCTTTTTAACCTCTCTATTAATTTCTGTCATAGCATCCAGATGCACTGCTGGATTGCGAGTGATTCCACAACAGAAAATCACTGTTGTTCAATGCGAAAGAACAAACCCGCATAATTGTCATTGCGAGGAGCGTGCTCTCCGCGACGTGGCAATCTTCCTTCGCGTCAGCACTAAAATTATGTTCTTGCGAGCCGCCGCACTTGCTCTTCTGAGGTAGGCCCCGGAACTTGTGGGAGGGCGGCGTGGCAATCTTCTCAATGTCTATCGAGAGTGACATTTCGAAGCGGTTAGTTTGTTCAAGCTATTGCTGACTACTACTGTTTTCGCAATAATAATGGTTTTACCGGCTTGAAAATTTTTTACTCAAAAATTCCATTTTTGTTTAGCGTTATTTCCTTCCCACACCTTTGCTCTGGCCATGGGCAAATACGAAAAGAATCGGTCGGAGAATTGGCATTCTCGAATGTTTAAAAATAAAAGATGCCCGTGAAAAACAGGCATCTTTTATTTTTGCATGTGAAATTTAGATCACACCTTTTTTGAGGATAATATTGGCGTATAGCGCTTTTTCACTGCTGGCTACAATGGCATAGGCTTTACGTGCTCTTTCGTAGAAAGCATACCGTTCCACATATTCAAATTCGCCAAATTTTGGTTCGTACTGCCGCACGATCTGCCGGTATTCATCCCAAATGGTTGGTTTATATGGATCACCAGATACGACTTCCATCAGTGCTGCGGGTTGTTCCACGTAGCCATCCAGTGGAAACAGGCTCAGGATCGCGTCCAGCAATGCCGAACCCCCTATCCCGTCGCTGCGCACCAGGCGCTGTGCGTTGGCAGCCGCAGGGAAATTCCCATCGGCAATGACGATCTCGTCGCCGTGACCCATTTCCATCAGGATTTTTATTAATTCCGGTGAAACGATAGGATTGATTCCTTTAAGCATGTTTGCTCCTTATTTAAATTGGCCGTAAAGTGGGCCGAAGTTAGAACAAGCTCGGAAATCGGCGCCTTGTGGGTCCATTGCACCGAACATACCCCAGGCGCTTGGCCGGAAGATACTCTCTTCGGGCAGGTTGTGCATGGCGACTGGGATGCGCAGTATGGATGCCAGTGCCACCAGATCGGCACCGATGTGTCCAAAGCTTAGGGCACCATGATTCGCACCCCAGTTGGCCATAACGGAATACACGTCACGGAAAGGTCCGCTGCCGGTCAGGCGTGGTACAAACCAATGTGTCGGCCAGGTGATGTTGGTCCGTTCGCTTAGCGTTGCGTTAACATCTGCCGGCAGGTCAACTGACCAGCCTTCTGCAATTTGCAGAACCGGTCCCAGTCCCTTGACCAGGTTAATTCGGCTCATGGTGAAAGGCATCCCGCCGCGCGTCAAAAAGCCGGATGAATAACCGCCACTGCGGAAATATTCTTCCATGCCAGGGAACCATTGGGTGGCTGCCAGACATTTTTTAACTTCCTGCTCCTCAATTTCCCAGAAGGGTTTCATGACGGGTTTGCCATCGCTCTCCAATTGTCCGGTGGCATCCAGGGTGGCTGCACCGGAATTGATCAGATGGATAAAGCCATTTTCAGCCAGCCCGGTGAGGGTGTAGCCTGTTACGCGTTTGACTGCATCTGGGGACCAGTAAGTACGCACATCTGCAAAGACCTGGGCAGTGTTGGTTAACAGGTGTCCCATCAACATGACCGTACCGTTCAGGCTGTCATTTTCAGTCGCAAAGGTATAAGGCTCGCGAATGCCGTTCCAGTCAAAGGAAGAATTCAGCATGGCTTCCATGAAGTCACCGTTTGGCATATGATCTGTCCATTGGCGTTGACCCTGGAAACCGCCGACAATGGCATTGTTTCCCAGTGCTTCTTCACCAAAGCCCAATTCTGCCAGGCGTGGGTTGCCAACCATCACGTCGCGCGCGACCATGGTCATCTTGATTACATATTCCCAGTCAGCATCTTTTTCGGCGCGGTTTTTCTGACGGTCAGCCGGGTTATAGTCACGACCTTCACTGCAGTTTTCCTTCACCCAAAGGACGGCTTTTTCAAATTCTTGTGGGTCGTAAATTTTTCGTTCGATACGCCGCGTAAACTCGCTCATATCTGAAGTCATCACGCGCATGCCCAGGTAGCTTTCAAAAAAGTCATGATTGACGATCGATCCCGCGATACCCATGGATACATTACCAAAAGAGAGGTAGGTTTTTCCACGCATATTGGCAGCGGCCAACCCGGCACGCACAAAACGTAGAAGTTTTTCCTGCACGTCTGCTGGAATACTGGTGTCACTGCTATCCTGTACATCCTGGCCATAGATGCTAAAGGCAGGAAGACCTTTCTGAGTGTGTCCAGACAAAACAGCTGCCAGGTAAACCGCCCCGGGGCGCTCTGTTCCATTGAATCCCCAGACTGCTTTAGGCATAAGCGGGTCCATGTCCATTGTCTCTGAACCGTAGCACCAGCATGGCGAAACTGTAATACTCAACCCAACGCCTTCGCGTGCAAATTTATCTGTACAGCGGGCTGATTCAGCCAGTCCACCGATGCAGGTATCTGCAATGACGCATTGGACAGGGGTTCCATCCGGGTAACGCAGGTTTTCACTTATGAAGTTGGCAGTACGCTGAGCCATGCCCATCGTCTGATCTTCAAGCGATTCGCGCACACCCATACGTCTGCCATCGATGGCAGGTCTAATTCCCACTCTGGCATAATTACCAATTAACCGATTGTTATTCTGAGCTGTTTCCATAAAGCATCCTCCTGAAAATTAGATATTCAAAAAAGCAGGTAAATTTTGTAAAGAAATCCAATTGTTTGCCATTGCGTTTGTTACAAATAGGATCAAGCCTAGTTTTTTGTCCTAGAAAACCAGGTGTTCTTGTGCATCCAGGGGCATCACGGCTTGTTTGGTGGAAAGATCTGGAAGCAGCCTGAAGTTTACAGTGGCTTCTGGGCCGTTAGATTTTAAGAATCGCCCACAAGAATAGCGCCGGATCAGTTGTGTTGGTAATACCACATGGCGGCCGGGCAGGGTTTCGACCATTTTAATCCGGCTGATTAGCAACTGTATGGCTCTCATACCGATTTCATAAGCCGGTTGTGTGACACAGGTCATGAACGGGAAAAAATGTTCCATTTCAGTGAGTTCATCGAAGGAAACAACGGCCATATCATCAGGTATTTTTTTGCCTTCCATGAATAATTCTTCAATTACACCTGCAGCGATGGTGTTATTGGTCGCAATAATGGCGGTTGGAGTCACCCCGGAATGCATGAGGGCCTGGGTCATCGATTGTCCAGAGCTCAACCGGTATTCTCCGCGCAGGATCAAGCCTGGATTAACCTGTATTCCTGCTTTGGCCATCGCCATACAATAACCAGCGACACGGTCTTCGGCTGTGCTGGTGGTGGCAGGGCCCGAGATGATAGCAATCTGTGTGTGTCCCAACCCAACCAGATGTTGGACCAGGGCTTCGGAAGATGCGAATGAATCACAGTTGACTGAATCGCCATCCCAATTTTTCAATCGTCTGTCGACGATGACAGTTGGAACTTTTCGATCTCCCAATTGTGCAATATGCAGTGAATCAGTGGTGATGGGAGCCAGCATGACCCCATCCACCCGTTGTTGTAGAACGGTATCCAAGTATTGATTAAATTTTTCCGGATTTTCGTCTGTATTACACAGCATGACAGAATACCCATCTTTTTGGGCTGCGTCTTCAGCGCCACGGGCAATAGTTGTCCAGAATATGTTGGTGATATCGGGAAGAATTAATGCCAGGGTATAAGTCTCTTTGGAGCGCAGACTGCTGGCAGCCAGATTCCGAACATAACCAAGTTCTTTAATTGCCTTTTCCACCCTGGCGCGCGTATCTGGGTGGACATTCTCCAACCTGTTCACAACACGTGAAACAGTAATAGGAGAAACTCCAGCCGATTTTGCCACGTCGTGAATGGTTGTCATGGTTTAATTCCAGAGTATAAGGTTGTATTTGGCGAATGGTAACGATATCATTATAGCTTTTCCGCTATGCTGCTGTCAAGCGTAAGGTTTGCATAAATCACAAATGGTGTCATGCTTTTTGTAATAAATTTCAGGTGTACGTCCCGATCCATTTGGCAGTATTCAGAATTGATGGTGTTATTTGTTTAAGTTTTATGGATTAAGGTCGATTCTATTAATAAAAATACATTCGCGAGGTTATTATGACCAGTATTGGTTCAACAGGTAATTCAAATTTGACGATTGTCCTTCGTTTACTGGATGAGGCGAAAAGAGCTGAGGATCGCCGAAACGGGAAAAAGGTGACAGAAAAAACCGGGCTGGATTACTATAACGAAGATATGGCGTTAATTAGTGGCACGGCTGTTGCAGCCAATAAACAAAATGCTGCCTATACCCCACCTGCGGAAAATATTGACATTAATTTGACTGATTTTAAGCAGACGACGCCGGATGCAAAAGCGAACAATCCGGTAAGTCAGGCTGCTGTTGCTAATGAGTTTGTATTGGAAGCTAGTCAGACCGTTGAAATCAAGTTGGAAATGAGTTACAAGGAAAACAAACTCATTGATGGGCTGCAGGTGCACGACAAGAATTTTGCTGAAACGGATCGTTATCTGTTTCAGTTTAAAGATGGAACCACTTTTACTATCTTGGATAAGTGGGCCAATAAGAGCACAACCATCTGGGGTGACCCACATATCGATGTGAGTGACGTCGAAGGAAACAATAATGGAGATTTCAAGGACCTGACAAGTAGTGATGAAGTTACCACCTTTATGTTGGGGGATGGATCGCGTGTCACTTTCAAGGCCCAAGATGCTGGGATTATCGAGCAGGTGGATATATTTAAGGGTTCACAGCATGTCACGGGCATTGGACAAGCTTCCAAAGAATTTTCTGATACCAATGGCCTTTTCAACCAGCAGGTTCTTACGGATGGCAGCAGTGCAGCCAGTGCATCAAAGCTGGGCGATGTGGTTTATGCCGGTGGGGATGGGAATGATTGGTTTGATGGGAACTCAAAGCTTGTCTGGGGAAAAACAACTGGTCCGGTGATCATTCAGCGCCCATCGGCTACGCTGGAATTTAGCTATAAACAGACCATAACCCAGTCCATTTCGATTCAAACCATTACCACCAGGGATGCCTAGACGACCTGATTGGCTTTTCTCGGGTTGATTGTATTTTTCCCAATCGTGGAATAATTACCTTTATAATAAAATTCTTAGAAATTGGTAAAAAAAGACCGCCTTACGTTATTTTGCGATACAATATTAATATAAATTACAGTATTATCGGGGAGCCCTCCAGCAGGGCTGAGAGGAGGGCTGTTGCCCTCGACCCGCATCACCTGATCCGGTTAATACCGGCGGAGGGAATTGCTTGGACACAACAACCTCCCCCCCGCGGAGGTTGTTTTTATGACCAGAGCTTTGATCTTTGTTAATGGTGAATTCAATCATCCGGGTCTGACACGCTCGCTTGTAAGACCTGATGATGTCGTGCTTGCTGCTGATGGCGGCGCGCGCCATGCCCTGGCTATTGGGGTTATCCCATCTGTCATTATTGGAGATTTGGATTCGCTTTCAGACGCAGAGGTGCGTGTTTTTATTCAGATGAATGTTGAAATCCAGCGCTTCCCGCCTGCCAAGGATGAGACTGATCTGGAATTGGCACTTGGGTATGCGCTAAAGTCCGGGTTTGGTCCGATCCTGATTGTGGGTGCTTTTGGTGGAAGGCTTGACCAGACTCTGGGAAATATTGCTTTGTTATCGGATCCCGAGATTTCTCAGGTGGATATTCGTCTTGATGATGGCCTGACCGAAGCTTTTTTTATTAGGGGGTCTGCGCTTATTCAGGGAGCCCCGGGTGATACAGTCTCGTTGGTTCCCTGGGGAAGCCCGGTGGAAGGTGTTACGACGGACGGACTGGCTTACCCTCTTAAAAAAGAAACTCTCTATCCCTACCGCACACGCAGTATCAGCAATGAGATGCTGGGACAGACTGCCAGCCTAAGTATTGAACGTGGCTTGCTGCTGTGCATTCACATTCGAAAAACTGATTATTAGTGAGGTCAAAATGAAACGAGTTTTTTATACTATATTTCTGCTTGGTTTGCTCCTGGTGCTTACCGGATGTGGCTCTTCAGCACCAACCCAATCCCAGCCTGAGGTAGCGGCTACAGCCTTACCCACCGATTTGCCCCCCGCAGTAATTGTGCCTGTATCGGGTGAACCACGAACTTTAACCGTCATGACACATGATTCATTTGCTGCCAGCGAAGGGGTAATCCAGGAATTTGAACAGGCTAACAATGTCAAGATAACCTTTTTGAAATCCGGTGATGCTGGTGCCGCTCTAAATACCGCCATTCTTTCCAAGGATGCTCCCATGGCGGATATCTTTTATGGAGTGGATAACACATTCCTTTCGCGTGCTTTGGATGCAGGTATTTTTGATGCATACGCCTCTCCGATGCTGGATCGTATCCCGGATGAGTTCAAACTGGATCTAAAAAACCATGCTCTTCCAGTGGATTATGCGGACGTATGTATCAATTATTCAAAGGCATTTTTCTCAAAGAATGATTTGCCAGTCCCTGCATCCCTGGATGACTTGATTAAACCAGAATACAACGGGCTGTTTGCGGTCGAGAACCCTGCCACATCCTCCCCTGGTCTGGCTTTCCTGCTTGCCACAATTCAGAAATATGGCAACCCTGGCTATCTTGATTATTGGAAGGCACTCAGAGCCAATGGGGTTGTGGTTGTGGATGGTTGGGAGACAGCTTATTACACCAACTTTAGCGCATCCTCCGGAAATGGCCCCCAGCCTATGGTGGTTTCGTACGCGTCCAGCCCGGCTGCAGAAGTCGCTTTTTCTTCCATCCCCTTGGACGATTCACCGGTTGGCGCGATCAATGCATCCGGTACTTGTTTCCGTCAGGTTGAATTTGTTGGTATTTTGACCGGAACAAAAAATCGCGACCTGGCTGAAAAGTTTGTCGATTTTATGTTGGATGTTCCTTTTCAGGAAGACATGCCTTTAAATATGTTTGTGTATCCGGTAAATGGACAGGCAACTCTTCCAGAAATTTTTACAAAATTTGCCCAACCTGCAGTCGGACCGGCAGCCATTCCGGTTGATCTGGCTGCTAATCGTGATAGCTGGATTGAAGCCTGGACGCAGGCTGTCTTACGCTAAGCCGGATGGTATAGGTTCAGACCTTTGATGGGTCTATTTCCTCGACGTTTGTTTATCTGGGTAGCCCCAGCCGTATTTCTGGGGCTATTCTTTTTCCAACCCCTGGCACGTATTCTCAGCCTGGGGTTGGATCTCTCTTTTCTTGCCAAATCGCCCTATTTTATTTCACGCGCACTGAATGTTATCGGTTTTACATTTTACCAGGCAGCTCTTTCCACCCTGCTTACCCTGCTGCTTGGTTTGCCGTTGGCTAATCTTTTTGCCCGTTTTGATTTTCCATCCAAGCCTGTTTTTCGTGCGCTGACTGCTATTCCGTTCATGTTGCCAACGGTCGTAGTTGCGGCTGGGTTTACTGCTTTACTTGGCCCACGTGGTTGGTTAAATCTGGCGCTTATGGCCCTCTTGGGGTTCAAGCAACCGCCGATCGTGTTTGCAGGCACCTTGTGGGCGATCCTGGTTGCGCACGTTTTCTATAATGCCACCATTGTGATTCGAATCGTTGGGAATGCCTGGGCTTCACAGGATGTGCGTCTGGTAGACGCTGCCCGCTCACTTGGTGCATCTCCGCTGATGACGTTTTTCCATGTTACCCTGCCATTGTTGCGTCCTGCCATCCTGGCTGCCAGTTTGTTGGTCTTTTTGTTTGACTTCACCAGCTATGGTGTCATTCTGCTCTTGGGGGGTCCCAAGTTTGCCACATTGGAAGTCGAGATTTACATCCAGGCATTACATATGCTTAATTTGCCGGCGGCTTCCTTGCTATCTGTGGCCCAATTACTGTGTACACTAGGTTTTTCCGCGATATACAGCCGTTATGTTTCCAAAATTACCATCACTGCCCGACCACGGGCTGCCTGGTTGACGGTCCAAAAGCCAGGAACAAACTTGCAAAAGCTTTTTGTTTTCAGTTTACTGAGTATCCTGACCTTGTTTTTTGCCTTACCCTTGCTGGCATTGCCTTTGCGTTCCGTTTCCCGTCTGGAAGCCGATCGGACCAGCCAAATTGGAAATGGCCCAATAATTACTTTTGATTATTACCGCGAACTTTTCATAAACCGTCGAGCTTCTCTCTTTTATGTGCCACCTGTACAGGCCGCACGAAATTCTTTGGCTTATGCCTGTCTGACAGTTTTTCTATCGCTTTTGCTCGGTTTTCCAGCAGCATCGGCTATGGCTCGCCCTGGCCGGTTGGAAAAGTGGATTGACCCCCTGCTTATGCTGCCTTTAGGCGCATCTTCTGTCACACTTGGCCTGGGTTACATTCTCACCTTTAACCGTCCTTTGTTGCCCGGGTTTTCGCCCTTATTAACATCACCTTTTCTGATACCCCTGGCCCATACCACCATTGCTTTGCCATTTGTTATTCGCAGTTTACAGGTAGCCTTTTCTCAAATACCAGAACGCTATCGCGAAGCTGCTGCCGTATTAGGCGCGTCACCCCTGAAAATCTGGTTGATGATTGATTGGCCAATTATTTCACGTGCGGCGATTGCTGCTGGAGCTTTTGCGTTTACGATCTCTTTGGGTGAGTTTGGTGCGGCCTCCTTGCTGGCAAGACCGGAATACCCGACCCTGCCCACAGCGATTTACCGGTTTTTGTCCCAACCTGGTGGCATGAATTATGGTCAGGCCATGGCGATGGCGACCATCCTGATGCTGGTCTGTGGCCTGGGTATTATCGTAATTGAAAGCCTGCGTTTGCCCGGTACCGGAGATTTCTAATGAATGCGTCCCGGTATGTGTGGGGCGAAGTAGTTCTTAATAACCTGAATATAGGATAACCTTCTTTGATTGGTTTGCCCTGTAAGTGGAGATTTTGCGCATGCTTTTGCGCAAAATCTCCACAAAAAAACCATATTTTTTTGAGCGCCAGCTTGTCGATACTGATGTTAATTAGTTGAGAGCTTTAGTTTCGCCAAAGTTGGCGGTGGCACCTTAAGAAATCCATAAAACGCGAAAACTTTTCTGGTCAGTAGCAAAAGCAAAACAGGAAGGCTGGCCTTGCCTTCCGAATGTCATCAGTGCAAAACTGGCATGAGAGAATTGCCCAGGGCGATGTCGAAAACACGCCTTGCAAGCAGGTCTCGATTTGTTGCGTTGATGCGAATGGTTGTAAAACCGAGTGCAACAAATTTATAAAATGTTCGAGACGATGCTGGCGAATGAAGTCCGCCAAAGAAGACTTGGAAAGGTTCTTGCTGGAAGCCAGCGCCATGCGATATTGCAAGTAATTGATGGCCAACATCACTACAGCAAACTGTGGCTTCAAAGGATTGTTGACGGAAATCGCCTAAACCCAGGGCATTTTTCAAGTACGAGTTATCGACTTCCACAGGCCAGCGCTTCTGGTAGATTCTCAAGGCTTGCTGCACACTCAATGTGGTGTCAGTGCAGACGAAGTACTGGAGGAACTTATCCCCGGGACGTTTTTTTGAGATGATCGCATGGACGGATTCTGTAAAGCCTTCCAAACAGCCTTTGACAAGGCGGGCATAATACTTGGGTGCTTTGTGTTTGTCGTCCACAGCCTCGAGCGTGATTAGCTCATAAGGCTTGTGCTTGAGCGCCAAGTTGTGTTAGTCAACACGTACTTTGTTGATACGCCGGTTGGACTTAATGGCACAGATGACATGCCACTTTTGCCGCCAACAGAATTTGATCAGTTTTTCAGATGAATACCACGAATCAAACAGCGCATAGACTTTGTGGCCTTTGGGCAAGAGTTCAGTCAGTTCTACCAACATTGCACGTGCCAGAGCATACTTGCTTCGATAGCGTAAGCGTTTTTCGGCTGGCCGTGCGCGATTCAGGCTTCGAACCGTTTTCTCTCGTAGAAACAAGCTCGTATCGAACAAAAATCCGAATGGCCCAATTTGCAGGTGCATTTCAACATATACATAGCCATTGGTGTACGCTTGTTTCTTCTTTGTGCTTTCATTATGGTTGTGATGATAGTCTACTGCATCCAAATGCTTGATGGCTTTGCCCTTCTGGCCCAAGCTATCGTCAATACCGATGAAAATATCAAATGCAACGTTTGCTTTGCTCGCCAGCTCCAAGAATTTAGTCACCATCCAACGCTTGCGCGGCGAACCAATATCGTTCGGCTCTCACGGGCTTTCCCGTAGAAAGTCTGCACCGTTCTTTGAGTCTGGCTGACCTTTTAGTAGCCGGTATAGTCCGCTGATTTTTTTTGTGTCGTTACTGGTGATTAGTGCATCCACCATTTGCAGCAAATGCCGAATTTGTGGTTGGTAAAGTAGACCTCTTGCAAAAGTCGATCAGTTGACCATCTTGAGTTCAAGATTGTAGA
>CAYWXS010000020.1:0-71909 GCA_964462245.1 uncultured Anaerolinea sp.
AGTTTACCCAACTTTCCCTTATTTGGGAATCCATGAATTTTTGAAAAGATACGTTATTTCGATATCTTTAACAAGAAATTGCCAAAAAGTGTCTTTTTGGCAATTTCTTGTTAAAGAGGTGAACCTGTTACCTGAGCACCGCCAAAATTCTGGCCGGTTAGGGTTGCATTTGCCCACTTACCTTATTAGGATAGGCAATGAGTTGATTTATGCAAGCGGTTCTTTGGCGCATAAATATATCCCCGACAAATGATTTCATGCTCACTTACCAAATCCAGATAAATTTCCCATGCTTACTTATTACATTTGTTCTAATGAAGAGGGTTGTTTTGTAAATGGAAATTCTTGGTATTGGTGCACCGGAACCGTCCCCTAAGTGTCTTGTTGTTAAATAAAGCAAAAATAATGGGATACGGACGATTTGCTTAAGTAAATCGCGTGGAAAACGCGGATGTGGCGCACCATGTAAGAGGGTTTTTGTGGCTACCTGTATATAGATTCTTGATCAGGCTTCCCCGATAGGTTGAGCTTGCGTGTTATAGTTGACAGTGAAAAAATATGTTGAGCCAGATTCCAGGGTTGGTCCCGAGACTGTTGCTATTCCTGATTGGTCATAATATTTTTCCAGCTTATATCTGAATGCTGTCAGAGACCCATCAAGGGTGAAGTAAATTCGGATGGTTATGTTTGACTGCGCGCTGGACGTGGGATTCAGGATGCGATAGCGGAAGGCGGAATGCTGGTTGTTATCTGCGCCGCCCGTAACAAGTTGTACCTTTAAAACTTCTGCACTGCCAAGATTATTTTTTTGGTTGATTGATGGGTCGGCGTATGTGGCAGTTTGATGAACAGATGCAGTGGTCGATGGTAAGCCGGTATTGCTACTGGGCGAATTGTCATTGCGATGTTTGTATAGGAAATCCTTGGTGAATTGGCCCATGTAAGCCTCACCGCCCAAAAGCTTCCAGTTTGTATCAAACATGACTGGCTGCCAGGAATTATCGAAAACCCAGGCAGTCCAGCTGACACCTTTTGAATCAAGATAAGCGCTAAAAGGAACGCCATATCCAGACCTGGTACCGTTGGTAGGAACGTTTCCGCCCTGCTGCCAGCCCCATTCGGTGATGAAGTAGGGTACAGTGCTGGTGCTCTTCCCAAACCATTCGTCCCAAACACTCTGACCACCTTGCTCAGGATAAATATGGGGCACATAAACCAGGTTGCTGCCAGTAAAAGGGCTGGTGGCGGCTTCAGCAACATTCTGTGACCAACGTGGACCACCAATCAGGATCAGGTTTTTGGGTGCGGCAGCACGGATGAGATCCACCCAGGGCTGGGCAGTTGTTTTCCATGTATTCCAGTTATCGGGGTTGATTGGCTCATTGTATAGCTCGAAGATCACGTTTGGTGTGTTGGCATATTTTGGAGCCACATAATTCCAAAAAGCGCGGGTAGCTGTATCTACATCGCTGGAGTTGTAATCCTTTATATAGTGCCAATCGATGATGCAATAGATCTGCTTACTGATGCAATGCTGGACAGCCGGGTCAAGGTGTTTGGCGAAATAGGTATCGGGGTTGGCCTTCCAACCTGGATGTCCATCAATTGGATCCGGGTAAACAGGCAACCGGACCACGCCCGCATACCAACCGCTGGCATGATCAGTTGCCATGTCAATCAGCACATTGGTTGGGCGCGTGCGTGTATCTGCAACCGAAATATTCACAAGCGAAACACCTCGCAGGATCACAGTTTTTCCGTTCGGGTCTTTGATATAACGACCAGAGATGGAAAGCCATGGTGTGCTGGCGGCAGGTGAGGCTTGAGCAAACTTCAAGCCAAATATCAGCGCGCCAACCAGGAGAAGTGAAATTAATATCAGTAGAAAATTAACCTGCTTAAACATATTTTTCCTTTTTGATGTTCCGATGAAATTACTATGCCCAATGTCCAACTCCGAGAGTTGGCTCAAACCCGATTTACATCACAACTTTTGCCAGAACCGTAGGCATGGGTTCGAAATCGTAGAAGACCAGATAAACGCTAACCAGTTATTTCTGCGGTTTTCCAGGTTTGTTTGGTTTTGGTTTTTTGTTGCCATTGTTACCATTATCCTTTTTATTATTATTGTTTCCATTATTGCCATTATTGCCATTTGAAACTGGATGAACTTTAAAGATTTTCTGAGAATCCAGGGCAGCCGGTGCCAATTTTGCATAAATTGGTGTTTCTGCTGGCGGCGGTAGTAGACTGTAAAGTAAAAAGCCAACTAACAAGAATGACACCAAGGCCATAGACCAGCGGGCGGCTTGTGTTTCGGGAATGACTCTTCCATCGATATCCTCCGCGCTTGTCACCCGAATCGGTTTTGCGCCGCGTTCACTAAGCAGGCTATAAGCAGGGGCTGCCAGATACAAACACATTTGCCAGGTCAGGAAGAGAACGGTCAGCCAGCCTTCAAAAGGAGGTTTGCTGATCGCCAAAGCCAGCCCGGTCAGACCACAAGCGACGCCAATCCCGGTTTCCCATTGTGTCACCACCAGCGCTCGCACCAGATTCGATTCCGTTTTTGACTTGGAAGTGCGCAGGAAAACACCGCGGGGTTGGATCGAGCCCTGGATGCTGGCCAGGGTCACCACCCAACTCAGGCTGAAAAAGCTGCCCATGGCAAGTAGAGCCTGCATCCAACTCAGTTTTAACCGATGGCGCAGTGTCCACAAAAATCTTCCCAAACCAAGGATCAGAAATACCAACGGCACAACTGCAATGATCCCGGCCAAAAGCCGTAACCCGGTTCCCAATTCGAGCATGAGCGCAATAGTGCTGATCAGGAGTAACATTGTAAAACCCAGGGTTACTGACTCATTGAACCATTGCAAGCCCGATAGAAGATAGTAATAACGCTGCGAAGCGGTTAGATGGTTGGTTGGATCTACCCAGCTTGCCCACGGCATGAGCGATTCCCAATGCTTGCGCAAAACTTGTATGCTGCCAAAGCACCAGCGGAAACGCTGCTTCTTGAGTCCTTCAAAGTTTAACGGCATAACGCCTTGCCCGTAGGTCTGGTTGATATAAATCGATTTATAACCCATCTTTAAGATGCGCAGACTTGCCTCGGCATCTTCCGTGATACACCACTCGTCCCAGCCGCCGATTTCCTGTACTACAGACTTGCGGATGAGGCCCATCGTTCCACAAAAGATGATTGCGTTATGCTCATTGCGCGAAGGCATGGAAACTTCGAAGAAATATTTGTAAGCGTTGTAACAGGCTTCCAGGAATGGATTGCCTTGATAGTCACGATAATCCTGCGGCGTTTGGAGAAACGCTAGCTGGGGGTCAATAAAATACGGAACAAGCTCATTTAAATATTCTGGCTGGACCAGATAGTCTGCGTCAATGATCGCCATGATCTCAGCCGCTGGATCGGTTTGGGTAAGGGCAAAGTTTAGTGCCCCGGATTTATAACCGGGCCACTTATCCAAGTGAAGACATTTAAAGTTTGGACCAAGCTCCTTGCAAAGCGCCTCCAACGGACGCCAGGTAGCTTCATCCGGAGTATTGTTATCGATGACCAGTACCTCATAGTTGGGATAATTAATTTTGGCTAATCCACGCAAGGTCGCTTCCACCACTTCCACAGGTTCGTTGTAAGCCGGGACCTGCAGTGAAACCATCGGCGTATATCCTTTGATCGGTTGAGCAGGCTTTGCCACATGGTTCCAGCGAATACGTGTGCAAACATCCAGCATTTCGAAAGTGAAGGATAATGAAAGCCCAATTGCAAAAAGTTCAGCGGAGAATAGAACAAAAGAGAATAAGAACCCGAGCGGGTTCAAAGGTGTGAAAGAGGTCACAGCAAAACTGTATGCCGCGTACAAGATGGCAGCCAGGATGCTCATCGTCCATGTGGTCTGCCCAAGCCCATTCCAGTTGGGAAGCAAGAAAATCCATAGAATCCCAAAACCCAGCGCTACCAGGCTGAGCACTATGATTTCAGCGGGCAGCCCAAAAGTAAACATCGCCCATAGGTCCCCGCATAAAGTAACCGTCAATAACCACAAAAATCCGCGCAGTTTATTGCTACTGTGCACATGGGTACCGCGAAAAAAGGTGAAAGCAGTACTTAATAAAAACCAGATTGTAACCAGCGCAAGTGATCGTGTCAGCATTGTGTTTATCCCAGATGTAGAATAAGGATCATTAGAAATAACAGGGCGACTAACCAGAGCACGCTTGCGCTGCCCAGGACGACCCAGGCGCGGCGATGCTCACTGAGTGAGTTTTTCTGGAGTAGTAATTTAATGGCGGCAAATATTGCCAATGGCGCGCAAACCAGAGTACCCAACCCGGCCGGGATTAACCCAGCCAGGGACCATCCCAGCCAGTTAATGGCTTTTTGTGCAGGTGTCTGTTGCAGCCGGGGAAATAAGTCAGGCATGGCCCGGTCTTTTGGGTGAATAAATTGGAATTCTGCAAATGTGCGGATTGTGTAATGGTCATTTGTCTCATTCTGGTAGGCAAGAAAAGCATCTTTCCGCAGCATTTGCTGCATGGTTTGATAAAGGGCCTGTCGTGCAGCAGAATTCTCTGGGTTCAGTTCGAGCTCCAGGTTCAGTTCGGTAAGTGTCTCTTCCAGGGTTCCGCTGGTATTTGCAAGATTTAGTGACAAAGATGTCGTCATGGTTGGGGTTTCCATATAGCGTTTTTTGATTGCAAGAATGTGAATGAAATTCGATTACATAAAAATAATTCAAACAGACTGAGGTTGACACATTTGTGGCAAGACCTGTATTCTGCCAGGATAATCCGGTAGCGTTCCATCACGGAATTAATGCCTTTAGCAATGGTTCCCGCCATGCTTTGGCGGTCCGATCGTATACTCCGAATTTGGAGCCGAATTCCCAATAACTCCAGGCAAATCCATGTTTTTCGGCTTCCCCTGCAACAAAGGAAGTCCAACGAGCGCGGGAGTCCATATCTGCTTTTGAATAAGCCCCAAACTCACCTACCAGAACTGGGCGGTTCTGGGTTAGGGACCAGGTGGCTACCTGGAAAAATTGACCAGAGATGGTTGCTTTTTCTGCAAAACTGGCATCCCAGGTTTGACCGAGAAATTTATCCATGTCTACCCAATCCGCACCCTGGTGAGTAAATTCAAAAGGGTTGTAATAGTGGAAGGTGAGGATGATATGACGATCCTTCGCGGGCAGTTCCAGGCTTTGAAGTTGGTCATAGGAATTTGAGCTGGCACCACCTATGATCACATTTCTGTTTGGATTTGTCTGGCGCACCAAAGTCAGTGCCAGGTTGCTGATCTTATTCCACTGGGCACTATCCAACTTGCCATTCGGTTCATTGAGCAGCTCAAACAAGACCGTTTTCGGGTAATTTTTATAATATCCGGCAATTTGCTGCCAAAGTGCCAGGTAGCGCTTTTGGTGACCCTGAGGGTTTTCCATCAGGTCAGGATAACTATGAAAGTCCAGGATGACAACCAGGTTTTGTTTCAGCGCCCAACCGACAACCTGGTCAACCCGGGCAAAGAATCGCCAGTCTATTGTGTATGGCGCGTTTTTCCAGGCATGCGCTTCCCAGTTGATGGGAATTCGAACCGAATTAAAGCCGGCCTTTTTGATCAATTCGAAATATTGCTTGACAATCACAACACCCCATTGTCCGTCTCTAGGTGCCTCGAGTGCATCACCAAGATTAAGTCCGCGTCCAAGTGACTCTTTGGCACTGTAGGCATCCGGAAAAATTTGGAGGTTTGGACCATCCGTCTTGGATGCTGCTTTTGTCGGAATGGCAGGCACAGGGGTATCATCGAACGTGTCCGAAAGTGGGCCACACGAGGTTAGAAACAAAACGATGATGAGAAAAAAACGAAGGTGGCGCATTATATTCAATGATCCTTTTTAATTCCGAGACTTTATAAACCGTAATATCGCTTGGACAGGTATTTTATTTGAAGGAATTGCTCAAGTCATTCGATGTTCAGCTTCTTATTTGTTTGACCCAAGGCGGAATACCAAGCATATATCTACCTTAACACAAATCATTCCCGCTCACATCCATCGATCGGGGATGAAATACCTCCGTCACTTGGGGGAGATTAAGATGATACCGATAATCTTGTGGAATTGATATATAAAAACTGTACTGGCTTTTATACGCAAAGCCATCTTGCATCGGTTTGTCAGCTATCTTTTTGGAAGATTGAGACCCCTTCTCAACGCATAAAATAAAGATATCGTGATGCATCATGGGAAAATATTATTTTGGTGTAACTCTATACCTCTCTTGATTTGAATAGTATAATTTAGATCGTATTTATCTTATACAAGTTAAATATTTGTACTTTCTTTATCCTAGCAAAACCATTTATTATTAGAGGAGATTATTGTGAAACTGTTACATATTGTTGCTTCACCCCGGGAACAAGCATCCAATACGCTGCGAGTCAGCACAGCATTTCTTGAAAGTATGAAGGCCAAATATTCCGATTTGAATATTGACGTTCTCACCCTGTTTAAAGAGAACTTACCCGCTGTGGCAGGGGATAACATCGAATCCAAGTATACGCTTAATTTCGGACAACCTATTGACAAACAACATCAGGAATCCTGGAGCCAAATCGAGGTCCTGATAAAACATTTCTTATCCGCAGATATCTACCTGATTTCTTCTCCAATGTGGAACTTCAGCATTCCATATGTGCTTAAATATTATATTGACGCAATTGTTCAGCCTGGCTATCTGTATAAGTACAACGAAATGGGACAGCCCGTCCCGCTAACGTTGGGCAAGAAGATGGTTTGCATCACGTCGCGTGGCGGGGATTATTCAGCACTGAGCCCATTCCATGTTTATGATTTTCAGGAACCTTACCTGCGGGCAATTTTTGGTTATGTGGGAATTACTGACATGCATTTCATCAACGCCCAACCGATGGATATAACCAAGGACCTGCGCGAGATTGCAGTTACAAAGGCGATTGAAGAAACCCGCAGTTTGGTGGCTAATACTGATTGGAATCCTGTCAAAACCGAAACCGGTGTTGCGAATCCAGTGGAGCTGAAGCCCAAACCCATCGTTGAAAAGTCTTCCTAAAGGCCAGCATCAGGTTCATTTTTTTATCTCAAAGCATTTGCTTCGTATCGAACTATACTGTTGCTTTCAGGGGCTGTCTAATATTATTTTGGACAGCCTCTGGTATATGACCGATCAAGATCGCTGGGCGATCATTTTTTCAAAAAAGACATGGTCATGTTCTCAGGATGTTTGGTCAGGTGTTTTTTGCGCCAGACTTGCTGGCTGAAATATTTTGATTCTTGGGACACTTGGTTCGTAAATAAAAAAATCAGCCCTACTTTCGTAGAAAGCTGATTTTTTGTTTTCAGTTACTTATCATCGGGAAGAGCAGCAAAGGCCCTCTGTGTTTTGATATACCAGCCCATTCCCTTTAGCGGATTTTTCCACCTATCTGCCATCATCTTCGCGGCGTTTTTGTGCGCTTCATCACCGCTTGCGACCATTTCTTTTAAATGGCTATCTTCCGCTTTTATAACATCATCGGCTGTATTTCCCTGGAATGGGGCATCGCATGGTCCATCCATTTGCCTACAAGTCATTGTTTTCATAAATCTCATCTCCCTTAGTCATGATTGAAGACTACTATTTGATTGTAATGACCAATCTATTGGTCGAGAATTGTGTTTTTTGCTGAACGTAAGTTCAGTAATATTAAAAAGAATGCTTAAGTTGCCTTTGCAATCGGGATACCCGTCTACCTGCCATAAAGCAGGCATATTTATTGCAGACATAAACTACTGATAGGAACCAACAGTTATGCCTTTAAAATACTGTCCCCTAGACTGCTAAGGGAGGTCCGAGTAACTCCATGCCATGCGTATGCCATAAAGCAGGGTCTTGGACTGGCATCGCATTGGTTTTTGTGACCTCTCGAAAAAAAGCTTCCATTTTTCCTGCTGGCATAAAAGCAATCAGGATTCTGCCACGTTCACCACCTGTATAGGCCCAAACATGAGGAATTTTGCGCGGTGCAAGAACTGAATCGCCGGGCGCCAATCTGAATTTGTCCTGTCCCACTTCCAGAATAAACTCGCCTTCAACGACATAGAACCATTCATCCTGGTTGTAATGTAAATGTTTAGCAGGGCCGCCTTTCTCATGAAAGGTGTTTTCGATAATAAAGATTCCATCGCCATCTTTTGGTGTTACTTTGAACGTAATCTCACTCACACCAAGTCCCCGATGTTCTCCAAACAGGTCTTCGTTTACGGAAACGCGTCGTGTTGATGTTTGATTGGTTGAAGAATCAAGAAAATTACCCATCAAAGACTCCTTTAGAATATGATCGCGCAATGTTGATTTTGCTTGAGGCCACCAATCAGGTGTTCGGTTACCGCTTGGGGGCTAACGAATTAAGAACGGAATTCAATGTGCCGAATTGCCATAGCTCATAATTGGAAATAGACCGTAAGTTATTCAAGCCCATCCCCGGTATGTTTCATGCAATCCGCATCGCAATAATTTGAGCATATAGTAAATGCGACAAAAATTACCCAAATACCAATGATAAATTTACCACATTCTGTCCAATAATGCAAAAACGCCTATTTAGGCGTTTTTGCATTATTGGCTGGCTCACCACCATTTCTGGCTAAGATGGTAAGACAGTTTGATTGCTCATTGCACGTTACTTGCTAGTGGATGGATATGGACTGGGTGCGTGCCATGAAAAAAAGCGTAGACTTCCACCAGTCAAGGGTGTTTATGTTTGTAACTCACCATCCAGCATGTGAAACTTTTTCATTAGTAGAAATCAGGCTCAGGGAGTTCCATATAATTTAACCTGCACTCCGTAAAAATCGCGTTTTTGGATTAATTTCATTTGTGCTGAAATTGTTTGTGGGACAAGTCCCAATGGATCCGTATATTCGTCATGGCTATAAACAAGCCAGACTCTGTTATGCCCGTTCAGCAATGAAATCAACCTGGGGATATCGCCATTTGTCATCCTGGGTTCCGGGATACGGCTATCGAACATATCAGGCACTCCATGTTTCTCAGCTTGGAGAAAATATTTGTCTTCATAGGCTTTGAAATAATAGTCAAACGGGATTTGCACCATGGCAGAATTGAAAAGAATCAAATCACCCTTTTCAATATTATTAGCAACATGACCGGCAGGGTCTTTCCAATCCTCTTTTTGCATGAATCGATAATAATCGCCGGCTGAAAACAGAAAATTTGTCCCTAAAATCCCTATCGCAAGGATAATTAGAAAACGATATCTTAATTGAGCGATGCCTGATGCCAGAACCAGAAATAATGGAATCGTAATCCAAATCAGAGTTCGATCATAAAAAATAGGCCGGTGGATGCTCACAATCAACTCACCCAGAAAGGGGATGACGAACAAGGTCGCCAAAAATAAGAATATCGACTGTCTTTTTCGATAATATACCAGCCCTAGACAAAGGACTCCGCACAGGATCCAAATCATGACCTGGTTGGCTAGATTCGGCGCGGATGGATTCAATAAGGCTCGCAGTGTCTGGAGAACGGCGTTCCAGTCTGGTTTAGGAATCCAAAACTCCTGATCAACCCTGCTGGCTTGCTGGATAAAGGCAAATAACCATGGGCTCCATAATAAGAAAATGCCAATTTGAGCTTTCACCCAGTTTCCAAGTGAGGGAGCCTGGAGGGTAGGAAGAGGCCCTGATTTGTTTATCCTTTGAAAGAACATGAGACCGAGAACGAAGAGATTGGTGGCTACGGGGAAAAGGACGGCGGTATTGTGGCTGAGCATGGTCGCAGCCGAGAATACGATAAATGTAACCCAGGCCAGATCCGTCTCAATGGTTTTGATGGGTAACCAACGGTAGCGAAAAACCCATGCTCTCCACCCGGTTTGAGAGAGGCTCTCATCTTTATAGCTAAAATCCCCCTGGGTGTTTCGTTCAAATGGTCCATTTGTACGCCAGATATGCAGATATTCCAGAAATTGGCTGCCAATTGGCCTGACGGAACGTGAATCTGTGAGCAGCCTGACCAGTACATAAATTGCCACGGCTGCATTGAACGTCAGGAAGGTGTACATGCGTGTTTCCTGAGCGAAGTAGATATTGAATAGTGAGAGAGACAGGAATACAGCCGCCGCCAACCCTGTGACTGCACCAGATATGCGTTTGCCGATCAGGTAAATAATGGGGATTGTGCCTGTGCCGAATAGTGCAGAAAATAGACGGGTATAATAGGGCGTATCCCCATTGAGCGCGATCCAGTAATGGAGCAGAAGATAATAAAGAGGTGGGTGTTGGTCGATCCTGACAATCCACTGCAGCATATCGACAACGTTATGGTGAGCCATCCATATGCTGAATGTTTCATCCAACCATAACCCTTTACTACTGAGTAGATAAACTCGAAGGAAACCACCAACCAGTGTGATGGCGATTACCAACCAGGGGGCAAGTTCTTCAAAATCAAGTTCTTCGTTCATCTTCGATAAGTATCCTCCAGGTGAAGCATCGCCGATCGGTGAATACCTGGTTCCTGGTCTGAATTTTGTAAATGGCCTGATTACGATAAGGCTTCATTATCAGTCTTTCTGAGATTCTTGCAATCTTATTTGTGGCTCATTGTACGATGTTTAGTTGGTTCACTTATTCTCAATTTTTTTTTTAGAAGATCTGCCGATAGGCGCTTATTGCTAACAGGCCAGTGCGCATCTGACGGATTCCAATTCGGCTAAACGCCAAAATTGATTTTGGCATTAGATGGTAATAGATAAAATAATTCTTTTGGGGATTTTAGCATAACAGTGGAAAGAAAATACTCGAAAACCCTTGCGCGATTCCCACGAGGATCAATTGAAGCATGTTTGGCGCGGAGCCTTGCTGCATGATGTTGGCAAGCTCGGTATTCCCGATGTCATTTTGCTCAAACCAGGCAAGTTAACAGACGAAGATTGGGAAGTCATGCGCCGTCACCCGGGTTATGCCTATACAGGGCTTTCAAAGATTCCTTATTTGCAACCTGCTCTAGACATTCCATATTGTCACCACGAAAAATGGGATGGCACAGGTTATCCGCGCGGCTTAAAAGGGGATGAAATCCCGCTGGCGGCTCACTTTTTTTCTATTATAGATGTGTGGGATGCGATTACTTCTGATCGACCATACCCCTATGCCATACGAGGAAGCTTATCAGTACGTTTTGTCACAGTCCGGAAAGCATTTTGATCCCTCGGTGGTGGAGATCTTTATCAAATATATTGGCGAGCTTAGCTAACCTTTCTCTCTAGTATTCATCCCAATACAAACCGGTATCCATATCCGCGCTCGTTGTGGATATACTGCGGATGATCGGGGTCTTTTTCCACTTTTTGGCGCAAATGCCAGATATAACGGCGCACAAACCCAATTTCCTCCTTGTACTGTGGTCCCCAGACTTCACGCACCAGGTCTTCCGGCGAGATAACTTCGCCTGGGTGGCGCATGAGTGCTGTCAGGAGTTTGAATTCGGTGGGAGTCAGTGCCACCAACTCACCATCCCGTGTGACGTGGCGTGTGGCAAAATCGAGGTTCAAGCCGCAAATTTCCAGGTGTTCTGCCACCGGTGGGGTGCTGTTTCCACGCGTGAGAACGGCCCGGATGCGTGCGCCTAATTGGGCAAATGAAAACGGCTTGCTGACGTAATCATCTGCGCCGAGCGAGAACCCACGCAGGACATCGCTTTCGTCACTTCTTGCGGTCAACATGATCACAGGGGACTGGCTCATTTCGCGGATGCGCGCCAGCGTCTCCCAGCCGTCTTTGAATGGCATGGTTACATCTAAAATGACCAGCTCAGGTTTGAATTCAAAGAAAGCACGTAAGCCGGATTGTCCATCAACGGCCGTGTGGATTATGTAACCCTGTTCGCGCAAATACTCGCCCAGCAGGCTGGATAGATTTGCATCGTCATCGATCATCAAAATGGAACTCATCGAAATCAGGCCTCGCTGTAATTTGCCACCGGAACGATCAAATAAAACTCTGAGCCAGGCGCTTCGACATCAGGCCAGATTGGACTGTTAACGCCGATCGATCCATTCTGAGCCAGGATTAGCTTGCGCGCAAAATATAACCCTAGTCCCCAGCCGGGAGGGGCGTTTTCACCGTTTTGAACCCGCCCAAAGCGCTCAAAAATATATTGTTGGAGTTTCTTCGGAACCCCACAGCCGTGATCTTTGACTGAAATGTGGATTTGGTCCGCTTCCAGACAGGCGCACAGCATAATTGGTGTGCCGGGTGGTGAATATTTATCGGCGTTGCGCATCAGATTACGGATAATTTCTTCGAGGTGGATTTCATCTGCGAGGATTGGTGGCAGGTTGGGGGAAAATTTCCATTCCAGTGAGCGGTTTTTAGGGATGAGTACAACTTCAGCGGCCTGCTCCATCAGTGGACGCAGCGCAACTGGGCCGAGGTTGACTTCCAGTTTTCCGGCTTCCAAACGCGAGACATCCAAAATAGTTTGCACTAGCTTGGTCAGTCGGGCGCTTTCGTTTACCATGGTTTCGAGGGTCCGGCGTGCCAGAGGGGGTAAAGTTTCGGCGTTTTGCAGCGCCAATTCCAGCCCTCCGTTGAGCGTGGTCAGGGGGGCGCGCAGCTCATGGCTGACCAGCGAAACAAACTCCGATTTCATTTCATCCAGATGCTGTAATTCCCGATTTGCCTGTGCCAACTCCATGTTGCGCTCTTCGAGTGCAGACGTGCGCTCTTCGACTTTTTCTTCGAGCGCACGGTTGAGGGTTTGGAGTTCAGTTGCCGCCTGCTTTTCGGCTTTCATCAAGAGTCGCATCCAGCCCAGGATCAATGCAATGATGATTGGTCCCATGAATCCAAAAATGATCATCTCGCCCATGAAGCCGGCTCCAAGCCAATCTTCCTCATTCCCATGCTCAACCAATTCAAAGATGATCGCAGTGCTTGCCAGAAAGGAAGGCAAAGCCCACTGCAAAAAGTTCAGGTCCAGGTTTCGTTCTTTGTTGAGCCAGTTCCACAGCTTGGTCTTTGTCATTTTGGTTCGGTTCCAGTTGGGCAATATTTATTCCATTTGGACAGATTATCTAAATTTATTATAACTACTTTCATAGTTGTGTACTGGACTCTGTATCTTTTTTCCCAAATGTGGACGCATTTGAGACACTTTGAGACATCCTTTTGACGCGCACTAATGATATTTTAAGGGGGCAAGAAAATGCCTAACACGACTACCAGGAGAATGGAACATGAAAAAAATATTTGTTTTGATGCTTGGTTTGCTAGTCCTGACAGCCCTCTTGACTGCCTGTGGTGCTCCCGCGACAGCTCCGACTGCAGCAGTACCTGCTGCTGCACCAACAGCCGTGGTACCGACGGATGTTCCAGCCACGGAAGCCCCGACTGCTCTACCCGAACTGACGGGTGACTCGATTCGTGGTGGAAAAATTTACAACAATTGGATCACAGAAACTGGGGCAGATGCGCCCACAGAATTAAGCTCGATGTGGAAGGTCTCGACTGCCGGGGATGTCTCCGTCTCATCCTCCTGGAGTTGTACCAAGTGTCACGGCTACGACTACAAAGGCGCGAAGCCATTCGCTGGAATTCTTACCGATGCTGGCAAGGATCCAAACGAAATTTTAGCCATCCTAAAAGGTTCCACCGATAAAAACCATGATCTTTCTGCTGTCATGGATGATCAAGCTCTGACCGATCTGGCCTTGTTCATTAGCAAGGAAATGCTGGATCCGGCTGTAGTGGTGGTGGATAATAAGCCGATTAACGGGGATGCTGCTGCAGGGAAAACCCTCTTTGACAACACTTGCAAGGATTGTCACGGACCGGAAGGTCTGGGCATTAACTTCAGCCCGGATTCTTCTCCCGAATATCCTGCCACTGTTGCTGAAAACGGTCCCAAGATTCTGCACAAAATCCGCTTCGGCCAGCCCGGTGTGCCCAAAATGCCTTCCGGTATCGATAATAGCTGGACCAATCAGAATTATGCCGATGTGATTGCCTTCCTCCAAACTTTGCCAAAAGCCAGCCTTGCTACCGAAGGCGGACGCATGTACGATAACTGGCCGGAAGCTTTGGCTGCGGATGCCCCCACTGAAGATCAGCCTCTTTGGAAAACCCAGAAGGGCACCAGCGGCTTGGCCGGTGGCGATACCTGGTTGTGCTCAACATGCCATGGCCTGGATTACAAGGGCGTGGATGGTTTGAACGCCCAGGGAACCGAAGGTTACACCGGGTTTCCGGGTATCCTTGCGGACCAGGCAATGAGCGAAGCGGATCTGACTGGTTGGTTGGATGGGACTAAAAACAAGGATCACAATTTCACTTCCGCTTTCAACAAGGATGAAATTGCCCGCATGGTTGCCTTTATCCAAAAAGGTATGATTGACCACACTCCATTTGTTGCTGCCGATGGCAAATCCACCGGGGATGCCGCACATGGCAAAGTCCTCTTTACCGCTGTTTGTAAAGTTTGCCATGGCGATGACGGAAAGACCGTCAACTTCAAGGCTGATGAAGGTGGAACCGAGTACCTGGGCAATGTGGCGACCGATGAACCCCTCGTCTTCCTGCATGTGGCCACTGTTGGTGAGCCTGCTGCCAAGATGCCTGCCGGGATGAACCTCGGTTGGTCTGCACAGGATATCGCGGATGTGCTGGCCTGGGCCCAGACCTTGCCCACCAAATAATACTTTCAACGAAGTTGTCCAGGTAAGGGGAGGGGTGACAACCCCTCCCCTTACTCCTTTCAATGTGCCCGAAGTTGAGTACCTCCTACCTGCGAGAGTGCCTGCTTTTGCACACACGGAGCTGAAAATGCAACCTGCTGAAAAATCCCGTCGTTTCTCGCCAGCGCCCCAGCTTGTCATTGCTGTTGTGTTGATCGTTATCGGTATTTTTTCATTCATCCTTTTTTGGAGTGCCACCCCTGGCCATGCTCTGCCTGAATATGCCAATCGTACTGGTGAACCGTGTGCAACCTGCCACGTCAGCCCAGGCGGCGGCGGACCACGCACCCTGCGCGGGCTGATCTGGGCTTCGCGGGGTAAACCCGATAAAGTTCCTGAGTTGGCCGGTGTTTTAGCTGCGCCCGGCGCAATTGAGGGTGCCGAAATCTATGAAATTGCCTGCTCTGCCTGCCATGGCAAACATGGTGAGGGTCTTTTCGGTCGTGAGCTGGTTAACAGTGGTTTATCTGAAGGCAAAATCCGTTCCCAGGTTTTAGCTGGCCGTGTGCGCAGTGGGATGCCTCCCTTTGAAGAAAAATTTACCCCTGCTCAGTTGGATGCTCTGACCGCTTTTGTTGCAGAGATTGCCAGCGGAGCTGCCACTCCCCAACCCGATTCTTTCCCACTCGAACCAGGCCACCTCACCTGTGTCCCCTCTCCCGATAATCCCAACTGCGGAGGCAACTAGATGTCTGCCAACCTTTCACGCCGTGATTTCCTAAAAATCTCTGCCGCCGCGGTTGGTACCGCTGCAGTTTTAGAGAGCGCACCCTTCCTGGCTGGTGGGGAAGCCGCCTCTGCTGCCAGTCCTGGGGATATAAAAACTTCTGTCAACGATGTCATCGTTGCTGGTGCTTGTTCGCTCTGTCCTTCTGGCTGTGGTACCCTGGCGCGCGTGGCCGATGGTAATGTGGTCAAACTCGAAGGCAACCCGATGCACCCGGTTAATTCAGGTGCACTCTGCCCCAAAGGTCAGGCTGCGCCTGAACTACTCTACCACCCTGACCGCCTGAATGGCCCGCAGAAACGCAAGGGTGAGCGCGGCAGTGGTCAGTGGGAAACCATCACCTGGGATGAAGCCATCCAAACGATGGCCGACAAACTCACCACCTTGCGCTCCGCTGGTCAGCCGGAAAAACTGGTCTTCATGGCAGGTGATACGCGTGGACAACTTCGCCCGCTTTTTGAACGCTTTATGCAGGCAGTTGGTTCTCCAAATTTTGTGCGGAACGAAAGCCTGAATCTGGCTGCTGCTAAATTGGGGGTCTATCTGACCCAGGGTGTTTATGATCTGCCGGTTTATGATTTGGAAAACAGCCGTTATATCCTTTCTTTTGGAGCCAGCCTGTTGGAGGCCGGGCCCAACCCGCTGCGAACCATCACTGGTGTCAGTTACTCGCGCCGCGGACGTGCTACCCGTAGCAAAGTCGTCATGATCGATCCACGGCAAGGGGTTACCGGAGCTAAAGCTGATGAGTGGATCCCGATTACGCCTGGTACCGATGCTGCTTTGGCGCTTGGGATTTGTAATGTTATCATCCGCTCCAGTTTGTTTGACTCGGATTTCATCCACAATTATTCCTTCGGTTTTGAAGATTTCTCCGATGAAAAAGGCAAAACCCATAAGGGCTTTATGTCTTATGTTCTTGAAAATTACGATCCAACCCATGTGGAAAAAATAACCGGTGTACCCGCTTCCACCATCGCACGCCTGGCGGGTGAATTTGCAAGCAATGGCCCTTCGGTTGCAATCATCCCTGGTCGGGGTGGATTGCTGAATGGCAGCGTCAGTGGTGTCTATGCTGCCATGGCGGTCCATATGCTGAATGCCCTGGTGGGCAGTCTCGACCGGCCGGGCGGTGTGCTGACCCAACGCTATTTTCCCAGCACCGATTGGCCCGCCTTACCGACTGATGATGTTGCTGCCAAAGGTCTGGCGTCGGAACGTGTTGATGGTGCCGGAACGGTCTTCCCGCTTGCACGCAGCGTCTATCAGGCCGTTGCCGACCGAGTGTTGGCAGGTCAGGCAGTTGAAGCGCTTTTCCTGTACGATGCCAATCCCGTTTTTGATGCTCCTGGCGGGCAGCGTTTTGTCGAAGCCTTTAAGAAAATCCCCTTCATTGTTTCGTTCGCCACTTTTGCGGATGAAACAGCCCAATTTGCCGATCTAATTCTACCCGAAGCAACTTTCCTTGAGCGCTGGCAGGACGATGCTATCCACGGTTTGGGGTACCCTGGTGTGGCTCTGCGCCAACCCGCGATTGAGCCGCGTTTGCAGTCGCGCAACAGCGGTGATGTTATTCTCCAAATCACGCAGGCGTTAGGGGGCGAAATTGCCAAAGCCTTCCCCTGGAAAACATTCGAGGAAGTGGTCCAGTTCCGGCTGAAGGATATCGGCGTCGAGTGGAAAACCTTCCAGGAATTAGGCGTCTGGCTCATCCCTGGTTACCGCTATGCTCATCGTGGTGATGCGCACTGGACTAATGAAGTTGTAGGTCGCGACCGCCGTAATGCGCCGCGTGATGGTCGTTTCGACTTTTATAGCCGCGAACTGAGCTGCCTGTTTGGAACGATGAAAAAGGATCAACTCGCCAAATATGGGATTTCTCAAACAGGCGATGCCGTCTGCATGCCGCATTATGAGAACGGCCCACAGGCGGGTGACATAGCCAGCTTCCCTCTGCGGCTGAATGTCATCACCTTGATGAGTCTTGGCCCGGTTAGCGCAGCGGCCAATTTGCCCACTCTGCAGGAAATTAGTGGGATGACTGTTGGCGAAACCTGGAACTCATGGCTGGAAATGAACCCCGCTACCGCATCCGGACTTGGCCTGGCGGATAAGGACCTGGTCTGGATTGAAAGTCCCTTTGGCAAACTGAAAACAAAAATGCGGTTGGTTAAGGGTCTACACCCCGGAGTGGTTAACCTGCCTTACAACCAGGGTCACACCAGTGGCCGTTTCGCGGGTGGACGGGGTGTCAATGGGCTGGAGATTCTTAACCCGGCCAGTGAGCCGGCCAGTGGATTGGCCATTTTTACCAATACCAATGTCAAAGTCTACCGGGCTTAGGAGAAAATCATGGCTAAATGGTCGATGGTAATTGATTTGGATAAATGTGTGGCTTGCCAGGGTTGCAGTATTGCCTGCCGGGCCGAGAATAACACCCCCGCTGTGGCGCCGGATCAGGCCGAACTGGGCCGTGCGATGCGCTGGAACGACGTTTTCCCGATGCCGGTCAATCCTACGGAGGATACCGGCGAATATCCCAATGTGCGCGCTGAGTATATTCCGCGCCCGTGTATGCATTGTGAAAACCCGCCCTGCATCAAGGTCTGTCCGGTGGGAGCCACTTTCAAGGATGCCGATGGCATCATCGAGCAAAACTATGCCCGTTGCATTGGGTGTCGTTTCTGTACAGTTGGTTGCCCTTATAGTGTCCGCTACTTCAACTGGTTTGAACCAAAGTGGGAAGGCGAGCTGGCTCTGCATCTCAACCCCGATCAGGTGGTTGCTTCAGGTGTTTTGGAAGGTCCCGTTGTTCGTCCACGCTCGGTGGTCGAAAAATGCACCTTCTGCATTCATCGCTTGCAAAAGGCGCATGCCCAGGCAGATGCAGAAGGTCGGGAGTTTCGGGCGGATGAATATGTTCCAGCATGCGTTCAAACCTGCACCGGCAAGGCGCGTTTTTTTGGTGATATGGATGACCCGAACAGCACTGTCTCACACTTGGCGAAAAATACACGCGCCTTCCGCTTATTGGAAGATGAAGGTACACACCCCAAAGTCATTTACCTGCGGGAGGGTTAAACCATGCTAAAAGTTGATTTGAAAGATAAAGAAAAATTGATCGACCCGTTGTTTGCTCCGCTCGACCTGGGTTTTAAATTAGCAGTGGGCGCCTTGTTGTTGATCATCGCCTGGGGTGGTGCCTTGTATGTTCGCCAACTAGTCTACGGACTGGGTGTGACCGGAATGGGTCGTCCGGTTTACTGGAGCATGTACATCGTCAACTTCGTCTTTTTTATTGGTATCAGCCACGCTGGGACACTGATTTCGGCCATCCTGCGCGTGACTGGTGCGGAATGGCGCCGCCCGATCACACGGGTGGCCGAGGCCATTACGGTCTTTGCTTTGCTGATTGGTTCGCTGCAAATTATTATTGATATGGGACGCCCCGACCGGTTACCCTTTACCGCGATTTTTGGACGGCTACAAAGCCCTATTATGTGGGACATCATCTCGGTTACGATGTACCTGCTAGGTTCGGTGACCTATCTTTTCCTGCCGTTGATGCCGGATATGGCGATTATCCGTGACAACATGCCTGCGAATGCCCCTGTCTGGCGAAAAAAGTTTTACACAATTTTGGCTTTAGGCTGGCGTGGAACCCGTCAACAATGGATTCGCCTGGAAAAAGCGATTGCATTTATGGCAGTCTTTATCATCCCTGTGGCGATTTCAGTCCATTCGATCATCTCCTGGATTTTGGCATCCACCCTTCAGCCTGGCTGGCATTCCACCATTTTTGCTCCCTACTTTGTGATTGGCGCTATTTTCTCCGGGATTGGCGCGTTGTTTATCGCTATGACGGCTGTCCGTAAGGTTCTTGGCCTGGAAAATTACATTCTTCCGCGCCAGTACCGCAACCTGGGCCTACTTTTTGTCACGATGAACGCGCTCTGGTTCTATTTCACCTTTGCTGAAAATCTGGGCCTCGCCACTGGACAGCAGACTTATGAAATGCCAGTTTTGGCGGCCAAACTGTGGGGAACATTTGCACCTACTTTCTGGTTGATGGTGGCTCTGATGGTGGGTTCGTTCTTTATCCTGGCTGTACCCGGCTGGCTGCCAGAGTCGAAAAAGAAGTCTGGTTTTGGTTTGGCGATTGCTTCAGGGGTGGCTGGGTTGATACTGGTCGCTGTGTTAGCGCTGGCGGGTTCGGTCCCGGCTCTGGCTGTCACTCTCGCCCCAGGTGCGCGCACGATCATCTGGATTCTACTGGTGTTCAGTGTACTGGGCATCCTGGCTGGATTTAGTGGTTGGTTCAAGGAAAATAAAGTAGCTGCAACGGTCATTGCCTCGGTTTTTGTCGTGATAGGGATGTGGCTTGAACGTTGGAATATTGTCATTCCAACCACAACTCACCCTATGTTGGCAGCTTACGGAACCTATACTCCCAGCCTGACCGAAATTTCGATCACGGCAGCTTCTGTTGCCGGGTTTGTACTGATGTTTATCATCTTCTTCAAGCTTTTCCCGGCCATATCGATTTGGGAAATTGCTGAAGGGCGGGTGATGGAAGAAGCCCAAGCGGTGGTGGTGATCCCGCAGCCGGAAGCTTCCGAAAAGGCCTCGATGTCGGCACGGGGTGGGGATTAGCCTTATGGCGTCATTATCTGAACGCGCCGATCTTTATACTGCTTTGGCCGAATCTCTGGCTGAACCTGAGCCCTGGCTCTGTTTGCCGGGCCGTGAGTGGCCGCTCTTTGAATTGGCCTCGCGTTATCTGCCAAACTCAATTGCTGTGCCGGGCATGGCCTTGATCCAGGCGGAAAATCTATTGGCTCGCCAGGAACGATATGCGGCGCTTTCGAGTGGGCAATCTGGTCAGCCGCGCTTCTGGTTGTATGAATCGGCTTTTCTGACCGGGCGTATTCTGGGCGAAGCTACCTTTGCCGTGGCTAAATGCTATTCGCAGGCCGGGCTACAAGTGGATGGTAGTGAATTGCCCGATGGGGCTGCGCTTGAACTGGCCTTTTTGGCCCATCTGGCGCAGAATAATCCCGCGGCTGAAAAAGATTTTCTCAAGAGTCATGCAGTGCTCTGGCTGCCCGCTCTGGGCCAATCCCTGGCACGTGGTGCAGACCCGGTCTACGCTGCCATCGGCCAATTGCTCTCTGATTGGATTACGAATGTCGTGACGCTAGTTTCCGCCGCCGAAATGGTTAGGCCTGGCGTGCGTATCCCCGTGCTGGACAATGCTCCTGCCTGTACGCTGTGTGGCTTTTGCGCCCAACGCTGTCCCACTCGAGCGCTGGCGATCCACGAAACGTCTTTCGAAACTGCGTTGGTGCTGCTGGCTTCACGCTGTACTGGTTGCGGACGCTGTGCTGCGGTTTGCGATACGCGGCTGTTGACGATGGAACCCGTCCCGGTCGAAGCTTTAGTTGGTTCAAAGCCTCAGGCTTTGCGAGTTTCGGAGAGGGTCGCTTGCAAAGGTTGTGGCCAGCCCATGGTTAGCCACGCCGAAATGGATTATGTCATTCACCAAATTGGACACCCCGATTGGCTGGATTATTGTCCGGCCTGCCGCGTGCCCGCCTATATGCGAACCGGAGGTAAAGTATGAATTTCCCACTCGAATACCCCGTTTATCAAATCTTTTACTGGCTGGTCAATACGCCTGGCGTCGGTAGTGCCATGGCCGGGCTGGCGGCGGTTGGTTCGCTGACCGGCTATTTCCTGACTTTGCGAGCTATCCGCGCCGCCAAGGATGACGCTGGTGAGACATACTCTTATCCAACGCCTGCTTTGCATCACGGTCCGGATACGATTCCGGTTCCAGGCAGGCACATGGGGCAGGGGTAGAAAACAAATATAGGGTTGATGTGCAAGGGGGATATTTCTGGACAGGATGTGAATTTTAGGGGATTGGCTAACCAGCCAATCCCCTAAAAACTGATCCGGATTGTATACAAGGTTCCATGTGATATGACTCTATTGAAGGGCAATCAGGCCAGAATATTCAGTTTGTCCAGTCAGGCAAGCCTGGCTAGGGAAAAGGTGGATGCGATCAGGATGAACAACACCACCCAGAGCGCATCAGTCGATTCGCAAAACTGCTTCAACTCCCGGCTGGGTCAACTGGCGGAACATGTCATTCATGCGTTCGGCTGAATAGGGCAGGTTATTGTCCAGCCACCAGGTTAGCAGGGACATAAATGAGCTGATGAGATAATGGGCCAGAATATCCGGGGGGACCAGTATGTTTTCTTTTTTCGAACTTTGTTGTTTCAAGTGTACGCGCAGCAGGGCAGACAAATATTTCTGGAGATATGCTAGGGCTGGACTGCCGCCTTGTTTTCCGGCCAGTGCTTTATAAAGTTGAAGGTTGCCCTGAGCATGTTGGAACATGACCAGGCTCAGGCTCCATGGACTGGTGTCAGTTGCTGGCTGGCTGAGTAGATGGTGTTCGAACATTGACTGAAAAGTTTCGAATTCGCTTAGTAATAAATCCTCTTTGCCCTGAAAATGTGCATAGAATGTCGAACGCCCGACATTCGCCCGGTCAATCACATCCTGAACTGTGACTTCCTCGTAGCTTTTTTCCAAAATAAGTGCCAGCAGCGCCTCTTGCAATAACTTGCGTGTGCGCTGAATGCGTCGATCCTCGTTTTTTTCTGCCATATCTGTCCTCCAGTTACTGAATAAATCCACTAAAAATGTTCGTTATTGAACAAATTCACTGGCTTTGGTTGTTGACAGGCTATCAGCCAAATAGTATAAATTTATCAAACAGTATGTTCAATAACTTATATAGTGTACATTATTCTTAGGTAATTTGAAAGAGGTAACCAGCATGATTACTAAAATTCATAGTCAGCACCGTAATCTACAAAGGGATGAGGTCCTCCCCGTTCGTGAGAGTAAATTGATAGAACTGAACGATGTTACCAAAGCATATACAGTTGGTTCCGGCCAATTTTTTGCGCTCAAGGGTATTCAGATGCAGGTCAATGCGGGTGAATTTGTAGCTGTCGTCGGTAAGTCTGGCAGCGGAAAGTCCACCTTGATCAACATGATCACTGGTATTGACAGCCCGACTGCAGGTGAGGTCTTTGTGGCATCCACACCGGTCCATCAACTTAATCAGGAACAGTTGGCAGTCTGGCGCGGTAGGAACGTTGGAATTGTGTTCCAATTTTTTCAACTTTTGCCAACATTAACTGTCGTTGAGAATGTGGTACTACCGATGGATTTTTGCAATGTTCACCCAGCGCGTGAACGCCGTGAGCTTGCTATTGCCTTGCTGGAGAAAGTTGGCATTGCTGAGCAGGCTGACAAATTGCCCGCTGATTTATCTGGCGGTCAGCAGCAGCGTGCCGCGATTGCGCGTGCACTTGCCAATGATCCACCCTTGTTGGTAGCCGATGAACCGACTGGTAATCTCGATTCGCAAACCTCGGATGCCGTCATGCAGTTATTTGCCAATTTGGCTGCGGAAGGCAAGACTGTAGTTATGGTCACGCACGAACGCGACATCAGCCGATATTTTACGCGTTCCATCATCTTATCTGATGGTGTCATCATTGCCAGCCCGGAGAAACAACATGCTTAGCCCACGTTGGAAGAAATTATGGCGTGATCTGCAGGCTGCCCGTGGTCGTATGATCATGATGGTGCTGGCGATCGCGGTGAGTATTTTTGGAGTGGGCACCATTCTTAGTGCTTACACCATTCTGATGCGTGAAATTAGCCGGAATTATCTTGGCACACAACCTGCCTCGGCTTTTCTGGAATTGGATCGGATGGACGAAGAACTGGTGCAGGCTGTTCGCCAGCAGCCCGGTATCGCTGATGCGGAAGCAACTTCGTGGGTGATGGCACGGGTTGAAGTCAAACCTGATGAATGGCTGCCGATGCTGTTGTTCGTTATCCCCGATTTCAAGACCATGCGTCTGGATATTGTTAAACCCGAATCAGGTAGTTGGCCTCCAGCGGATCAAGACCTTTTGCTTGAAAGGGTTGCGCTGCCGCTGACCAATGCCAAAGTGGGTGATATGCTTACTGTCCAAACACCGAATGGTCCCAAAACTGGAATCAAGGTTTCGGGGTTGGTGCATGATCCTGGGTTGGCTCCGTCCTGGCAGGAACAGACAATTTACGGTTATATTACTCCAGCAACCCTGGCATGGCTGGGCGAAAGTGGCGGATTGCATATTCTCAAAGTTAGAGTCCAGGACCAAGCGGACAATGTGACTGCCATCGAGTCTAAGGTCGGTAGATTGGCAGCCTGGCTTAAGGGGCAGGGTTATTCAGTGGACGAGATCCGTATCCCACCACCTGGTATGCACCCTCACCAGAGCCAGATGAATTCCATCCTGGTAATGCTGCTGATCTTTAGCCTGATGGCATTGGTCTTGAGCGCAATTTTGGCTGCCACGATGATCGGTGGCTTATTGGCCCAACAAGTGCGACAAATTGGGATCATGAAAGCGATTGGTGCGCGCTCGAGTCAGGTTACTGGAATGTATCTGGCGCTTGTGGCGCTCCTGGGTCTGGTAGCGGTGGCAATTGGTATACCCGCAGGAAATGCGGCCGGTCGTGGTTTTACCGGAGTTGTGGGAGAGTTATTGAATTTCACAATTTACAGTTATGAATTACCGGCCTGGGTGTACATCGTCGAATTGCTGATGGGGATTTTGATCCCGTTGCTTATGGCGCTTTATCCAATTTGGCAGACAAGCCGTGTTACGGTACGGGAAACCTTAAATGACTATGGAATAATCCCAGTTCTTGTTTGGGATGGAACACGGCGTGAAACTGGCTTGCGTGGGTTGGATCGTTGGCTGGGGAAAATTCGCGGTTTGGATAATACCTTGCTTCTCGCACTGCGTAACACCTTTCGGCGGCCGGGTCGTTTGGTACTGACTCTTGGTCTGTTGGCTGCAGCGGGTAGTATGTTCATCACAGGTTTGAACGTCAAAACTGGATGGGAAATCTTTCTTGCTACGGCGGACTCAAATCGCCATTACAATCTGGAAGTTCGTTTCAACAGCCCGCAGTCAGAAGAAAAGATTTTCTCGCTTATCTCGGCTGTGCCTGGTGTGGAGCGGATAGAAACCTGGAATATTACCCCGGCGGCATTGTATCGCCCGGATGGTTTGGATATTGTGCGTACCTATCCGGATGGAGGTCACGGTAGTTTTTCATTGCGCTCAGCCCCGCTGGGTAGCAGATTGATGGATGCCCCATTGATCAAGGGCCAATGGCTTCAGGCGGGAGAGGTCGATGCGGTTGTACTGAATCAGATGGCGGCAGCTTTCTTCCCCGATACCAGGATTGGCGACTCGCTGAGCCTGATGGTGAATGGTCAAAGCGCAAATTATCGTCTGGCTGGGGTGGTGAAACAAATATTAACACCCGCTACAGCATATATGCTTTCAGCTACTTTTGCTCAGGCGGCGGGTATGTCACCTGCTGACACGACTGCTGTGCGCATCGTCTTGAACCAACACGATGCCAGCGCGATCCGAAGCGTGACTGGGAATATCGAAACCGCTCTAACTGTTCAATCCATCAGCATGAAAGTCGTTATTTCGGAAACCATGCTGGAAGGCGCGACCAGCGGTCACGTTTACATTTTCATTTTTGCCTTGATCCTGATCTCGGCGATTATGGCGATTGTAGGTATTCTGGGCTTAATGTCGAGTATGAGTACCAGCGTGATTGAGCGCACACGAGAATTTGGCATTATGCGTGCGATTGGAGCCCGAGCAAGAATCATTTTACGTAACGTGATCAGCGAGGGTGTTTTTATCGGTCTGCTCAGCTGGGTTATTGCTGTGCCGCTTTCATTACCCCTGTCGTGGGGTGTTGGTTACCTGGTGGGGATGTTGTCTTTCCGTTCACCTCTACCGCTGATTTTGTCACCCTGGGCTGTTTTTGGCTGGCTGATTCTGGTTGTGGTTGGTGCGATCGGTGCCAGTGCTTATCCTGCCCGGCAAGCATCACAATTAACCGTTCGGGAAACACTCGCATATATCTAAAAAGGAGACTTACGCAAAATGGAAATTAAACAGAATTCAGATGATAAAGCAAAAGCAACAGGTCGGAAAATTGTGACTGTGGTGATTGTGCTGATCGTATTCATTGCCCTGGTATTTGCAGCCCGGTTCTTGGTAGGCAGCCTGGATATCGTGGAGCTTCTAAAAAAACTCCACGGTGGTTAAGTTAAAAAAATAATAAAAGGAGAAACAAAATGATTCGAAAAATTATCGGAGCTATCCTGCTCATCCTTGGGGTTCTTGTCGCATTGGTATTATTTACTTATGGTGGACCTGTCTTCCCGCATCTCTTTGGTCCGATTGTGTTTGTTGTGATCGGTGTGTTTCTTCTCTTTTTCAAACGTGAGGGAAAATAAAGATTATTCGATCACACCCGTGTTGAACTTTTCCGAATAATTAATTCGGGTTGACTGATATGCTGGCGGCGAATGATGTGCTCATCATTCGCCGCTTCAATCATTTTATGTAATTCTTCAACAGCAATTTGCCCGGATTGAAACAAGCCTTGTTGGATGGAGGTCAGAGGTGGCCAAAAGGAAGCTGCCTCGGGGGTGTTGTCATATCCGACCAGGAGTAAGTTCTCGGGAATGGATAAGCCGCGAAGTCGCGCGGTATGGATTACGCCCAGCGCCATGCTGTCGTTACAGGCAAAGACAGCATCGATATCCGGTCTTTGATTGAGGAGCGTTTCCATGCCTTTTTGACCGCTCTCGGCTAGCCAATTGCCTTCGACTATCAGCGATGAGTCTGTTTCCAGACCAGCTTGTTGTAAAGTTTGCTGCCAACCTTCGAGGCGGGCTTGCGATTCCCACCAGTCTGCGGGTCCGGTGATGATTCCGATTTTCCGACAGCCTTGAGCAATTAAATGAGAAACTGCCAGGCTGGCTCCAGTCTGGTTGTCAATTGAAACTACATTTAAAGTCGGATCTCCATGCATATGCAGAAAGATAATCGGGGGGTATTTTTCCGGATGGACATCCCGTACCCAGTTTCGATTGTTCCCGATTTCGTGGATAGCCCAGATGATACCATCTGCTTGGCGAGCGCTGATCTGATCCAACGTCTCAAATATTTCATCTTCCGATGATCCGTTGACAAAATGAAGCATGAGCGAATATCCCAATTGATTGGCTTTCAACTGAATACCACTCAGTGCGGAGGAATAGCCATAAAAGCCGAGATCCTGTAATTCGGCAATGACTATCGAAAATACATGACTGCGTTGATTGACCAGCCCACGCGCCATTAAATTAGGTTGGTAACCCAATTCAGCAAGCGCTTCAAGGATTCGTTTGCGCGTTGCTTCTGCCACAGGTCGTTTGCCAGTCAGTGCATTTGAGACTGTGCCAGTGGAGACCTTAGCCTGCCTGGCAACATCCTCTATGGTGGCTTTCATATATATTCTCCGGTATTATAAAATTGTGCCAAAAGTCACTTGACAAATTAAAACGTTTTAACTATCATGTTTATTATAATAGTTAAAACGTTTTAATCACCAGATTCAATACCCGAATTTCTATCAAGAGGTTAAATATGGCATTGGTTACACTCAAAACAATATTGGATAAGGCATATCAAAATAGATATGCGGTTGGGGCATTTAATGTAATCAATCTTGAGTTTTTGGAAGCCATTACCCTGGCGGCTAGCCGTTCAGCTTCACCAGTTATTTTGAATATTGCCGAAGTTCATTTGCCCTTCGTTACCATAGAAAACATTGTGCCTGTGATCAAGGAAATTGCCAAACGAGAGCGTTTCGAAATTGTTCTCAACCTGGATCATGGCCTGACATTCAATACGATTGAGCGCGCACTGTCGAATGGGTTTACCTCCATTATGTTCGATGGCTCACACTTGGATTTCGAGGAAAATATCCGCCAGACAAGCGAAGTGGTGCAGATGTGCCATGCCAGGAATGTTTCTGTGGAAGCGGAACTGGGTGCAGTTGGTGGGGCGGAAGGCGGGGGCCTGGTTGGAAAAGCTGACCCTGCCAAATATACAGATGTATCACAGGCAAAATCTTTTGTGGGGCGGACCGGGATCGATGCGCTGGCTGTGGCAATCGGTAACTCACATGGTCGCTATAAGGGTCAGCCTGATCTGGATTTCGAACGCTTACGTGCAATCCGGGATGTGACCGGCATACCGCTGGTCTTGCATGGTGGTTCGGGTATTTCGGCTGTGGATTTCCGCAAGGCCATCTCACTTGGTATTGCAAAGATAAACTTTTTTACAGGGATGTCGGAAGCAGCCATGCAAGCTACTGCCAGTTACATGAGTACCGCTGGCGAGCGTTATAACGATTACCCGCTGATGCTGAAGCAAGTGAAAGAACGTGTGGCCAGCGTGGTGGCTGAACAGATGGAAATTTTTGGCAGCTTGGGTCAAGCTACTTTGAAATAAACCGAAATTTAACCGTTATTTTCATCAATCGATCCCTCTTCATCAGAGTCTATCTTCAGGAGAATAATATGACACAGAAATCCAGATTTGCCCTCTATTTTGGAAACCGCGGTTTTTTCCCCGCTTCGTTACAGGCTGAAGCACGGGAGGAACTTCCCCGCGTGCTAAAAGCCGCTGGACACGAAGTTATCATGATGGATGCGGATGCTACCCGTTATGGCGCGGTTGAAACTCCTCAGGAAGGCCAGCAATTTGCTAATTTTCTTCGACAAAACCAGGGGAAATATGACGGCGTGATATTAAGCCTGCCGAACTTTGGTGACGAGAATGGAGCCGTTGCAGCTCTTAAAGAGTCAGGAGTTCCGATTTTTGTCCAGGCTTACCCTGATGACTTTGATCGTATGGGACCGGCTCTGCGACGGGATGCTTTTTGTGGCAAGTTTTCGATCATGGACGTGTTTTACCAGCATAACCTGAAATTTACTGCTCTTAAACCGCATGTCGTTAGCCCAACCAGTGAGCGATTTCAGGCGAATCTCGATCATTTTGATCGTGTTTGCCGTGTGGTTAAGGGTTTTCGTCACCTGGTGGTTGGAGCAATTGGAGCCCGTACCTCGGCTTTCAAAACTGTCCGTTATGATGAAGTCGCCTTGCAGCGTATGGGAGTTACAGTTGAGACATTTGATTTATCCACAGTGATTGCCAGGGTCAAGGCTCTTTCGGCGGATAGTAGCTCTTATAAAGCTAAAATGGAAGTTTTGAGAGAATATACAAGTTGGGAGGGTGTTCCGGATGCAGCCCTCAATAATATTACCCGCCTGGGCGTGGTTTTGGATGAGCTGATCGTCGAAAATCAAATGGATGCACTCGCCATTCGTTGTTGGATTGAATTGCAACAACAGTTAGGTATATCGCCCTGTGTCTTGTTGGGGTTATTAAATAACACTGGCACGATTGCAGCCTGTGAAGTGGATGTCTACAATGCAGTGTCGATGGCGGCATTGTCCCTGGCTTCTGGTCGTCCTGCGACGGTGTTGGATTGGAATAACAATTATCAGGATGAAGATGATAAATGTATCTTATTCCATTGCGGACCCGTGCCACGCGATTTAATGACCGATAAAGGTCACATTTCAGACCATCTAATCCTGGCCAATAGTGTTGGCGAAAATAATAGCTTTGGTTGTGTTGTTGGGCGCATTGCGCCGACAGATTTGACTTTTGGCAGCATGATGACGGATGCGGGAAAAGTCAAAATTTTCCTCGGGGATGGCCGTTTCACTGAGGACCCAATCCCTGGTAATTTCTTTGGTGCAGCCGGGGTGGCCGAGATTAATAAGTTACAGGATGTGCTGTTGCATGTGGGGTTGAATGGTTATCGCCATCATGTTGGCGTTACCCCTGGTAAGCACGTCGCCCCTTTGAAAGAAGCCCTGGAAAAGTACCTCGGTTTTGATGTAAGTATCCCTCAGGCGGAGTAGATTATGCCTGAACTCAAGCTTATCGTCCAGAATGCATCCAAAGCTGGGGTGGCACTGCCAGCCTTTAATATTCCTTATCTGCCCATGCTGGAACCGGTTGTGCGTGCTGTGGTCGACCAAAACAGCTTTGCACTGATCGAAACGGCACGTTTGGAATGGCTTAAATTTGAGGCGGGTGGAGCGGACGCGGTGGCTCGTGAGTTTTTTAGGTGGCAGAACCCTGAACATGTGCGCCTGCATCTTGACCATATTCCTGTAATTGACGAAGATGGCCAGCGGGTAGATTATCTTGCTCTTATCCAACAGGCAATTGGCCTTGGCTATCATTCTGTAATGGTGGATGGATCGCGTTTGCCGTTGGATGAAAATATTGCTGCTACCGCGCAGGTCACAGCCCTGGCTTATCAGGCTGGCATCCCTTGTGAAGCTGAACTGGGGGCTGTCCTGGGTCACGAAGCTGGTCCGCTCCCGCCCTATGATGAGCTATTTGCATCGGGGAAGGGTTTTACAAAAGTAGATGAGGCGCGCCGTTTCGTAGCAGAAACTGGTTGTGATTGGCTTTCGGTTGCGATTGGGAATGTTCATGGCGCTGTTTCAGTCGGGTACAAAGACCAGAAGAAAATTGCTGCACGTCTGAACCTAGAACATCTTGAGAGTTTATTCCAGGCGAGTGGGGTGCCGCTGGTTTTACATGGCGGATCAGGTATTCCCCGTGAATATGTATTGGCATCCTTTCAAAAGGGGATTACCAAAATCAATATTGGCACTGAAATTCGGCAAGCGTACGAGATAAAATTGCAATCTTCAGGAAAAATTTCCGAAGCCCAGGATGCTGTTTATGAACGCACAAGCTGGCTGATTGATGAGTATTTCGGTTTGAAAAATATCCAGCCATTGCTTATAAGTGAGGCACTGACATGAATTTGCTTGGGATCGATGTCGGCACGACTGGCTGCAAGGTGGCACTATTCTCGCTCAAGGGGGAGATGCTGGCTTCGGCTTATTGTGAATACGACCCTCAAAGTCCCCAACCTGGATGGGCGCAGCTGGATTCGGCAGCGATTTGGAACGCTGTGAAAATTGCGATCCGTTCTGTAACGGTTGCCAAACCTGGAGCCGAAATTCATGCGCTTTCGGTCTCATCCCTGGCGGAAGCAGCGGTGCCTGTTTCCGCGACTCGACAAGTTTTGGGGCCATCCCTTTTGAATTTCGATATCCGGGGAGAGGAATTTTTGGCAGACCTGGCGATGCTTTTACCAAATGATCGTCTGTATGCCATCAACGGTAACACGTTTGGAAATCAATACACCCTGACAAAGCTTAAATGGATTCGCGTACACCAGCCTGAGTTGTACGCCAGTACTTATAAATTTTTGCACTGGAGCGATTTCATTGCCTTTATGCTGGGTGCTGATCCGGTGGTGGATTACTCACTCGCTAATCGCTCACTTCTCTTCGATATCCATACCGGTGATTGGTCAGATACCTTGCTTGATGTCGCTGGTCTCGAGCGTTCCAAGCTGCCGGTTACAGCCCCATCGGGTACGGTGATTGGAACAGTTGCTGCGCACATTGCTAGCGAGTTAGGTTTACCAGCTGGAGTGCGCATCGTCAGCGGAGCACACGATCAATGTGCCAATGCTGTTGGTTGTGGTGTGGTGGATTCGGGCACGAGCGTGTATGGCATGGGTACGTACCATTGTATTACGCCAGTTTTTACCAACCCGCCTGATCCACAGGTGATGATTGCGCGCGGCTTGAATACTGAACATCATGCCATCCCTGGTCGCTATGTGTGTTTTATTTATAACCAGGGCGGCGCATTGGTCAAATGGTATCGGGATACTTTTGCCACTCTCGAACATCGCCAGGCCGAAGCAGAGGGGCGTTCTATTTACCCGGTACTCTTCGATGAAATCCCCTCAGAACCGAGTAGTGTACTGGTCTTACCGCATTTTGCTCCTACCGGCCCTCCCAGGTTTCTGGCAGATTCGGCGGGATTAATGGCCGGGATGCATTTGGGAACACGGCGTGGCGAGATACTTAAGGGTATCATCGAAGGTGTCGCCTTCTATCTTAAAGAATCAGTTGATTCATTACCTGCAACGGGTATTAAGATCGAGAATTATAGGGCTGTTGGTGGTGGCAGTCGTTCGGATACCTGGGTTCAAACCTGTGCTGATATTTTTGGGAAGCCCTTTACCCGGCCGGTCATCACCGAAGCTGGTGCGCTTGGTGCGGCTATTATTGCCGGGGTTGGATCTGGAGTATTTGAGAACTATACCCAGGGAGTTTCAGCCATGGTCAGGCTTGAGCGCACCTTTGAACCGGATTTACGTAAGCATGAACGCTATCAGGCTCGCTTTCAATATTATCAACGCATGGGACCGCTAATGGCCGAAACCCTGCGCGAATCGTCAGCAGATATGCACTTGCAAGAGAAAAAGGGATAAACCCATGACTAGATTGTTTGAACGTGAGTGGAACAAGGCTGAGTTAATGAGCCGGGTCGGTCGGATGGAACAACTGGCAGGTATTCGCATGTTGGAGGCTGGGGATGGAAAAGCGCGTGGATGCAGATACTGGATGTGTGGACCGGAACCGGCTTGCGTTTTCAGGTCAATGCTGAGCGTGCTTTGGATATCACTGGTTGTGAATTTAAAGATTTGCCAATAGCCTGGCGTTCTCCTGCAGGGGATGTGCATCCTGCTTATTTTGAGCCGACGAAGCTCGGTTGGCTGCGATCATTTCCTGGAGGCTTGCTGGCGACTTGTGGACTGGATCAATTCGGTTCGCCAACTCAAGATGACGGCACCGAATTTGGGCTGCATGGACGCATCAGTAATCAGCCAGCCACCCAGGTAAATTACCGTACTTACTGGGATGGTAATGATTACAAATTGGAGATCACTGGCGAAATTCGGCAGGCAGCGCTCTTTTGCGAAAACCTGGTTTTACGCCGGCGATTTACTACAGCACTGGGTTCTGATCAAATCCGAATTGAGGATAGTGTCACCAATGAGGGTTTTGAACCTGTTCCTCATATGCTTCTGTATCACTTTAACTTAGGTTTTCCGCTGGTCAGTGAGTATACCCGGCTTCAACTTCAGTCTGAGGAAACGTTGGCTCGTGATGCAACTGCCCAAACCGGTCTGGTTGATTGGGATCGCTTTCAGGCACCTACACACGGCTACCAGGAACAGGTTTTCATTCATCGGCCTGTGGCGGATGAAAATGGACTGACCCTGATTGAATTGCATAATCCACAAATCGGTTATGGTTTGCGTTGGACATATAAAACTGCTGAGCTGCCCTATTTAATGGAATGGAAGATGATGGGAGAAGGTGCCTATGTGGTTGGAATAGAACCAGCCAACTGTAATGGATTAGGTGGGCGAGTGGCGACTCGTGAAGCGGGTCATTTACCCAACCTCCTGCCTGGCGAAAGCCGCAGCTATAACCTTGCGGTTGAAGTTTTTTCCAAAGTGTAATGAGATTTTCTTGCGCAATTAGATTGTAAAAAGATTGGGCTGGGTTTTGACTCTGTATTATGAGCTTTTAATATACGATTTGCTCGGTCGGTAAAGCCTGCTTGTACCTGTAGAGTAGAGAATTGGAAAGCGACTGGCGACTCTAAAAGTGAATTTACTCCGCGAGTGTGCCTGGCTAATTGAGAGGACTTTCTTTAGACGAGAAGAGATATTTTTTTGAGGTTATTTTTCGGAAGTCTTTATTCAAGGGAACATTTCCGTCAAATAACCTCCTTGTAGTACAGGCTCCTTGTGGCAAGTAAGCCGGTCTTGTACCACCAGTTATTATTTTCAAAAAACATTGGCCCAGTTATCAAGTCGCAGTGTCGAGCAGAATTCCCAGGTAGTACCGGCGGGTCGGCGGTTCGTGATCCAGGCTCGAATTGATCGCTCCCATAAAATCACTCTCCAAATGGTGGATTACCCGGAGAGTGATTTTTTACTATTTCCTTGAATTTTTCATCCCATCTAAATCATCTGACTGTGCTAGCGTAAGTAGTTTGGCTACTTTGCTATTACAGTCACGCTTGTGGTCAGAAAACAGATGGTTTTACTGCCGGAAACGATCGCCCATTTGGCGTTATAGATCCCCGGTTTGGTTGGGGCAACCATATCTACGATGATTTTCCCACTCTCCCCAGCTTTGATTGTTTCGGAGAAGTTGTAAACAGCTTTTTCATGCATTTCGGTACCGCTGATAAATTTATAATCAACTGATTCCATGGACCAATCAGCTTTGCTGATATTCTTGACTGTCCAGATTGCATCAAATGCACTGCTGACTGTAATTGATGTTTTGGGAGATGTCAGGGTTATCTGGCAATAGTTTCCAGAAGGAGGCTGTGCAGTCAAAACCGGGGTCTCCAAATCTGAGATGGTGGTGATACCGACCCAAATGGTCTGACCAAAGCGTCCACCTGTGGCGTTCTCCATTTGCCAAAAGCCCTGGTAGGTTAAGAGTTGCGGAGGAGCGGTCAGTTTTACACTTAAATCTATGGCCTGGCCTGGGGCGACATTCACAGGCATATTGACAGGTTGCCCATTCATTTGAGCGGAGGCTAAATTGCCGTATGCATACACCAACCGGTAACTGGGGGTCCAGGTGCACGTTCCTGAGTTTTCAATTCGCCATACTTTGTTAAATGTGGTCCCGGATTTAATGAATGGCGGGGTTTGCATGTCATTATCGGCATAAGATAAATCCGCAACAAATTTCATTCCGTTTACGCATGTGGTAGGTGCAACCGTTGCTACAAGCGGTACAGGTGTGGAAGTGGCCTGACTGGCTGGATATTGAGTGGGAAAAGCCTTGGCAACATTATTCTGGTTATATTCTTGTATGTATCCCAGAATTGTTCCATCAGTGAGCATGTCACCCATCACTCGGTCGATCTCGGCTTTTAGGCGTGGTGTTCCTGTTCGCATAGCGATAGCCAGGTCTTGCTGGCTGAAATCGCTACCAACTATTTTTAATCCCATTTGACCCATGTAAAAATTAGCTGTTGCCTGACCAATAACTACCAGGTCAACCCGGTTTGCAACCAGATCGCGGACAGCTTCATCGTATTGCGCGTAGCTTAGCAGTTTAGCAGCGCTCATCAGCCCAGTATCCACTAACTGGGTTTTTACCATCGTCTCGTATGTGGTGCCTCGTTGTACACCAACACGATAATTAGCCAGTTGTTTAAAATCGGTGATGCTCACCTGCGAATCATTTCTGGCTAGAACAGCAGTTTGATTGACGTAATAAACTGGCGAAAATGACATCTGACTGGACCGTTCTGGAGAAATTGAGATGGCAGCAATAGCTACGTCAATTTGATTGATTTGGAGCGCATCAGGTAGTCCTTCAAAAGTGAAATTTTGGATGTCTACAGGAATCTTCAGACGACGTCCAACTTCTTGAATTATGGCGATATCAAAGCCAACCACCTGGTAATTGGCATCAATGGAAGCAAAAGGTGGGTAATCCCAGGATGTTCCCACTACTATTTTGTTATTTGAAACAATTCGATCCCATACATCATCACTTACTGGTGCAACACTGGTGGCGCTCGCCACTGGTGTTGCACTGGAATTAGGTGTCGCACTTGGCTCAGGTGTTGAGCTTGGAGCAATCAGAATAACTGGGACAGCCGGGAGTGGTGTAGCGCAGGATCCAAGCAGCAGGCCTGCAATTACCAACCCTGGCAAGATTCTTAAGGATAACCATTTCATATTTATCTCCTCACAAATGATCCGGATTTCAATATCCCGAAGCCTGAATTGTGACGGGCCAAGCTTCCGAATGTAAATTCATCTTATTACAAACACTCCCCGGTTACATCCATCGACCGGAGAGTGTTTATCTAAGTCACTTGGGGGAGATTTTGACATTACGGAAAGTTTTTGGGACTATTTTTTCCAATATTGCCGGGCATCACTTTGGGTTTGAGTGTTCATGGCCTGTTCCACTGAGGTGACGTGGGGTGCGCTCAAAAGCTGGTTGGTTTCTGCCAGCAGAACCAGCTCTATCGTCTGGCCTGGCACCAGGGCTGCCTTGGGTATGTTTGTCTGGCCGAGTGGAACCATAACCAGGTTGTCATCCAGCAGCTTGACTACATAAAAACCTAATTTGCCACTTTCTGGTTCGAGGACCGCATCTACGATCGTTCCCAATTTAACCTGATTACCATCTTTTAATTCAGCGCCCAGCAATTGTGAGGCGTAGGCAATTTTGTGAACTGCATTGGCCGAATCGCTCCCACCAGCCTTGCATTCGCTGGTGAGGTGACTGACTCGTGCCACTCGGAGCCAGTAAGTGCGTACAGTCTCTTCCCAGTTATTAGGAAATAAGGGAAAGTGATCAGCGAAAGGTGGAGCGACAGAAACCTGGTCAGGGGTCATATAAATTGATATTGTTTTCTTCTCGGCATTCAGTTCCCCGCTGTTGATTGTGACCACCTCAAAGGGAATAACCAGTTGTTTGTTTGCTGCCACTTTGAGATTTGCAACTGGGTTAACTGTAAAGTAAATAATATAAGTTTCGCAGGTATTAATAATGAAATCAGAAACCTGTCCAAGCAAAACCCCCTCCCGACCAATAATTTTGAACTTGAGCAAACTCGAAAGCCGGGTGAGTTCCTGGCGCTGTCCGGGTGGAATGATACCCGCTGCATTGGTTTGAGGAGGTTTTTTGGCATTGACCACGGATGCCGAGGTACTAGCTGTGCTGGTGTTCGTATTAAGCTCAGTACTCAACTGACCAGTTTCGCTGGTTAGAACGGATGGAATTATTTGAGCCTGTTCAGCTGGTATGCAAGCTGGTAGAGCGATTGCAAGCAGAATGAAAATGACCAGACCGCGCTTTAAGTTCAGCATTGAAAATCTCCAGATTCTTTGACGAAATTTGATTTTATTGGGAAAACTTTGAAGTAGTTATTTTTTATTTTCCAGTTTCCAATTCGAAGGCTGTAATGCTTTCAGCCATGGATGAGCTTGCCAGGGATTGGGTGATATGTTCACGGAGACCTTCCTGGTCAGGCTCTTGCTTTCCCAGGTTTTTGAGGATCGCCAGCATATTTGTGGTCATCGCCATGGTGAGATTTTTGATCGTCTGAGCTGATAGTTTCTCGCCTTTTTCGAACCATTGCACTGCCGCATATCCCATGACAACCGTGGTTGAAGAAGCAATAGCTGCGCTCAAGACCCAGCCTGGCAGCCCTCCCAGTTTACTGAATTCCTGAAAGATGGTTCGCCCAAGAAACCCGAGCCCAAATGTGGCGACCAGCTCAGAAGCACGCTGTGGGGTGATTTTGTAGTTATAAATTCGAGCAATACTGACCACCATGATTGATTGGGTAATAACCAGAGGAACAAAATCGGTGAATGGCAGTGGCACAAGGGCTATCGCCGCAGAAATTGATGCCGATCTGACAATTGTTTGCCAGGCAAGTTGCCAGCGGTATCCTGGTAATGCCTGTCCCAGTGCGGCAACCATTTCAGGTTCAGTAGCTGCCACGGCTAAGAGTACCTTGCCAATGTTCTTGCCATCTTTGGCGGCAATTGGGACGATTTGATCGGGCTGCAAACCAAGGTTAAGGGCGGCACTAGAAATGACATTGGACAGATTTTTATGTTGTATCAGGTCTATCTTATTCATCGTCACCACCAAAGGTTTTTTTAACGCGGATAATTCGAAAAATAATTCTTGTTCATTTTTTTTAATCCCCTGGCTGGCATCGAAAACCAGAACCAAAAAATCGGCTTGCGCAGCTGCTGATAAGGCCAATTCTTTCTCTCGCTCACCAACCTGCCCTATAGAATCTGTGCCTGGTGTATCGACCAGTGTAAATAAGGCTGCATCGGCCAGCTGAATTTCTGTGGTGGTGCCTGGCATGGGTCCGACAACAGCTTTATCGCTTTTGTTTTGCACCAGAAAATTATAAAGAGTGGATTTACCAACATTGGAAGGGCCAACAATGGCTACCCGATGCTTATGACCGAAGGCTTGCCGTATTTGGGCTGTAGATAATTTGACCAGTAATTTCACCAAATTCGCATCGGATGGGAACCCAATTAATAATGAGGTAAAGCTTGCCTTTTCACCGGGGCCCATTGTCTCCCAAATTTTGCTGATTGTTGGTTGAATATCTGTAGGTAACAACGAGAGGATTTCTTCAAATTGAGACATGGCAATACCTTTCTTTGGTAAACAAATTTTATTCCGCCGGTTCAGGGTTTGGGTGTTGCCAATGGATTTTGGACTGGCTGTCCGGCGTTTGCGCCCTGGTAGTAGGGGAAAGTTACTGGTAAATCGAAACCGAAGTAAGCAGATACTTTTGCCACAATCTCGCCCTTAATCTGTGCACGACGAGTGTTGTAAGCCTTGACAGCGTCATTCCAATCGGTACCCGCCAATTGAATGGTATTCATGGCTTCATCAACAGTATCACCCATCGCCAGGGTTACGGAAGCATCGGGTACGGGGGGCGGTGCCTGAGTTATGGCGTTAACATATAGCGAAAAACCCTGGCCAAGTCCACTGGGCAGTGCGTTATTCCCTTGCAGCTGGGTTAAATTTAATTTAGTTGGATCCAGTGGTTGACCATTTGCATCGCGATAATTATTCATTAAATTAGTAAGTGCATCTGCTTGTGACCGGAAGTTACCAGTCCAGACCTCACCGCTGTTGCTAACCGCATCATAATAATCCCTGGTGATCTGCGTCTTGGCCTGGATTTTTGCATACTGGGTATCGATTACCAGTTGAAAATTGGCTGCTGCAGATTGCACCCCCTGTACCAATGCCACCAGATCGTTATATTCTGTCGTTCCTGAAGACACAACACTGCAACTGGTCAGCCCGATAAATAGGGCAGCCATTGTAACAATCAATGTAATTTGTTGAATGTATTTTTTCATATCATCATTTCCTTGTTAACTAATTACCGCGACCGGAACGTCCGCTTCCGCTTCCACCACGGCTGGATGAACCGCCCCCCGATCCTCCCAGGGGGAAACCCGTTCTGCCAGAACCAAAACCTGATGGGTTGAATGAGATGCCTTTGCGAGCCATTTGGGGAAGTACCCACAAGATAAATATTAATAGAAAGAGGCCCATGCATAACTGCCCACATATGGTCAGAATGCTTAACGGTTGGGATGGTAGTTGTGCTTGCGCTTCAGCCTGAACTGTTGGGGTTGAAGAAATTAACGGCGCATATTTGCTACGTACAACCGTATCGTAACCACGAACCAGGGTTAGCAAAGCCTGATCAAGGCTATTGGTGGTTTGGTAGGTTGTTTCTGAGGCGCGATTCAAGTTGGTTAATTCTGAAGCGGTTAGGGCTGGCAATCCCAAGCCAACCCCATAATGCACATCAATACGGCTGGGTTCAACTACGATCAAAAAGGCAAAACCATTATCTTTATGTTCACCAGTGGGCAGTCCAAGCTTCATATATCGTAGGAAATGAACAGCACAGTTTACCCGGTTGCCAACCTGGTCCTGTGGCTGGATCAGAATCATGGTTTGTACGATGGAATCTCCATTCAATCTGTCCAAAATTGTGTCCACTTCGGTGATGGTCTGCTCTGAGGCATAATTTTGCCAATTCACTGTCCAATGTGCCTGCTGCATGCTGTAGGTAAAGCCATAATTTGGCGCAGAGCCGTCACCGCAGAGGGCTACAGTGGCAAGTGCATCAGTCTTGCTTGATGGAATATAGACTGAAATACCAAGCGCAATAAAGGCTGAGATGCTCATAATGACCAGCGTAATACCTCGCCAGGTTGAATTTCGACTTATATTCATTTCAAAAACCACTTTTTCTTCTTCCCATATTATTAGTTTTTAAGAAACGAGAGAATGAACGAATTCAGAAATTCTCTGATATTTCCCTGATTTTTCTAATTGATTTATGAATGGTGCCACATCCGTTCATAAATCGTATCCAGCGCTTTTCGCAAATCGTCATCAGAAAAGCAAGTAGTTACCTTGGGTGTGGTCTCAGCCTCCAGTTTGGTGGTTGTTGTTTCCTGTTCTTTCTCTATATTTGTAAAGGTCATGTCACCATCAGAACTAGTGCCAATCAGCTTTTTGGTAAGAAGGTTTTCAATCACAGGAAGCAAAGCCAACCTTTTGGTATGACTTACTTGAGTGGTATTTTCTGCCATGTTTTGTGGCAGGTTGCATGTGGTGTTTGTTGTCGTTACTTCTTTAAAATCCCGCATTTTTAATCTCCTTGTGGTAGAGTTCCACAGGTCTACAGACGCCATCCCAAGCAAAAATTTGGATTATTCCAAGCTACGAATAAATTAAAGAGCCAAGGTTATTTATTGGTTTGAAAGCCTGAATTCATACTATACCGAACACCTCCTGGTCGCATCCATCGTCTGGGGAGTGTTCGTCTCCACCAACTGGGGGAAATTTTTTGACCGGAGTGTGAAATACTTACTCTGAAGAGATAACGGGAAGAACTTCTTGTAAAACGGGCTCAGCTTTTTTTATCAGGCGGGCCAGTCGTTCAATGCTGCTGGTGATCAATGGCAGCGGTGGCCCATCCATGGCTTTTACAGCATCCAATACGTGAGCGTGTCGTTCTTTGAGGTCTGAAACCTGAGCAGCGGCTCCCGTGATGTTTCGTTTGTTGCCTAGTAGATTCCATAAAATCTGGAAAATGGCTGATATGGGAGGTGCAACAATGACACCAAGCACTCCAAAAGCATCTGCCATCGCCAGAAGTATGATCAGGGTCAGAATAGGGTTATCCCACTTGCGTCTGAAAAATCGAGGTTCAACCCAAACTTGAACTACAACTAATACGACCAGTGTATAAATAGCAGTGAACAGCCCAAGTTGGAGACTGGTTAGCAAGCCCAAAAACAAGGGCAAAATTACTGCCAGGGGTGCTCCTACTACAGGAATCACCCAGACCAGAGCGCCGGTAATTGCCAGTAATGCTGAATAGGGGGAGCCAAGCAGCCAGTAACCAGTTCCCAGGAGTAGACCTGCCAGTATGCTCTGTATGATTTCGCTACGTATATAAGCCCCAAGGTCGATTTCGATTGTTTGCCAAATTCGCCTGGCTTGTTTGCGCTGGTTCGGTGGAAGGAGCGATAGCCATAGCCGTTCAAAATTTATTTGATTCAAACTCCAATAGAAGCTTAAGAACAAAATAACAAAAATGGCGTTCACAACATTACCAATACTCTGTGAAAAGTCAAATAAGATTGGCAAAACGAGTTGTCCCTGGTCACCGGTGACTGCTTCTAAGAATTTACTTGGCGGTGGCAACCGGGGAATTAGTTCTTGCTGGAATGTGCTATTTTTCAACCATCCTGGTAACATCCACTCATCTTGTACTGAAATGGATGCTGCCAGATGCTGAATCTCTTTGATTGCAGCGTCCCCGGATAGAAAGAGCAGAAAGCCAAAACCTATCAGGGCCGATAGGTAAAGAAAAGCCCAGGCTGCTTTGGCCGGAATGCTGCCCCACATAATCATCTTAAACAATGGACGTATGGTTGCTGCCAGGGTTAATGAAACCAGCACGTACAGCCCCACAACGCGAAACTGCCACAAAACTATCAATGCCAGAAGTGTTGTTAATACCGATGCGCCGATCTTTGATAATTGTCTTGTCATTCTTGACCTGAATTTCCGGCCTGGGCCAGGAGGGAATCAAGATCGGTAGTGATGGTCTCGATCTCATCCAGGATGTGATCGATCTGTTTAACCTTTTTGTCTGAACCACCTTTTTTGAGTCGGGCTTGTTTTCGCAGGTCTTGGGCCAGATCTTGAGCTTCATATCGCAGTCGGCTGATATAATCCCGACCAGTAGATCCCTCTGCTTCTGTTGCGACCTGTTGAAACACGAAGCGATCGAGTATTAGCTGTAGAATGGCTGCCATTGGAATTGCCATCAATGCACCTCCAAAACCGAGTAAAGTGCTAAAAGCAAAAAATGTCAATAAAGATACGAAAGGGTTTACTCCTACTGCTTTGCTCATTACGCGTGGGACCAGGAAGCTGTTTTCGACTTGTTGAATTATTAAAGTTGCGATGATAACCCATACCAGCTTATCCGGTCCTACCGAGAGCGCCACGATTGCAGCGGGAATAGCACCCAACAAAGGCCCAATCATTGGTACAGCTTCTAATATACCGGCTAAAAGGGCTAACACCAGCGCATTGGGTAACCCGATTAATGTATAAGCAGCCAGAGATACGATGCCAATAACGAGGCAAAGCACACCCTGTCCGGATATGTAGAGACCAACTTTGGTCTCCATGCTTGAAATCAATTCATTGACACCCTCACGTTTTTCCTGTGGTAACAAAAATAAGAATGCTTTAATGGTCCGTGAACCGTCAAGCGTCCAGTAAAAAGCCAATACAAAAATAATGATAATGAGAAAAAAAGCTTTCACCACCGGTGCGGCGTAGGTTAGAGCCTGCCCCGCGGTTGCCATCACTTCTGGTCCTGTTTGTTCCCGGGTTGTTTCCAGTCCTGGCAGGATTATTGGTAGAAAACCGCTCAAGCGTACCACCAATAAGTTGGGGTAATTATTCAGCCATTCTCGAAAAGCCTGATAATAACCTGGCACCGCAGTGGCTATGGTCGTACCCTGTACGATAATTAATGGGAATAACAACAGAATAAATCCAATGAATAGAATCAGCAGGAGCAAGTAAACAAATAGGACCCCCGCTATGCGTGGAAGTCCTTTTCGATGCAGCCAGTTGACGATGGGTTTGATTACTGTGCCCATTACAATGGTAATAAATAAAGTGAAGGTGACTTCGTAAAACCGGTAAAGTAGCCAAAAGCCAATTGCGATTATGACCAGGACGAGGGTACCCCAGGCTACCTGTCGGAAATTCCAGGTTGGTAGTTGCACGGGTGGTTGAATTGTCATTCTTTTCCTACTATTTACAGGGTGGGTTACAGGTTAATTCAGATAGTTTTAAAATTTCTATTTATGTTACAGGCGTTATTAGCTTTGATTTCCATGCCAGAAAGCCAGTCCGTGTATGATCAATCCGAATTGCGAAATCCCGAACCAGACTAAAAAAAGTATGGTTCCAATGGAAACGGTTTTGATCCAACCCGGTAAGGATTGTGTTAGCCAGGTAAGCTGTGACCGTCCGGCAGTCAGTTTCTGGTCATATTCGTGTATTGCCGTTAGAAATTCATTAAGGTTGCGTTTTGTTTCTGAAAAATCAAATCCCATCAGGTAGGAAGCATCCCCGGCGAAAGTTGAAGCTTTTTTGCCGAGCTCTTCAACCTGGATGATTTGGAAATCGAGAGAATCTGTGCTGTTGATCAAATCAGTCAGCAATTTATCGCCTGGTAGTTTTATGTTTGTAAAAGGCAATGCGTTGATTTGGTTAAGTGTAGCGAGCAGTTCTTGCAGTGTATTTTTTGCCTGGGCGATATTTGCGCGGATATTTTTGAGATCAGGTATTAATTTTGTATCCATTGTTCCATTCATTTCGCCAAACACAGCTTTCGCATTGATAAATTCAGTTTTTAGGGTCAGCATACTTTTTTCAGCATCAATGACAATTCGCAGTGTACGCTCCAATTCCAGATCTGCATTCTGAAGCGTTGTTTGGACCTGGCCCAATTGGAGGTCCAATTTCTTTAACTGCACAGAAGAGGTCTGCGTTAGCGGTTCTTTGAACATCCAGATTAAACTAATTCCGGCGATGCTCAGCCCGAGTATAAGGATGCTGATGACTATCAATATTCCAGCGATTAATTTTCGTATCATCCCAGCTCCAATTTCCTGATGCGATAAGAAGTATTTTCCCAGCGTGCGATTATTAAATTTCACAACCATGGATTACTTCAGTTGGGTGCACCAGAAGATAACAATTTGTGGTAAAGCCCTATTGCTGATTGAAGTGCGGTGAAGGTGATGGACTAGCTAAGATCTTCTACCGGTTAGCAGACGTAATAATATAACGAAGACAACCGCCCCCCCGAAAGCAACTAGGATGGATTGTAGATTTATTCCGGTTATCGGATCGCCCATATGGAAGAAGTAAGAGGCAATCCAGCCTCCAAGCATTCCACCAAGAACTCCCACGATGACATCACCGATACATCCATACCCGCCGCCTTTTACAATCCACCCGGCCATCCAGCCCGCAATCAATCCAACAATAATCCAGGAAAGTATTCCCATTTTGATCTCCAATTCTTTGAGTGATATGATTATTTTGTTTTGAACTGAAATTATTTAAAGTCATGTATGAGTTCAAAAACAATGTCGAAGTATCTTTTAATTTGGAATCCTGCTTATTTGCAAAATCCTGTGTACTTGTTTCTTGTGCAAATTATTTTCGGAAGAATTTGTGCTTAGGGAGTATGATATTTTTCGAGAATGATAGGAACAAGATTGGACTCAATATCTTTTTTAAGTGGATATGTTATTCAAATCCAGGTTTTCCTGAATGGCAATTATGTGTGATGAACCACGGCATTATCCTCTGATGTTCAAGTCAGGATGATTTCGGAATAATGTTTGTTCATTTCAATTGCAGCCTTAGCATTGCTGTAGCCATAACGCTTTTGAAGAATTCGCACAAATAGTTCCTGTTTATTTTTTAGTTTTGCGAGCTTGTATTCGCTGCGTTTGTTGCGCCAATTTTGAATCAGGCTGCTTATTTTTTTGAATTTGATTTGGATGAAGTTTATTTTCATGATTTACTCCTGCATTTTGTATGTGAATATGCTGTTTGTTGCTGAATTAAATTATTGCCATTAGGGCGGGGTGATTGTCGATAAAATGCAACACCTGATGTTCTGCTATGCAGGGTTTGGATTACGTTCGTTCTCATAATCTGCCATCTTTACATTGAAGTCTGTTTCATCTTGAAGAAAAAATTCAGTGTTTAATTGTTTGAATGGGTTTTCTGTACCGTCCAAAATTTGGGAAGTGTTCGAAAAATTTTTAAGTTTTTGGTGCATAAGGACGAGATTATTCATTAATATGTAGTTATTTGGTTCGTCTAGGGTGGTTTGTCTTTCTATCACCCAATTCTTTTTATGCGTAAAATGTGCCGAGTTCAGTGTTCCTGTTTCTCTATCATCTTCTATGTGCACGGTGCGATCAAGAAGACCATGCTTAAGAACGAAGGCATAACGCAGGCCGTCATTGGTGGATGGCAACACGCGTACTTTTAACTCTGTTTCCAGGTCACGCAGCAAACGTGGGTCAAAATAATTACTGAATGGAGTGATGCTGTGTGTGGCTATGTAGTTATTATTGAGCACTCCAAAAAGAATTACCATGCCTGTGTTTGAGTCTCGAACCAGTCGCCAGCGTTTAAAACGTGACAACAAGCCCCATTGTGACAGTAGAATAGGTAAGCGGGTTCTGATTTGCTGTGCCCTATGGTGAAAAAGTTGAGTATCAACTGCCTGGGTGATCATCTATGTCCTTCTGCTCATTTAATAGTGTGTTTTTGACTTCTTCCATCCATCTGTCCACGTGGTCCGTAGGGTTTGAGGTTGGTTTTAGATATTTGTCCACAAACTTATTTGCGGGTAATTCATGGTCAATGATGAATGGTTGGTTTGATTGAAGTTCTTCCTGATTTAAGTCGATGAGCTGTTGGGTTTCCCGGATTTGCATCCAGCGCCAGAAAAATATAAAAAGTATGATTACAATGATTATTAATATGAGTGGCAGACAAATCATCCATAAGAAAGAAAGTTGGTTAAGCAATTGGTCATTGCGCTGCCGCGCCTGTTTTGTGTACCATTGGTCGGTTGCTACCGCAGACTGAGTTTGTGTGGCGATGTGATTGGCAACCGCCGTCCGGGTGCTGTCAGCGATAAAAACCAGGTTCTGTTGAGCAAGTGTGGCGATTGCATTCTGTGTGGCAAAAGCTGCTGTCACTTGCAGGCTGATTTGCACCTGGGTTTGGCGGATCGCGTCCTGGGTAAGTGCCGCGTTCTGTGTTGCTCTGGCTGAATTCAGGGTAGCCTGCGCATTGGCACTCACGATGGCAGCGGTTGCAGCTATTTGAGCAGTAATGATATTGGCTTTGTTTTGTTCTTGAGTTTGGGCTGCGCTCAAAGTCGAACTGACAGCATCCAACGTGGCTTGAGCGTTGGCACGCATAATTTCAGCAGTAGCTGCAGCTTGAGCATCGGCTCCGTTCTTTTCCTGGGTCTGCAGTGCCGCCAGGGTTGCCTGAGCACAGCCAGTGCAAAATGATGGTTGGTTTGTATCACTGGCCATTGGTAACAACATGCCAACGCTGGCCTCAGATGGAGTTCCGGTTGAAGTTCCACAAGAGGCCAGTGTTGACAAAACCAGGATCAGTCCGATTATTATCAGAGTGCTCAGGTTGCGTTGCATGGAATTCGATAAACCCTAAAGGATTCCCAAAAGCCGTAAGATGATTAGGATGACAGCTATCACCAGTAGTGTGTGTAGTACGTTGCCAGTACGTGGGATGCCAGAATAGAGGTTTGGCCCGAAGTACCCGAGCAGCCAAAGAATGAGCAATATGACAATAATCCAGGTAATCATGATGTTTCTCCTTGTTAATTTGATTTGTCCTACACTCTTATCCTATAACAAACACACCCAAGTCACATCCACCGGCCGGGGAGTGTTTGTCTCCGCCACTCGGGGGAGAATTGTTGATGAACTAAATAATGGGATTATTGGGTAGAAGATGGATTAACTAGGAAAAAGGGAAAAAGTTTTGGATTAATTTAGTGAGGAAAGTTGATGGAAAATTACGCCTCCCACAAGGCAACTTGTGGGAGGCGTAATTACGGGTTATAAGGCAAACCAGTGTAGGAAATTAGAGATGGTATAAACGATCATTGTTATCCTTTTTTAGATTAACTGAGCCAATAAGGTTTTAGAAGCATCGAGAGTATGCCCCAGACTGATCCAAGCACAACGCCTGCCAGGACATCTCTTGGATAGTGTGCGCCAACGTAGATACGTGTAAACCCAACCAGAGCAGCAATGGTATAAAGGGAGGCAGATGCGGGTAACCCGAGTTGGAAATATTGAATATAGAGCGTTGTCAGAAAAAAGATCTGGCTGGTATGCCCACTTGGAAAAGAATCCCCTTTCTCCTTGTACCCGATCACGCGCGTTCCTTCAAAAGTGAGAAATGGGCGGTCACGATCTGCGAGCAGCTTGATGATTTCCACCAGCAGCCAAAGTGTTAAGGTGCCAAGGACGGTCACGATTGCCAAATAACGGTAATTAAAAATGAAAAGAATAAGGGCAGAGATAAAGGCAGCCAGCATATTGCCCAACTGAGTTACCGACCACATAATACGATCGAGCCATAGCGGATAATTTCGGGTGTTAAAAAAGATAAAAGAACGAGAGTCCAATTGTTGCCCGGCAGACCAGATCAGGGATATGGTCAATACGGCAAATAGTATCAGCAGGACAACCAACCATCTATGGGTTTGTAACGCTTGCAATAGGTCTGAGCGCGTATTATCTGGCAACCAATATAGAAATGCTGCCAAACCAGCCAGTAAGACGAATAGGAAAGCTGGGCGTCTTTTATTTGGTGCCCAAAAAGGAGTGTGTGGTTCAGGTATGACGTTATTCATTGGACGGTATTCCCGGATTGATCACGGTAGCTGTCGCGGGAGGGCCGGTTAGTTCGTCACCAGCCATGACTGTCAATGCACGCGGGTGTACATGTACTGATAATGAGCCCTGCCCCAAGAGGATACCGTCTGCCATTACTGGCATGTGAGGACTTGAGATAACCTCTACTCTCTTGACACGATAATGCTTGATCCCTGGTTCTTCCACCAGTCCTCCGCGTGAAAGCATGGCGTAGGATACCATGCTAAATTTGCTCATATCTGAAAAAGTGAAAACGTCCAGGTATCCATCCATAAAAGATACATTCGGGGATATCTGGAAGTGAGGTCCTAAAAAAGGCATATTTGTGACGATCATCATATGGGCACTTGTATCGAGGCTTTGATCCCTGTCCAGGATGATTTTGAGACTTGAGGGTGTGGCCGAAACCAGAGTAGTTAAAAATCCCCCAATCTGTGCCAGGTTGCCGTGTTGGACTTCATCGGCCATTGGATAAAGATCCGAGAGTAGGCCTAACATTGCTGCTTCCAGGAACCAGTGGCGAGAATGTCCGGTGTGTACTCGACCGACATCGATTTTTAGCTGGCGGCCCTGGCGCAGCAGGGATACAGAATTCTCAATATCTCCGGTTATCCCGAGGTTAAATGCAACATTATTGCGCGTGCCGGTAGGGATGATGCCCAGGGTCGCGTTCTTTCCGAGCATGGCACCAGTCACACTATCAATTGTCCCGTCGCCGCCGGCGACGACGATCAGCTTGATGCCGGATTTTATAGCGTCACAAACCACCTTTTCCAGATTGCTTTCCGGATTGACGATATGAACTTCAGGTAAAATCTGCTGTCGCTGCATAGCCAACAGGATACTATTTAACTGTCGTGGTGATTCTTCTGGCTGGCCAGAGCTGGCGTTAAAGATCAATTTTGCTCGCAGTGGACGAAAAAAGAATTTTTTAATGATGCTTGAAGGTTCGGATTCCATAATAATTCCTTAAAATCTCCTGCGAGTGTTCATGAGGACAGCAAACAGGCTAACCATCACATAACGTGAGATTAGCCTGTTTCTAATCAGGTCTAGCGACCAATCAGGATAAAAATTCCAGCTGCGAGGGCCAGGATTGACAGGATCACTCCCAAACCGCTCATCGCAACAAATGCTGATAATCCTGTGAGAATGAGCCAGATAGCTAACAATAGAAAACCGATATTTTTTGTGAATTTCATGATAATCTCCTTTTTTTGTGAGAGGAATTATGTTGGATTGCAAACGTCAAAGGTATTGGTAGTAATTACAACTCAGGAACTCAGGAGTGCCTTTTTTCCAGCTTTGACGGCCTCTGCTACGTTCACAAGTTGTTCAGCAACCATGGTCTGGCTTTGATCGAATAATTGTTTTGCCTTGTGGCGTCCTTCCCGCGAGAGTCTGCGCCCGTCGAGGCGTGCCTGGCTTAAGGCATCATCCAACAAGTCATTGGTTTGCTCACGTAACTCGATCCCTTTTTCTTGAATGAGCATGCGGGTCTTTTTCCCAGATTGTGGCGCTATAAGTAGCATTGTTAGTCCGCCAGCCAGGCTGCCAATAAGCATCCCGATTAATATACTCAGAATATTATTGTTTTGGTATTCGGATTCTTGTTTCATTTTAATTATTCCTTTCAGTAGTAACTTACGATTCGTTATGGAGTTGAATGATTTTCGTTGGTTGTTGTTTGTGTTGTCCCTACAACTGGCCCACTTGGACGATAAAATATCAGCCAGACAATTCTTTCAATAGCCCAGGCAATCAGGCCATAGATCAACATGGCGAAGAGGGAAGAGAGTTCCAGGACCATATTGCCACCTGCTGGCGAGCCGATCAGGCCTTCAAAGGGGAATAGGAAAAGGTAAGTAAATCCATAGATAAGACCAACTATTGGGCTTTCTGGGTTTGCCCCAACCAGCTTTAGAACTATTCGGAGGGCAATCAGGGCTTCTAGGATACCGAATAAAAGCCAGATCAGTTGGGTAGCCTTGAAAGTAAAGATGCGCTGTTCGCGTTCCGGTTCTCGCTGTGAGGATGTAACTTGGGTAGTTCTGTTTTCGTTGGACATTTAGTCTCCATTTTCTGAATCTAATTTTTTTGTGAGTGTTGCAGATTCAGAACTCGTTTTGAAAATATTATTGATACGTAATAAGAGCAGCCGGTTATTCCAAATCCTTTTGAGGAACTTGTCAAAGCAACCAGCACTTTTTTTCTCAGGATGTTTAGCGACCTCTTCCACGGAAGAGATTCAGGATAGCCAGTAAAATAATTGATCCGAGCAGTGTTACCAGCGCGGTAGGGAGAGTAATGGCATCATTGATCGTTCCGACTTTGAAGATAGGGGTGAGGAATGTTCCAGCCAGGAATGCCCCTACGACTGCTATGATGATATTGATTAGCAGGTTCGAACTGTCGTGCATCAGTTGAGTTGCCACCCAACCAATCATTGCCGCAACTAAGAGGTATATAAGCAGGTTCATTTTTTTCTCCGATAAAGTTGATATTATTGATTTTGCACGGATCAGCGTGCCTTTTACCTGCCCCTATTCATTGGTTGGGGCAGGTAAAAATCTGTTTATTTGACAGGATTGGCGACGGTTTCTTTTTTCATTTTGTTTTCATATTCGGTTACGCGTCTATCAATTTCATCCGCTGCACGCTCACGGGTGTAACCGTACTTTTCTTGGAGCAAGCCAGTAAAGACGTCAAACTTGCCAGCGGCTCGATCTAGATCATCGTCAGTCAGTTTTCCCCACCAGGACTTAGCTTCGCCCCGGATTTGTTTCCACTTGCCTTCGAAAATATCTTTATTCATGGTTGATCCTCCAGATCATGTTGAAATGCTGCCCCAATTGGTGGCGATTGATTATTCTGAGTTCAGAGCTGATCGCCTGGGATAGCTTTGGCGCGCCGGATCTCAGGTTGGTCATTCTCGGGCATCGAGATTGACCATAGCCGATATCGTTAGATAGCGCGAATAACTGCAACTGCGTCACGTAACCGCTCAGCCACCCGATCTGGTGTTTCACCCTTACTGATAAATACATCCGCTCCGGCAGATAGAGCGGCTTGCTGGCGGGCATCCAGGTGGCTGATCAGGACAACGACAATTGAATTCGGACATGCCGCGCGTAGGTCCATCAAAGCTTGTGAGCCCAAATCGATGGGGAGCAAGTCCCATTCCACCAAAAGCATATCCAGGCAGGTGGCCGGGGCATTGGCTAGGGTGGTGGGCCAATCGGAAGCCTCACCAACTACTTCCATTTGTAAATCTTGCAGCAATAGTCGCAAGGCAGTACGTTCTTCGGGCAGGGCATCGGCTACATATACGCGGGTCATACATTTATCCTACAATGGATACTCCCCGGCTGCATCATGCAATCGGGGAGTATCATTCTCCGCCACTTGGGGGAGGTATTGTTTTTAGTATATGGATGTGGGTTTGAAGCAGATATTTTTAACAATATATATCATTTACCATCCATGTTTATTATTTTTTAGAGGGTTGTCTTCTTGCCAATACTGGGAAGTTATTCTTATGACCAAACCAGGAAAAAATGATGGTTTTAGGTTTGTAGCCTCATCTTACGAATTCCAACCCAATCACCGGCTACTTAAGTAGGCTAATACTTCGCTCATATTCAATAGGAATTAATATATCGGAAGGTTTATATGGGAAGGGGGGCTCCCATGATTTATCCGGAGAAAAATACAAGGAAGAATTATATGTATGATCCACGGTGGCATCAGAGCTTGAAATGTTCAGCGTACCGGAATGGATTGTCAAATATCCCATGGAACTCATCGGGATAACCATTTTTTGTTCCAGTGAGGGTAGTTCCTTTTTGTTAAGTATTCCAAGGTTTTGTCGCAAGTTATTAAAGTGTCCCTGTAAAATCATGGATTGGACCCGCCGGTTGTCAGGATTGATCACCACCTGCTGGACAATACCAAAAATGCCGTCGCGAAAGTACATTTCTGTCCCTATGATCGGTTGCAAAAAACGATTGTCCTGTAACTCAAAACTTATATTCGGGACACTGATCCGGTTGATGATCCCGCGGACTTTGGGGTTTTGGGAGATACATTTTTCAGCGTCTCCACGAATTTCGATTGTGCTTACATCACCACTTATGACGACCACCCCATGTGATACGCCTGTAAAAAATTTACATTCGTGAATATGTTCAAGTTCAGCCAGAGATCCGGCCACTTCGCGTGTGAGTTCGTCATCCATGACCAGGTTGCTTCGGATGGCATAGATGCCCGGCACCGTTTGGAGCGTTTTCTCAATTCGTTGGCGGTTTGTTGAACCGAGTATATGCCCACTCATAAAGACGACACTATTGTTGACATGGATTTTGATCTCATCGATGTCCGTCACCCTCAAGATAGAATCCTTCCAAAGCGCGTTATATATATTTTCTTCAATGCTAGCATCTGTTTTCTGAATCTGGTCATTCGTTTTTTTTAAATCAGAATCCAATGGCTTTTGTTCTTCATTTCTAAAAAACTCGTCGAGAATTATTGGGTAACCATGTTTTTCATTCATTATTGCTCCTCTATTTTGTCAGTACGTACCCAGGGTGTACTGACCCGAACCAAAAATAAACAACCCCACAAAAACTGGGATTATTTTATTCAATCAGTTTTTATAATGTATATCTGGTAAGTACATATTTTCGTGGCTCAAACGGTTTTCCAAAAGTATGGCCCGCTTGTCGACTTGAGATAGTTTTATCAGATCGCCAAATGCATCAGTTGTATATTCTTGAAGTTGGATGCTCTTTTGTTTGATCTGGTCCCGGGTTTCTTTGCCGGATTGGGGTGCAAGAAGCATCATTGTTCCAAAACCAGCCAACCCGCCAATGGTCAGGCCAATCACAAGCCCCACCAGGTCCTGAATATTTTTTCCGTTTTGATAAATATGCATATGCATGTTTCATATCTCCTTGAAATGCCGATTTTCTTCTAAGTTATGCTGGTTTCGTGGTGTTTTTTTTCGTAATCGGACACATGTTTTACGATTTCTTTTTTTGCCTGATCGGTGGTATAGCCGTACTTTACCCGCAGCAAGGTGACAAATTTATCGAACTTCACTTCAGCTTTGTCTACCTTTAGTAGGTCGTGATCATTCATAAGGCTCCACCAGGTAGTTGTCTGACTGCGGATTTGTTTCCAATTGTTTTCGAAAAGGTCTTTATTCACGGTAAATTCTCCTTAGAATATGTAAGTATTATCCGAATCCAATCTTCCCCATAATGAACCTACATCTCAGCATACAGTAAATCAGCTCTGTTTGCATCCATCTATCAGGGAGTGTTGTTCTCCGTCACTTGGGGGAGATAAGCAAGGTAAATAAATAATTGAAATGGACTGGAATTTGTAGCGATTTGGCGATTGCTAAAATTGAGGGCTCTTTAAACTGTGACTTTTACCTGATCACGTCCTGCGAGCTTGGCATGATAAAGTGCAGAATCTACTGCCTTCAGGACGGCTGCACTGGTGGCACCATCTTTTGGATAAGTCGCGACTCCAATTGAAAGTGTGATCTTTTCCAAGGTTTGTCCATCGCAGGTGGGATGGAAGTGGCGGGCATGCTCGCATAAACGTGCGGCGCGTTCGCAGGCCAATTTGGATGACGCACCAGGCATGACGATGATGAATTCATCGCCCCCATAGCGGGATGGGATATCTTCAGTGCGAACATGCCTTATCAGCATTTTGCTCAGTTTACGCAGAATGGTATCACCAACAGCATGACCAAAAATGTCATTGATATGCTTGAACTCATCTACATCCACCACCAGAATGCTGAGTGGGCTGTTTTGTCTTAGTGCGCGGGCCATTTCGCGATCCAGGGTCTCTTCCATATATTGCCGGTTAAATAAACCTGTCAAGTGATCCCGGGTAGATTCTCTGCGCATAAGCGCTTCATTCCTGGCCAGGGCTTTTTGTAATTGGGCGCGTTCAGTAATATCGCGAATATTGCATTGGATGACTTTTTCATCCCCTACGAGGTAAACATTGCTGACGAATTCGACCTGGATTAGGCGTCCGTCCCTGGTTTTGAGCGGAAGATTTTCGTAACGGATATATTCTTTTTTTTGCAAAGCTTCGAAAGCTTCCAGACTTGCCTCGATATCCTTAAATGCACCAACTTCCCAGAGTTTTCTTTGTACAATTTCCTGATAAGAATAGCCCAGCATTTTTATCAGGAATGGGTTAACATCCTTGATCAAGCCCGTTTGTGCATCCAGAATTAATATCCCATCCTGGGCTGCTTCGAATAAGCGACGATATCGTAACTCTGAATCATGTAGGTTAAGCATGGTTTACAACTCCAAAATCTAGTGACTTTCTGGCTTTTCCCCTGTCCTGTTATGCCAATCAACTTGATGAATTGTTAACCATGGGGTTTCTTATTGGTGCTGGCGTCTGCTTGCTAAATTTTCAAGCAGACGCCAGCTAAAGTTTTCTGCCTTCAGACGGTTTTGATGCAAGATATTTGATAATCAAACCACCAGACGGTTGAAGAAAGAGCGATAACGCTGCAACGCTTTGCGAAGATCTTCAGTGGATGTTTCATTGCCCTGGTTCCAGCGCCCCTCCAGTAAGCTGTGTTCTTTGGCGAACATGTTCGTGATCTGCCCAATCACTTCTGTAACTAATGCATCTGCTTCCTTTACCGCAGAGCGCGGCTCGTCCACGAACCTGGCCTGAACCTTATTCCATTTTGTGCGAAGAATTTCGGATTCCTCGCTGTCGAGCAAAGGTAAAGGATATTTCGGGTTTAGCATCTCAGGTAATTCAGAAGGTATCGTATTGTTTATGGACGATGGTTGGTAGGCTTGTTCATCCACCGGGCCTGTTTCACTGGCATCTGCAGGTTGAACAATGTTTGGAACCGTTTCACCAACACTATCTCTGTAAATGATGGTTGCGTTGCCGGGGGCTTCCTGGACAAGCGTTTCTTTCATAATGTCTCCCTCTGGCACAATCTCTTCCACGGGCCATTCATCAATCAGTGCTGCATCCAAGGCTACTTTATCCTTGATTGGGTCTGAATTTACAATCGGACCGTTTCCGGCTGTTTCAAATCTCTCAGAGTTATCTGAGACATAAAATTTTTCTCCAAAATTATTTCCACTCATTTTGTTTTCTCCTTACGCAACGGCAGCATCGGTTTCGAGAAGTTCCTCGAATAATGATCGATAATAAATCATCGCCTGCCGCAATTCTTCTGTATCAGCCATTTGCTCCATATTCTTGAGTGCGATTACACGGGCAGCGCGGTAGTTGCCCACCAGGGATGGGTAACTCACGGAAACGTCGGCCGCACGCTGCTCAAAGTCAGATATAGGATAGTTGCGTAACTGCATGACTTCCATGATTAAGTGATCGGCATCCACGATGGCTTGCCCTGGTTGATCTACAAATTTGGATTGAACCGCGATCCAGTCTGCCAGGTACCGCTCGTGTTCAATGTTGGTGAGTGGGTGAATTTCCAGTGAATCCACGTGTTTCTGGCGTTCGTTTAGTTCTACCTGCGCCTTCTTTTCATTTCCGAATGCCTGAACTGTGTGTTCATATTCAGGGCCGAACTTGGTTTGAAGGTTTTCTGTTTTTTTGCGGTTGGTGAAAGTAAGACCTACTATGGTGCCTACTATTACCAATACCAGAATAACGATGGTGATCATTGTTGTTGTATCCATATTAAGTCTCCTCAGTGATAGTCTAAAAGCGCTCAGGAAGGTCGCCTTCCCGGATAAATCTGGCGGCTAAGTTTAATGGCGTCTTGATCCAAAGAAAGCGCCGATGAGTAAGAATACAATTGCTATACCCAGTAAGAAACCAAGGTTATATTGGCTGCCGTCATTGTGTACTTCATACATCTGCAAACCAGGGTTGACAAAAGAAAGCACGAGTGTGACAGGGGAAATGATGCCGTGCCAGATTCCAAGTAATATTCCAGCTACATTGCCATTTGTATCAACCGTATTAACCAGTGAGTTTGGGCCAGGTGGGTTGACCTGTATGCTTACCCCTGGGATGGTAATTTGGGTTACGTTACCCGGGGCGCAGCCTGCGGTTATCACAAGCATTAATGCGATCATAGCGAAAATCAAACGTTTCTGGTTCATCTTATACCTCCAAGTTGGGTCATGCCAGGCTTGCTGGGTGGGGAGATTGTCGCAAACCTTCAGATTGATAAATCGGATATTTCTATTTATTATCTTACATTCAACCCTTCTAGCAGGCATCCATCGGAAGGGGAGTCTTATTCTCCATCACCTGGGGGATGGAGAAATCATTACTTTGGAAGTGCTGCGAAAATTTCCACTACCTGGGGATCAAATATGATGCCTGAATTGGCCTGAATATAGTCATTAGCTTTTTCAACTGTAAGCGCAGCTCGGTAGGGGCGATCTGAATTCAGGGCATCCCACACATCCACAATTGAGAAAATCCTTGCGGCGAGCGGGATATGGATGCCTTTCATACCACTTGGATAACCACTGCCATCCCATTTCTCGTGGTGACAGTAGGGTATATCCAATGCCAGCCGCAAGTAACGAATGGGAGACAGCAGCTCATAAGCAAAGGTTGGGTGTTGCTTCATAATGATCGTTTCTTCTGCATTTAGCGGTCCGGGCTTGGTCAAAATCTGATCAGGGACACCCATTTTTCCGATATCATGCAATAATGCGCCCCAGCGCACCTGAACAAGTTCTGCTTCACTTAATCCAAAGGCTCGTCCCAGTCGGACTGTCATCTCAGCTACACGTTTGCTGTGCCCTTCGGTTTCTTTGTCGCGCAAATCCAGGGCGTGAGACCAGCCTTCGATGGTGGCATCATAAGCCAGGGTGAGCTCCAGGTTGGAGCGTTGCAGGCTTTCCACTAATGTCGCGTTCTCAATCGCAATTGCTGCCTGTCCGGCCAGAGCCGTCAGAAAGTCGAACCATTCTTCGTCTGGCTTGAGTGGAGTGCGATGTAAAATCTCCAAAACCCCCTTAACCTGGCCCATCACGATCAGTGGGACACCAAAGTAGCAGATGAAATCTTCTTCTTTTAAGATGGACGTAATGAACGAAGTATCTGATTCATCTTTTAAGTTAGGGATGTGGATGAGATGACGTTCAAGCCCTGCGCGCCCGGCATAACCTTCCCCAATCCGAACGTGGGTTTTCCGGATGGCGTTACCATGAAAACCCCTTTCTGCACCGAACCCCAGGATTTGTGAATTTGGATTTAATAACATGATGTCGGCTGCATCCACTTTTAGCTCGGCGGTTACATGCATCAGTATTTCTGAAAGAATCAGTTCCAGATCAAAATTAGCCGCAATGACCTTATCTATCACTCTTAATGCTGTCAGATGTTCAAGTTGACGCTGTATCTTTTTTTCGGCTTGTTTTCTTTCTGTGATATTACGGATATTACACTGGATCACTTTTTTGGTGCCCAAAAAATAGACATTACTGACGAACTCCACCTGGACAAGCTGTCCACTTTTTGATTTCAGTGGCAGGTCCTCATAGCGGATATATTCATTTTTTTGCAAGGCCTGGAAGGCTTCTTTACTGGCGGCATTATCTTTAAAAGCGCCAACTTCCCACAGCTTTTTTTCCATGAATTCTTCGCGTGAATAGCCCAGCATTTTGATCAAATATGGGTTAACGTCTTGGATCATGCCCGTTTCTGCGTCCAGGATTAAAATTCCGTCCTGGGCTGCTTCAAACAATCGCCGATAGCGCAATTCCGAATCGATCAATTTTTTCATGTTTGCTGCTCCATTTCACGTATGACTCAATCGTACAATAGACCATCCCTAACCATTTCAATCGATTGGGGAGTATATTTCTCCGCTAATTGGGGGAGAAGCTGGTAAAAAATCTCCCTTGCCAGTTAATATTCATAATGGTCCAGAAACATTATCATTTTTTAATTGCAAGTGCCAAGAATATGTGATGTCGGTGTCCCCCATCACTCACAGAGAAAAACTACTCACACAGATGCTAATTTCTGGAGTGAATTTACCCCTGATCTTTTCTACCCTGTTTGGCAGCGTATAAAGCTTCATCGGCTGCTCGAATTAATTCACGGGCGATGAAATTATTTTCAAGTGCTGAAGCTATTCCTATGGAAATAGTGATTGGATTGAGAAGTTTTTTGCCATAGCGGATAGTCTGTTCCTTGATGAAGTTACGGATTTGTTCCAGGCGTTGACGAGTATCATCCAAGGCTGAATCTGGTAGGACCAGTAAAAATTCGTCACCACCGTATCGACAGGAAATATCGGTGTTGCGGAGTTGTTCGTCCAGTATCCGGCCAACCTCACGTAAGACCAGGTCGCCAGCCCCATGCCCAAAAGTATCGTTGACTTGTTTAAAATGATTCAGGTCGATCATCGCGATGCATAATTGTGTTTTTTGACGTTGGGACCGGTATAACTCACGGGGAAGACTTTCTTCCAGGTACCGCCGGTTAAACAGCCCTGTCAAAGGATCACGAATGGACTGTTCTCGCAACTCTTCACGCAGTTTGATATTGGATAGCGAAAGTTTGATGGCTTCTCCAACTGTTACAACCAGCTGCTGTTGACTGAGCGTATTTTTATATCCGATATCTCCCACGAGAGACAACAGCCCGAAGGTTTCACCCTGGACCATTAATGGCACGCATAATGTGCTGGTTTCGGGTGGGTGGACGAAATGCTGACATAGCAATTCGTTGTTCGGATCGTTTACTTCGTGTAATTGACCGCGACGCATTGCCCAGCAATCTTTTAACAAAAATACAGGTTCTATAATGGCATCTTTGCCCCAACGTACAACTGTTTCGAGGTGTTGATTCTGGGCTTGCAAAATTGCCAAAGACCCACTACTCTGGTCGCTGAATAATTCCCTGGTTGTGATTGCAATTACCTGGTAAGCTTCGGCAACCGAGGTGCAGGATTGCAACAAATCTTCCATGTGAATGAGTAATTTCATTTCTCTGTCGCGACTTTGAAGTTCGGCGACCAATGTCAACAGCGCTCCGTGAGCGGTTCGCGCATCGTTTTCGGCAACTCTTCGCAAAGTAATGTCACGGATATTACACTGGATCACTTTTTCGTTGCCCACCAGGTAGACATTGCTGACAAATTCAACTTGAATAAGCTGCCCATCTTTTGTTTTAAGCGGCAGGTCTTCGTAGCGAATATATTCAGTCTTCTGCAGTGCTTCGAATGCATCCTGACTGGCTTCAATATTTTTAAACGCACCAACCTCCCAAAGTTTTTTTTCAACAAACTCTTTATGGGAATACCCCAACATTTTTATCAAATAAGGGTTGACGTCCTCGATCATACCTGTTTTGGCATCCAGAATTAAAATTCCATCTTGTGTTGCCTCAAACAGGCGGCGATAACGCAATTCTGAATCTTTGAGGGTTTGCACGATTTACACCTTTCATTTTTTAGCGATGGTGATAAATTCTTGTGCTAATAAGTCAGGCAACTTGTATGGGCAATTGAATGTGCTGCGAATTGCCCATTTTTTTTGTCATTTGTAAACAAATTTATCAACGGTGGACATAATACTAAGGGTTTTTTGAAAGTGGGTGAGCAATTAGGATGGGCAGCCTGTTCTATAATCCTTCAACGATCTGCGGCTGTGAAAAAATTTGAGTGAAATTTTCGGCTTCAACTTGATAACTTAATGAAGGCGCCCTGGTTGTATATTCCTCGTAAATATCGCGAAATAGTAGTTGGTTTTGCTTGAACGCTGTAAAAATAGCTGGGTCAAAATGTTCTGGTTGGGTGCGACCATCGCCGTGCAAAATGATATCTGCGGCTTTCTCATGATTGAATGCGGGCTTGTATGGCCGCTTGCTGCGCAGGGCATCATAGATGTCACACATATACATAATTCGTGCTGATAATGGAATATCATTAGCCTGTATTCCATTGGGATAACCGCTACCATCCCAGCGTTCGTGGTGATTGAGCGCAATTTCGGCACCCATTCTGAGGTAAGGGGATTTGCTTTTCCCAAGTATATTTGCCCCAATCAAGGTATGCCCTTTCATAATTGACCACTCATCAGGTGTTAATTTTCCTGGTTTGAGCAGGATGTGATCGGGGATGCCTATTTTTCCGATATCGTGCATGGGGCTCGCAAAAAAGATTCTATCGACGAAGTCTGCATTCATGCCGAGTAGTTTGGAAAACTCCTGGCAATAATAATTAATACGTTGTACATGGGTGCCGGTGTCTTCATCTTTGTATTCTGCTGCGCGCATCATCGTGAAAATAGTTTCCAAATAGCCTTCCTGGAGGTCAGTGGTTCGTTCCCTCACCCGTTGTTCAAGCTGGGTGTTGTACATTTGTAATTCTTTGTGCAACAGGCGTACTTCCAGCATATTGTGAACACGCACCAGCACATCAGCCAATTCGAATGGCTTGCTGATGAAATCTTTTGCCCCCAATTGTAAGGCGCGCAATTTGTGACCTGGCTGGGCAGTGATGACCAGCACCGGCAGGTAGCTATCTGTTTCTATTTCCTTCAGCATCTCCATCACCTTGAAACCATCCATTTCCGGCATCTGAAGATCCAATAGGATTAAATCAAAGCGATTTTTTAGGTGAAGACTATATACCTGGGTCGCATCCATGGTAGAGGTAACGGATAAGTAGCCGGTATTAAGTAGCATCCGCTCCAGAAGCATAACGTTGGCTTCCTGATCGTCGACGATGAGGACTTTTCCATTGAAAATGTCAGATGAATTTATCATTTTAAATTTAATACTCTGTCGTTGTCATCAGGCTGATTTTTCCCGAGATCAAAAGCATCCGTCACTGCTTTCATGAGCTCATGGATCCTGATTGGTTTTGTGAGGTAACGGAAAAAACCGGCCTGTAAACCTTTTTGTATATCGCGCTGGGTGGCATTTGCACTCAGAGCAAGGACGGGTATATGCTGTGTGCTTGGGTTCTCACGAAGGATTTGTAATGTTTGGTACCCATTAATATCTGGTAGGTTTATGTCCATCAGGATCAAGTCTGGATGCGAATCATTTGCAATCTTGCACCCTCTTGTCCCGTTCCGGGCGGTTAATAATTCAAGAAAAGGGTGGCGTGCTATGATTTTTTCGATTAATTTAAGGTTTGCCGGGTTGTCCTCAATATAGAGTATGGTTCGTAGTTGTGGTGGGTTAATCAGCTCGGTTTCGGTTATGGCGAGTGCCAGGGCTCGACCATCTTCTCGCGAGAGGTGTGGCTCATCTACGGCGAGAAGTTCAAACCAAAAAGTACTACCTTTCCCAATGGTGCTTTCCACCCCGATAACACCACCCATTAGCTCAACCAGTTGTTTGGCTACCACCAGCCCTATACCTGTGCCTTCTACATCCCCTGTTTCCTGTCCCAATCGGTTGAAAGCTTGGAAGAGATGTGCCAGTTGATCAGGAGTCAGTCCAGGACCCGTATCCTTGATGCTCATGCGAATACGTCCCGGTGCGCTTTCGGAGCAGCTTACATCGACTGTTCCCTGTTCTGTATTATATTTAATGGCGTTGGATAGCAAGTTGATGATAACTTGTTTTACACGTATTCGATCAGCATGGATAAAGTTAGGTATCTCGAGCGAAGGCATGTTCAAATTTACACCCTGTTGTTGCGCCAGCGGCTCGAGCATTGTCATACATTCGATTAAGACTTCAGATAACGCTACCGGTTCTGGTGAAATTGGTATGTGCCCGGACTCGATCTTGGAGAGATCCAAAACTTCATTTATTAAATTTAGCAGGTGCCATCCAGCCTTCGAGATTTGGTCTACGCTTTGCATCTGGATTGGAGTAGGCGCAGGAGAGTCGGTTTCCATCAATTGAGCAAACCCGAGGATAGCATTGAGCGGACTGCGTAGCTCATGGCTCATGCTGGATAGGAATTCGGATTTGGCCAAAAGGGCTTTTTCCGCTACCGACCGGGCGATTTCCAATTCGACATTCTTTTCCTGCAGTACCAAGTCAACACGATTGCGTTCTGTAATATCGCGTGCTGCGACGAACACGCCTTGCAATTTCCGGTCACGGTCATAGAAAGTGGTTGCATTGTAAGACACCACAGTTTCCCTGCCACTCCTGGTTCGCGCAGTGAGCTCGTAATTGGTGACCTTTTTCTGGGTCAGGACCAGATTGATACCTGTCTCGGCTAATTCGGGATCAGTGAAATAGCGTTTGAAAGGAGCGCCGATTAATTCGTCACGTGTGCAGTCAGTGAGTGCTTCCATTTGTTTATTAACATCAGTGATGATTCCAGATGGATCGGTGGTTACCAATGCGTCAATGTTGGATTCAAACAGGGAGCGTGTGTAGAACTGTTGATCGCGTAAAGCCTGACCGAGCTGTTTTTGCTCCGCCTCTATTTGTTTACGCGCAGTATTATCTGTACCTATCAATAGATACCCAATAATTGTGTTTTGTGCATCGCGCAAGGCGGTAACGGATACAACTGCAGGGAAGCGACTGCCATCCTTGCGGATGTATGTTAATTCGTAAATGTCCTCAATCCCGCGTGATGCTTTAAATACCAGTGCTTCAAATCCTGGTGTGATGAGTGTAGTGAGTTCAAGACTTAATATTCTGGCACGTGCGATCACTTCTTGAGGATCCGATATATCGGCTGGTGTAATCTTGTTCAATACATCTTCAGCCGAGTAACCCAACATGCGTTCGGCTCCGACATTGAAGATTTGAATAACGCCATGCGCATCAGTGGCAATGCTTGAGAAATTTGCGCTGTTGAAAATTGCGTCTTGGAGGGCTCCAGCTTTAATCAGATCCTCTTCTGCTTGCTTTTGTGCGGAGAAGTCTTCGTAGATTCCCAATAAACCAATGACTTTCTCATTTTCATCACGCAGAGGCATCTTGGATGACTTTAGCCAGATTACTTTGCCATCTGGATTTGTCTGAGGTTCTTCGTAATCCAACTTTGGGTTACCTGATGCCATCACCATTTCATCATCCATGCGGTATAACTTTGCCTGTTGCTCCCAGCCCATATCAAAATCGGTTTTACCGATTAATTCATCTGGCTTGAAATATCCGGCATCTTTTGCAAATTTGGTGTTACAACCCAGATAGGCTGAATCGCGATCCTTCCAGAATATTCGTGTTGGCATGTTTTCTACGATGTCCTGAAGTGTATCTTTCGATTTCTGGAGTTTGATCTCAGCCTGCTTGCGTTCGGTGATATCTTCATGGACGATAACGATACGGATTGTGCTATGGCTTATAGAACGTGTAATCTTGGCGTTAAACCAACGTTTGAGGTGGATAGATTGATTGAATGCATCACATGGATATTCAAATGATGAAAATTCTTTTTCACCTAGTATGGCGGCGCGAATACCCCCAGCAATCGCTTTGGCGTAGACCGCATCGGGGCCAACGGTCTCATCACATACTGCAAGATAATTAGCGCCTTCACACATAACTTCAGGCACGGAGGACTCGGATTGTGCTACTTCACGCCAGGCTCGATTGACGATCAGGATCACTCCGGTTTCATCCAGAATCGCAATTTCCGTTGACATGGCATCCAAAATAGTGCGGTCAAAGGGTTCTGACTTGCCGGTGACAATATCCATTTGCTTTTTTAAGCCGTTATAAGTACTGATAAACGAGTACCCAACATGGATATTTTGAGTATCATGCAAAGCTGAAACAAACACAATGGTTGAAAAGCGGGTGCCGTCTGTGCAGAGATAAGTCAATTCATAGCTCGCATCCAGATTGCGCGCGACTTTTTGAACCATAAATTCGAACCCCTGTGTTACTGGGAAAGCCGTATCAATAGTATTGGGTGAAATCAATTCCGGTAGATCTGAAATTTCGTTCAGGGTAAGCTTATTCAGGACGTTGGCAACGGAATACCCCAGTATGCGTTCCGCACCGATGTTGAAGGCTTGAATGATACCTTGTGTATCGGTTGCAATGGCTAAAAAATTGGTACTGTTGATTAATGTATTTTGCATAGCTCCAGTTATGTCGACGGTTACAGCGATGACTGGATTGGATTTAGCAGAACTGACATTTTTTTTTGGCATGCTCGACCTTTCTAATTGCACAAATCAGGCTGGGCGGCGGATGTTAAAAACAGTACTTCGCATGCCAGTTTTTACTACATTGCGGTTGGAATCTGGTTTTAAGGTGGTGTAGATCGTTAAGCTTATCCGATTATTTGTTACCTGGGAAATAGCTGATTGAATAATCTGCTTGCAAAAAGTACAAGTTTATCTTGAATCAATATTACAGCAAACTGCTGTGGAATGTATCCTTCGGATGGGGGGCATTCATCTCCGCCATATGGGGGAGATGAATGCGATATTTAGCTGACAAGTTTATGTCTTAATGCCAGGGTGACAGCTTCTGTCCGGCTGGCTACCCCTAATTTGGACAGGATGTTGCTGACATGCGATTTGATGGTGGATGGGCTGACTGTTAGCTTTCCGGCTATTTGGGTATTGTTCAAACCTTCCACCACCAGTGCCAGAACTTCCCGTTCGCGTTCAGTCAGGTCAAGACCTGGTGTTGGCGCCTGATTGGCTGTTTCAACCAGAGATTGAGCAGCTTCAGGCGAGAGGGTTGCGCGCCCAGCGTGAGCAGCACGGATGGCCCATGCTAGTTCGTCTCCGGAGACATCTTTTAACAAATAACCAATTGCCCCGGCTTCCAGTGCTTTCTTGATTAGTTCACCATCTTTGAAGCTGGTTAAGGCGAGAACCTGTACTTGTGGGAACTGCTGGCGGATGGCGCGCGTGGTGCTGGCGCCATCCATTTCGGGCATGACCATATCCATCAGAATAACATCCGGTAGTGTTTGAGCACAGAGTTGGATGGCAACCAGGCCGTTTTCGGCTTCACCCACCAATTTGAAATCATCGAAAACGCTCAAGAATGTTGCCAGTCCACGGCGTACCATGGTGTGGTCATCAACTAACATGATGCGAATAGGTGGTGAGTTTGTTTCAATCATAAATTCTCCTGGTTTTTCCAATAAATGGCTACTTCGGTACCCTTGCCGGGTTGACTGGTAATTTTTAAATTAGCTCCCACCATTTCGCTGCGTTCACGCATCATTTCCAACCCATAATGCCCGGAGGGGCGCAGGTTGACCGGGTCAAAACCCTGACCGTCGTCGCGAATATGAATTTCCAGGTTGCGAGATTCGTGCTGAAGTTCGATTTCCACCTGACTAGCCTTGGCGTGTTTGCCGATATTATTGAGCGTTTCCTGGCAGATCCGGTAAAGTGCGACTTGTGTCTCGGCTGGCAGGTTACCCTGTCCATGGACCTTTAATATCACAGGGATGTTGGTCCGACCGGTAAAAGCATTTCCCAGCAGGCGCAGCAAATCACCCAGTTCTGCATCGGTCAAAGTAGATGGGCGCAGTTCGGCCAGCAGCACACGCATTTCTGCCAGTGCTCCTCGAGTCAGGCGACGCAGGTCATCCAGTGAGCGACGAGCCTCAGCCTGGTCACGATCCCACAGGCGTGGCAGGACTTCAGCAATCAGACCGGCAGAGAAGAGGGATTGGTTGACGGCATCGTGTAAGCTGCGCGCCAGACGTTGTCTTTCTTCCAGGACTGCCAACTCCTGGGCTCGTCCATACAGTTCGGCATTAATCATAGTGATGGCGGCCTGATCGGCGACGCTCAATGCAAGATCAGCATGGTGAGTTGTAAAATAATTTTTCCGAATTTCGGCAACCCCCACTCCGCCAATAATTCGACCTTTCACTGCCAGGGGGACCCACATCCACGATTGCATGCCTTCGATCAGTATCGCTGCCCCATTGCTCAGTAGTGTGCGCAGAAATAGTGCCTGTGGATTGTTGCTCCAAATATCCTCGATGCGGATCGGTCTGTGACGGTTAAATAGTGCCACCAATGTTTCTGGGTCCTCAAAGTGGATGTGGAAAGGTGGAGATTGTTCCAACTGAAGGTTTCCGTGCAGGGCAATGGTTACCAGGTTAGATCCTTCAATCGCAAATAAGCCACCGTGGGAAAAATTTATGATCTCATGAAGTTGCTCGAGGATCAGACCTGGTTGGAGTTCCAGTGTGGAAGCCAGGGTATGAGAGATGGCCAGCAACATGGCTTGTTCACGTCTGCGGGTCTCGATCTGTTCGCTTAGTTTATTTTCGATCTGGATGCGCTGGCTGACATCACGGATGGCACTTAACAAATTTGGTCGGCCATGGAAAATAATCACAGATCTGCGTACTTCTGCGTAAAATGGCGTACCATTCTTGCGAACATGGATAACGAGTGATTCAACCATATTACCGGATGCGGCCGTTTGGGTGTGTTCCATGAAAGAGCGATAGCTTTCTGGATGCATAAATATTGATGGATCCATACCTGTGAATTCATCATTTGAATAACCATACATTTCACAGGCAGCGGGATTGGCTATCATTACCAATCCGTTGGTAATATCATACAGAATCAATGCTTCGCTCACGGCTTGGAAAATATTTTTGTAATCTTCTTCAGGAATGCTCTGTTTATCGAGGTCTTGATTCATTAGGTCTACCTTTCACAGGCTCATTTTTATGAAGATAACATTTTCCTACCGGAAAAACTTTCAACCCGGATACCTTGTTCGCTTTGTACTGAAATCCAGGTTTGATCTGAGCAGTATTCAGTATATGCAAGCTATTAGCGGATTCACAACTGCTTGGTGAACCGGTGTGTATATTCAGATTTGGGCGAATTTTTAGCACTAGCTTGAGATAATCCTGGCTACTGGCCGGATTGCCATTGGCTGAGTTATTTTTTCTTTTTTGATATGGTTTTATTTTCAGCATATTAGTCTCCACTTTCATTGTACTGCGTTGGGGAGCAAACTTGTCCCCTGTCCGAAACTTGGATTGCAATGGATTAACACACGTACTTCGTGTGGCCGACCATCATCCACCAGCGGAACCAATCCTTCAGGGAGTAGATTCCCGTCCAACAGTACTTGCAGACACTTCGCGCTGTTGTTCTTTATATGTGCGTCTACTGTTCCTTCTAAAGTGGGGGACTGAACTACCTCAATCATGTAGTGTACTGTGCCAAAACGGTAATTAACCTTGAAGCCAGGCCATGCCCGTGGAATACAGGGATTGATCATAAGAGCTTGCCCCGGTAACCCTTGTTTTGACAGAGATACTACACTTATGCCCAGGATGGCTTCGAGCCCCAAACGATACATCCATCCGGATGAACCTGTGTACCAGGACCACCCACCACGCCCGGTAAAAGGAGGCCTGCTGTAGATGTCTGCCGCGATGACATACGGTTCAATTTTATAGCGTGCTGTTTTTTCGGGCGTATCACTGTGGTTAATGGGGTTTAGCATACGGAACAATTCATTGGCGCGTTCTGTCTGTCCCAACCTGGCAAAAGCCCAGGCGGTCCAAATGGCGGCATGGGTGTACTGTCCACCATTCTCGCGCACACCGGGCATATAACCTTTGATATATCCGGGGTCACGTGGTGTTTTATCGAAAGGTGGAGTAAATAGCAATATCATTTGAATAACTGGTTTTACCAAGCGTTTATTGACGGATTCCATTGCCAGTGTTGCCCGCAAGGGGTCAGCAGCGCCGGATAAAACCGCCCAGGATTGGGCAATTGAATCAATCTGGCATTCCTGATCCCATTCATCGGCGACTGTCGACATGTTCTCTTTTGATCCTAAACGTGAGCCATCATCATAAAAGGCACGCAGATACCACTCACCATCCCAGGTGTTGGCTTCGAGAGCTTTGGAATACTGATCAGCTTGTTGTAGGTAGGGCGCCGGGTCGGCCATCATCAATTCTGCCAGTTTTGAAAACCGAGTCAGGGTGGCATGCAGGAACCAGCCTAACCAAATACTCTCACCGCGTCCATGCTCACCTATCCGGTTCATCCCATCGTTCCAGTCGCCTGCACCCATTAGTGGAAGGCCGTGTAGGCCGGTTGTTGTGCCCTTTTCCAATGAACGGCGACAATGTTCATACAATGAAAAAGTCAGGTTTGTAGATTCAAATTGAGTATAACGCTCTATTTCAGTTGGCCTGAGTACATCGCCTTTTAAAAATGATATTTTCTCGATCAGTATGGAGGTGTCCCCGGTGGCAGCCACGTATTCAGCAGTGACAAAGGGCAGCCAGAGCAAATCATCTGAAAAACGAGTGCGAACCCCGCGCCCTGAAGGTGGATTCCACCAATGCAGGACGTCACCTGCTTCAAATTGATGCTTTGCTGCTTCCAATATCTGTGTGCGCATGAGGTCTGGACGCGTGTGCAACAGTGCCAACACGTCCTGAAGTTGATCTCGAAACCCAAAGGCCCCGCTCGATTGATATAGCGCGGTTCGTCCCCATAGCCGGCAGGAAAGTGTCTGGTAAAGCAGCCAGCGATTAAGCATCAAATCCATACCAATGTCGGGTGTTTCGACCGTTACAGTGCTCAGGATGTCATTCCAATGTTGTTGTAGGGTTTGCCAGGCTAAGTCAATCTGTCCGGGTGCTTGTAGCTGTTCGATGATTTTCAGGCTTTCAGCCCGGTTCGCTCCTTCGCCGAGTAAGAAATAGACTTCTTCTGAACCGCCAGGCGCCAGGTCAACATGTAACTGGATGGCGGCACATGGATCCAATCCAGCATTGATTGAGCTGGCAAGCCCAATCCGTCCGAGAGCAGCCGGACTGCTCATGCTGCCCAGTCGCCCAAGAAACTCTGTGCGGTCAGCGGTGATGCCGTGTGGTTTTTTGCTGGCAGCCAAAAATGCCACTCGTTCGCCGAATTCCGTGTTGAAGTGATTAACAGCCAGGAGGGCATGTTTTTCAGGATCAAATTCAGGCATAATTTGTGCTTGCTGCGCATCACGCGTAGTGCCCAGCACCCATTCTGCATAATAAGTGACGGTAATCCGGCGTGGAAATTCCCGTAAGTTTTTCAGATGGATTTGAATTATTTTGATTGGTTTATCGTTCGAAGCGAACATGTGCAGGGTCTGATTCAGTCCATGGCTCTGACTCTCAAAAGTTGAATAACCGGCTCCGTGCCGGATCAGGTGAGTTGTTTCGGCGCCTGCTGGCATGGGTGTTGGTGACCAGACCTGCCCACTTTCCTCATCGCGCAGGTAGACTGCTTCACCGGGCATGTCAGTGACCGGGTCATTACGCCAGGGGGTCAGGCGGTTCTCGCCACTGTTCTCAGCCCAGGTGCAACCTGATCCAGATTCGGAGACCATAAAGCCGAACTGTGGGTTGGCAATCACGTTAACCCAGGGTTGTGGGGTATGTTGACCTAGTTTTAAGTGAATGATGTATTCATGACCATCCGGGCTGAAACCGCCGAGGCCGTTTTGGCTCATTCCAGCGATCAGTAAGTCGTCTGGGATCGGCAATGGCGGAGTTGTTTGTGGAGTACGGGGCAGAGTTGGGATGAATTCTGGTAGCCGGGTAGTTGGGATGGTTAATCGCAGAGCATGTTCAGCCAGCGTCCCATCTTTTTCGTCCAATATAACCCCAGCCACCGCTTGTAGCAGAAGATTATCAGCGGGTTGAAGTTGGTCGCTGCGCAGCACAAAAATTCCATTGCGCTGGTTTAAGGAGTCTTCAGCGCCTATTTGCTGGATTTGGCGCTGGATGGTGTTATGTAAATCAAGTGCGTATCCGGTGTCTTGATCATTTAGAATAACCAGGTTGATAGTGGCATGATGGCTACGCCAATAGACGAAGGCTTGCAGGGCTTCGTCTAGCAAGGGTGTTTCGCCAGCGCGGATGCGTACAAGCAAAATAGGATAATCGCCAGAAATACCGAATGCCCAAAGACTGGATTGACCTTTTTCATTTTGTGCCAAAAGATGGGGTGCTGAGCGCAAGGTTCCAACCGGGTATAGCAAGGCAGAGAGCAGGCGCTGGATATTCTCAAGTGCATACGCATTTAAGCCCTGAGCAATTAGTTCTCTTTCACTTGCAGAACGAGCCTCGTCGAAGGCGAGCTTGATGGATTGACCGGATTTGTAATGAGATAATTTCTCGAGTGCCTCAGTGCGCGACGCGGCTGCCAGAGTCAGGAAGGTAACCCTGGTTTTTGCATGTGGTTTCAGGTCGACTTCCTGCGCCAGTGAGAAAATCGGGTCAATTGTACCGTCTGGTTGTTCTTCTTCCAGCAAATCTGTCCCGATCCCCATTTGATGAAGGTTGAGTTTTTGGAGTGCCAGGGGCGTGCGCGGCGTTTGTGAGCGGCCCAAAAATTTTGCTCGATCATTCTCATATTCGCCAGTTACTTTACGCCCGGCTTCAATTATCAAGGCATGGATCAATACCACTGGTTTATCTTCTGGAGAACGTGGCCGGCGTTGAAATATTAATGCATTTTCGCCTGGGAGATATTCACTATCGATAAAAAGTTTATTGAAAGCCTGGTGTCGCAGATCAGCAGCCTGTGGTGCCAGCACAACTTCTCCATAGCTGGTAAGTTTTAATCGTCGGATACGATCGCTATCATTAAGAATGTTAACTCTGCGAATTTCTACTCCATCCGTGCTGACTGTAATACCGGTTCGCAGGGTAATTCCATAGTCTGAACGTGGAAATTCGACTTTGTGTGGATAAAATAGCACATCTTGTTGTTCATCTGTGAAACCTGTGCCAGAAGCGGGGCATTTTCGCCCATAGGGTTGGTTGGTCGTGGACCAGGTAGCCCCGGTTTCACGGTCCTGTACATAGATCCAGGATCCCCATTGGTCAAGCGTTGTGTCCGCATGCCAGCGTGTTAGTGCGAATTCGTGCCATTGGCTGTATCCGCCTCCAGCGTTTGTTATCATTACGCTGGTATTGCCCTGTGAGAGGAAGTGCACCATGGGAATTGGACTGTCGACCGGTACACACCAGGGGGCACTGTCTACCGAGTGAAAGCCCTCGGGTAAATCCGCCGGTGTATCCGTGTGAGGGAATTCAAGCGGTGGGTTTTGTGGAACCTTTTCCTGGATGAGTAGTTCGACGCTGCGGATGCGTTTATCGGTATGAAAACGTTGAACCATTACGTCTTTAAGCAGGTAATTGCTAGTAGCCAGCATGATCATGCCCTGGTGATGTGCCATGTAAGATTGCACTCTGGCGTAGTCCTGGCCTTCTGGAAGGTGGTTTTTAGTGTAGTCTAGTGCCTCATAAAACCCAAACCGTCCGAGCAGGTCCATCTGTTCCATGCGTTCCATGTTCTCAAGCACGGTTTGTGGTTGCAGTGAGAGCCCCAACAAGGATGCATAGGGGGTAATAACCAAATCGTCTGGTAAATCCCGTTTGTAGCCCAGGTTGGGAACGCCAAAGGCCTGGTATTGATAGTTCATATTAATATCAAAGGCATAGTAGCCGGATTCAGAGATGCCCCATGGAACTTTTTGTTCCTGTCCGTAACTTACCTGGGCTTCAAGTGCAGCATGACAACTATCCAAAAGAAATGTTCCGGCGTAGTTTTTCATAAACAGGGTCGGCATGAGATATTCAAACATGGTGCCGCTCCAGGAGAGCAGTACTTGTTTGCCATTGATTTTCGTCATTGGCCGGCCAAGGTGCTGCCAGTGGCTTTGAGGTACATCGCCTTTGGCGATTGCAATTAAGCTGGCTATCCGGGCTTCTGAGGCTAGTAAATCGTAATAGCTTGGGTCGAGCTGTTCGGTGCCTGCGTTGTAGCCAATGTGGAAGACTTGCCGGCGATCATTGAATAAAAAGTGGAAATCCATATTACTCACAGCAATTTCCGCTTGTTCTGCCAGGCTCTTAAAGGCAGTTAACAGGGAGGTCGCTGCCAATTGTGCCGAACCTAATTCAGCGTTAAATTCCTGGCACCAGATCAATGCTGTTTCATTTTGCCCTGGTTCGGAATTATTTTGTAGTAGTGTAATGAAATGTTTTAAGTTGATTTGGATGTCATTATATATTTCGGGAATTTCTCCCATAGTGGGTATTCTGATCGGAAGACTCTTACTAAACTCTTGGCCTGCTGGTGTTATCAGAAATGGTGATTCCAGACGGCTGAGCCAGGGCGCAAAAAAATCAATACTACGCTGCATATCTTGTAGTTGGTGATGGAACAAGTCGAGATATAGTTGGAGTTCGGTTAGCGATTCGGCCTGGAGATTTGGATGGTTCTCTAGCAGTTCCAGTAAATGGAAGGACACTTTCGACCATCCCCCATCAGAAAGCCAAGCCAGAGTTATTGTCCATTCATTTGGTAAGTTCTGAATTGTATTTACACGTTCGTAAATACTGCTTAATTCGACCTTAAAGGATTCGGTGGCGGTTTCAGGATTATTTCTTTCTATTTTTTGCAGTATTTCAGAAAGAATATCCAGAACAGTGAGAAGTCCCTGCCATTGTTTGTTATCTAGCAGCGGCACAGTGTTCTGTCTGGATAAAGCCAGGCAACCTTGTCTGAGTGTCATTAAACAGGCGGCCAGGTTGCCACTGTCTACCGTTGAGATGTATCTAGGTGGAAGGGCGGTAAGTGTTTGTGAGTCATACCAGTTTAAGAGGTGTCCGCGGTAATGTTCCAGCTTCCCCAATGTTTCAAAGGTGGATTGTAAGCGGATGGCCAGTTCCGAAATCCCAAGGTAGCCCAAATCGTAGGCTGAAAGCGTGGATAGCATGAATAAACCAATGTTTGTTGGTGTTGTGTAGTGGGCTACCCTGCCATTCGGAAATTCTTGAAAATGGAGATCGGAAGAGCACACGTCTGAACTCCAGTCACATTCAGAAATCTC
>CAYWXS010000021.1:0-71332 GCA_964462245.1 uncultured Anaerolinea sp.
GTGTGGGATGGATGGGCAGGAACCTGTTACTTCGGCTACCCGACTTTACGGAATTTTGATTTCCGGATTGCCATTGGGAATTATGTTTGGCATTTATAGCCTGGTAATCTGGCCGATTAAGAAAGCTGTGGGCATGGTTGGTGCATGAAAGCGTATCTGAAGCTTTTTACACTCAAGTGGATACTCACTACCAGCCTGGTATTACTAGGTACAGCTTTGTGTGTCAGGTTGGGGATCTGGCAGTTGGATCGCCTGGCTTCCCGCCGTTTATTCAACGCACATTATCTAAAAGTATCCCAGTCTGATCCATTAAATTTGACGGGCGATTCGCAAGAGAACTTACTTGATATGGATTACCGCCCTGTGACTTTGCATGGCGTTTATGATTTCTCAAACAATATTGTCTTGCGAAATCAGTACAGAAATGGGCAACCAGGTTATTTTTTATTAACCCCATTGATTCTGGCAGATGGTTCCGCCGTTTTAATTGAACGAGGTTGGATACCATCCGAAGGTAACAGCAATCCGAAGGATTGGCATAAATATGATGTCTCCTCACAAATTAACATAAGCGGAATTATACGAACCGGCCAAACTCAGCCTGAGCTGGGTGGAGTGCCTGACCCGCAATTATCAGGTGAGCAAACCCGGCTTGATTTTTGGAATTTGGTCAATTTGGAACGGATTAGCAAACAGGTCCCTTATAAGCTTCTTCCAGTTTTTATTCAACCCAATCCTACGCCTGCAGCTAATACCCCGCCTTTCCCATATCAGCCGGTGATAGAAATAAGCGAGGGGTCGCATTTCGGATATGCTTTGCAGTGGTTTACTTTTGCTTTCATCCTGTTTTTTGGATATCCGTTTTTTCTTCGCAAGCAACTGGTTTCGTCCACTTTGGATATGAAGCCTGAGGAGTTCGAATGAAATTTTCCCTTTCTACATCCTTTGCAAAGTTAGCCCTATTTGCCCTTATAACCATAGTTTTACTGACGATTGGTGGGCGGATGGTAGCGTTGGATGGTAATCCTTCTGCATGCCCCTCCTGGCCACTGTGTATCCCTGACAGTTATCCTGCCTGGGCGCAGCTCTTTCATCGAATTACTGCGGCTTTGAGCGCTGTTACGGTCTTGGTACTTCTTTTTGAGGCATGGCGCACACAACGTGACCATCGTCTCCTATTACCTCTTACAGCTACTTTTGTCGTTTTATTTTTTTCCCAGGTATTTGTGGGAATGGTTCAGGTTACAAAGGGTTTTCCTCTTTATTTGATGATTCTACACTCGATTACATCAGTGTTAGTGTGGATTTCCCTGGTTGCATTGGTCGTGATATCCGGGTTTTATGCTAAAGATGTGGTTGCATTTCCCCCACTGAATATCAGTCAACGTTTGAAGGATATCCTGACCCTCACAAAGCCGATTATTGTTTTATTATTGCTTGTTACGACTTTTGCAGGGATGGTTGCAGGTGGTAAGGCCTGGCCTTCACTTTCGCTTGCTTTGTGGACAATGCTCGGGGGTGCTTTTGCCGCGGGTGGATCAGGGGCGATAAACCAATATATAGATCGTGATCTTGACAAAAATATGCAGCGGACTGCCAAGCGCCCGATGGCTGCCGAGCGTATGACACCTGCGGAGGGCTTGTCGTTTGGGTTGGGGTTGTGCATCGCAAGTTTTTATATTATGGCAGGCTACGTAAATCTTCTTTCAGCTTTTCTTTCCCTGGTTGGCATCATATATTATGTTTTGTTATATAGTGTCTGGCTTAAGAAGGTGACAGTGCATAATATTGTAATCGGTGGAGGGGCTGGAGCCATCCCACCGCTGGTCGGATGGGCGGCGGCAACTGGACGTTTGGACGTCCCGGCTTTAATTTTATTTCTAATTGTATTCATGTGGACTCCCCCTCATTTTTGGGCGTTGGCAATTGTGCGCCGCAAGGATTATGAACGAGCGGGTGTTCCGATGTTGCCAGTTATCCGGGGTGAAGCAGAGACCCGCAAGCAGGTCTGGATTTATACACTTGAGCTTGTGGCAGTTACTTTTTTGCTGCCAATTTTGAAATATACTGGAGTCGTTTACCTCATTTCTGCAATAATTTTTGGTGGCATCCTGCTTTATTTTGCATGGCGGGTTTTTAAATCCGAAGGCAATAAATCTGCGTGGACAATGTACCGGTATTCGAGCATGTACCTGATGTTCTTATTTCTGGCATTGATGGCGGATGCATTGATGTGATTTTTATTAGATAAAATTCCTAATCATCTCCCAAAGATTATTGCCTGGGAATCTTGATACAAGAGCCGCCAGCCCATCGCTGGCAGTTTTTGTTGTATGGGCCAATTTTTCTCCAGGAAAATTAAATTGATATGCCATTTATCCAAGAGAGCCAAGCCCTCATCGGATGCGTTCACAATCTTCCACCACTGGTTGATAATTTCATCTCCGTACAAGTCTGCGCGACCATCCACAAATACTGGATATTCAGGTAGTTCGAAAGTCAGGTAACCGCCCCAGTTATACGAATTAAACATGAGACCATCTGGTTTGTTTTCCAGAACCCACTTCAGTGCTTTTTCTGGAAATTCGGCATGAACCACGGATGGGAGCGAGAGAGTATAGGTCCTTCCCACTGCGAAAATAAAAAATATGATCAGGATTAAGCCATTTAACAGGGATGCGGTACGGAGTTTTAACCCAGGGGACTGACGTTGATAGCCATCACCAGCGGGCTTTTTGTATTGTTGTAAATTGTCCCAAAGGACATTCAGATTCTGCGATACAACCGGGACTGCAATGACTAAAAAAGGGGCAATTGAGCGCTGCGAAACGAATGCCATATAGGCAAAACCTATAAACTTAATCAGATCCGACCAGTTGTGTGATTTTTTTGAGAAACCAAGCCCAAGCACTAATAAAAAGATCATCCACAGCATAGGTTGGATATCCAGACGATGAAAATCTGGAGAAGCCCATTCGTTGATACTGGTCAAAGATACTTGGACTGTGTAAAAAGGAAGTTTCCAGAGACCGAAGCCATTTGGATTGATTGCTGTGGCGGTACCGGCGAAAAAACTCCAAAGACCCAGCCTGCCAATTTCTTTCCATGCGAGGGAGTTTTCTGCGCCAGTCAGTATATTTAAAATTTCACCAATGATAAATGCTCCGAGGAGGAGGAAACCCCAGATAAAACCTCCATGGACATTAGCCCAAATGATAAATAATATCGGGTAGAACCAGATGCGCAACCTGTGAGTATTCTTGTAGTTGCTCAATTCCAGATTTAACAAGGCCAGGAAAACAAAAGATAATAATTGTGGTCTGACACCCGCAAAGGGTGATAGGCCAATGCTAGCGATGATGATTACCAGTGCAGCAAGTTGGACTGGGGATTTCGTTTGCTTCATGACCAGAAACATGGTGTAGGCTAATAAGCCCGAAGTGACAAGTGCAAGGGCAAAAAAGCCACCCAACTTGTAAAGTCCATAAATTCCCAGGTCTGAAAGCCAGAAAGCATTTGTCCAGGGGAAGCCAGCCCTGGTGAATGAAAAGACATCCGTAACAAGGATTTGTCCACGGGTAAACATTTCCTGTCCCGCACGCATATGCCACCACATATCAGTATCGCTTGGGGTGCGCGTAGTTAGAAAAAATACCAGGAGTGGGGTTAACCATTTCAGCAGAGTATTGATCGGTTTGGATGTATTTTCAGTTGAAAAATTCATGAACTTCCACCTAAAAACACAATACCGGCAAAAAATATGCCGGGATCGTGTTAAATATAATTATTGAAATTTTATACGCCGATCATTATTCGCCTAAATAATCACGTAGTTTTCTACGGATGGATGGGTGGCGCAATCGACTGAGAGCCTGGGCTTCAATCTGACGGACGCGCTCCCTGGTTACTCCCATTTTTCGGCCAACTTCTTCGAGTGTATATGCCTGCCCATCCAGAAGCCCATAGCGTAGTTGTAGAATTCGAACTTCACGGGGAGGTAAACTATTTAACACTTCACTGAGATGTTCTCTCAGAAGATTATATGTTGCTGTGTCATCTGGCGGTGCGGCTTCATCGTCTTCAATGAAATCACCCAGCACAGAATCTTCTTCGTCATCGGTTGGGGTCTCCAACGAAAGAGGACGTCGCGCAACCTGGATCATATTTTCAACTTTTTTAGGCGGCACTTCAAGAGCATTAGCAAGTTCTTCGACGGATGGTTCCCGGCCAAGCCTTTGGGTTAGCTGATGTTGCACACGCAGCAATTTATTGATTTGATCGCCCATGTGGACTGGAACTCGAATAGTACGCCCTTGATCGGCGATAGCACGAGTCACAGCTTGACGGATCCACCAGGTTGCGTAAGTGGAAAATTTATGCCCACGACGGTAGTCAAATTTTTTGGTTGCTCGAATTAAACCGATGTTACCTTCCTGGATCAAGTCCAGAAACGGAACACCACGGCCCATATATTTTTTTGCAACAGAGATTACAAGTCGTGAGTTGGCTGTAATCAAATGTTCTCGAGCAGCCCAGCCGTCCTCGATGGACAATCTGAGTTCCTGGCGACGACGCGGGCTGGCATTGCCTTTTGCAAGTTCTTCGCGTGCAATACGGCCTTTCTCAATTCGTTGAGCCAGCTCAACCTCTTCTTCTGCATTAAGAAGAGGAACTCGACTGACTTCTTTGAGATAAAGGCCAATCGTATCATCCGTATCGATATTAGCGAGATAGTCATCAATATCGAGTTCTGGTTCAGGCTCGGTTGGCTCGTCTGGGGTGGATAGTTCATCCTCACTGGGTTCTGTTGTTGAAGAGTCTTCAATAAACGGAATACCAGCACTGAGCAAAGCAGCAAAAGCCTCTTCCAGCTGTTCTACATCCTGCTCTGCTTCTGGGAAGAAGTGCAGGATGTCATCGAGCGTTACGAAAGATTTTTGGCGCCCGAGTTCAAGCATCCGGGCTATGGGGGAATATTCTTCTTCCTCTTCCACAATCAACAGAGGTTCATCCATGCGTTTGTCCTATTCATCGGTAATATCAAAAACAGAATACTCTTTTTTGAGAGTTAATTCAAGTGTTATAGCAAATTGCCCGGAATCTCATGCAACTTGCGATTTTATGGTTTTATCGCTTCGGTTTCTGGTGTAACTAACAGATTGTTAGTGGCCAAAAGGGGCGGAGTGGAAAAATAGCGGGTCAATGATTCTACTTCACTTTTGCTTAAAATATACAACTTGTTTTCACGAGTTTTTACATAATAACCACTACCCGTGGCAGTTACAGCGCCTATGGAAAATTCGAATTCTGATTTATTTGCCAGGCCGAGTCGAATCGTATAAATGGGTTGTGTCAGACCCGTACCAGCGGGGTCTGGGGCCTGGTCAAATTCTTTTATTATCCGCAGATTTAAGGCTTGACCAGCCGCAGATTCAGCTTGTGTCTGATCGGCAGGGAATTCACTCTCCAGCTTTACTATCCAGCTTCCACTTGATTTATCCATGGTTACCATTTTTCCATCGACGTCTGAAATGGAAATAATTTCTACCGGACCGTCGTTTGGATCGACCAGGAATAACCGTGAGGTTTCTGGAGCGCTGGTGTTCGTTGCCAGTGCGCTGGTTATCTTGTTTTCAGGCTGCTGGCTATACCAGACCAGAATCCCAAGCAAAGCAAATGTTATTACTAAGACAGTTGTAGACCGGCGCATAAAGTGAGATTAACCTCTTTTGCGGCGTGCGTACCAGGTAGTGATACCACCTGCAATTATTAAGAGAGGTAAGGCACACAATGAAACCAGGATGATCGCAATTAAACCCAGGCTTCCAGGTGGAGTGTAGGTTCTGTCTGGGTTATTCTTGGGTGTCAGGCTAATTAGTTTTTCTTGTTGTGCGGCCCAGTCGATGGAATTTAGCAATATTTCACCATTGCCAACTTTATAGAGCGCGTTTGCTGCAAATTCAGAGTCGCCAAAGACAACCAATCTCCCTTTTGTGCTGGCATTTTCACCGGCTACGGATAATACCAGAGGTCCGGGAATATCAGTAGCTATATCATTTGCAACCTGATTATTTTCGATAGAAGCAAAATTTGTCTCACCCCATGCTTCAGGATATGTTTGAGCCAATGGAGTCAGTGTTATATCTGCCGTTGTATTATTCAGGACTAGAGATTGCGAAGTGAAAAATCTGGAGTTAACTCCACGCAAAGTGTTTGTTATTGTGTGCTGTCCATAATTTAATGGATCGGCGTAGACCAACAGGGGAGGGTTGGCGTTTGGATCGTAAAGAATGTCATTCTGGCTGTTGATTCCCCATGCTGTTAGTATCGTCGCCAGTGGATCTGGTTCCTCGCCGAATTTAGTCAAAAAACGAGGATTTTCCATGACAATCAGCGAGCCACCTTTGTCTAAATAAGCCTGAAGTTGGGCTACTTCATCTGTGGATAGAGGGGTTTGGGGACCGGGAACAAGTATAACTCGGGCATCGCCTGGGATTTTGTTGGTGGCAAGGTTTAATGAGTTGACTGTGTAATTTTTATTTTCAAGCGAGGTGCGAATTAAGGAGTAAGATGCATCGTCAGATTGTTGAATATCGGCCTCGCCATGTCCGGTAAGGAAATAGATGGAAAGATTTTTTGGATTTATCAACTTAACCAGGGCGATATCGATTTCTTCTTCTCCGACATAGCTTGCTGGTTCCCTGTGTTCACCCATTATAAGAATGACGGTACCGTCACGATCCACGCCATCTTGTTTTGCTGCTACGGGGTTTGTGTCTGGATCGATAAATTCATAGGAAAAATTTCCCATACCTAGCTGCTTGAAATTTTCAAGCAATTTTCGAGCCTGGATTGAATCTGTGCGCGTTGAAAAATATGCCCTTGCATTTACCTTTTCTGGTAACGCTTTTAGCATTGCGATTGTTTCAGGGGCAAGGGTATTTTGCTTACTTTCGGATAGATCCCAACTTTTTGGGTTTTGGAATGCCAATATATTTAAGAAAATTAAAATACCCAAAAATGCGACCAGGGTAATAATGGCATTGCTGCCATGTTGTGCCTGGCGGCCAAAGATAAATTTGCGTGTTCGTTCCGGGTCGAGGAATGAAGTGAGGGCAAAACCCAAAGTGAACACAGCCAAGGAAATCCATGTGGAGCGATTCAGGGTTTGAGGATCGGTTGGCTGGAATATATTCGCTGCGGCCAGGCCCTTGATTATCAGGATTACAAGAAAGGAAATGACAGATAGACCGGAAAGAATCAGTCCCAAAAAGGCGTAACGCCGGGAGTCGGGTTTCATTAGCGCCACCTCCGGGTTTCGACAGCGGTGGAACCGATAAATAAGCCCAAGCCAGTCAGGCTGAGAAAGTAAATAATACTCGAAAGTTTTATAACGCCTTCATTGAAACTGTTATAAACTTGGGAACTCATATCCAGATAAGAAAATATTTCGCCACCGGTTGGCAGAATACTCGCAGGAGCTCCAATTAGCCACCACAAAACAATAAACAAAACCATTGTAGTGAAAAAGGCCGCTATTTGATTGCTGAATAAAGCCGATATACCCACACCCAACCCAAGTAAAGCGCTGGCAGCCAGGATAACACCCAGATAGCCTGAAACCATTTGCATCTGGTCGATTCCAGGTTTTACCATTTGATTTAACATCAAGGGGAAAATTAATGAAATTCCGATCAGCACCAGAATAAACAAAAACGCTCCGAGCCACTTACCTGTGACCAATTCGTAATCACGGATGGGAGCGGTCATGAGTAATTCCATGGTTCCCATGCGGAGTTCATCTGCCAGCAAGCGCATTGTGAGGGCAGGAATGGCAAGCATAAGCATGAAAGCCATCGGGCCTGTTACGAGGCGCGAATCCGGAGCTTGTGAACCACCATATGGGTTGTTCGAAAAAGATAATATGTTTAAGACAAAGATCAGACCAATAATCGCCAACACCAAAAATGCCACTGTATATGCGACAGGACTGGAGAAGTAATTATTGAATTCTCTTTTTGCAATTGTCCATATATTCCGCATAGGTCACTCCACTACCGTTGTTTCCTCGTTACGAGTTAATTCCAAGAATATATCTTCCAAGCTTAGATTGATTGGTCGCATTTCGAGTAAATCATAATTTAAATCAATCACCAATCGTGCAACTTCGGGTCTCAAATCTTTTCCAGGAGCGAACTGAAATTCAAGCAAGTCTTCTCCTTGAATTTGCTGAACATCCTGAATCCCATTAATTTTTCGGATTTTCTCTGCCAGGCTATCTGCTTCGCCTCTAATGCGAAGTTGTACACGCTCTGCGCCTGTTAATCGGGATTGTAGATTTTCAGGTGTATCCTCAACCACAATTTTTCCCTTATTTATGATCATGATTCGATCACAAAGTTGCTGGGCTTCGGAAAGGATGTGTGTTGAGAGTAAGACCGTTCGTTCTTTTCCGATATTACGTATCAGATTTCGGACTTCGATGATTTGGGCTGGATCCAAGCCGATTGTTGGTTCATCAAGAATTAATACATCGGGTTTATGCATCAAAGCCTGGGCTAAGCCAATTCTTTGACGCATACCTTTTGATAGATTTCCGATATAGCCATTGGCACGATCGGTCAAGCCGACCATTTCGAGGGTTTCAGAAATTGCTTCTTCTACCTTAGGTAAATGGCGCAGGTCTGCAAAAAATTCCAAATAATCGTGGAGCGTCATATCTGTATAGAGGGGTACAGTTTCGGGTAGGTAACCTACTCGTTTGCGGACTTCAAGCGATTCTTCCACAATATCAAAACCCGCAATTGTTGCGGTTCCGCTTGTGGGTGGCATATAGCCGGTTAGCATGCGCATAGTGGTTGTTTTGCCGGCACCGTTAGGTCCAAGGAATCCTAAAACCTCACCTTTTCGGGCTTCGAAAATCAGACCGTCAACAGCGCGGCGATCCCCGAAATTCTTTGTTAATTCGTTGACTTTGATCATAAAATCTTCCAGTTTTGGAAATCGGCGAAACAAAAGGCACAGCAGCCGGTTGGCAGCAGTGCCAGGATTGGAGAACGAACGTTAGACCGGATATCACTATACAACAATTCCAAATGAAAAGTCAAGTAGATCATATTTTTCTAATAATTCGCTAATAATTTTGGCGACTTATTTTATTATTCAGTTTGGGGCACGAAAATATTTTTCTTGACCTTTTTTCGCTTCCAATGTGCAATTTCTATTGGTTGGCCGATCTAGTGAAGGATATTATTGTTGATTGCGCAGGTCGGAAAGTTGATGAATGCAAATAAAAACATTTTGGGCTAATTGGTTTTCAGATCAGACGAAAATCAGTGTGAATATAGGATATTAATGAAAAAAGAAGCGTTCGAAACAGATGAGCAAAAAGAAAAATAGTGACAATCAAGAGTGAAATGCTTGATATCCAATTGCACACAATCTGATAAAGAGGCAGATCCCAAGGTGGTTGGTGATATTTCACAAACTGGACCAGCTTATCGCGGTCCTTGATTTTAAATCTTTCGAAGGGATACGTATCATCATTTTCAGGAAGGACGAAACCAAGCGGGTTGGTCATATTGAAATAGCCATTTTTCTCAATCCAGATTGAGCCAGGCACGATTTCGGGTTGAAACTTTTCAAGATTGTAACCAAAAATAGGCTCATAAAGATCCAGGTTGCTCAGTCCGTATGCGAGACTGTCTGTATTACTTCCATGATTTGTTATTCCGGTGATTTCAAATATTTTCCCGTTTTGGATTGTTTGATAAATTTGGTTGGGAGAAGTTAAGTCATATATGCGTGCTTGTAGATCAGAGCTGAATGCGAAATAAGTTCCCAAAGGTAATAATGTCAGAACATTAATCAGTAAGAATAGTGTGGTTGATTTTTTTGTGGGGATGTGTTTTGTTAGAGACTGAACCAACCAGGCAGCAATAAAGGCAATTGGAAAAAGGAATGCAGCCGCAAAACGTGAATTAACATGTAAAGAACTTAATAATGGTAATTTTTGTAAAATCGGATAAAACCATCCGGTTGCCAGGGTAAATTCAATCGATAGCCAAAGAGAGTAGATAAAAAATAAAATTGGCAAGCGGTTGTTTTTTTGTAAATATTTTTTAGAATATTTTATTGGCGCGTGGAAAAAGCGGTTAATGCTAATGAGAATGATCGCAAACACAACTGGAGATAGGGACATATCATATTCCCAATATCCATAATTAGAACCAGTCGCAAAGTTTAAAAACTTCGGCAGCAGGTTGATATCCAGCCTTGCGAGTGCTAATAGTGGTACCAGATTCATTGTTCCCAGTAATTGCATCATAAGTCCCACGAACCCCATCCAGGGGGTCACAACATAACTATCTGAAACTAATCTCGGGAAAGCTCGCATGAATGAAAAAACTGCGAACAATTTCGAAATAGATAGCAATAGACCGGTCAATGCTCCGATAAGCAAAATCGGTACCAGTCTTTTCCAATTAACTTTAAATGGTTGAGCTAATTGAATAAGCGGAAAGATGATCAGAATGGAAAGGCCAATTATCACGATAATAAAATAACCTGCTTGGTGGAGAATCAGTGCGAATGTTACGCCGATAAGAACACCAGAAAGAATGATAGGTAAAGAATTGTCGAAAAGTAGGACCAGGATGAAAGCCAGGGCGGGTAAGGGCTGGTATCCCAAATGCCCAACAGCCAACCGCTCCATCATAAAACCATTAGCTGAAAAGAAAACAGCCCCTAACACACTCGCTTCCCACTTTAGATTAATCACTTTTTTAAAGAAATGGTAACTTGAAAGGAAACCAAGGCTGATGTAAAAAAATGATGACAAAATGGCAGTTTGCCAGGGTGTTACCCAAAGTGGAAGAATGCCAAGTATGGAAAACTGAAAATTGTTGGGGTTTGCATAAGCAGGAATCCCACCACCGAAGCTGGGAGTAAACCATTGGATAGAAATACCATTGTTTCTAAAATGGATCAAGGTATCCAGCATGGATGGAATCGCTAATCGATAATCATGCCCCACAATTGGGTAATTCAAATTAATAAATAAATAAAGAACTGTATTGATGACTATAAGGTTGGCGATAAGTATCAGGGCTATCCATGAGATTTTTCTCATTTATGTTTGCGTACCTTTGTGATTGTCCAAGTGAAAAATAAAAAAGAGCGTTTAAAAATTATATTTATATGGGTTTTCCAAAAAAGAAGTGGAACGGTTGGTATTAGAAACCCAAATTATCTCTTCACCTAAGGTCCAGAACCAGAAAAGTCCCTAAACTCTTCAGAGTAAGTTGGTCAATATCTGAAAAGCCGGATTTTACCGTTGCGAAAGTCATTTTGTACTTTGTTTTTAATTCACTTACGATATCATTTCGAAGGTAAAGAATCTGTTCATTTCGGTTTGTCAGTACCATGATAGGGGTATACATTTGGGAAAATTCCCGGGTTTTATTTAATGGATCCAGCCACATACCATGCGCTTCAATCATTTCGGGTTTATTTTGTTCAAAAAGATACTCAACCAGGTTCGAATAGCCATTTTTAGCCAGTTCTTTATCGACTAACATCCCTAAATCGATGATATTTTTTCCTTTATCGTGATACAAGAGCAAGCCGCCCATATCCACGGCCGCAATTGTGATGATCTTTTGCTTGAGGATGGTTTGCATTTCATCGAACGTCGATGCACGTCTTTCAACACCCGCAAGGGTAATTATATCCGGTGTGAAAACTGTGACCGTTTGAAAAATTATCAATAAGTTCATAGTTAAGCCGATGAGTGCTGTAAAAAGGCTTAACTTATTAAATGCAAAACGATTGTGATCATCAAGGAATGACATCAGGACCAGAATAATAAATGACAAGCCCGGGTAACTGAGTCGTGCGGCGGCTCCCCAATTCGCTCCCGTTATGCACATCACCAGAATTGCCATTAAGGCTATGAATACTATAAGAGAATTATTTTTTAGTTTGGGAGGCTGTAAATGTGTAAATTTTGATTGGAAAAAAAATATTGGGATTGTGAAAAAAAAGAATATATATCTGAAGGCAAAGTCGATGATGGGTGTAAGATAATAAACAATTATTACTGAAATATTTTGAAAACCCGGATGATAAGGCCAATGTCGTTTGGCTAACATTGGATTTGTCAACAATTCTCCAAAAATTAGATAGTGCCAGATGTGATAAGTGAAAAAAACAGTTGCCCAAATATAAATAATGGGGTCTTGCAATATTTTCCAACGTTTTTCAATTAGTAATGCAAGCCCGAATGGAATCAAGAATAGAGCGCCCTCATGCCGTATCAGTATGAGCAGGGAGCTTGCCAGGACAAATCCGATGTATGCGCCGATGTTTGAGGTTCTTTTTTTCCAAAGAAGAAATGAAATTAATACTAAAAAAGCATACAAAGCTGTCTCCATGCCATCTACAGCCGAAGCAATTGTATAGCTATTAATTGAATACAAGAGGATTGCTATTACTTGGTAAAAATATGTTTTTATTGTAACTCGAACAATTTGCCAAAATAAAATAATGTTTGTGATTGCAAAAAGGGTTGAGGTGGCTTTTGCTACAAACAGAACGGAATTTTCGTTGAAACCAAGTTTGAAAAACCCAGCGTTTGAGACCATCCACAAAAAGGATGAATAGCCCTCTACCCTACTTGAGCGTGGTGAAGGGATGAAATTGCTAAAAATTGCCAGGTTTTTTGAGAATGCAAGTGTTATCCCGCTATCATCCCAGGTGGTTGGCCAGGCTCTGATAATTAAACATAGAAATATGGATAAAAATAGGAAAAGCGGAATAATTTCTTTTCCCAGGATACCGTAACGTTTAAAGTAAGCTTGAATCATGTGTCGATTTTACTTTAAGTAGTTTTTTTGCCATTCGTATAACTTATTGATCGCTTCGATTGGAGACAGAGCATTGATGTCCACTCGTTTTAATTCATCCAAAAGTGGATTGGTTTCTGGAAACAAGGCAGCTTGCTGTGCTGCCATGGGGTTTATCTTTACTGCTCGACCTGATGTTTTCTCGAGTTCGGCCATGATCTCGCCTGCACGTTGAATGACCGGGCGTGGAAGACCTGCAAGCTGCGCTACGTGAATGCCGTAGGAACGATCTGCGCCACCAGGGATGATCTTATGCAGAAAAATAACTTTTCCATCGGATTCTGTGACTGCCACATTGTAATTGCGAACGCCAGGGAGGAGCTCTGCAAGTTGGGTTAACTCATGATAGTGTGTAGCAAAAATCGTTTTTGCACGTAAATGGGGGTGGTTATGGATATGTTCGACCACCGCCCAGGCAATAGATACTCCGTCGTATGTACTTGTTCCACGGCCAATTTCATCCAGAATCAAAAGGGAACGAGGTGTGGCGTGATGGAGTATATTGGCTGTTTCGATCATTTCGACCATAAAGGTGGATTGCCCGGCGTGAATCTCATCCTGTGCGCCGATGCGGGTAAAAATGCGATCCACCAGGCCAAGCCTGGCGTAACCTGCTGGGACATAACTTCCCATTTGGGCTAAAAGGGAAATTAATGCAACCTGGCGTAAATAGGTAGATTTACCCGCCATATTTGGACCAGTAATGATGCGAATTCGTTCACCGGGTTCAAATATTATATCGTTCGGCACGTAGCGGTCTTCCTTCAGACTGTTTTCCACGACCGGATGCCGGCCCTCGCGGACTTCCAATATGTCAGATTCCAATACTTCGGGTCGGACATATCCTTCCAGAGCCGCAGCTTCTGCTAAAGCTGAAAGACAATCCAGTTCCGCCAGGGCTCTGGCGGTTTTCAGTAGTTTTGAGGTTGAGTTTGATAATTCAGTGCAGACTTCCTTGAACAATCGCAATTCGATTTCCCGGATGCGATCCTCTGCATTGAGGACCAGTGTTTCGTATTCTTTCATTTCTGGCGTAATGTAACGCTCAGCGTTAACCAGCGTTTGTTTGCGGATGTAATTGGTGGGGGCATTGGCCGCTTGACCGGCGGATATTTCCAAGTAATAGCCAAAAACCTTGTTGTACCCAACCTTGAGGGTTTTTATGCCGGTTCGCTCACGTTCAATTGCTTCCAGATTATTTATCCATTCGCGTGCGTGAGCGGAAGCACTGATGACTCCATCCAATTCGGCAGAGAAGCCTATCCGGATTATGCCTGTATTTTGCAAAGTGGCTGGAGGATCATCAGTAATGGCAGTATCCAGAATCGTTAATTCTTCGGTACAGGGAGATAATAGAGCCAGAGTGCTTTGGATTGGTGCTGCGGTTGGTGGCAAAATTGATAGAATAGAGGGAATTCGTCTGAGTGTTTCGCGCAGAGCAACCATGTCTCTTGGCTGTGCATGACCGGAGAGTAAACGGTTTGTCAGACGTTCCAAATCTGACAGGGGTTTTAGCGCACTTCGCAATTCGGCGCGCGTCAGACCAGTATTGAAAAAATATTCAACACCATTTTGACGGAGTTGGATTTTTGGTAGATCCAAAAGTGGCTGACTAACCCATTGGCGCAGAAGTCGTTTGCCCATGGGGCTAATGGTATAGTCAATGGTTCCGAGCAGGGATCCCTTGACTTCGCCACGCAAGGTTTCTGTTAATTCAAGGTTACGGCGGGTGGCAGCATCCAATGTCATGAACTCATTCAAGCTGTAGTGCCTGAGGCTGGTTAATAATTTGAGAGAGGCTGGTTCAGTTTCACTTAGGTATTGCAAAATTGCCCCGGCTGCCCGGATTGCCAAGGGTGTGTTTTTTAAACCGAAACCTTCCAGGGTGGACGCTTTAAAATGTTTGAGCAAGCTTTCGCTGGATCGCCCGGTTTCGAAACGCCAGGCTGGCCAGGGGGTGGTATGTCCAAGGGAACCATTTGGCAATGTAATATTATCAGGGTGAATAATTTCGGCCGGTCTTAAGCGAGTTAATTCTGCTCTGAGCGGAGTTCCCCCTGCATATTCAAGTTCTGTAACCGCAAACTCACCGGTTGTGATATCCGCATAGGCAATGGCAGCCTTCTCATTTTCCACTACGACTGCTGCCAGGTAGTTATTTGCATCTCCGGGCAGCAAGTTAGCTTCAATCAATGTGCCAGGTGTAACGACCCTGACTACCTTGCGAGGAAAAATACCCTTGGCGGGTTGATCCCCCACTTGTTCGGCGATGGCAACGTGATAGCCCTTTTCGATCAAACGTGCAAGGTAATTATCAACTGCGTGATAGGGTATGCCTGCCAGAGGTACACGAATCCCGTTCCCTATTGGACGAGAGGTAAGGACTATATCCAGTTCACGTGATATGGTTTCGGCATCCTCATCGAAGGTTTCGTAAAAATCGCCGAGTCGGAAGAACAAAATGGCGTTTGGGTACTGGCGCTTGGTATCCAGATATTGTTGGCGGACTGGGGTGACGTCATCATTTGGCATGTTTCGATTCTACTACGTGAATTGATTAATTTAAGAGGGTTGCCAAGGTGAAAATGTTAATGGAATTTCCAGCCAAGATTGGTTGTTTCCATTTTAGCAATTAATAAATTTTCTAAATTGGAAGACACCAACTGTGGTAGAAAAAGCAAAAAAAAAATAAAATGCGCTATAATTGAACTACTATATTCTATTGAATTGGAGGATGTAATGGCCAGTGTAACGTACGATCATGTAACAAAAGAATTCGGTAATGTGCGTGCTGTCAATGATCTGAATATGGAAATTGCTGACAAAGAATTTCTGGTATTTGTTGGACCTTCTGGTTGTGGAAAGACGACCGCTCTGCGTTTACTCGCTGGGTTGGAAGAAATTTCCAGTGGTCGGATTATGATTGGCGATCGTGTGGTTAACGATGTCGCCCCCAAAGATCGAGATATCGCTATGGTGTTTCAGTCTTATGCCCTTTACCCACATTTGACAGTTTTTGATAACATGGCATTCAGTTTAAAACTTCGTGGTACACCCAAAGAAGATATCAAGAAGCGTGTTGGTGAGGCTGCTGAAATTCTCGGAATTAATGAACTGCTCGATCGTAAACCTCGCCAACTTTCAGGTGGTCAGCGTCAGCGTGTTGCTGTAGGTCGGGCAATCGTGCGTCACCCCAAAGTATTCCTCTTTGATGAACCACTGTCCAACCTGGATGCCAAGCTGCGTGTTCAGACTCGTGCAGAAATCAGCAAGTTGCACCAGCGATTGCAGACCACTTTTATTTATGTAACACATGATCAAACTGAAGCCATGACTATGGCGACTCGTATCGCTGTAACCAATAAAGGAATGTTGCAGCAGTTGGATACTCCCCAGACTATGTACGACCGTCCTGCAAACATGTTTGTAGCCGGTTTCATTGGATCACCTGCAATGAACTTCTTTCCCGGTAAAATCAAGAAAGAAGGTGGAACGATATATGTTGAAACTGTTGGGTTCACGGTTGCCATTCCTGACGAACGTGCCAAACCTTACTTTGACTATATTGATAAAAAGGTTGTCTTTGGTATTCGACCAGAAGATGTCAAAAATCCGGAATTTATGCCCCCAAACATTCACGGTGGAAAAATTTCTGCCAAGGTTGATGTTATTGAATTGATGGGTAATGAAATTTATCTTTATTTGGTTAGTGGCGGTAATAGTTTTGTTGCCCGTGTTGATCCTCGTACTTCCTTTAAAGCTGGAGAAGATGTTCAGGTAGCCCTAAATATGGATAACTTCCACATTTTCGATCCCGAAACTGAGAAGGCTGTGCGCTAACAACTGTTGTAAAAAAACAACCGCCAGGCGCTAACTGCCCTGGCGGTTTATATTGTCAATAGGAGAATTTTATGGAACCTAAATACAAACTCGTTTTAGTACGACACGGTCAAAGTACCTGGAATCTGTCAAACCGTTTTACTGGTTGGACAGATGTAGACCTGACTGAGCTTGGTGCTGCTGAAGCAAAAAATGGTGGTGAGCTTCTTAAAGAAGGTAATTATGAATTTGATATTGCCTATACTTCAGTTTTAAAGCGTGCTATTAAAACCCTCGGTATTATCCAGGAAGAAATGGGGCTGGAATGGATTCCGGTTGTGCGGGCCTGGCAACTGAATGAACGTCACTACGGTTCCCTGCAAGGTCTAAACAAAGCGGAAACTGCCGAAAAATTTGGTGAAGCACAGGTAAAAGTTTGGCGTCGCAGTTATGACGTTCCGCCACCTGCATTGGAATTATCCGACGAAAGGCATCCTGCGTTTGATCGGCGGTATACCGATTTGACTCCTGATCAATTACCCGCGACAGAGTCATTGAAAATTACCCTTGATCGGGTGCTCCCATATTGGCACAGCACTCTGGCACCGATGATAAAATCTGGAAAACGGGTTTTGATCGCCGCCCATGGAAACAGCTTGCGAGCAATGGTCAAGTATTTGGATAATATTCCGGATGAAGAGATTGTCGAACTAAATATCCCAACTGGAATACCGCTTGTCTATGAATTGGACGCGGAACTCAAGCCAATCAAGCATTATTACTTGGGTGATGCCGAAGCAGTCGCAAAAGCAGCGGCTGCTGTAGCTGCTCAAGCATCAAAAAAGTAAACATATTCTTCATCAAAAACCAGACCTCAAAGATGACCAATCTTTGAGGTCTTTAAGTTAAAATCAACCCATGACTCTTTCACCGGATTTTGTCGCAGAATTAAGAAAAAGTTTTCGAGGGGATATTCGACTGGATCAAACCAGCCGGATTCTTTATAGTACGGATGCCTCGGTTTATAAAATTGAACCTCTGGGTGCCGTTCTTCCTATGGATCAGGAAGATCTGATTGCGGTAGTGGAACTTGCTGCGAAATATAAAATCCCGATTCTTCCACGAGGATCAGGTTCGTCCTTGGCGGGGCAGGCGATCGGTCATGCCCTTATCCTTGACTGTTCACGTTATTTGGACAAATTTCCAACCCCAATTGATGTCGAAAACCAAACAGCCATAGTGGAACCGGGTGTGATACTTGCTAATCTTAACCGGGCAGCAGCCAGGCACGGTTTAATGTTCGGCCCAGATCCGGCATCAGCAGAACGTGCAACCATGGGCGGCGTGATTGGTAATAATGCGACAGGTGCCCATTCAATTTTGTATGGGATGACAGCGGATCATATCGTTTCCGCGGATGTGATTTTGTCTGATGGGAGCCTGGCAAACTGGGGTCCAGTCAGTGCTGCTCAAAACTATGCTTCTGGTAGGCAGGCAGATGTACTCGCAACGGCTTTGCACATTCAGAGCAGGTATGAAGCATCAATTCGCGAAAGTTGGCCAAAAACATGGCGAAATTCGGCCGGCTACCGGTTAAATTACCTGTTACCATGGTCTGCGTCGCAGCCGTATCAATGGGTAGGTGATGATTACCCGCCAAGGGATCCGGGGGTAAACTTTAACCTGGCCTGTCTATTGGCGGGCAGTGAAGGTACTTTGGCTGTTATTCGATCGGCCAAAGTCAGACTGGTTCCAAAACCCTTGTTCACAGTCTTAGGGGTTTTGTCTTTTGACAGCATTGCTGAAGCATGTGATGCTGTGCCGGATCTATTGCGTTCTAATCCATCTGCGGTTGAATTGGTACCACAAATGCTGATCCGGTTAGCGCGAAGTGTGCCCGCATATGCCAGTAAATTGGGGTTTGTGCGAGGTGACCCGGCTGCTTTGCTTGTGGTTGAATACTCTGGGAATAATCCGAATATTCTTCGGCAATCTGCGCAAACACTGGGAAGGGATGTCTTAATTGCCGAGACGCTGGCTGACCAGGCAAATGTATGGGCAGTACGCAAAGTGGGTCTCGGAATTTTTGATTCAAAGCCCTCTGCAGATCGACCAGTTGCGTTTATTGAAGATTGTGCTATTCCTGTTGAGCGCTTGGGTGAGTTTGTCCGTGAAGTGGAAAAAATCCTGGGTTTTTATGGGACCGAGGCTGCTTTTTATGCTCACGCTTCGGCAGGATGTTTACATATTCGTCCAATCTTGAATTTGAAGAGAACTGAAGGCGTGCAGGCTTTCCGCTCGATCGCTCAGGCTGTTTTGGCATTAACTCTACGCGTTGGGGGCTCCATGTCGTCGGAGCATGGGGATGGTTTGGTCCGGGGAGAATGGCTAAAAAAGACGTATGGCGAAGAGATCGTTGGTGCCATGAAAGAACTGAAAGCAGCGGCTGACCCGTTTTCTTTGTTAAATCCGGAAAAAATGACCTCTGCGCCGGTTATGGATACTAATCTTCGCTATGGTAAAGACTATAAATCCACCGGCTGGCCTGAAAAGCTTGATTTTAGCCGTTCAGGTGGGCTATCGGTGGCGATAGAGCAATGCAATGGTCAGGGAGTATGTCGCAAGCAGGACGGTGTGATGTGCCCATCTTTTCAGGCAACTCGTGAGGAAATTAACTCCACCAGGGGCAGGGCCAATCTGCTGCGGACATTTATATCTGTTGGTGAACAGGGTGTGAAAGAGGAAGCAGTCAAGCAAGCGCTGGATCTGTGCCTGGCTTGTAAAGGCTGTAAGGCAGAGTGTCCAAGTGGTGTTGATATGGCTCGACTTAAATACGAATTTCAGTCGCATTATTATGTAACCCATCGACGGCTCTTGCGTGATTATCTTTTTGGTTATATTGGTGTATTTGTTCAGATGGGAGTTCAATTCCGGCCAATTGTTAATTGGATGACGGGATTAACGATTTTTCGCAAAATAGCAAAGCGTTACCTGGGCATTTCGGATAAACGAAAATTTCCGAGTTTTGGATCGATTGATATGGAGGAGTCAGAAGAAATTTCGGGAATAATTCAAAACTCGCAGGTTAAGAGATATATTGAAGCATGTTTGTTTCTGCCCGATTCCTTCACTCATTTTTTTGAGCCGGAAGTTGAACAAGCTGCGTTGCAGGTATTAAATATTTGCGGTATCGATATCAAGACCATTCCAGTCTTTGGAGCTGGTCGGACGCTACTGTCAAAAGGTTTTATTGATCCTGCCCGCCGGCATGCGGAGAATTTGCTGAATAAAATCGCGAAGATGGATCCATCAGGCAGGTTGGCCGTTATTGGACTGGAACCATCCGAAATTTACACACTACGAGACGAGATGCTGATATTGCTTCCAGAAAGAGCTGATGAAATTCGAAGCTTGATGGAAAGATCCTGGTTGATCGATGAATATCTTATTCGGAATAATAGAATTCCCGAAACACTGCGCATAGCCGCGAGGAGAGCGAGTTTATCTGGAAGTGCAGAGACCGTTTTGCTGCATGGTCATTGTTATCAAAAGGCTCAGCCTCCCAATTCTGATGGAATGCCGGTTGGGTTGAATGCGTCTACTGAATTATTACGAACGGTGGGTTACACGGTAGATGTATTAAATACTGGTTGTTGTGGAATGGCAGGTGCATTTGGTTATGAAGTCGAACATTTTGATCTGTCGATGCAAGTGGGTGAATTGAAACTTTTTCCAGAATTGAGAAGTAAAACGGCGAAGAGTGGCGTGACAGTGGCGGCTACCGGTACTTCCTGTCGTTCTCAAATTTCAGATGGCACCGGGATAAAGGCACGCCATTCGGTTGTATTGGTTTTGCAAAAGCTGAAGGCTGCGCTCGAATCTGATAGAATGAAAGAATAAAGTTATTTATTGCTGAACATAGCAAGCCTGTCACAGGAGAAAATAAGTTGTTCGAACTTAACCGCACTGATTACGAACGGGTACGTCCGCTTTTTAGAAAAATGGATATTCATTTACCGCTTCAGGCAATTTTGGCAGGAAATGTGTCTGCTTCTATTTATGTCGATAATCCGCTTCATCCCCAAACGGCCCTGACCTGGACTGGTCATCGTTTTTACCTGGCAGGTTCGCCAGGGAATACGGATTTGATTGCGTCTGTACGAAAGATATTTCTTGAAAACTTTGCCATGTCGGCCTGGAAAACTGGGATTGAATCCTATGTTTTGTCCTATCCAACCGAAAAATGGGAAGTATTCGTAAAGGCTATGCTAGAAAAAAAATCCCCAATCAAAGCTGAACGGTCCTATTACGCATACAAGGCCAGCCGGGCTAATTTACAAAAACCACCGGATGGGTATTCCATCCGGAGTGTTGACGCTGCTTTTCTATCCGAAAAATGGCAAAACTTGGAATCTTTAACCGAAGAAATGTGTTCTGAGAGAGTGTCGGTTGCTGATTTCCTGGCAAAAAGTTTTGGAGTATGCTTAACAAAGGGAAACGCGATCATGGGTTGGTGTCTCTCGGAATATAATACTGGTCATCGCTGTGAAATTGGGATTGCTGTTGATGAGGATATTCGCGAAGAAGGATTTGGGACACTTTTGACCCAAGCTTTTATCGAAATGGCACGAACCAAGGACGTGGCACGGATTGGTTGGCATTGTGCATCACCAAACATTGCTTCTGGTGCGACTGCGCTTAAGGCTGGTTTTGAGAAAATAGAAGATTTTCCCGTATTTTTGGGTTGGTTTGATGATGCCACAAATATCGCACATAACGGGTATTCTGCGCATGGACGGGGTGAATACGCAGAGGCTTTGTTTTTTTACGAAAAAGCAATGTCATTTGGGGATGTTCCGGATCGGGTTTACTGGGGAGCTGCCTGTGATGCTGCATTGATTGGCGAATCGGAAAAATCGTTAATGTATTTGGGAAGTGCAATTGAACACGGGTTCGATAACCTGGAAGAAATAAAAAATTCAAAATACCTGATTGGTTTGCACGATACCCCAGGCTGGCAGGAAGTCTTAAAGCGACTCGCCAAATAAAAAATAGAGAGCAGGTGGCTGAAAATCTCAGTTTCCTGCTCTTTTTTTTACCTGCTTCGTAATATTGAGAGGGCTGCGCCGTAGGCAACTTCAACATTTAATGAGCGTTTTTTCCCGAGCATGGGGATATACAATATGCGTTCGCACAAATCCAATAAGGCAGGGTCGACGCCGCAGACTTCATTCCCAACGATTAAGACGATGGGGTGATTATCGCAGGTAAAATCAGAATGAATCGGTATCGCTCTTTCATCCTGTTCCAATGCCCACAAGCGAGCTCCTTTTGCCAAAAGCGTTTGTGCTGTCTTAAGTGCATCACGTGCATATTGCCAATCAATGCTGACATCAGCGCCCAGTGCAGTTTTTCCAACAGATGGGTTGGCGGGGGTAGGCGTGATTCCGCACAGATAAACCTTCTCGACACCAAAGCAGTCAGAAGTACGGAAAATAGCACCAACGTTCCATGCAGAGCGGACGTTATCAAGCAGAACTCCAAGTTGAAAAAAAGAATTGTTCGAATTTTGAGATGGCTCCATTGTAATTTCTCGCCGAAGAGCCACACTGGTGGTTCCCAGACAGATTGGGCAACGTTCGCCAAATGGATGTCCAAATGTGAGGGGGTAGCGTAGTCCACAGGATGGATTTGTGCAAACACGGATTTCATAACCTTCAGCCATGGAAAGTATTAAACCATAGAAAATATCAATTCTGCAAGAGAAAAAAATGGGCTTCACTATGAAGGAAGCCCATTTTTTAAAATATTTATTATGTGAGATGTTAATTAAGCCCTAGAGTAAGAGCGAAGCTTCAATCATACCGGTTTGACTATTGGTAGAGAAGCTTGAAAAGCCTGCCTTGCGGCATAAGTTTTTCATCGATTCATTTTCTTGAGACATTACCGCAATAATTCTTTTGATTTTTTCATGTTTGGCGGCAATAATCAAGCGGCGTACCAGTTCAATGCCAATACCTTGACCCTGGAATTTGTCACTGACCAACATACTCATACGGGCTTCTTCATCATCGCCTCTGAATTTGCTCAGGCGACCAACCGCGAAAATGGCATGTTTTTCATCCAATTCACCTTCGACGACTAATGCGATTTCACGGGCATAATCACAGTGACAGACACGGGACAGGCGTTCGTGGGTAACGCGTTCGCTCAGCAACATGGGTGAAAGGTAACGCAGATAGACGGAGCGATCTGAAAGTACCTCGTGGAAATGAAGCATCAGTGGTTCATCTTCTGCCCGGATGGGGCGGATGGTCACTTTTTGCCCATTCTTCATGGTCCAATCGCCAACATAGCGATTCGGATAGGGGCGAATTGCGATCTTGGGCAGGTCACTTTCAGCCGTGTCCTTACCGAAAAGGACGACACGTCCGTCAAGGGCTAAGAGACCTTCGGGAGATGCGATCAATGGGTTAATGTCTAATTCCTTGATCCAGCGCTGCTCGACGACAAGCTGACTAAATCGGACAAGCAATTTTTCCAGTGCATCCAAATCCACGGGTTGGCGTCCACGCACCCCTTTGAGGGCGGTATAGATCTTGGTGCGTTCGATCATACGTCGAGCCAGGGTTGTGTTAAGGGGCGGGAGGGCCAGCGCACGATCTTTGAAGACTTCGACCAATTGTCCACCGGTTCCGAAGAGGAGAACAGGGCCGAATTGTGGGTCAATGCTGGATCCAATGATCAATTCATAACCTTCCATTTTGATCATTGGTTGGACAGTGACACCCAGAAAATGTTCGGCGCCGGCTTTTTCGGTAACCGAATGCTTGATCGATTCAAATGCAGCTTCGACAGCGGCTGTATTTTGTAAATTCAGGATTACGCCACCAACATCTGTTTTGTGGGTAATCGTTTCGGAGTGAAGTTTTACGACGATCGGAAAACCTAACTTGGCTGCCATCTCTCCTGCCTGTTGGGCTGAGGTGGCGATAAGAGTAGGAGTTGTTGGGATGCCGTAAGCCTCGAGAAGTTGTTTGGATTCTGCTTCTGTTAATAACTCTCTGCCTGTTTCACGAACATGGTCGATGATGGCCTTGGCTCGAACTCGATCCGGACCCGTTTCGCCGTCATCTGGCAAGCTGGGGGTTTCGTAAAGCGTTTTCAGGTTGAAGGTTGACTGCCACATATAAGTAAAGGCTTGGGCAGCATCATCTGGATATTCAAAGGTAGGAATGCCAGCTTTGTTCAGGATCGCTTCGCCAGCTGCAACTTCCTTACCGCCAGACCAGGAGGCCAGGATGGGCTTTTCGTAACTTTTAGCGTAGGATTTTAACGCTTCAGCGGTAGCTGTCGGATCGGTCATTGCCTGGGGGGTGAGAATTACGAGTAGCCCATCGCTATTTGGATCCTGTGCTGCAACTTCGAGGGATTTGGCATAACGTTGAGGATCAGCATCACCGATGATATCGATGGGATTATTGTGACTCCAAGAAGCTGGGAGAAATTCATTAAGCTTGTCCATGGTCTCATTTGAGATTTCGGCAAGTTCTCCACCTGTGGTGAGTAAGGTATCAGTTGCGAGAACACCGGGACCGCCAGCATTTGTTAATATGGTCAAACGTGGACCCTTGGGTCGAGGTTGTCGTCCGAGGACTTCTGCCATAGAGAAGATTTCACTGATGCTGTTGACGCGCAATACTCCTGCGCGTCGGAAGGCCGCATCTAGAACTTCGTCTGACCCAGTTAATGAACCGGTATGGGAGGCAGCAGCACGGGCTGCACCTTCAGTCCGCCCTGGTTTGATCACGATGATCGGTTTGCTGAGCGCGACTTCACGGGCAGCAGAAAGGAAGGAGCGTGCATCACCGATAGATTCCATATAAATTACAATGCTATCTGTATGAGGATCATCCCCCAGATAGTAGATTAGATCGCCCCAGTCGACATCCAGCATGGAACCGACCGACACAAAGGCAGAAAAACCGACATTTTCCTTGAATGACCAGTCCAGCACTGCGGTACAGAGTGCTCCGGATTGGCTGATGAAGGCTACATGGCCTTTTCGAGCCATTCCAGCTGCGAAGGTTGCATTCAAGCCGCTGATCGGGTTCATTACTCCCAGGCAGTTTGGTCCGACAACACGCATGCCGAATTTGCGAGCATTTTCAAGAACCTGGCGTTCCAGTTCGATTCCGGATGCACCTACTTCTTTGAAACCAGCGGAGATGACAATGATGCCTTTTACGCCGGCTTCTCCACATTCCTGGATGATGCCTGGAATGCTGGTGGATGGCGTAACAATTACAGCCAGATCAACCTGATCCGGGACATCCTTGATGGTTGGATAGGCTTTGATGCCCAGCAAGCTGGGGCGTTTGGGGTTGATAGGGAATACTGCGCCACCAAAGGGGCTGCTGATGAGATTCCATAAAATTGTTCGACCAACGCTGCCTTCTTTTTCTGTGGCACCGATGACAGCAACATTGCGAGGAGCAAATATGCTTTTTAGCGGGTTGGCTGTATATTGATAGACATCATGCGATGGGTCAAATTTGGACCAACTGGTTTGAGGGGTATTTGGAGTTGCCATATAGAGTATCCTTTCAAAATTCCGCGAGGCGGATGAATTAGCAATCAATGTTTGTGAAAAAAGGAACTAAGCCGATTTATTATAAACCTAAAAATAAGTGTGGAGCAGTAACTTGTCACTTATTTCACATGCGAAATGTCCTGTTATTGAAAGAAAAATTAATAAATTTTGTAATTTAACCCATTTATTGAAATGAAGATGAATTTTGGTAAAAGTAAAGAAAAAGAGTTTATAACTAAAAGGTGAAATTCAAGGATTACTCCAAACCGCGAATTTTTGCCTCGTCGCGCAGAGCGAGCAGAATTGCATGGATATTTAATCCTCGTTTGCAGGCGTTTGATGCGGATTTGAGAACCCTATCTGACCAGACAGTTCTGCAGGATAAAACATCTTCGTCATCAAACATGATCATTTTTAAAACGGTTGTCAGTGGAATATCCATGTCCACCTCCCGTATACCATCACAAAGATGACATTCCCGGCATTTATAAACATCTTGACCGGTTTGTTTTTTTACTAGCATGTGAAGGGATTTGGCTGGCATCCGCGGAGATTTTCTCCTGTTTTAAGTTGGGGGTTAAAATTCATCCCCTTTTGGATTTAAATTAATCATAAGGTATGAAACATCACATGTATCGCCGTCTGGGAACATGAAAAAATCTTCCAACAGGGCTTTGGATTTAAACCCGAGTTGTTCAAACGCCCGAACAACCTTGGTTTGTTCTGCGATAACTTCGCCAACCACAATGCGAATATTCTGTTTTCTGGCGATATCTAGTAATGAGCGCGTCATCTTCATGCCCAAACCACGCTTGCGAAAGTCTTTTGATAAAAACATTCGATACTCAGCGATGTGGCGCTTGGGTCCATCCGAAAAATAGAGTGAGGCACTGCCAACGATCCGATCTTTTACAAAAGCCAGGAGAGGTAAAACTGAATCATAATTTAGATTGTCACACCAAGAATTTATCAAGATCTGATCGCGCACATTATGTCTCAAATAGCGCAAGTCATCATCACCAACTGAGCTAAAAAACTCAATCAGGTGTTGTCTATCTTCACGTACCATGGGGCGAAGTAATACTCTGACTCCGTCCTTGAGAGTGACAACATCACGGTGGGTTTCAATCTCTTTTGCAAGCATTTTACCTCCTCCTGGTAAGTGCCTAATCGGGATCAGATAGCAACGGCTTTGGTTACTGGCGTCGGCAGAGTAAACCCTTTGGGTAATAGCCCTGCTTCAGTAACAATTCGAGGGACAATGTCTTCCCAGCCGACTGGCATGATGTGTAATCCATGAATGCCTTGCTTTCCCTTGATTTTTTCTATGATTTCAAGGGCAATTTTTATTCCTTCTTCCTGAGCACCGGTTGGGCCACCTTTTTCAGATGCCTGATCCATGCGGTCCAGAATGGGCTTTGGAACGAAGACACCCGGCACCTGGGTCATAAAATGTGCCATTTTTGCGCTTTTGAGTGGGGTAATGCCGATCATTATGTAGACTTTATCCAAAATGTTGCGTTTTGCTATTTCGTTTAACCAAATTTCCATGCCATCTGGATCATAAACAAGATTGGTTTGGAAAAATTGAGCACCTGCATTTACTTTTTTGTGTTCTCGAATAGCCTGGAATTTTGGATCGGATGCGAAAGGTGCTGCAGCTGCACCAATGAAAATTTTGGGTGGAAATTTGATTTCACGACCATCCAAATAATGACCTTCATCGCGCATCCGGCGTAATATCCAGATCATCTGGATGGCATCCATATCATTAATATCCATGCGTCCGCGTGGTTGGGGAGCAAGAACCGGACTGTCTCCGGTAATACAAAGGATATTGCGGACACCGAGTGCGGCTGCGCCGAGGACTTCGCCCTGCAAACTGGCGCGAGTTCGATCACGGGCTGCGATTTGCATCACAGGTTCAGCACCTGCATCGATTCCAAACTTGCTACATGCCCAAGATGTCATTCTGGGAGTGGCGGAAGCGTTATCTGTAAAATTGATGGCCGTAACGTATGGTTTTACAATGTTAATGTTCTCGATCAATTTTTTTGTCGAGACACTCAGGGGTGGGGCAATTTCACAAGCTATTACAAATTCGCCAGCTTTAAGGGCTTTTTCAAGGTTGGAGACAGGTTCGGTATAGCCGGGTGCGTGATACTGGTTATCCCCTTGCCACCATTCGGGCTGTCTCACAGAACGGAAAACCATATCCCAGGTCTTCCAGCGAGATTCACCCTGGTTTAATGCGATACTCTTAAAAACCTTACCCGTTCCATTCTTTTTGACACATGTAATAACGTCTTTCCATGTCTCTGTACCAACTTTTTCCCAATCCAATGGAGGCAGGACCTCCATCAGCATTTCCTCGCGCCCCAGTTTAAAAGAGCGCTCAAAGATTTTGTACCAAATGCACGGACGTGTTTTATCCACGTAGCAATGTTCCGGGGTTGAGCCACCGCAGGGGCCATTACGTAACCCTTTTGGGCACTCCATTGGACAAATAAATGCAGTTTCTTGAAGCATGCAATTGCCGCACATTCGGCAGCCAAAAAGCGGGCTTTTGATGGCAAACTCGATATTTTCCAACACCAGGTTGCCAAAAGATTCTTGTTTGAAGGGCGAGTATGCAGGCTGCCAACGTCTGCCAGGGGTAAAAATCGGCATTGTAGATCTCCAGGTATTAATTTAATATTTTAAAATTTCCGAAAGGCATGCTTGAAATTTTTATTGGCTCAAATATCCATCGGCGTAAATGACCTTATCCAACAAAATTTGAGTTGTCTTCCAGATGGCTTTTTGTTCGGGATCATTTAAGTCGAAATCTTCAACCTGTGGTATTTCGGAATCTGCAATACGACCTGCTATTCTATTATACAAGCGAGCGAGTGCAGAAGAGTCATCTTTGGTCTCAATCCACTTAATTACATTATTTTGTTCAACATCAAAGGGATTGGCGATCATCATTTGTAATCCGACACCCATCAGCATGGATAAATAGACTCGATTTATGAGAGGCCGATTTTCGCTTGGTACAGCGTTGGACACATTTGACAGGCCAACTGAAATCCTGGGTGCAGGATCCCAAGCATATTGCAGTGTCCGGACGGTTTCGATTAAATGGGGGCAATATTGTTGACAACCGGATGTGGTTAGTACGAGTGGATCGATGATCAAGTCATCCATTGGAAAGTCAATTTCCATCATGCGTGGGATTAATTTTTCAACGGCAATGTTGACACGATCATCTGCCGAAACTGGAATACCTTCGGCAGCCATCGTCAATGCGATAACCTTAGCTCCATATTTTTTTGCAAGCAGGGGAATTTTCTCGAGCCTTTCTGGTTCAGCTGAAGTTGAGTTCAGAATGGGCTGCGCTTTTTTGATGGTCTTAAGGGCGGCTTCCATTCCATCAATATTCGTAGTATCGATAGAAAGCGGAACATCTACAACAGATTCAATCGCTTCAACGATCCAGGGGAAGACTTCAGCCCAGTCTTTTTTGCGTGGACCGAGGTTAATGTCGACAGCGCTGGCGCCGGCTTCAACCTGCCTGACAGCTAGATCCATAAAAAATTCACGATCACGGTTGGTTAGTGCTTCTTTCACTTTTTCTGAAATGATATGGATGTTTTCACCGATGATATACATTTTTCCTCCGAATGGTTGCTGCTTGTATGGAGACAGATGAATATTGATTAAAAAAGGATTTGCAGACCTAGAAATGTGGGTCAGGATGGTTTGATGAAAGACGCTTCGACTGTCGGAAATTTGGACATATCCGTGTGAGGAAGGAATAGGGCTGATGTAAACGCCTCGTAAAAAGAATTATCTGCAGAGAGTTCGATATACGTCATTCGGTTGGCAATATCTTTTATTCGTTCTCGCTCTTCGGAACTCAGCAAAGCCAGGTACGCACCTTTTATGGATGTGTTTCCAAGAAAGGAAAATTTTTCCCAAGGCATGTCTGGTAACAGACCGATCTGAACTGCTTTTTCAACGTTAATGTATTTACCAAACGAGCCGCCAATGTACATCTGGTCTACATCCGCCAGGGACATTCCAACCTGTTCAGCTAAAATGCTGAATCCAGCATAAATGGCGGCTTTGGCTCTCAGTAAATTATCGATATCGACATGGGTGATAACGATATCTTTTCCTGTCTCGCTTTCGCCTGCCCAGACAAGCACGTATTCACGACCGTGATCACCTTCTCGAACTCGTTTAGATTGGATGGCGTGGTTAATATTTCCACCTTTATCTAAAATTTTTGTCAGGAACATTTCAGCGATCAAAGAGATAAGACCAGATCCGCAGATACCTTTGGGTTTGACGCTACCGATGGTACGGAGATTGGGTTCGAAGTTATCCCCATTGATCCAGACCTCTTCTATGGCTCCAGTTGTTGCCCGCATGCCATGCATAACCCCTGCGCCTTCAAATGCTGGACCGGCAGAACAGGCACAGGTGACCAACCAGTCGCGATTGCCTAAAACAATTTCACCGTTGGTACCCACATCGATAAATAAAGTTATCAAATCTAATTTGTCAATCTGGCTGGATAACACTCCGGCTGTAATATCAGCCCCAACATAACTGGCGACACCGGGTAGACAATCTATAAGGGCATCCGGGCAGAAATTAAAACCAAGATCGTGGGATTTTAGAATGGGAGGATGGTTAATGGTGGTGATGAAGGGCGAGAATCTGATGGGGGTGGCTTCAATACCCAGTAACAAATGAATCATGGTGCTGTTACCAGCAATGGTTGCCTTTATGATTTCGGACGAGTGGATTTTTAAGCGCTTGGAGGCGTTTTCTGCCAGAGTATTGATCGTATCAATTACTCTTTTTTGTAATTCTGTTCGCCCACTGCCTTTGCTGGAGTATATAATCCGTGAGATTACATCTTCACCCTTGGCAATCTGGCTGTTATATTCCGCAACCTGGGCTTTTACTTTGCCACTGATCAAATCCACCAACCACAAACTTACGGTTGTTGTACCGATGTCGATCGCAGCAGCGTAGAGTGGTTCATCCTCGTCCACTATACCTGGTAGGACGTTGATAACTTCGATGTTGTTTGGTTCGATCAAATTGGCAACAACACAAACCAGCCAGTCGGATGTCCGTAAAATATTTCCCAGGCGCTGTAGCAAAGGTAATTTGCAGGTTATAAATTCAATTTGATGTTGTAATTTTAGGGTGAGTTGAAGGCGACTCCAATCGTCAGATTGGTCGTCCATTGTTGGTTCGGTAATCCGAATGTTATAGCGCCTGATGTTTTGAGACCACTCAAAGTCGTAACCTTGAGGCAGGCTAACCTCAGCCGCTGTTCTATCTGTGCTCAGCTTTCTTTCGATCTTATCCTGGGATGGAACAAAAATGATGGCATCACCTTCAATAACAGATTGGCAGGCCAATGCATATCCTTGTTCCAGCAATTCGTCTGATAAACGTAATGTTGAGCGCCGCCGGATATTACCGGAAGTAACTTTTACGGCGCATCGTCCGCAGCGTCCTTGACCCCCACATGGTTGACCGATATCAATTCCTGCACTCTGAGCGGCTTCAGCAAGCAAAAAGCCTGTTGAAGCTGTGACAGTGTGGGTTTTTCCATCGGCAGTGTTGAAGGTAACAGTGTAATCAGTCATTGTCTATTGTTTTGATCAGGTACTTGCAGAAGATCAGTTTGAAACCTCGAAGCAACCTTATGCGTGTAACGGCGAGGAGAGCATTGCATAAGATTGCTTCGATTTTGGATGAAATGTAAAGTTAAAGAACTTTTTTCATAAAACCGGGTAAGTCGACTGCTTCGCGCGGTCCAACGCGAATTTCCCAACCGGGGAGTTCTTCTTCTAGTTCGCCCGAAAGGACAGCCACATGACCGGGAATGACAATCCGTTTCTGATTAATTTTTTCGGCGACCCCGAAGGACTTGACGGCTTTTGCAATTCTCTCTGCATCAAACTTTCCGGCTGCCCAAGCGGTCAATACCGACATGCCATCTGCATCCACTACCAAAAGTCTGGCAGGTAGACCGGAGCTTTCAACTTCGTTGGCGACAGAGAAATAGGTGATGCTGAAATTTGTGGTTACCAGAACCGGAGAATCTGGTTTTGGATTGTTGATCTCATACAAGCCTGGGGTAACCTGAATCGGTTTTTGTGGATCTGTATAAATATTTTCGCGCAAAACCAGCAAAGCATAGAGTAATTCAGGATTAAATTTATCCAGAACTATGAAACTAGCATATTTTGCAACAGATTGAGCTGCCAGAAGGGATTCACGTTCAGGCGAACCCGCATTGCAGGGAAGCGTAAGAATTGGGAAACCCAGTGACCTCACGTTTTTTAAGGCTAGGCGACGAATTTGAGTCGCCAATGTGAGGGACTCGCCCATCGATTTACCATTCGGGACCAAAACCAGATCTTCCAAGCCCCTGGCTTTTATTTTTTCTGTCATACCGGCTAGATCATCAAGGGAAGTGGCACTAACAGCCAATGATGCCTTATTGGTTTTTGCCAGATCTGTCATTGCTTCCCAATTCGAAGCATCTGCACCGAAAATGAGAGGGGATTCTCCCGGAAGGTGTGAAATTCCGGAGGCGATTATGCTTGGATCATTAGAAATCAGAATTAGCGGTTTTTTTGAAGCCATCCGAACTGATTTCACAGCGTCTGCAAATTTTGCCAGTTCATCAGCTTCGATGGCATATCCATCCACTGCCAAATCCATGCCAACATAAGTTACTTTATAGGCATCAATTTTTGCCACGAGTGCGGTAATATCGGGCTGTGAGGCTTTAATGCGGATAAAAAGTCCGCTTTTGTTATAGAAAGTTTTTTCGTGACGATATAAACAAACTTCATTGCCAACTTTGATTTCACTTCCGAGCCCTTTAAGTGTGATTAATCGTACTGGGGGGGCAGAAGATTCAGCCAATTGTGCTTTTGATTCTGCGCTAACATATGGACAGCCGGATAGTTCAACTTGTTTTGCTGCCAATTTCATTGCGAATGCAAGACAGGTTGGGAAACCACATTCCTTGCAATTGGTTTGCGGAAGCATTTTGTAGATTTGAATTCCTGAGAGTGCCATGTCATCCTCCTATGCGGTCATGAGTTCTGATATAGCAACGCGAACCCGTTTGATTGATTCGGGGTGACGCAGCACGACAATTGATGCCCCAGATTCGAGCAGGGCAACTGTGGTTAAGGTTTCCCAGTGGACTGCTCTTTCTTTCCAGTCACCCCAAGCTTCTGGCACGCCCGTTCCTACTTTCGCTTCCTTGGTTTTCCAGGTTTCATAACCTGGTGTAACCATCATGGGGAGTTGGGTCATGGCATCACCTTGAAGGGCTGCAAGCCGAAGGCGTTCCATAACTGAGTAACCATATTCCATGCCATAGCCAAGGGCACCGGTAGTGGGATCCATGATAACCCGGTCGAGAGGTAAACCCATGTCGCTGATGAGAATATTGAGTTGCTTGGCCAGATTTACATCCATCGCGGTGCGGGCGATGATCAAATGCCCGTTAGCCATGGAGGTTGCTGCGATTGTGCGGTAGTTTTTGTCTTCGCAGATACCAAGTAGTAATCTCTCACCTTTGGCTGCTTCGGATACCGCGACAAGGAGCTCGTTGTCTTTTTCAATCTGCCCCGGTCCAAATACTGCCAGAGGAAGACCAGTTGCGGCAAGGACAGATTTGACAATTTGGACCGCCTGATCGGCACTATCTTCCACTGAAAGCCAGAGAACGAGCATATCGGCCCCAGCTTTTTCAGCGGCTTTTGCCCAGGCACTTGGTTCATTGAGGGCTTCACCCCAGACTTCTTCCAATAACGCGGACCAATCATCTGGTTTGCGGGATTTGATTTCTACAGCGATGACGGGAGTATTGGGGGTTGGTGCTTCAAATTGCATAAATGGCATGGTACCATCACCCCCAACTGTAATTACTTTGGATCGGGTGCCGCCATCCGCGAGTGTTGCGCCAATAGTAACCGTGCGGACTTTGCCTGACCATTTATCTTTTGGAATTTCGACTGCCATGCTGTGCTCCTTCTGATAATTCCATCGATATTAATCGGTGGTAAAAGTTATCTGTTTTATTTAACCAAGGCCGGCTTTACGCCTGGCTTCGTCTCGGCGAGCTATAAAAACTTCAATGGGTGATTTTCGTTCTGCTGCCAAACCCAAGTCCTTGAGTTCGCTCTCGTTACGCGCCGCCAAATGCCGGATAATATGTTTGTAAGAAATAAACGCGGCGGGGTAGATAATGCCGGAAGAATTATGCGTCATATATGCAACGCGAATCCCTTTATCCTTCATCATTTGAGCAGCCAAAACCAGATCTATATCTGCTGGTAATTCTGGCACACCTTCTCTCATAACGTTTTCAGCCTTGAGATCGCGTGAATTTTCAATTGAATAGGCATCGATCAGTTCTTCGTATCCGACAATGCCAACACCTTCACCTTCGTCACCCAGGACCACCATTTCTTCAACATTTTGTTCCAATATGTAACGGGCAATATCCACAATGTTGGTTGTGGTTTTGCAGGTTGGAACACCTACTGTCATCAGATCCCGAACTAATTTTGGGGACATATTTTTATTTTTTCAGGAGAAAGGGATCCGATTGAGCATCGAATCCCTTTTATTTTTGAGTTGAGAGCCTTAGAACATGGGCTCCATGATCATTGCCGGGTGTTGATGAGCTTCCAGCCAGGCGAGCAGGTCATCCACCGTACTTACGTTTCGTTCATCTGCGATTCGATCCATAAGGTCCGGGTCACCTTCGCGTTCTGCGACAGCGCTGAACTCATCTGCCATGGTTTCTTTTAGCACGGAGGACATCCATACAACCCGCTTAAAACCGCCATCTGAGGAGATAAATTTTGGGCTAATCAGATAGAACTTACCCACACCCATCACGCCCGGGGTTTGCAAGCCACCACCCGCTATGCCAGCCAAAGTGCTGAAGGTCATGCCAGCGGGAGTCATGCTCGTATCTTCACGGCTGACGATCATAACACCGTTGGCTTCTGGAACTAGCATCACGATGCACTCAAAGCACCCACAAGCAGTCATGGGGTTTTCCATGATGGAGTACATCGAGACTTCGTTGACGACTCCGTGTGAGCCCATGGAAGCGTATTCATTTGTGCCGGACCAATAGCCTTTTTTGAAATCTATGCTTTTCCCAAGTTTGATCGGTTGGTTTGGACCGGTTGGATTGATATTGAAGGAGGCTTTGCAATCCAGCCAGTTATATGCGCCGCATAATCCAAGTCGCTGTGGGCTGACGACACAAACATGATTTGGCGCAAAACTTTGACAGAGCGTACATGAATAAAATTCGTCCACTTTGTCATCTGTTAGGTCCGCCAAACGTTTATTACGGAAATCATAGGTACCTCGTGCGGTTTCGAGCCATTTGTCGAAATCGGTCGGGTTGGTATAAATGGTTACCTGGACCTTATCGACTATTGCTCCAAAATCTGCATGGAAACGAGCATGTAGGATTTTTCCGATATCAGCCAGGTTGAATCCTTTTTCGGCTGCAGAATTGGAAATGCGGATCCAGGCTATATCTCTTTGTCCGACATGCTGGATGCCTGAAGCACCATTTACAAAATAGTGGATTTGACGTTCCAATACGGGTTCAAAGTCGGCTTGCATTGATCTGCCAGCTACCTTGATGACAACTCCAACGCTCATATTGCCCTGCGCAGGGATGGAGCTGAAATCTGGTCCGATAATTTCGACTTTTCCGTCAACTACATCTTCCAATGGCGCTGTGTATAAATATTCATAACAGCGGCTGTGCTTTCCGCCAAATTCAACTCTCAGGTCAGTTTTGCGAACTACTTCACCTTCGAAAGCGGAACCATAAGGTACCGGGATGGGAACTTCTGTCATCTTGATCTTGACGCCCCGAACCTCAATACATTTTTGAATCAGGCGTTCGGCACGTTCCAGGTCATCGACACCATCAATTTTGTCGAAAGGCATGGATACGACGTGTTCGTAAGTAGTGACTCCTGTGGGGAGAATTTCTGGTATGACAGTGTCAGCTATAACGGGGAAACCAAAGTTGATGGCACCTGCAGCAGCGGCGTATTTCAGGTCATCAACTTCACCGAGTGCCAAAACGAAGGCAAACACGCGCTCTTTGTTGTATAGCAATATTTCTTGGGCCATGCCAGCTTTCATTCCGCCGAAGGTCAATGCGGAACGAGCTGCAAATCCAAGCGGATAGATGGCTGATATGGAATCTGTACCAAATGGCACGGTGTATGTGTCATAACCCAACTCGACGCCTTCTTCCTGAAGTTGGTCAATGATCGAGCGACCATTAACGTTTCCGCATAAGAAGGTCAGAATATTGCGTTTCTGAAGCTCACGTACAATTTTTACCGCAACCTGGTTATTTTTTGCACAGCCAACGATTGCTGCAAAACCAGGCATACGCCCATCTACCAGGGAAATCCCCCAGGATCGAAGGCGGATGTCATCAATAGGGCCGTTTAGAAAGCCCCCTTGGTCACCCAGTGCAGGGTAAGCAGTACCCCCAGCCAATGTAAAGCCCGGTTTTCTTTCAGGCTGAAGGTCATAAATAAAGCGAATTGCTTCGATGGCTTCGGCGGCAAACAGGGTAGCCATGCCGCTGTCGAGTGTCTCTCCCAAATAGGGCGTCCAGTGCCGGTTAGCGGGTGAGGGGTGAAGTAAATCCCGCGCATGCTTAAGCACACCCTTGAGTTGACCAAGGGTTTCGACTGGAATTCCGGTGAGGGCATAAATCGTTGGTAAATAATAAGCTGTGTTCGGGAAGGCGATGGGGGTGTTTTCACCTTTTTCGCTTAATGCTTTGTTTAGCATGAATTCTGCTTCGGTAACAAGTGCGTTAGCACCACGTATGGCTCTAGTTGCGATGTAGCGTGACATGTGTTCTCCTCAGTCTGGTTACTCCGGCAAAGTTTCGCTTGGTGCTGCGAAATATTTGTCGATGGACAGACTATCCATAAATGGCTTCGCGCCGTTGCTCAAGGGGTAAAGCTTCCAATTCATTCATGCGGCTGTCGCCCGACTTGCCGAATTTATTCGGATCCCAGGCGGGTAAACCAAGTGCAGCTCGTTTTTTATCGATATGCGCCAAAGAGGCTCTGATCATTTCGTCAGGGTCAGCGATAAATTCGAGCTTACCACCATAGATCTTTTCCCAACCTTCCGAGATATATTTCAAAACCCGGTCGCTGTCATCCACGCGATCTGGCATGCCGCCGATCGGAGACTGTCCGCCAAAAATTACGTAAGCTCCGGATGCGACACAGTAGGTTGCAATAGCCAGTGCTTTTTCTGACATCCATTCTGGAGCCAGCCCTACAGCTGGAATTTGATCGATGTCGTCACCCAAGCCACCTTCTTGAGCCATTTGGGTTAGAACAGTCAAAATCCGGGTATTGTCCACGCAGGAGCCCATGTGCAAGACGGGTGGGATGCCAACTGTTTCACAAACTTCGCGCAATCCTGCTCCAACCTGATCCAGGCCGGCTTCTCCGAGCATAAGTCCCAATTTTGCCGAGGCTATGGCTCCGCAGCCAGTTTGGACTACCAGTACATCTTGTTTTAGTAACTCACGAACAACACGAACGTGCAGATAATCCTGTTTTGACCTGGGATTATTGCAGCCAACGATAGCGGCTACTCCGCGGATACGGCCGCTCATTATGGCATCATTCAAAGGCCTAAAGGACGCACGATATGAGCCGCCCAGCATGTAGTTGATATATTCGTGAGAAAAGCCTGGGATCAAATCTTCTTTTTGATCTGGGATATGAATTTCTCCACGGTTTTTATAATTATCTATGGCAACTTTGAGGATATCCTTGGCGATTGTTAATGCGTGGTGCTCATTGAACTCGATGTGGGTTGCGCCAGTGATTTTTACTTTTGGAGAAGTAGTGATGATCTTGGTGTGGAAGTGACTGGCTAATCCAACCAGGGCTTGCATGATGCATTGCACATCCACCACCATGGCTTCAACGGCTCCAGTCATGATGGATAGCTCTTGATGCAGAAAATTTCCTGCGGCTGGAATACCTTGTCGCATGAGCGTTTCGTTGGCAGTACAACAAATACCAGAAAGCTGGATGCCTTGTGCACCGGCTGCTTTAGCATAAGCAATGATTTCTGGATCCTGGGTCGCAGCGACAATCATTTCACTGAGGGTGGGTTCGTGTCCGTGGACGACGACATTGACCATATCTGCTTTAAGCACACCGAGATTGGCTTGCCCGAGGACGGGGGCTGGTGTCCCAAAAAGGATGTCAGAAATATCAGTTGCGATCATAGATCCACCCCAACCATCAGCCATGCTGGTCCGAATAGCATGATTGAGGATGTGCTCATAGTCTTGATCATCTCCGATGTGAGTGCGGTGTAACGCTTCAACTACTTCGCGATCTACGCCGCGGGGAATGACACCACTTTGGCGCCAAAGCTCTTGTCGTTTTTTTGTTGCTCTGCGGGCTGGAGCAAGTTCGCCGCGTTGTTGGCCAAATTGGGAAATGTAAAGATCAGCAAGGTCATTTGCGATTTCGTCCGGAGATCGGCCCTCGATTTTGATATCGTAATAGCCAGCTACCTGGCGTAACTTGGCGATATCTCGAAGATAAAAACCTTCGGTTTCATGATTGGCAACGGCTTTCAAAGTAAATGCCATGTCACGACCATGGTCAGAATGGGCAGCAGAACCAGCGGCGATGGAACGGGTAAGATTGCGGGCCTGCACAGTTTCCAGCGTCGCGCCACAGACTCCTACATCCCCATTTTTCGTCAGACGACAGGGTCCCATGCCGCATTGCTTGCAGCACATGCCAGCCGCGCCAATGTTACAAGGTGACATATTATCTGCACGACTGAATGCGGTGCCAATTCCTAATTCTTCCGCGCGCAAGATCATCTGTTGAGCAGCGGGATCAATGGTGTATTCAGTTACTTCTCGTTTTTTAGGCATTGTTTACCTCTATTCATCCATTTTTTTAATGACGCCCATTCCGGGACAATTCCATAACGGACGTCCACTGTAGGGAGCTTTTTGGGCAAAACTGATTGTTTTTTTGACAGTAGCGTAAGTGGCTGTATTTCGGAAAACGCTATTGGCTTCGGCTGCCTGGCCGGTTTCTTCCATCATAGGAATTTGCCCGAGGTAACCAGTGTTTTCGATAGCTTGTAAAAGCATTTCATGGGAAACAAGATTTTCGTCATATTCAACCTGGACGATTTGAAAAGCGCTACTTGCATAAATATCTTTGACACCCTTAATATTAAATAATATTCGCCTGATCTCGGTGACATGGTGATCACCGAAAAGGCCAGGCGTGTTAAAGGTCGATTTCTGCATACAAGCCTCCATAATTAAACGGTTTAGGAAAAAAGCTTATTATAAAAATATGAAACTTTAAATTACAAGCATCAAGTATTTTAGCGATCTTTTGTAAATAGCACATTGTGACAAATGTCACAAATAAATCAAGCAATCTACAAAATTCGTTTTTACTATTGAGATTTATTATAATGATTACAATTAGCTATAACAGTTCCAAATGTTACCTAAACTATCTTACTTTTTATGACGTTGTGCATTTATTCACAAAGTCATTTTCTGTTTTTATTAATAATTCTTCTTGTTCCCGTTTCAACATATAATTCAAGTATGAAACGAATTAATCGAGGTATTTTTAGAAAGATCGTCTTGTTGTGTTTTGTTTTGGTAGGCTTTTTGATCCATGATCACGTGGTTGCTTATGCCCCTTCCATTATTTCAGGCGTAGATACAGATCCCTATTCACTGATAAATGAAATAAATGCTCTCCGTTTGGCGAGGGGTTTAGCTGCTTATTCTGCAAATCCTATCCTCATGTCAGTTGCCCAGAGCCATGCAAGATACATGTCGGTTGCTGGAGTATCGCATATTGGGTCAGGTGGGTCCAGTCCCTGGCAGCGAGGTTTGGCAGCTGGGTATCCCCTGGCGGGTGATTTATCCTTGGGCGGTTTTTATTCTGAAAACATAACGGCTGGCAGCAATAAATCGGTTCAGGATGCAGTGGAATCGTGGCAGGCTGATGCTCCCCATTTAACCACGATGCTTTCGCCTGATTTGACCGAGATTGGAGTAGGTGTGGTGTTGGTTGGCGATTATGTTTATTATGTAATTGATTGTGCCCGTCCATCTAACAGTCGCAAACCCCAGGAATTAACTCCGTCGGTTGGAACATCGCCGGCAGTTGGGGCAACCGAAGCCGTTCCAATTCCCATCAAAATACTTGTACCTTCGACGCCGCTTGCAGATGGAAAGGTTATTCATATAGTGAAACCAGGTGAGACACTCTGGTTGATCGCTATTTCTTACAAAGTTAAAATTATTGATCTGCGAAAATGGAATAATCTGACGGATACAGAGGATATTTATCCGGGAAATAAGCTTTTCATCAAAATAAGTGATATGAGCCCAACAATGACGGTACAGGCAACAACAACATTTTCTCCGACTACGGTACCATCACGAACAAGGGAAATTACTCCAACTATTACACTGACGAGTGCAGCATTTCGCACACCAGCAGCCTCCTCGAAATTTCAGCTCAAGCCTGATTTTTGGGTTCTTGTAGTGATTGTTGGTGCGGCACTAATCCTGGCGTATGTTTTGGTTAAGGCCGGCATAACTGATAAATGATGTTTTTGATCGTTGAATATTATTCGAATTGTGACGTATGATATGCACAGAAAGTGACTATTGGCCTTTGTGTGCTTTGGATGCTCGTTGTAACCTTATCTAGTGTTGTCCCAAACGATTATTCTGGGAAGTCTTGTGTTTTGGATATCAAATACCAGATAGTGGGTCTAAAAATTATTAAGGAGCATCTATGAAGGCATTTGTTTTGATCAATATTCGCACTGGTGAAATTTATGATGTCATTCATCAATTGCAAAAAATACCTCAGGTGAAAGATGTTAATATGACTTTTGGTCCATATGATGCGGTTGCCATTGTTGAAGCCAAGGACATCGATGATCTTGGAAAAATTTTAGCGGGCGCTATTCAGCCCATTCCCGGTGTGGAAGAAACACTTACCTGCCTGGCTGTGGAGATTTAGTTAATTGTCTGACTTGCAAGATAAAAAAGAAGCGAAAAAAAACATCGGGTTCGGAAATAAGATTTCTGAACTGCGTAAAGAATTCGGTTCGCTACCTGCCGCAATTCTTGCTGAACATTCGGGATGTGCATTTTTCCAGATTTCAACTGATACTGGTGAATTTCGTTTTGATTTTTTCGAGAAACCGGTAATCGTTACCTACCCGGAAGGCATTGTATTTTCAGAAAAGCGAGAAGCAATTTCTGAATTTCAACAACTGATGTTGTTTTATTATTTTTTAACAGCGGATGGGGTAGAACCAACTGGAAAATTTATTTCTTTTGCAGATCTTCCAGATGGGCGAATTTATGCAGCCGCCTATCAAGGGTATACTGGTCACGAATTGGTACAATGCTTTGGGGAGAATATAATAGCTCTAAAATCGGCTTGTGAAGCTCAAATGGGTCAGCCGATCCAATTAGCGGATGCAGCATTTAATTTTTTAGTTTTTCCGAAAATTACAATTCAACTTGTTTATTGGCTTGGAGAAGACGATTTTCCATCGTCGTGCCAAATACTTTTTGATGCCTGTGCCAGGCACTATTTACCGATTGATGCTTGTGCGATGCTGGGTAGTATGCTTACAAAAAAGCTCATAAAAAGTTACCAGATTGAGAAAAATGAGGGGACTAGTACCTCTGATAGATTTCAAATAAGTCAGATTCCTCGATGATCTACTGGATTGGAGTAATAAAATGAAAATTGCTATTACTGGTAAAGGCGGTGTCGGGAAAACAACCCTGACTGCTCTGATTGCACAAGTCTTTGCTGAGCAGGGGCTCGAAGTTTTGGCGGTTGATGCCGATCCATCTCCGTGTCTTGCAGGTGCTCTGGGTTTCCCCGAAAATTTACGTGCTCAATTGAAGCCAATTTCTGAGATGGATGAATTGATATTAGAGCGGACCGGAGCCAAAAAGGGGCAAAAAGGTGGTTTCTTTACAATTAATCCACGAGTGGATGATATCCCTGAGCGATTCAGTGTTATCCATCGCGGAGTGCGTTTATTAGAGATGGGAAGTGTGGAGATGGGCGGTTCAGGTTGTATTTGCCCGGAAGCTGCCATGTTAAAAACACTTTTTACAAATCTTATGTTCCGAAAAGATGAAATTCTTTTACTGGATATGTATGCGGGGGTAGAACATCTCGGTCGTGCTACGGTAGATTTTGTGGATGCTATGTTGGTTGTGGTGGAGCCTACCCGACGCTCTTTGGGAACTGCTTTGCAAATTAAAAAATTAGCCAATGACATTGGTTTAAATCGACTCTATCTGGTTGGCAATAAGATTAGAAATAACGATGAAGCTGACTTTCTGAGTTCAGAAGCGCAAATGAAAGTTTTAGGTTTTTTGCCTGCGGACCTGGGTGTTCAAGAAGCCGACCGGTTGGGTGTGCCAGTTTTTGATTACGTACCGTCACTGAAGGACTCAGCCATTAAAATTTCCAATGATTTGTTGAGTATGGAACGTTCGAGTTAGTAAAGTCTTTTATAAAAATAGGAAATTAAAATATGTCAACTACGATAGCATTAGCTGGAAAAGGCGGTGTTGGTAAGACGACAGTCGCTGGAATGGTGATCAAGTATCTGGCGCAAAATCAAACAGGGTCAATTCTTGCGATTGATGCTGATCCATCATCCAATTTGAATATGGTTTTAGGTCTGGATTTGGATTTTACCGTGGGAGAAATTCGTGAGGACATGCTCCACCAAGTAAAAGAATCACTCGCTCAGGGTGGTGCGGCGATGGGTGGACTTCCAGGGGGCGTATCCAAGCGTGAGTATCTTGAGTATCACATCCGATCTTCACTCGCGGAGGGTTCTCGTTTTGATTTGATTGCAATGGGAAGAGGGGAAGGACAGGGCTGTTATTGCGCTGTGAACCACAATTTACGTGAAGTTATCGATGGATTAAGTAAACATTATACCTATGTAGTAATCGACAATGAGGCAGGTATGGAACACCTATCCCGGAGAACGACGAGGGATGTAAATCATTTACTGATTGTCAGTGACCCTTCTCAACGTGGATTGGTTGCTGCCCAACGAATTGGGGTTATGAGTAAAGAATTGGATGTCCATATTGAGAATTCATATTTAATTGTGAATCGACTTCAAGGCTCATTACCAGATGAGGCGAAAAATTTTATTGAGAATTTAGGTATTCCGTTGCTTGGAACAATTTTGGCTGATGAGGAATTGGCAGCTTTTGATTACTCTGGACGGCCGTTGGTAGATTTGGGGGATGAATCTGCGGTATATCAAAGTGTAGCCAGTATGTTGCAGTGCATTTTGTAAAATCTTTGTATAACAAGTAACCCCGGTTTATGAAAAACCCATGATGGAGAATTAGCCCATATGGGTTTTTTTTATTCGAAAAAATGGTATAGACATAGTAAAATATATTTTCTGGACGGTTCGTAATAAGAAATAGACGATGCAATTTGGTCTAGTAATGCAAACATTTTTAGGGTAATAACTAGTGGGAGGTTCGTCATGAATATTCGTAGTTCCAAGGGTTTAACTTTTGAAGACGTTCTTTTGTTACCGAGGAGATCATCCATTAGTTCGAGGCAACAAGTAGATACATCTACGCGTTTGACTGAAAAGATAAAACTTAATATCCCGGTTGTGAGCGCTAATATGGATACCGTAACGGAAAGCGCCATGGCTATTTCGATGGCAAATGCTGGTGGTATAGGCATAATCCATCGATTTATGTCGATAGATATGCATGTAAAACAAATCAAGGCAGTCAAGCGTGCTCAGGCTGTTATGGTGGAAAATCCATACTGCATCAATGTGGATGCGAGTGTAGTTCAGGCGCGGGATTTTATGAAACGTTACAACGTTGGTGGACTTGTCGTTACCAGCACAGAGGGTCAGGTTGTGGGTATCATCACGTCCAGGGACGTCTCGCTGGCTCCAGCGAATAGAAAGTTGGTTAGCGAGGTGATGACTGGTCGTGATCGGCTCATTACTGTCAAGCCCGGTGTAACGCTGGATGAAGCTCGACGACTTTTATTTGAGCATAGAATTGAAAAGCTGCCAGTAGTAAATTTGGATGGCACAATCAAAGGTCTCATCACAGCCCAGGATGTATTAAAACCAGTTCGAAATCCGCTGGCCGCGCTGGATGAAAAAGGGCGATTGCGTGTGGGGGCTGCGATTGGCGTTACCAAAGGCGAGCTGGAACGAGCGGCTGCCTTAATGGAAGCTGGTGCGGATGTTTTGGTACTCGATATTGCTCATGGGCATGCAGATCATTGCATTAACATGGTACGAGATTTACGGATGAGATTTCCTGAAGCTGAAATTGTGGCTGGGAATATTGCATCCCGCGAAGGTGCCAGGGAGCTGGTAGAAGCGGGGGCAAGTGCGATAAAGGTAGGTATCGGGCCTGGATCGATTTGCACCACCCGCATCGTAACTGGTTTTGGTGTCCCCCAGCTTACTGCGATCATGGATAGTGCTCAAGGGATAAGGGATTCGGGAAAAAATATTCCTTTGATTGCGGATGGGGGAATTCAAAAGGCTGGTGATATGGTGAAAGCACTTGCCGCTGGTGCGGATACTGTCATGATTGGCAGTATGTTTGCTGGTACGGAAGAAGCACCCGGATCACCGGTTATCCGGGATGGGCAAAAAGTAAAAGTTGTTCGTGGCATGGCGTCTCTAGCTGCAACAATAGAACGACGTTCGATTGAGCATGGTCACGATGAAAGTGCTGAAGATCAAGAAGACTGGATGAAAGTAGTGCCTGAAGGGGTGGAGGCTGTGGTTCCGTATCGTGGAAATGTCAGTGAGGTTTTACATCAACTTGTAGGTGGATTGCGTTCTGGTCTGAGCTATGGTGGCGCTCAAAACATTCTGGAGTTGCAAGAGACTGCTGAATTTATTGAAATCACGCCTGCTGGAATACATGAAAGTGGTTCCCACGATGTAAAAAAATTATGATTTGACCAATAATTTGGAAAATATTTGCCGAATTTATAAAAAATTAATATACTAGAAAAATATCATAAATATTGACATTTTTACTCCAATTTGCTATAATGTACGCCTATCGATAATTCCGCTATCTAGGCGTAAACAGAGCATAGCAAGGAGTAAAAATGTCTGAGTTGGTTATTAAAGATCTACATGTGAGCATTGAAGGCAAAGAAATTCTAAAGGGTTTTAATTTAATTATTAAACAGGGTGAAGTGCACGCAATCATGGGACCCAACGGAACGGGGAAGTCTACATTGGCATACACGTTGATGGGGCACCCCAGCTATACCGTTACATCTGGCGAAGTTTGGTTTAAGGATCAGAATATGCTTGAACTCGAGGCCGATGAAAGATCGCGGGCAGGAATTTTCCTGGCATTTCAGTATCCTGTGTCCATACCTGGTGTGACGGTGGCGAATTTTTTGCGCACTGCGATAAACTCACGTCGGCGTGCAATTAATCCTGAAGATAAAGGCATACCGATTCCGGAATTTCGAAAGATGTTGAAGGAAAAAATGGCATTGTTGAAAATGGACAATGCCTTTGCCGGGCGATATTTGAATGAAGGTTTTTCGGGCGGAGAGAAAAAACGGGCTGAAATTTTACAAATGGCCACACTTAAACCTGAAATTGCCATTTTAGATGAGACCGATTCTGGTTTGGATATTGATGCTTTGAGAATTGTTTCAGAAGGCGTAAATGCGTTAAGCGGTCCAGAAATGGGTGTGTTGGTGATTACGCATTATCAACGTTTGTTGAATTATATCAAGCCGGATTATGTCCATATCATGATGGGTGGAAAAATTGTTGAAAGTGGGGGACCTGAATTAGCTTTGCATCTTGAGGAAGCCGGATATGACTGGGTTCGTGAAAAATATGAAGATGTCGGAGCTTAATCAATTTTAGCTTGTTTGTGTTTCGGTAATCGAGCTAAATTTTCTAATAATTTCGGGGATGTTCTCCCTGTTATTCATAACTATTGGTGAAAAAATGAGTGAAGACGCAAAAATCCTGGAAGACATAGGTGAATATAAATATGGTTTTCACGATCGCGATGATAACTATGTTTTTAAGTCGCAACGTGGATTGAGTCGTGAAGTTGTCGTAAATATTTCTCGAATGAAGGCAGAGCCTGAATGGATGTTGGAATTTCGCCTTAAGGCCCTGGAGCATTACCTGACTCGCCCAATGCCTAATTGGGGCCCGGAGCTGGGCGAATTAAATCTGGAGCAAATTTTTTATTATGTAAAACCCACTGAAAAGAGCGAGAAATCTTGGGACGATGTTCCGGATGATATCAAGAGGACTTTTGATAAGCTCGGAATCCCAGAGGCGGAACGGAAGTTTTTAGCTGGTGTGGGTGCGCAGTACGAATCTGAAATGGTTTATCATTCGGTACTTGAGCATCTTGAAAAACAAGGTGTTATTTTTCTCTCAATCGAAGATGGGTTGAAACAGCACCCTGAACTTTTCCGTGAATATTTTGGTACAGTGGTGCCGATTGAAGATAATAAGTTTGCTGCCCTGAACAGTGCTGTCTGGTCTGGGGGGTCATTCGTTTATGTTCCGAAAGGTGTAAAAGTAGACCTGCCTTTGCAGGCTTATTTCCGTCTAAATACTGCCAATGTTGGACAATTTGAGCGAACATTGATCATTGTAGACGAGGGCGCTCAGGTTCACTATGTTGAAGGTTGCACGGCTCCACAGTACACAACCAATTCATTTCATAGCGGTGTTATTGAGATCGTGGTCAAGAAGGGTGCTCGTTCGCGTTATTCTACAATTCAGAATTGGTCAACAAACGTTTTTAACCTTGTGACCCAACGTGCGCAAGTTTTTGAAAATGGGACGCATGAGTGGGTGGATGCAAACCTTGGGTCCAAGCTAACCATGAAATACCCGTCGTGTTATTTGATGGAATCTGGTGCGCATGGTGAGATGCTATCAATGGCCTTTGCTGGTCCGGGCCAGATACAGGATGCTGGTACGAAAATGGTACATTTTGCACCAAATACTACCAGCAAGGTCGTTTCCAAATCCATTTCCAAGGGTGGTGGGCGGGCCTCATTCAGAGGTTTGCTTAAAGTATATAAAGGTGCAAAAAATTCAAAATCGAGTGTTGTTTGCGATGCACTTTTACTGGATCCAAAATCACGCTCCGATACGTACCCAACGATTGAGGTAGACGAAAATGATGTTACTATTGGGCATGAAGCATCTGTTTCTAGAGTTGGCGAAGAGCAACTTTTCTATTTGATGAGTCGTGGTTTGAGTGAAGAAGAAGCTACTACAATGGTTGTTTCAGGTTTCATTGAACCACTGGTTAAGGAATTACCGATGGAATATGCTGTTGAAATGAATCGCTTGATCCAACTTCAGATGGAAGGATCGATCGGCTAATATGGAAGAGAAAACTAAAGTCATTGTATCGTCGCGCTCTCGCCGGCAGGATGTGGGTGAGAGGAAATTTTCTTTCACCGAGTCTCAAATTCCTTCTGGAGCCTTGAATGAATATCGACAACGCGCCTGGTTTGCATTTCAGCGTACTGGGATTCCGGTAACGACCGATGAAGCCTGGCGTCGTACTGATTTACGCTTTTTGCCAGTTGAGGCATTTCATCTTCCAACCAAAGAATTAACCAATGATCTACCTGGGGTACCTGAGGCTTTATTGAAGCCGTTGGTGGCCGATCAGCATGGTGGTCAGATTGTTTTGTTCCCTGGTGGTTCCCGAATCGACTTGGATGAAGAGATTAGCCGGCAGGGAGTAATTTTCACGGATTTAATAACGGCAGAGAAGGACCATCCGGAACTATTAGCCAGGATGATTGGAAAGACTGTAAATCCTGAGGAAGGCAAGTTTGCTTCTTTGGCAGCAGCATTTGCCGAGAATGGGATTGTTTTATACGTCCCCAAGGGAGTCTCTGTGCAGGCCCCCTTGCACAGTGTTTTATGGGGACCCGGGGTTGATGTTGCACACCTATCGCATATCCTGGTGTTGGTAGATGAGGGTGCTTCAGTAACTTACGTACACGAATCAGCATCACCTGAAGCAGGACAAACTAATTCCTTGCACGCCGGTTTGGTTGAGATTCAAGTTATGAAGGGTGCGAACCTGCGTTTTGTTGAGCTGCAATCGTGGGGCAAAAACGTGTGGAATTTTAGCCATGAGCGAGTGCGAGTGGCAGAAGATGCTAATTTGGATTGGATTTTTGGCGCAGTGGGTTCGCGGTTAACCAAGAACTTTTCTGAGCTGGATCTCGTTGGAAAAGGAGCCGTTGGGCGCATGTCGGGTTTCTATTTTACGGATGGGTCCCAACACCTTGACCATGATACTCAACAGAATCATTTGGCACCCAATACTTCAAGTGATTTGTTATTCAAAGGCGCGCTCAAAGGAAAGAGTCGATCTGTTTGGCAGGGTATGATCTACGTAGCGCCGGATGCTCAGAAGACAGATGGTTATCAAGCAAATCGAAACCTGGTACTCAGTGATCAAGCCCGCGCGGATTCGATCCCAGGTCTCGAGATTTTGGCGGATGACGTGCGTTGTACGCATGGGGCGACCGTGGGAAAGTTGGAACAAGAGCCGTTGTTTTACTTAAAATCGCGCGGTATTCCGCAACAAGAAGCGGAACGCCTGGTTGTTGAAGGATTTTTTGATCCAATTATGCAACGAATTCCATTTGAAGGTGTTAGGGATCGTTTTTTACAGGCTATCCTTGATAAAATGGGAACATAATTACATTTGGTACAAGATTTAATTTATTTTTTACCCCCTTTTCATAAAGGGGTATGGTAGTTTATTCGGAAAAAAATAGAGGCAGTCATGAAAATAACCCGTCCGACAAATCCCGCTCATAGTGGTGCAAAACGAAGTACAAGAGGAGGCACCGCAGCTTATGCCTTTATGCGCTCACCTAATATAGTTTATGCCTACGATGTAGGTGATGCTGTAGATGCTTTTTGTGACCACGATAAAAGTAATGAGCGCGTCCGTGGCTGGTTGAAAGGAATAGTCGTGCAAGTTGATAACAATAAGATGGTAGCCGTTCAATTTCGCTCGGATGTCTTTTTGACCGATGGTTGGATGGTTCCGGATCGAATACTCTGGTATCCAACCAATTCGGACCAAATCCGCCCCGCTGGTACTGGCAAGAAAACTCCACTAATTAAAAAAGACATCCCAGATTATTAAATTTACCCGACGAAGCAGATCATGAGTATCGATATAAATAAAATCAGACTGGATTTTCCAATACTGGAGCGAGAAGTTCGCCCAGGATGTAAGCTCGTATATTTGGATTCCACCGCGACCTCTCAAAAGCCGAATTCGGTTATTGTTGCAATGGATGATTTCTATCGTTTTTCCAATGCCAATATCCACCGTGGTGTGCATACACTTGCAGAAGAATCTACCATGCTCTACGAACAAGCCCGCGAGAAAATAGCACGGTTTATTAATGCGCAATCACATCGCCAGGTGATCTATACTCGGAACACAACCGAGTCGATTAACCTGGTGGCCTATAGCTGGGCGAGATCAAATTTAAAAGCCAACGACCTGGTGATCCTGACAGAAATGGAACATCACAGCAATCTGGTTCCCTGGCATATGCTTTCCAAGGAAATTGGAGTGCGCTTGGAATTTATTCCGGTCACCAGCGAAGGTTTGCTCGATATGGATGAGTATCGGAGATTGCTTGAACAAAATCCGAAGCTTGTTTCATTTACACATATGTCTAATGTTTTAGGAACCATCAATCCTGCTCAGGAAATGATCAGGATGGCTCATTCTGCAGGAGCTTTGACTCTGCTGGATGGTGCGCAATCGGTTCCGCACTTCAAGATTGATGTTCAAGCTCTGGATGTCGATTTTATGGCTTTTTCTGCACATAAAATGCTAGGGCCGACTGGGATTGGCATCTTATACGGGAAAACAGCGCTATTGGATGGTATGCCGCCCTTTATGGGTGGTGGTGATATGATCAAAGAAGTTAAACTGCGTTCATTTCGGGCGAATGATTTACCCTACAAATTTGAAGCAGGCACCCCTGCCATAGCCGAATCCGTCGGCTTTGGAGCAGCAGTTGACTATCTCGTTGGCGTTGGAATGGATTTGGTTGCCAGCCATGAACATGAAATGACCGAATATGCTCTGGAGCGGTTAGAAGAAGTGCCCGGGGTTAAGCTTTTTGGGCCAACTGCGGATAAAAAGGGTGGTGTGGCTTCTTTCACATTGGAGGGAGTGCACCCGCATGATGTGGCTCAAATATTGGATAGCGTTGGTGTAGCTGTTCGTGCAGGGCACCATTGCGCACAGCCCTTACACGAAAAATTTAATATTCACGCGACAACCAGAGCAAGTTTCTACCTCTACACAACCAAGGATGAAATTGATCAACTTGTGGAAGGGATTTACAAAGTTAAAGAATATTTCGGATAAAGTAATTTAAGGAGCCCGAATTGGACGACCTCTACCGCGAAATCATTATCGAACATTATAAAAACCCGACTTATCGTGGTCACCTGGACCCGAGCGATATAAGTTTTGCTGATAACAATCCACTTTGTGGAGATCATATTGAAGTAAATTTATGCGTTGATAGCAATGGAATGGTCACAGATGCGCGTTTTGATGGTCACGGCTGTGCCATTTCGCAAGCATCAGCTGATTTATTAATGGAATCGATTATTGGTAAGTCGTTAACAGAAATTAAAAGTTTGAATCGGCAGTCCATTCTAGACTTGCTGGGTATTGAACTTGGACCAGTCCGGTTGAAATGCGCGTTACTCTCCTTAAAAGTCTTGAAGGCTGGCGTATACGGATTAGGGTCGGCCAGTGACGATTTGTTGGAATGAAGAGTCTGGGTAAATCACGCATATTTTTTTTGTTTGAGTTATTACTATTAGGCTCGATTGTTTTTGTTGTTTTATTTCCTTACAACCCGAAAATACAAACTTTTCCTAGCCGGGATTCAGGCGTATTCCTTTACACTGGTTGGCGGGTTTCGCAGGGAGAAATCCCTTACCTGCAGGTCTGGGATCACAAACCCCCCGTGATTTATTACATAAATGCGCTCGGTTTAAGTTTAACGCCTGGCCAAACCCTGGGTGTTTGGTTAATGGAAGTTGTTTCTCTGATGGCGGCGGCGATATTCTGTTACATTCTGTTGAAGCAAATTTTCAGCTTAGAGACCGCAATATTTGGATCCTTTTTATGGCTTTTTACAAGTTATTACTTGATGGCAGGTGGGAATTTAACAACCGAGTATGCACTGCCTTTTCAACTCGTAATAATTTGGCTTTTTTATAAAGCGGAAAAACAACGAGTATATGATTGGTACGGATTTTTGATTGGGCTTCTCACTTCTGTTTTGTTTTTTACGCGCCAAAATGCTATAGCGATTCCATGCGCAGTCGGTATTTACCTTTTTTTGAATCGAATTTTGCGCAAGGATATAAAAAGCCTGTCCCAAAATGGTCTGGTTGTCTTGCTTGGTGGTTTGCTGGGGATAGGTATTTTTGCTGGATATTTTGCGCTTAAGGGTGCACTACCAGCTTTTTGGGATACGGCTTTTCTTTATAATTTTTCTTACGTAGATGAGCGTACCGGGATGGACCGGATAAATGCGCTTTTGCAAGGCTTGAACCAATTGGAGAATTTGGGTTTAGCCCAAATCTCGTTTGCAGGTTGGAGTGCAGCGCTTGTTTTTCTTCTCTTCAAAAAAAATCAACTAAAGATAGAATGCAGACCAGTTTTATGGATGTGCATATTGGCATTGCCATTGGAATTATGGATGGTGAGCCTCGGTGGACGCCCTCGTATTCCTTATTTCCTGACTTTGTTACCGGTGATGACTGTTTTAGCAGGTTTTTCTCTCTGGTTAATTTTCGAAGGAGTTGCGAAGGATGTTCCCAAGTATGCCACCGCGGGCATGTTAGTTGTGATGATCATCTCGATCTGGTCAGTTTTTTATGCGGATTATTCGGAAATTCTTAATCAAAATATATCCCCATCCGGGAATCTCAAGCTGATTTCTTATATCAAGGGACACTCTGATCTTCAGGATTATGTTTTAATGTGGGGTGCGGAAACGGAATATAATTTCGTGACCCGGCGCACCAGCCCTTCGCGCTTTGTTTATCAAACCCCTCTATATAATCTGAGCGATCAAAATAAAGTTACCGAATTTTTAAAAGATGTTAACACGAATCAACCTCGTTTAATTATTTTACGAGCAGAGGATCGGCTGTCTGATTTCCGATTTGCCTATCGAGATGATCAAATCGGATTATTAATGGATCAGATAAAAGTAAATTATAAAAATAAAGTCAAACTCGATGATTGGGTTATTTATAGCTATTCAGGAAATTAATGGAGTCTCATGATCAACTATACAAAATCAAATGATAGCGAAGTAGACTATTACGAAATTGGCCCGGCCGATCTTTCCAATGGGGAACGCCTTTTTGTTGAAATTGACAGTAAGCCAATTGTTGTTGTCAATATTGCGGGACAATATTTTGCGATCGGTGATGTATGTTCGCATGACGATGGGCCGCTGGGGGATGGCATTTTGGATGATCACCGTATTGTCTGTCCCAGGCATGGAGCCGAATTCGATTTGCGGAATGGCAAAGCAATGACAATGCCCGCTGTTGTGGATATTCCTGCCTACCCGATAAAAAGCGAGGACGGTAAATTGTTTGTTGGTATACCCAGAAATTAAGTTTTTGTTTTAAACCAAAAAAATCTGGTCGCACGGATATGTGCGACCAGATTTTTATTTTTACAAAAACAGTTATTTTACAGGGGCGGAATAATCAGCGACAATTCGGAGAATGTCAAAGCCCTCGGCGTAGGGAGTTTCAGCCAGTGCGCCATGTCGCACCATGGTAGCTCGCAAAAGAGATGGGTCAAAATAATATTTGTCGAGATATGTTTTATATTCGGCAAGAGCAGCCAGTTTAGCGTCTACATCGGCCTGGTTAACCTCAACCAGAAAATGTGGAAAAAAGCCGTAACTGGAGCGAACTACGTCGAAGCCGAGGACAGTCGAACCACGATAGGCGCGTAATGCTTCCTCTGTCACAACGTTGTGGTCCTGGTGAATATCAGATTTTGTGTGAACAAAAACCATATCGGGTTTGAATTCTTTGCGTAATTTTAAAAGATATTCCAAGACTTCCTGCCGCATGTCCGGAAATTTTCTGGTCTCGAATTGTTCGATGATAATCCGGTCTTGTGGAACACCCAACACAGCAAAACTTGCGAAGTGCTCAGAGATTACATTTTTTAAATTAGGATTTTTTTGGTTATCTGACAGAGTTACGCATAATACTTCTGTTGTCGGAATAATATGATGCAGAAAAGCGCCGCATCCTAATTCGATATCATCAGGATGTGCTCCTACAAATAAAATTCTTTGACCATAAAAAATCATAAAACACCTGAAGAGCTGAATTTATCTACCATTGAAAGTTTATTTTGTCGCAAGAATGCCACCGACTACTTTAGTCATTACCAGCTTTCCATCTCGTTCCAGCCAGTGCTTGGCAACCTTCTCAATTTTGGCGATCATCATTTCATATTCTTCCTTGCCAGTAAACATGCTTGTCCAAAGCTTGCGGTCTTCGCTGAGGGAGGCACGCACATAGTCGATGAACGGTGTTACTTCAGGAAAGGTGAGCGGATTTTCAAATGTTAATAATTCGGTTTTTGTGAAAATCTGGCTGATGGTGTTGAAGATGTCACCCTTGAAACGACTCGAACCGGGCATAGGGGGAATGGTTTGGTTGGTGGCTTCTTTGATGATATCGTAAAACATCTGTTTATTTTCTGGCAGTGGTCCGGTGACAAATAACCGACCACCAGGTTTAATCACCCGATTAGCTTCAGAAAAGGTGAAATTTAGATCTGAGGCGTAATAAATTGCGAATGCGCTGGAAACAAAATCGAATGTATTGTCTCCAAATTCGAAGGGTTTATTAAAATCCAAAAATTGGAAATGGACGTTTTTGTCACCACGTTCAAGAAGCTGGGTTTTGGCTTTCGCAAGCAGCTCATCCGAAAAATCACCGCCTGTAATTTCTGCCTGTCTTTTAGTATAATCACTATATAAGAAGCATTGTTTACCCGCTCCGCAACCGACATCTAAAATATTGTAGTCGGGCTGGGGGTTTAGGACTTCAATATTCCATTTATCAATGTCTCTTGCGCCATATTTTTCATGAATGTCGATACGCTTGAGTAAATCCTTGCTAGTTTCTTGATAGTTAATTTGCATGGTTTTCTCCTGAAAATTTAAATACAGGTTGAAACCTGTATTTAATAAGGAAGATTATACCAAACCCAAATCAGAATTCAACAAATGAATTCAAAAAAATCATTTATCAAATCCTGGAGAGTAAGATGGCATCAAAATCAATAATTTCCTCTGTGAAGGGGACTAGAGAATTTTTTCCCGAAGAAATGGCACAGAGAAATTATATTTATTCAAATGTTCGAAAAGCATCCCAAATGTTTGGCTATCAGGAATGGGATGCACCCTTCCTGGAGACGATCGACTTGTATGCCGCCAAGTCTGGTGAAGAGCTGGTGAAAGAGCAGGCGTTTGTATTTCCTGATCGCAATGGTGACATGATTACACTGCGTCCGGAACTCACTCCAAGCCTGGCACGCATGATTGCTCAAAAACAGGGCGAATTAGCGTTCCCTGTCCGATGGTGGTCATTCGGACCATTTTGGCGCTATGAGAGGCCACAACGTGGACGTTCGCGTGAGTTTTTTCAGTGGAACGTAGATATGTTGGGGGTTAATTCTCCTGAAGCAGACGCTGAGTTGATAGCAGTAGCAGCTACTTTTTTAAGCCTAAGTGGATTAACGCCTCAAATGGCGACCATCTTTGTTAATAATCGGCGCTTGATGGATGCGCAATTTAATGAATTGGAAATAGCTGTTGAGAAAAGAATGGATGTTTCCAACGCGGTTGACCGCAGAACAAAAATGGAAGCAGATAAGTGGGATGAATATGTTCTGGCGATGGGGATCGATCAGAATCAATTGGATGGATTAAAAAAGATTTTGGCTGATTATGATCTCTGGCAAAAATCCGAGGAATTAGTCCGCTTATTTAAAGCGCTTGAAGCCCTGGGGGTTAAGGATTATGTGAAATTTGATCCCAATATTATGCGGGGTTTGCTTTATTATACGGGAACTGTTTTTGAGGCATTCGATGTATCCGGGAGTGTGCGACGCGCCATTTTAGGTGGAGGCAGGTATGATAATCTTTTACGGGATGTAGGTGGTGATCCACTTTCGGGTGTCGGATTCGCTATGGGAGATGTTGTTATTGGTATTATTTTGCGTGAAAAAAGTTTGATCCCTGCGTTCATCCCCACTCCAGCCCCAGTTTTGCTGACCGTTTTTGACGAAACCTTATGGATGGATTCTTTTGGTTTAGCCGCGGAGCTTCGACAGACTGGAATATATGTAACCGTTTTTCCAGAACCGGCTAAATTAGCCAAACAATTCAAATATGGCGATCGTATGGGTATGAAAATTGTTCTTGTTATTGGCCCCGATGAATCAGCCGCCGGAAAGGTGACTGTCAAGGATTTGAAAAATGGTGTTCAGGAACTAGTATTGCGTTCAGAAGTAAAAAACAGTATTATCAAAATTCTCAAAAATGAATAATGTTATGATATAATCACGCGTCTGTAAAATATGGCGGGCGTAGCTCAATGGCAGAGCACGTCACTGTGGATGATGAGGTTGTGGGTTCGAAACCCATCGCCCGCCCTGAAGCGCTCTCGATTTGAGAGCGCTTTTTTTTGTTATATAATGAATTATCCTCTACCTGGTTTTGTTGGGAAAATAACAAATGCGATTCATCAAGTTCGGCTATATAACAACGGTCTGGATGATCCCGATAATTTTTATCATTTCCAGTTGTTCTACTCTGCGAAGTGAACAAGGTAACACGGCAAGTACTCAGGAAGCTGATTCGCAGGTGGGTGTTACCCAGACGCAGAAAGCTGTGACGCAACCTGATAATGGACAAAATGAGTTGAGCCCGGGGTTACCAGCTCCCACTCCAACAACGTCGATTTGCTCAAATCTTGACATAAAAATTGTTTATTCCAAAATTGATGGTTTGTGGACATGTGACGAAAAGGGGATTATCAGATTAACCAAAAATGACAACGATACCAGCCCAAAATTCTCATCCGATGGTCTATTCGTGGCATTTTTACGGGGAAAAGAACTCTGGTCAGTCGAAATAGCTACATTGTTTGAGCGTTTACTGTACAGAAGCGATGATAAAATTCCAGCTCAATTCGATTTTGCTCCGGGTGGGCGTGAAATCTATTTTTCAAACAGTGATTTATCCGGGGTATTGATATACGATCTATGGGTCGTGAATGCCGAAAAAGAGGGGAGTTTGCCCGTTTTACCTCCTGGAAGTGGCGGCGTGTATACGCCAGCTTCGGATTGGCGTTTTTTAGCACTGGTACAACCTGGCAAGATTATTACTTATAACTTAGCAAATCAATTTTCCCAGGTTGTATATGAGTATAAGCCAGTTGATAACGCGCCAGTTTACATTCCAAAGATCGCATGGATGGAAAATGGATATGGATTTAAAACTGTAATTCCTGGACCGGGCATGAATATGGCACGTTTTTTATTTATCCCGGCAGAGGGTGGCACGGCAGCCCAGTTGGCTGAGTTTTCTGCTGTACCGACAAATATAAGTGATTTTTATATTTCACCGGATGGATCAAAAGTCCTATATTTGAGGGGGCAGAGTAACGACATGGAAATACACGTGATAGATGCCGGTACTGCGGATAAGGCTTATCCAAAAGTGCCTATGGGGCAGATGGGTATATTAGGTTGGTCGCCGGATTCGAAAAATATGATAATTTGGCGCGATTCCCCTGCGCAACTTTGGCGATTGGATGAATTATCCAGCCAGGCTTTAGGTGATGTTGCTTTTACTGGGGGGTTAATATGGGTGGATGATAATAATTATTTTTATCAGAGTCAATCGGAATTACGCTATTTTTCGAGTGGGAAACCAAGTCAAGTGCTGGATGTTGGATTTACGGGGAGTCTGGATATATTTTATATGAATTAGTTTTTTGCTTGATCAATAAAGGGAAATTCTCAGAAAAATTACTGGTCACAAATTCAATACGGATAGATAAATCATGTGGTTTTTGTTGTAAAATATGCGCATGAATAATCCGCTAAAAATCCTTTTTCTTGCGTCCGAAGCTGACCCGTTTGTTAAAGTTGGAGGCTTGGGAGATGTTGGTGGTTCGTTGCCTTACGCCTTGTTGGACCTAAAGGCAGACATGGATGTTCGGATGGTTATTCCTTTTCATACCGCCATCCGAATGGAAAATTTTGATATCCGACGTGAGATAGTTTTTACTATTTCCCGGGCGGGTGCCGAAGTTCCAGTCCAAGTATTTATGACTGTACGCCAGGGGTTAACGATTTACCTGATTTCGGGGGATCCGTTTAGCCAGGCAACCAAGGTCTATGATACTGATGCGGCAATAGATGGGGAAAAATTCATCTTTTTTTCACTGGCTGCGTTGGAATTAACACGTCGCCTGGATTGGCGGCCTGATATTGTGCATGCTAATGATTGGCATACCGCAACAGCCGTGTACGCAGTCAAGCTTATGCAAAATGATCCATTTTGGGCGGGTGTTAAAACCATGTTATCTGTACACAACCTCTGTTATATGGGGGCTGGTTCCGAAGCTGCATTAACTGCCTATGGGTTACCTCCGGCAAATGATCTTGAATTACCCTGGTGGGGTCAGCATACTCCCATGCCCTTGGGTTTGTGGGCGGCTGATGAAATCGTGGCAGTTTCTCCGTCCTATGCCGAAGAAATTCAAACTCCGGAATATGGGTGCGGGTTGGAACCTTTCTTGCAATCACGTCACGAAAGGATTACCGGCATCGTCAATGGCTTGGATACTACGGCCTGGGATCCCCGGATTGACGAGGCTTTGGGAAGTACATTTTCTTTGGATGCGTTGGACGCACGTTTAGAGAATAAACGTTTATTACAAAGTCAATTTGGTTTGGAGATAGATCCAACTATTCCTCTTTTGGCTATGGTCACTCGGATGGATCAACAAAAAGGCGTGGATATTGCACTGGAGGCTTTGCGTCTCATCTCGAAACTGGGCTGGCAAGCTGTTTTGTTGGGTTCTGGTAATCCGGATATTGAGGCGACTGCACGACGCTTGGAAAGTGATTTTCCAAGCCGGGTATGTGCTGTTATTCGTTATGATGGAAAACTCTCACGTCAGATTTACGGTGGGGCTGATATGCTGCTGATGCCTTCGCGTTATGAACCATGTGGCCTGGCGCAATTAATTGCGATGAGATATGGTGCCGTTCCGGTAGCGAGAGCGACTGGTGGATTAAGAGATACGATTGCAGAGGGAGTAACCGGGTTCTTGTTTACAGACGCAACTCCCAATGTTATGGCCAGTGCTTTACGGCGTGCTTTAAAGACATTCAAAAATCGAGAGGTTTGGGCGAATATTCAAAAGGCTGGAATGCGGGGAGATTATTCCTGGGAAGCATCTGCACGCAAGTATGCAGACCTGTACCGTACACTGGTTCATTCGGAGGAGAAATGACATTTAAGCGCAGCGCTGGTGTTTTGTTACATCCAACGAGTTTACCTGGCCCCTATGGAATTGGTGATATTGGACCCCAAGCGTATAGATTGGTAGATTTTCTGGCGGATTCCGGGTGTAAACTCTGGCAGCTGTTGCCGCTTGGACCGACTGGTTATGGGGATTCCCCCTATCAGTGCTTCTCAGCTTTTGCTGGGAATCCTTATCTTGTCAGCCCGGATCTATTACTGACTGAAGGATTATTAAACGTCGAAGACTTGAGCGATATGCCGTCTTGGGACTCGGGACATGTTGATTTTGGTGGTCTTTTTCAGTGGAAGCCAGGGTTGTTGGATAAGGCATATACTCATTTTGAAGAAATGTCAGCCGGACCACTAAAGCTTGAATTTGACGCTTATTGTTTTGACAATGCATTTTGGCTGGACGATTTTGCTTTTTTCATGGCGCTTAAAGATGCCAATGGGGGCTCTGCATGGAATGAGTGGCCAGAAGAACAGCGGTTACGGCAGCCCGACGCACTCGTAGATGCATTCTCGAAATTTTCTCCCCAGATTACCAGACAAAAATTTCGGCAATTTCTTTTCTCCAGACAATGGAAGGCACTGCTGAGTTATGTTCATCAAAAAGGAATGCAGGTAATCGGAGATATCCCAATATTTGTTGCGATGGATTCGGCTGATGCTTGGTCAAATCCGGATTTGTTTTTCCTTGATGATCAGAGCAAACCCACTGTTGTAGCGGGAGTCCCGCCAGATTATTTTTCGGTAACAGGTCAGCTTTGGGGTAACCCTTTATATGATTGGGATAAACACGAGAAAACAGGGTATAAATGGTGGATAGAGCGTATTCAGTCCACGCTCAGCTTGGTGGATATTGTTCGGATTGATCATTTTAGAGGATTTGCAGGTTATTGGGAAATTCCAGGGAATGCTTCAACTGCTGAGAATGGTCGCTGGATGCCTGGCCCAGGCGAAAAATTATTTAATGCAATCCGAAATGCTCTGGGAGATTTACCAATTATTGCTGAAGATTTAGGCGAAATTACACCGGATGTATTTGCTTTACGGGATAAATACAATTTACCAGGCATGAAAATTCTCCAGTTTGGATTTACTGGCCCGGACAATGCATTTCTTCCGCATTTATATAATCCGAATTGTGTGGCCTACACCGGTACACATGATAATGATACTGCCATCGGTTGGTACAATTCTGCACCAGACGTAGAGAAGGATTTTTATCACCGTTACATGAATAAAGAAGGTACCGATGTGGCTGGTGATATGTTAAGATCTGTATGGGGATCTGTGGCAGTCTTTGCCATTGCGCCCTTGCAAGATGTTATGCGTCTTGGAACTGAGTCCAGAATGAACTATCCGGGCAAAGTAGGTGGTTTTTGGACCTGGCGAATGAGAGAAGATGCCTTGAGTGAAGATTTAAAGAATTATATTCAAGAGCTAAATTGGCTTTTCAAACGATAGATAATCAATAAGGAGAATATTATGGCAAACAAAGAGCAAAAAAACGATAAAGACAAGAAGAAGAAAAAGAAAAAAGAAATAGCAAAGTAGATCTGTCCTACTTATTTATAAAAGCATCGGGAAATTTAAATTCCGGTGCTTTTTCTTTTTCGACGTAATAAACGAGATTCACAATTATTGATTTATAACGATTTCATCGTCCAGCTCTTGTGGGCTTTGCTTCAATGAAGCAATATATATTCCAATCAGGATTACGATGGCTCCAATTATTTTTAATAAAGTTGGGGATTCTTTTAGCAGAATATAGGCAAGGATGGTTGAACCGATGGGTTCGCCAAGTAGTGTGATGGATACGATTGATGCAGGTAAAAAACGGAGGGCCCAATTAAATGTTGAGTGCCCTATTAATTGAGGGACCAAAGCTAATAAGAGCAGCCACAAATATGTGGTAGGTAAATAACCAAAAGGTTGCTGCTTTGAGAATAACAAAATTATTAATAGGGAAATTGCCGCCATCCCATATACGACAAATATATAAGGGATTAGTGACATCTTTGATCGAAGTCTGCGGCCGATCATGATATATCCGGCAGCCATCAATGCACCACACAAAGCTAGTAGATCGCCAAAAAAAGCAGATCCATGCAGAAATGTAGAAAATGGTGGACAGATCAAACCCAATTGCCAGGAACAAGTATCAGAAATCCCGACGATGACTCCCCCAACCAATGCAAGAATCATTCCGATGATAACTGGTTTACCACTAGGTTCTCGTAAAAACAGCGGGGATAATAACCCAACCCAGAGTGGGGTAGTCGTCACCAAGACGACAGAACTGGCGACACTGGTATATTCCAAGGATGATATCCAGGTTGCAAAGTGTAATGCAAGAAAAAAACCAGAAATTAGTCCAAGGATAATTTCCTTGCGGGTTAAGCTGAAAATTTCAGATCGATGGCGTGTTAATGCAATAGGTGCAAGGATCAGGCTGGCGAGAGTCAGTCGATAGGCAGCAATTACCAGCGATGGCGCATCTTTATTGGCAAATCGGATGAAAATCGACGAAGTCGATACCGCAAAAATGCCGCCAAGGATTGAAAGAGTAACAAATAACCTGGATGGTTGAGAAGACATTGAACCTCTGGATTGGTGATGATTCATCACCCTTTTTGGCGACAAAAATCGTCCGATTTGAGAATTGACCCAGCATCAGGCAGGTACTAAAATAAATATGCTTTCAAATAGTAAGCGACACAATTATTCTAGTCAACCCCGTATCTCAAAGGAGACACTTATGGCATTCACACTCGCACCACTTCCGTATGGTTATGAAGCTCTCGAACCGTTTATCGATACCCAGACAATGACTATTCACCATGATAAACATCATGCAGCCTACGTTACCAATTTGAACGCAGCATTGGAAAAACATCCAGAATTAGGCAGCTGGTCTTTAGATGACTTGGTAAAAAAGCTGAATGATGTTCCAGAAGACATTCGGACTGCTGTAAAGAATCATGGTGGTGGACATTATAACCATGATCTTTTCTGGCAAATTATGGCTCCAAGCGCTGGCGGAGAACCTAAAGGCGCGCTGGCATCTGCAATTTCATCCGACTTTGGTTCATTCGCAAATTTCAAAGCTGAGTTTGAAAAAGCAGCCATGGGTAGATTCGGATCTGGATGGGCCTGGCTTGTTGTCAAAAATAGCAAATTGGCTGTAGTCTCTACTGCTAATCAGGACAACCCGCTGACCGATGGTATGCTGCCGATTGCGGGCCTGGATGTTTGGGAACACGCCTATTACCTTAAATATCAAAATCGTCGGGCTGAATACGCTTCTGCTTTTTGGAATGTTATTAACTGGGAAGAAGTTGCCAGACGTTTTGGTGAATAGTAAGGCATAACTTTTTATAAAAAGTGACGACTATTATGTAGTCGTCACTTTTATTTCCCTACCAAAGAGGAGTTAAGATAATGTCTCACGTTATTACCAGCCTGTGTTTGCGCGATGGTGGTTGTGTTGAAGTTTGCCCGGTAGAATGTATTACTCCTGGAAATCCGACTAGTGGTAATCCAACCTATAAAATTGATGCTGGATCATGCATCGATTGCGGTGCTTGCGTTCCTGAGTGTCCTTATAACGCAATTTTCCCAGATAATGAAGTGCCAGTGAATTATAAAGCCGTGGGGGGTGAGTTTTTGAACCGAAACGGGTTGAATGGTCATTACGAAGGTGTAAATCATGCTGGAAAACCAGTCATCTTAAACACAGTGCGCCAGCTGACCAAGGGCGAAATTATAGATTTAACAAAAATCTAAAATTTGGACACTGTGGTTAGTTTTATATTCCTTTAAGTTATGTTCATTGGTTTCACCGGTTGATTGTGGTAATAATTTGCTGAAATTTAAGTCTGCGTTTGACTTGACATGGTTTTATATGACCGATATAATCACACCGCTTAAAGAGCTAACAAACCAGGCGTCTGGATGTAATAATAAAGGAGTAAGGCATGCCACCACAACCAAAACGTAAACACTCGAAGGGTCGTCGCGATCGCCGTCGAGCGCACGATGCAATTCAACCAATTAATTTAACCACCTGTCCTAATTGTGGGCAGATGCGTTTACCCCACGTAGTATGCCCAAGTTGTGGCCACTACAAGGGCCGAGAAATTATCGTCGTTGAAAAAGAAAAGAAATCATAATCCGACTTAAACACAAACGCGCCGTGACCAACACGGCGCGTTTGTGTTTAAGTCTATGACATATTTAAATGGAGTAACCTGAAGTCAAACTAAAAAAAGATTGAAACGGAGAACGATTATGACTATAGATTATGAGAAATCTGCTTTTATTTTTCCTGGACAAGGATCTCAGGTTGTGGGAATGGGGCAGAACTTGAACTCTGCATATTCAGTAGCCAAAGACCTTTTTGAGAATGCAAATGCCATTCTAGGGATTAACTTTACTGAGGTAATGTGGAGTGGTCCTGAGGCGGAATTGAATGATACGATCAATACCCAGCCTGCCTTGTTCATCCATTCACTGGCTGTCTTCAGAGTATTTAAAAGTCTTTATCCTGAAAGCAGCCCTCGCCTGGTTGCAGGACATTCTCTGGGCCAATTATCTGCGATTACGGCTGCAGGTGTTTTGTCTTTTGAGGATGGTTTGCGTCTTGTTCGAAAACGCGGTGAGTTAATGAAGCGTGCTGGTGAAATTAGTCCCGGCGGAATGGCTGCCATTCTCAATCTTGATATCCCTGCGCTTGAAAAAGTTTGCGCGGAGGCAAGTAACTCTGATGAGTTTGTTCAGGTAGCGAATGATAATTGCCCGGGTCAGGTAGTAATTTCGGGTCATAAGCCTGCATTGGAGCGAGCCATGGTTGCAGCCAAGCTTGCAGGTGCAAAACGAGCGTTACCCTTGGCGGTCAGTATTGCTGCTCATTCGCCATTAATGGATTCCATACAAAAGGAATGGGATCAAGCCGTGGACGCTGCTACATTTAATCCCATTGTTATTCCGATTGTTGGGAATGTATCTGCTACAGTGGTAAACACGGTGGAGGGTTTACGTTTGGAGGTTAAATCTCAAATGCAATCCAGGGTGCGTTGGACGGAGTCGATAAAATGGATGAGCGCCCAGGGGATTTCTACTTACATCGAGGTTGGATCAGGTTCAGTATTAGGCGGGTTGGTGAAAAGGATTGCGGAAGGTGTAATTACTTTGCAAATAGGAACCCCTTTGGATTTTGAGATATTTAGTTGAAAGCGAAATAGCGTGGTGGTGCGAATGGGTTTATTTGGTAGGCTACGAAAGTATATAATTTTTTTTGCATAGTATAATAAAATTATGAATACATGGTCTGACAACAAGTTGTCAGCGCCCTTTGGCGGTGGTCATTCTATACCTGGTCAGCAGATGCTTGCTGACCTTTTTTATTTAATTCCGCCAAAACATTTTAATGGTTCAGGAAACAGGAGAATCGATGAAACTCAGTAAACTCGCATCCGAAATTGCAGAATCACCTACCCTGGCGCTGAACGAGGAAGCTCGGTTATTAAAAGAACGGGGAGAAGCCGTTATTCATCTTGGAATTGGTGAACCAAGGAATAAAACCCCCATTGCTGCGATCCTTGCGTCAGCCGCAAAATTAACCAGTGGTGAGGTGAAATATACCCCGGCAGATGGTGTTCCATCTCTTAAGAAAGCCGTAATTCGCTATACAGAGGAAAATTATAACAAACTGGTTGCACCAGAAAACGTGCTGATTACCAATGGAGCCAAACAATCCTTATTTAATATATTTTTTTCAATTCTGAATCCCCAGGATGAAGTTATTATCCTTGCGCCATATTGGGTATCTTATCCAGAAATTGTCAAAATGTGTATGGGTAAACCAGTCATAGTGGCAGCACGGGATGGCAGCTTTCAACCAACATTTCAGGAAATTGAACAGGTTGTAACCAGTTATACCCGGGCAATCATCATAAACAGTCCGAACAATCCATCCGGGGCTGTTTATCCTCCAGAATTTCTGGAAAAGATAGTAACGTTTTGCGAGAAAAAAAGTATATACCTGATTTGTGACGATATTTATCAAAAATTGGTTTTTGACAATATCGTTGCACACCCTGCGTATAAATTTTCCAGTAAAGATACTGAAGATTCTAACCTTATTGTTGTAAATGGGGTTGCAAAGGTTTATGGAATGACAGGTTTTAGAGTAGGTTGGGTGATAGCGCCTAGGGAGTTGGTTCGAGTAATGACAAATGTTACGGCTCAGACAACATCTGGTGTTTCTCCGGTAAGTCAGGCGGCAGCAGAAGGTGCACTTAACGGAATTCAGTCCGTGGTGGAAGCCCTCAGGCTTCAGATTGAGAATAATCGTGCTGTATTGATGCAAGAAATGCGAACTTTTAAGGGAGCAATCTTAAGTGCTCCGAGCGGAACTTTTTATGCATTTCCGGATATGAGAGCTTTCAATGGTAATTCCGTGGAACTTACCAGATTTCTACTTAAACGAGCTTTAGTTGTCACTGTTCCTGGAAAGGAATTTGGCATGGAAGGATATATTCGATTGTCGATTTCTGGGACTGTTAAAGATGTTACCGAAGGAATAGCACGGATAAAATGGGCGCTTGATCCGACGTCTCCCAAGGAAATTTACATTGGTGATAAAAAGTTAATTCGAGATTGGTTATAGGAGGTGAGTCATGAATAATTTCTTGAAAATTCAAACCCCTGCCGATGGGATTTCGCAGGTGCGCAAAGCTGATTACAACTTGACTAACCATGGCATGACAAATCTCCACCAGATTTTCTGGAATTTACCCAGTGAGGCATTATATGAGGAAGCACTTTTCCGTCGGGAGGGGGTAACAGCCTTGGGTGGTCCATTTGTTGCCAATACGGGCAAGCATACTGCGCGTTCTGCCAACGATAAATTTATAGTTCGAGAAACGGATTCGGAAGGACATATTTGGTGGGGTGTTTATAATAGGCCCTTTGAGAGCCTGAAATTTGATGCATTGTACGAGAGAATGTTGGGATTTTTACAGGGTAGGGATGTTTTTGTTCAGGATGTTTATGGGGGAGCAGACAAGAATTATCGTTTGCCTGTCAGAATTGTGACTGAATTGGCATGGCACAGTTTATTTGCGCGGAATATGTTTATTTTGCCTTCAGCGCTTGAGGAATATAAGCGATTTGTGCCAGAATTTACTATTCTTGCGATGCCCTCGTTCAGAGCTGCACCTTCAATAGATAATACGGCAAGTGAAACCTTTATTTGTTTATCTTTTGAAAAGAAGTTGGCGATAATCGGTAACACGGCTTATGCAGGTGAAATAAAAAAGTCAGTTTTCACTATTCTAAATTACCTTTTACCTCTGCAAGGTGTTCTTTCCATGCACTGTTCTGCCAATGTCAATCCATCCGATCCAAATGACGTGGCTCTTTTTTTTGGTTTATCAGGTACTGGCAAGACAACTCTCTCGGCGGATGCCACCCGAAGATTGATTGGTGACGATGAACATGGTTGGAGTGACGAAGGAATATTTAATTTTGAGGGAGGTTGTTACGCCAAAGTAATCGGTTTATCAGAATCCGCTGAACCAGAGATTTTTGCGACAACCAAGCGTTACGGAACAATATTGGAGAATGTTCCGGTTGATCCCGTGTCACGTATTATTGATCTGAACGATGATTCGCTCACCGAGAATACTAGAGCATCTTATCCACTGGAATTTATTGAGAATGCCGTACCGGAAAAAAAGGCAGGGCATCCGAAAAATATCATCTTATTGACGTGTGACGCAAGCGGGGTGATGCCTCCCATAGCAAGGTTGACGCCGGAACAAGCGATTTATCAATTTATTTCTGGTTACACATCCAAGATTGCAGGTACCGAGGTTGGATTGGGCAAGGAACCTGAAGTGACATTTTCGGCTTGTTTTGGGGGGCCATTTATGGTTCATCACCCTTATAAATATGCTGAGTTATTAAAACGAAAAATTGAGCGGTATGGGGTTAATTGCTGGTTGGTAAATACCGGTTGGGTAGGTGGACCTTATGGCATAGGCAAACGGATCAGTATTCGCTATACACGTAAACTATTAAATGCTGCATTAATTGGAAGCCTTGATAGTGTTGAATATTATCTCGATCCAATTTTCGGTTTCAAAGTGCCAAAATCTTGTCCGGAAATTCCAGAATCTGTGCTGGAACCTTGGTCATCCTGGCCTAGTCGTCAGGAATATGACCGACGATACAAGGATTTGGCGAGTAGATTTATTCAGAATTTCGAGAAATTTACGGAGGGTGTGCGAATCGAAATTATCGAATCCGGACCGAAAATTACTTAATCCAGTAGATTAATGGAAAAGTCGTTTGTTTGTTCATCAAAAATTCATCTTAATCAGATAAAATATCTCTTAATAAGGAGATATTCACCAATGAATAAAAATATTTTTAGTTCCCGCGTTTTATTAAGTGTTGCTTTGGTAATTGTATTTTCAATTTTTGTTGCTGCCTGTTCTGCCGGACCTGCACCTGAAATCCAGGTTGCCAATCCGCCCGTTGAACAAGCAACCAGCACCAGCCCGGTAAACAGCAATGCAGCAGCGGCACCAGCTTCTTCGAATTCGGCCGCAGATGTCAGTTTTTCAAAACAAATATTGCCGATTCTTCAAGAATCTTGTGTTAGCTGTCATGGTGGTGAAAAAACTTCAAAAGGTTTGGATTTGAAGACTTTCGCCAGCGTGATGAAGGGTTCGCAAAATGGTGCGGTAATTATTGCAGGTGACGCAGCTGGAAGTAATCTTCTGAAGTCTGTGCAGTCTGGGAAAATGCCAAAACGTGGGAACAAGTTAACTGCTGATCAAATCCAGTTATTTGTGGATTGGGTCAACGCTGGTGCGAAAGATAACTAATAATTTTAGTAATTAAGTTGGGTAAGAATAGAATCATAGGATCGGGAAAATAAATTTTCCCGATCCTATGATTCTATTCAACAATCTGGTCCGGTAAAAATATGTAAATTTTGAATCGATTTTGCCAAACCAATCATTTCATGTTAAACTCAACGGTTGCATGGCGTAATTTTTCGGTGAATTTGGGCGCCAGTGTTCAAGAACATATTGATTCGCGAATGTATTAGTGCGTGATGGTTCACACTTTGGGTAGGTATTCAGGTTTTCATTCATTCAAAAATTTTATAGAGATCAATGACTGATACATTTCCATTTCTAATTGTAGGATTAGGCAATCCCGGTAGGGAATATTCTCAAACACGCCATAATTTTGGATTTATGCTAATCGACCGAATTGCTTTGCGTTTAAATGCACGTGGTATGAAAATTCAGTCGAAAGCAATTGTCATTTCAACCAAATATTCTGATGAAAGGTTGATCCTTGCGAAGCCACAGACTTTTATGAATCTGTCGGGACAGTCAATTCAAGGTTTGATAAATTTTTACAAACTACCCCTAGATCACTTGCTAGTCGCTCACGATGATTTGGATCTCCCTTTTTGTACTTTACGCATTCGCCCAGGTGGAGGGGCAGGCGGTCAGAAAGGGATTAAGTCAACCATTGAGCAATTGGGGACGCCAGACTTTTCACGCATTCGATTAGGTATTGACCGACCGCCCGGAAGAATGGATGCTGCAGATTATGTTTTACAGGAATTTTCGGCCAAGGAGTCGCAGATAGTTTCTGAAACACTCGACCGTGCCGCCGATGCTGCACTTGCCTGGATTTCTGACGGCTTAAATTTTGCCATGAATAAATTTAATATCGCATCAGAAACAAAATAATCGAGCGTTTTATCCAATAAAAGATCAAATGGAAAACTTACTTAGTTATCTCCGATCGTTTCCTGAATACCTGGCTTTGCTTGAGTCTATTAAGGCTGGTCAAGAAATTTCAGGACTGGGGCTTGCCCGTTCAGCCCGGTTACCTTTTTTAGCTACTTTGCACCAGGACCTCAACCGACCATTTTTGATTTTGACTGACCGTGCTGATCATGCTCTTTCGATTTATGAAGAGTTGGGATATTGGACACCGTCCGCAACGCGTTATTTGTTTTCTGAACCTAATCCACTTTTTTATGAAGAAGCTGCATGGGGTAATACAACACGCCGGGATAGGCTTCAGGCTTTGTCAGTTCTGGCTTCTTATCACCTGCCATTTGCAGAAAAACCATCAACCCCACCCATAATTGTGGCTTCTTCGCGCGCGGTTATGACGAAAACAATGCCGCTACGTGATTTCCTCAAGGCTTCGAAGCGTTTGAAAATTGGTCAGGAAATTCAACCAGATATGCTGATTCGATTGTGGGCTGACATCGGGTATCAAATGTCGGAAACCGTTGTAGAACCTGGTCAATTTTCACGACGAGGAGGAATACTGGATGTATGGGTGACATCTGATGTTTATCCTGTTCGTCTGGATTATTTTGGTAATGAAATTGAAACAATCCGGCGTTTTGATCCATCAACCCAACGCACGATTGAGCAAGTTGCAAATATTTTAATTACTCCAGCGAGAGAATATATTGTCAATGAGAAATCGCCAGAGTTAATTTCCATTGAAAAAGAATTATCCGAATATTTTATTCCTGTTTTTCATCAAAACACAGCTTCCATTTTAGATTACCTACCAGCCAGGGCACTAATTTGCGCAGACGATTTGTCTCTGGCTGAATCCATGGTGACTGATGTCGAAGAACAGGCTGTAAGATTTCGTCAGGAGTCAATAACAGAAGGTACCTTACTTGAAAATTTTCCCATTCCATATTTAACCTGGTCTGAAATTTTGGATTCGATCCATTCGCATTATTGGGTAGAAGTTGGGCATGGTGTTTCGGATCAGCAGCAATTTATGCTTCGGGAAATTTTTGGTCATGACCAGAGATTCGGCGGTCGATTAAAACCTTTCATGGATTATGTCATTTCCCTGTTAAGTCAGGGAGATCAGATAGTTATTGTCTCGCGTCAGTGTGAGCGTTTACAAGAACTTTGGAAGGATATTGAAAGAAATAACCTCGAATCAATTTCAAATCAAAGTGAATTGGATAAAAGGATTGAGTTTGTAGAAGCATCACTTTCAGAAGGATGGGTGCTTGGCCTGGAGTCGGCAGCTCCTATTCATGTAATTACAGATTCTGAGATTTTTGGGTGGGAGCGGCCAACTCCACGTTCCACTCGTCAGAAAACGGCAGCTGATGCGCCAGAAGCGGCCTTTGCAGACCTTTCTGCTGGCGATTATGTGGTGCATGTAGATTACGGTATCGGCAGGTTTGTGGGCCTGGTTCGGCGGGTTCTTGATAAAAATGAACGTGAGTTTTTGGTGGTGGAATACGAGGGTGGTGATCAATTATTTGTTCCTGTATTTCAGGCTGACCGGTTAACCAGATACATTGGTCCGGATGGCGGTTCTCCCAGTGTTACTAAACTGGGTACCCAGGAATGGACAAATGCGAAGGCGGGTGTAAAGGAAGCTGTCCAAAAAGTGGCCGAAGAATTGCTGGATTTATATGCAAAACGTCAAACTGTTGGCGGTTATGCGTTTAAACCGGATACACAATGGCAAAAAGAGCTTGAGGATAGTTTTCCATACGTTGAAACTGCTGATCAAGTCAGTGCTATTGCAGCAATCAAAAAAGATATGGAAACTCCTCGCCCAATGGATCGACTTTTATGCGGTGATGTAGGGTATGGGAAGACTGAAGTAGCGCTTCGGGCAGCATTCAAAGCGGTGCAGGATGGAAAACAAGTTGCGGTTTTAGTTCCGACAACAGTTTTAGCCCAACAGCATTTTGAAACTTTTCAAAAGCGATTGGCTGCCTTTCCGGTTACCGTTGAGATGCTTTCTCGATTCCGGACTCCTAGAGAACAAACCGAAATTTTGCGCAAATTATTATTGGGCCAGGTCGATATTCTAATTGGTACACATCGGTTGATTTCACAAGATGTGGAGTTCAGGAATTTAGGGTTGGTAGTGATTGATGAAGAACAGAGATTCGGTGTAACTCATAAGGAACACCTTAAAAAGCTGCGCACCGAAGTGGATGTACTCACCCTGACAGCTACTCCCATTCCACGAACTTTATATATGGCATTAACAGGTGTGCGGGATATTTCGAACCTCAATACGCCACCTGAAGAACGTTTGCCAGTAATTACACACGTGGGACCTTATTCACCTAAATTGGTGAGGCAATCAATTTTGCGTGAATTGGAACGGGGCGGCCAGGTATTTTTTGTACACAATCGTGTTCAAACTATTCACGCGATGAAAATGCATATCCAAAAACTTGTGCCTGAAGCTAGAATCGGGATTGGGCATGGCCAATTGGATGAAAAAGAATTGGCGTTAGTTATGCATCAGTTTACAGATGGGCAGATTGATGTTTTATTATCAACGACGATCATTGAGAGTGGTCTTGATATTCCGAATGCCAATACGTTGATTATTGATCGGGCTGATACTTTTGGATTGGCGCAATTATACCAACTTCGGGGACGGGTGGGACGTGCGGCTTCCAGGGCTTATGCTTATTTTTTCCGTCATAGGAAGAAGTCACCGACCATCGAAGGTCAGGAACGGCTGGATGTGATTGCCGAAAACACTCACCTGGGGGCGGGCTACTCGATTGCCATGCGAGATTTGGAAATCCGTGGAGCCGGAGAATTGCTAGGTATGCGCCAATCCGGTCATATTTCTTCTGTTGGCTTTCATTTGTATACCCGAATTTTAGCATCCGAAGTAAAGAAATTACGTCGAGCTATGATTGCCATGGCAAACCAGGGACTGGAACCGGCTTTCCAGCATATGGTTGTTCCACCGATTGGTCCTTTTTCAATTTTCGAAGAGGAACTTAAAGAGCCTGTTACGGTAGACCTTCCGCTTGAGATAGGAATTCCTGTGGCGTATATACCCAATCAGGATACGCGATTGAGGTTGTATCGTCGGATTGCCAGTCTGCGACAGGAATCGGAAATTGAGCAGCTCGTGCTGGAATTTGAGGATCGTTTCGGTCCATTACCCCAGATGTTTAAAAATTTATTTTTCCAAATGAGAGTCAAATTGGCTTCAGATGCTGCTGGTATATCATCTGTCAGTACCGAGGCTGGCCAAATTGTCGTAAGGTATCC
>CAYWXS010000022.1:0-70154 GCA_964462245.1 uncultured Anaerolinea sp.
CACTCAACTAGCTGGAAATTAATGAAAGTCAAAACCATTTCAGCGAATGGACAGTACCTACTCAGCCATCCTATTAATAATGTCATTGCAAGTGGTTCCACAACAGAAAAGAACTGTTGTTCAAAGGGAAAGAACACCACGCGAAATTGTCATTGCGAGGAGCGTGCTCTCCGCGATATCATGCCCGCACTTGGGTACGTGGCAATATGCTCCATGGCTGGGAACGCTATGCGTGCCACACTCGCACAGCGTCCCGATGCCCTGCGGGAAAGAACGCTCGTTCGCACAGCGTCCCGATGTCCTGCGGGAATGACACTTTCGCTGGAGGAAGCAGCCAAGCGGGACCACCTTTATTCAAGTGTATCGCATCGTGCTGAGTTTGAAAAGACAGCCATAAGGGGTGGACCTTGTGGGCGAAACTAAAGTAGACCTTTTTTTTATAACCACTAGCACGCAGAGACCACAGAAAAAACAATTTCAAACCAGATTTCTGATTCAGGATAAAGTCTACCCTTTTTTACAGCTTTCTTACAGCAAGAATCACATTAACGCGTTATTATAAAATAGATTGGTTTTCAGACCGCTATTCAGAATGCAATGGAAATTAATCACCCGCCCAACACTTGGAGACAGGTATGCTTGATCGTATTCCGGAACGTTGGAAAATTCCAGTACAGATAATTTTTATCCTTACATTTACCGTCATACTGGTCTCATTCACATCACTTTTACTCCCCAAAAAAAATAACCCAACCCAGCACACCCTCGTCTTTCAAGTGAGTGCGACGGGTGGGTACGCCAATATCACTTTAAAAGCTGGCAGTGTCGATATTTCCAGGACCATCACCGTGCCCGTACCCTGGCGTCGATCGATCCAGGTGAAAAGTGGATCGGAAGTTTATCTGACGGCTGCCAATCCATCCCAAACAGGCACGCTAACCTGTAGTATTAGTATTGATGGAAAGCTGGCCGAAGAAGAACATACTGATGCGCCCAAAGATGGGACAGCCTGCGCCCTGATCGTACCCTGAAATTTATAAAATAACATTGGGGATGGAAATTAGCGCAGCAGGTAAGTACAATAAAACTGGAGAATAAATTCAGACTGTTTTGGAATTCGCCATAAAACAATATTTTATCAATTCTTTTTTAGGGAAACCACACCCCTTATCCTTAATTTCGCATAGCAGATGGAGAGACCATGGCCTCAACCCTTCCAGATCGCAATCGCAGTATTTTACAGAACACTATAATAATAGCCGTAGTCCTGGCCCTGATCGCCATCATCTATTATTTGATCGTCAACAGCGCCAAACCTGTTAATCGAAGTGTTATATTTCGAGTGGAATCATCCGGTGGTTTTGCCAATATCACCCTGCAAGCCGGAACGACCTCGATCCCCAAAGCGACTACTGTTACCACACCCTGGCAGAAGATTATTACGCTCTCGCACGGTACCGAGGTTTATCTAACGGCTGCCAACCCAACCCAGTCTGGCGTCATCTCCTGCAGTATGTCTCTGGACGGACAGTCCTGGAAAAAGGAAAAAGCAACAGACCCGGTCGATGGGGTGGCCTGTGCCGGGATTGTCCCTTAAATCAAAAGAGGTTCCGATGGTACATCGGAACCTCTCTACTTAATTATGATTATGAACCAGAAACATCTGAAACAGCATTGATCAGGTAATACTTGGACAAATCATCATCACATTAAGTGTCATTGCGAACCAGCGGTGCCCTCCCGCTGGTGTGGCAATCTTTCACCCTGCGAGCAGATTGCCACGTACCCAAATGCGGACATGATATCGCGGAGACCACGCTCCTCCTAATGACATAATTGGAAGGCTGACATGAAGGAACGCTACGCGTGCCACGTACCCAAGTGCGGGCATGTTATCGCGGAGAGCACGCTCCTCACAATGACAACTACGCGAAGTGTCATCGTCTCTGCGAGTACCGCCCCAGCGGTATGTACAAATCTCACAATGGCAGCAAGAGTTTTATCCACCAGAAGGATTAAAAGCCTTGGGGGTTGCAATTTGAGGCGCTTTGATACCAGTCTGAATACCTTCACGCAATGCCAGGTGGATCACAAGCGCTCCAGCAGAGGTTTTCAACGGAACTACCAGGCGGGGATAATCCAGTGTCGAAATCGTGGCGCCTTTGCCCATGATCAGTGAAGGTGTTGATATATTGGATTCATAACCTGCTTCTGCCAATTTCATACTTGCCCGCCCAACAATTACATTTCCCAGTTCGGCCACACCACTTTGAGCAAGCCGGTTCAAGCCATCCAACTCTTCACCGATTAAAACTGAAGCCAGCTTGGTAGCCGCATCTTTCGACATACTAAAGAACACGGTTCCATCCACAGCCCCAACCAGGGAAATAATTACCGTTACATCATCCGTTGTATAAGAACCACTGTCCAGGCGTAAATCTCCACGCTGGACAGTTTCATGCATTTCTATGCTTAAAACCTCATGGGCTGAGTCTACAAAGGGATTTAAAAACTTAACATTCATAGTAGTCTCCACTTCGCCTTACTGGCTGCAGCACATCAAGATTGCTTGCCCATTTCTGGAGTAGTATCAATGGGTGTAGGTTCAACCGGGTTATGCAAATTCTCTGTACCTTTAATTCTTAAGGCAAGATGCACAGTTAAGGTACCCAAATCCGTGTTCAGAGGCACCACGATCCGCGGAAAATCAAGGGTGGAAATTTCGACCCCTTTGCCCGTGATCACTGTCGGCGTGGAAATATCGGCCTTGTAGCCAGCTTGAGAGAACTTAATCGTTGCCCGTCCACTGATCACATTACCCAGTTCGGCCACACCACTTTGCGCCAGAGAATCAAGATGAGTAAACTCCTGTCCCATCATCTTGGAGACCAGCTGAATACCAGTCTGCGTATCCATACTGTACATGACAAGTCCAAAAACATCCCCAATTAAATTAATCAGTACGGTCACATCATCCGTGGTCATCGCTGATTTTTGAAGGGAAAGCGGTCCACGCGTGATGGTTGCATCAACTTCAGCTTTCAACACCTCAACAGCTGCTTCAATAAACGGGTTTAGTAATTTCACATCCATTTATTTTCCTACCTCCTGAACGTCATCCGGCATTTAATTACGCTGGTATTAACCAAAATAAAGCAATTCTTTTGCATGGGTTAGCTGATCTGATATTTTTTCAACCAGGCGCATCAAATCCTGATCATTCATACGCAAGCGTTTTAACGCTTGCATATCCAAAGTATAACTCAAACCATCAATTCCAATCCCAATTCCCAACATCATCATGGCTGCATCTGCAACATGCACAGCTGATACCAAAACTTGATGCGCAGCGGGTGCAGATTCCGGGTTATGGTGATGACCAATGGCTGCCACCAGATTATCAGGCAGCTGCCAACGACGTGCCATTTCTGCGCCCAACATGGCATGATCGATCCCAAAAGTAATTCTTTCCATCTCTTGAAAAGGATGATGGCTCCACTCAGGCCGGCTTGTATCCGTCTGCCTAAGCAGTTTTTCAAAAACCATTTTGCCAATATCACACAACAGACCTGCAAAATAGGCCTCTTCATCTACTTTCAGGCCTTGTTCCTTCGAAATTAATTTTGCGCCAATCGCCGTCCCAACTGCATGATGCCACAGATCGCCACGGTTAAGTTCATAACCTGGAAAGGGTTGCAGCAGTCGATCGGAAACAGATTGAGCCAGGATCAATTCTTGAATTGTGGTCATTCCGAGTACCACAATTGCCTGCTGAATCGTGGCAATCCTGTTTTCCATCCCATACAAAGCGGAATTCGCCCAACGCAGGATATGAGCAGACAGTACCTGATCCTTACTCAGAACCGCAGCCAGATCAGAGGCATTCGACTCCGGATTGCGAATAAATTCAAGCGCTTTCTGGGCTGCCTGTGGAATAGGTGGCAGCTTGCTGGCTTCCAGGATGAGCTGATCAACTGTGTAAGTCATAATTTACCTATCAAACTTTCTTGTAAAAGGAAATCCCAAAGTTTTGGAAACCGAATTCCTTGGATCCCGAAATCATCTCTGTCCCACCTAAAAACAAAACACCACCCGGACGAAGCGCAGCATGAAACTTCTCGTAAAGAACATTTTTAGCTTCAGCTGTAAAGTAAATAACAACATTCCGACACACAATCAGATCCAGCCCAGTATCAAAACGATCCGCAAAAAGATCCTGCTCCTGAAAACGGATATTTTTTTGCAGTGATTCCTTTACATAATGCGGCGTGTTGGGCATTAAATATTTCTGGCGCTGGCTGACTGTAAGATTTCTGACATCATCATCAGTGTACGGACCGCGCGATTTTGCCTTGAGCAAAGCCTCCCGATCCAGGTCCGTTGCCAGCAAAGAATAACCCTGGCTCGGAAAAAAATCTAACATCATGATCGAGATGGTATAAGGTTCAGTACCTATCGAGCAACCAGCACTCCAAAATTTCAAATTGCCATTCGCATTTTTTATTAAGTAGGGAATGACATCCTGTTTTAACAAATCCCAACGGGTTGGATCACGGAAAAATTCAGTCACATTAATAGTAAGATAATTGCGAAAACGGTCGAATTCAAGCTTGTCTGTAGTAATTAAATTAAAAAAATCAGTCCAGGTATTCATATGGCTGCGGACCAACCACGAGTCTAAGCGGCGTTTCATCTGCTCGTCTTTATAATTTACAAGATCGATTTTTAAAATCCGTTTAATCGAAGCTTTTACTTGAGTGTAGACTTCCGCATCCATATTTTTTTTAGTGCTCCAAACATCACAGAACTTTTATAGAATTATTCAAGAATATCCAAAATCTCGAACCGCTCGTTCAATTGCCTTGGCAATTTGAGGGCGTGGAAGGATTGCACTGGCTGCGCCAGCTTCCACAACGCTGCGCGGCATACCCCACACAACACAGGTACTTTCGTGCTCAGCGATTACATAACCTCCCTGACTGCGCAAAAGTGAAGCACCATTCGTACCATCGCTGCCCATTCCCGTCAAAATTATCGCTATAACAGATTTACCATAACGCTGAACCAGCGAAGTCAGAGTCACATCCACGGATGGCCGAACTCCATGTACGGTTGGTTTCTGGTTGAGGGCAACCTTTTCGTTTTCATCCCAAAGCATATGAAACCCACCGGGAGCCACCAGCACCTGTCCCAGCATCAAGCGATCTCCGGGTTCAGCTTCTTTGACTTTAAGTGGCGAAATGGCATTGAGCCGCTCTGATAATGACCGGGTAAAACCCGCTGGCATATGCTGCACAATCACTATCGGCGCTGCCAGGTTGGCAGGCAAAGCTGGGATTATTTCATTCAACGCACCCGGCCCACCCGTGGAAGATCCGATGAAAATGATCGGGGCGTTTTTCGGGTACGGACTAACCGGTTTATCTAAACTTTGAGACTGGTTGAATGGCAGGATTATTGGCTGCCGTAATGCAACCGGCTTTACTTTGGCTTTTGCCGCAGAAAGTATCTTGACGGTCATGTCATCCATCACCTGACGAATATCCAGGCGATTATCCGGTTTGGCAATAAAATCCACAGCACCCAGCATTAATGCCTGGATAGTCTCAGCCGCACCATCCTTAGTAAGACTGCTAAACATAATGACTGGTCTTGGAAAGTTTTTCATGATATGGCGCAAGGTCGACAGGCCATCCATGTGAGGCATTTCCACATCCAGCGTAATCACATCCGGCTGAAGTTCAGGTATTAACCTGATGGCTTCTTTACCATCATTGGCGGTCCCCACCACCAATAGCTCTGGTTTTTCGTTTAATTGTTGGCTGATTGAAAACCGCATAAATGCAGAATCATCAACCACCAGCACACGTACAGGATCTGGTACTTTATTATTTACAACCTGGCGAAGTATGGGATCTGTCATATTCCTTTACGCCAGAAGCTTTCCAATAGCTTTCATCACCCTGTCATGTTCGAAGGGTTTTACAATAAAATCGCGTGCTCCCGACTTTACAGCTTCCAAAACAACTGATTCCTGTCCCAGCGCCGTTAACATGATAACTTTTGCTTTTGGATCAAAGCTAACAATTGTCTTCAGGGCAGTCAGACCATCCATTTCTGGCATGGTAACATCCATCAAAACAACATCGGGATGAATCTGCTTGTAAACTTCGACAGCCTTGACACCATTTTCTGCCTGAAACACTTCAAAACCATCGGTATCCAACATTTTTGTCAGGCGCACTCGCAGAAACTCAGCATCATCCACAATCAATATTTTTGGCATGTTTACTCCTCATAAACTTTCTATAGTTCTTTTTCTTTTTCACCGATGACTCTAACAGTCAAGCGATTTTCAGCGACATAAAAACGAACTGTTCGCCCAGTATTTCCGCCCACATCTTCTGCTCTGAGGATGAGATTCAGACGCTGAAATGTTACCCGGGCAGATTCTATGTTACGAGTTCCAATTTCAAACGAATTTTTTAATCCAGGTGAAGTCAGCATGTTTGCCCCGCCTGCCATCCGAATGATCAATCGACTTTTAATGGCACCTTCTTTGATCATGGAAGCCAATAAACGTTCAATTCCGCTATCTACATATTTGGAAGATGCGGGATTCATCGGCTCCATGCCACTGCTCCATTGCGGCAGCACGGCATGCAAAAGACCAGAAAGTCTTAATATCGGGTCTACCATGGAAATTCCCAGGCATGAACCCAAGCCATAAGCCACAAGAACATCCTCCGGGTCCCGGCTAACTACCTGCTCTCCTAATCCGACACTTATTGGGTCTTTCATGCTTTATTATTTCTATTAAGTAAAGCTTGAAGCGTGTTAATATCTGGAATAACCCAGAAGTCTGCTTCAACCGAGCGTTGGCCATCCATAAGGTTGGCCTGCATCAACAGGACATGATCGCTGACCCCGCCGGTGGTGGCAATAATTATATCCAAAATAGCGCCAACCATATCCACCATAACCGCCGGAGGTGTAGGTCGAAAACTTGCCCCGATCATTTTCGCCAGCGAATTCAAGAAAAACGCCCCACACATATTTCCCAATTCACCCAGCGCTGACCGTTCCATAGATCCCAGGCTCTGTGTGGTCCCTTCCGGTAAATCCATCAAAAGGTCCACCAATTCCAGGGATTTTGTGTAAGGAATAATCATCATAATCTGCCCCAGAAGATCGCCTTCAATCCGCAGATAAATCCCTACTGCTTCGTTTTCTGGGCCACCAACGATTTGCGCTATCTGCAACAACGGAACCAGGGTTGCCACCGGATTACTAACTTCAATTTTATGGCCAATCATTCCAGAAAAGCCACGGGCTGCATTCTTAATACCTTCACTGGCTATGGATTTAAGAATTTCAAAAAGCTCATGATCAAAGGGAATTATTTCTTCTTCCATAAGGAAAACACCACCTTTATTTTATATTCCAGCCAATTTGAACAGTCCAAACACATCCACGATCAAAGCCACCTTCCCATCTCCCAATATAGCAGCGCTGGAAATCCCTGGAATATCACCAATAAATGCACCCAGCGACTTAACGACAACTTCCTCTTCACCCACAAGTGAATCAACGATCAAACCAACCCGCTGTTTCCCTGATTGTACAACAACCGCAAACAAATACTTTTGCTGCTCATCATTTTCAACAAAATTAAAAATATCTGACAGCTTAAGCAGTGAAAGTACATTTCCGCGTAAAAGAGTAACCGGTTTGCGATAGACATGCTTGATATCGGTCTTTTCAAGACGCAGGGTTTCGGTGATCATTACCAATGGAATGGCAAAGGTGGCATGATTTACACCCACCAAGAGGGATGGCACAATGGCAAGCGTAAGAGGTAGGGTAATCTGAAATTGAGTACCAAAACCCAACTGGGTTTCGACGTCAATCGAGCCGTTGACACGTTGAATATTGGTATTCACAATATCCAGGCCAACACCCCGGCCAGAAATATCAGTAATTTTCTGGGCAGTCGATAAACCGGCTATGAACATCAGATAAATGGACTGTTCCTCGGTCAGGGCAGCAGCCTCTTCGGGCGAGATCAAACCTTTTTGGATTGCGCTGGCTTTTAATTTACGTCCATCAATACCACCGCCATCATCTTCAACAGTCAAAATAACCCGACCCTGTTCGTGACGGGCTGTAATCGTAATTGTTCCACGCTCAGGTTTGCCAGCTGCAATGCGGTCTTTTGGCGATTCTATGCCATGGTCCACAGAATTTCGTACCAGATGAATCAGCGGATCATTGATTTCATCGATCATCGAGCGATCCATTTCGGTTTCTTCGCCATGGATGATCACATCAATCTGTTTGCCAACTTTCTGAGCCATATCCCGCACCATGCGCGGAAATTTATTAAAGACGGACCCCACGGGAAGCATGCGAATCCGCATCACTTCTTCCTGAAGCTGATCTGTAATGCGACCCAGGTGTGTGACCGATTCTGATAATTGCTCTATATTGTTGTTGGAACGATTATCCGCTTCGAGACGACCACGGATTTGCTGTAAGTGGTTGCGGTCCGTGATCAATTCTCCAACCAGATTCATCAAACTATCCAGGCGCTCGACATTGGTCCGGACAGTCATATCCGTACTGCGTCGTCCAATTACTTCAGCCGCTGGTCTTGCAGCCACATCGCTGGCGCGCCGGCCCCCACCAACATCTGTTGCACGCCGTCCATACCCAGCCTGTCCAGAAGGTTCGGCGGGCAGCGACCCGTTCCCATTCACCACGCTGGACTCACTTGAGTCTGAAGCTGTTTTTTTGATAGCTGTCGAAACAGGCAGCTCATCAACCAAAACTGAGACCCCATCCACAAAAACTTGGTCCAGGCCGGATATCCGATTTAAATCTGCACTGATCTTTTCAAATGATTCTGATGAAATCAAAACTGCTGTAAATTCCTTTACAGCACTGGCAGTTTCAATTTGAGCCTGAGTTGGGTTCATTTCCTGGATTTCCCCCAACTCTTGTAAAGCCATCATCAACTGAAAAGCGCGCGCCGCAGAAGCTATGCTATCAACAGGAATGATCGCTCGTATATGCACAGCCCGAGTCATATCTACAGGTGTATTAGCCACAGGCTTATTATCTGCTGCAACAACCGCTGAATCAGTTTTTTCAAAAAGGGCGGCCAACTCATCCACGCTAACAAGCGTTGGAAGTGGACTCACATCCTGTTTAACCTGGGTTAGATCTTTTAAATCCTGCACAAGTTCTTCAATATCAATATCGCTGGTTTGGGCCGTGACCACTTCTTCGCGCAGCAAACGCAGCCGGTCGACTGCCTCAAGACAGGTATTGATTAACGGGGTCGAAATAAGAATACTTTTTTTACGAACCCCATCCAGTGCGGATTCCAAGGCATGCGTCAGGTCCGTCATACGCCGATGACCAATCATGCCCGCCATACCCTTTATTGTATGGGCAGAACGGAAGATTGTTTGAACAAGCTCGGAATCTGTGTCTTCTTTTTCCAAGCGAATCAAAATATCATCCAACACCTGCAAATGTTCGTCCACTTCAGCCAAAAAAATAGGGACCTCATCTTCACTTATATCGAAAACTATTTCCATAGATATTCTCTTCTCATTTGCAGGAATACGAGTATTTACACTTGGATGTCTCTAAGTTTAACATCCAATCATCCATTCACAAAAGATAACACAAATGCCTATTTTATACAGTAAATCGCCCGTAAAGAGAAACGAAAAATCAGGTAAATTTTTTCTTTTAATTGCCCGTGGATAAAAACGTGCATATGTAATTATATCGTTTTCCTGCAATAAAAAACTAAAGCGCTTCTCTTATTTATAAAGAAGCGCTTAATAAAAAAGTCACAACCCTGAAAAAAGGATCAAGAAGCATTCTTATCCTTTTCATCATCCTGGCTATCTTGTTCATCTTCAGAAGCCAATAATTTTCGCAATTGTTCAAACGAATCCGGTACAGTTTTTTCTGCCAATAATTCCTGGATCTTTACCTGATCCTGTACTGCCTGAAAAACTTCCTGCCGCAGAATTAGCACTTCACGTGGCGCGCTAATACCAAGCTTAACCCGCTCACCTTCAATGGCCAGCACAGTCAAAACGATTGAATCGCCAATCGCGATGCTCTCATCCACCCTGCGAGTTAATACCAGCATATCGACACGCTCCACAATTCCAAAATATTATCAGGGTAATAATAGCATACATCACGCTGATTATGAACAGTCATCACTGCATATAATCAAAGAGACTGAGCGCAGAAATTGCACGCTGACTGACCTCTAAAACTGCCTGATAGGTGGTCTTCTGACCTGCCAGTGAGGCATACGCCTCTGCCATATTTGTATCTTCTTTTTTGGAAAGCAAACCTTTCGTCTCTATTTTTACCTGTTCCAAATAATCAGCTGCGGTTTCCGCCTGGCGCAAACGAGTACCATTTGATGTTCTATTTTGATCCAGAACATCCGCTGCGGTTTGTAACCCGGCCAATGAAGCCTGCAAAACGTTGGCGTCGTAGGGACTCTTGACCAGTGCTTCGTAAGCAGTCAGTAATTTATCTAAAATCTCATTTAGCGCGGGTTTTCCATTCACGTTCAATATAATCGACTGGTCGGGCGCAAGTGTGCGCTGCATTACCCCAGCATCACCATTATAGGTAATTTTTTGATAATCTGCAGCAGCGTTACCAAAATAATCCGTATAGGTTCCTTTAACAGTATCGATATCCAACTGAAAAGGCTTGGTATTAACCTGGTAACCTGCAAAAATAAACTGGTTATTGTGGGACGAATTGGCAATATCCATGGCCTGAGACAATATACCGCGCATTTCAACACCCAGCGTACTGGCCCGGTCCGTATTGGATATGGTTTCGTTCAACCCTTGCTGCACCAGGTTTGTCGCTCTAAGCGCTAGCGTCTCCAGGTTGCCCAATGCAAAATCGGTGGCGTTCATCCAATCCTTGACACTGCCCGTCGTTTCGACAAATGAATCCAATGTGCGCAAATTGGAACGCAGCCCCAGGCTGAGTGATGAATTAACCGGATCCTCAGAAGCATTCTGAAACTGCTTCGTGGATGAGATCTGGTTTTGCAGCTTGTTCATCTTTTCCTGGTTTTCTGTAATATGTTTGACGGCAGCATCAACTGTCATTCGGCTTGTGATTCGCATATAGACTCCTTACCTGTAATAACCAACCAAACTAGCGTCCTACCAGACCCATTTTGTTGATCACCACATCCAACATCTCGTCATAGGCAGTAAGTACACGAGCAGCTGCCTGGTAAGCTTTCTGCGTTTTTGCCATATTGGCCGCTTCTTCATCCAGCGATACACCCACAACCGATTCGCGTTGGTTTCCCAAAGCCTGGGCTACCAGATTATTTTGATAGCTATTTTCGGAAGACCGCTGTGTGACGATGGAACGACTGGTAATTTGGCCGTTATAGTATTCATTCATGGTCAGGATGGAACCCGCACCCATCAATTTTTTAAATTTCAATCCAGCGATATTTAAGGCAACGGTATTGTCACCAGCCGCACCCGCAACAGCTGCTGTTGCAATTTTTCCGGGATCATCAATCAAGTCTTGATTCACGACAATATCAGCCGCAGTAGTTCCTTTAAAGAAAGGATCATGGGGTGGAGCAGTAACCGCCGTATTGGGACCAAACCCATTGCTATGCAATGTGTTTACCTGGTTTATGATCGTGGATGCCAGCGTATCCAGTCCATTCTGCTGCTTCACCAAAAAGTTATCCCGAATCTCCAGAATACCCTTTAATTCACCCGTGCCTGGCATCAATTTCTGATTATCTTCCCAGTAAACATCCTGTACGGGCACATCTGGTTTGGCGTAGTTGGTCTTGGTAACCAGTTTAAAAGTACTATTACCGATCACAAGCGCATGTCCGTTAATGGAAACCGAAACTTCTCCATTCTTTTGCTCAAATGAGACCGCCCCCGAAAGGTTCGCCAGCGAATCCAACGCCAGGTCACGCTTGTCTAAAAGATCATTCGGTTGTTCACCGACAGACATAACATGAGCAATTTCGGTATTCAGACTGGCAATTTCGGTCGCATAAGAATTGATCTGATCAACCTGATCCAGAACCGCCAGGTTCTGATCATTGCGCAACTGATTAATTTGCTCATAGCGACGATTAAAAGCACTGGCAAGTGAGCTGCCTGTGTCCAAAACGCCCAATCGCAAACTGTTATTGGTTGGATCGGCGGATAACGACTGCCAACCTGCCCAGTATTCATCCAACTTGGGAAGCATGCCATCGGTCGAGGTTTCAGCCATGGTGGCTTCAAACTGGCTCAAGATACTGCTTTGGGCCTCCCAGTTTTTTGCTTCTGCTGAAACAGAGCGAAAACGCCCATCAAAAAACTGGAGGTTAAACCTTTGGATCTTGTCTATTAGTACACCACCACCCCACTGCCCGGCAGCATTGCCGTATTCCACTCCATTGGCAGGAGATGATGCGGATGCTAATAATACGGCTCCCTGGCGACGATATCCCGGGGTGTTGGCATTGGCGATATTGTGCTCAATAATCTGCATCGTCTGGGAATGTGCCAGAACCGCCTGTAACGCTATTCCAATACCGCCTGAAATGGTGGGCATAGTTTTACTCCTTAAATCCGAATCTCAACGCCAATGCCGGTCGCATCGCGATTCAGAGTCCCGCCCCTGGGTGATCGATAACCCGTCTCTGGTTGAAAAATACTGATCAAAAATTCCTGGGTCGCCTTTAGCCAATCCAATTTTGTGTAAGCAATCGCCTGGTTCGCACGGTTAAGTTCGCGCGCCTGACCCGCCAGGCTGGTAATCCCTTCGGACAAATTTCTGATCCGGCTGGCATCTTCGGACTTGAAAAAAGGTAACAGGTCGCGAATGGATGTGTTTTCTGTTTGCAGTACCAGGGCGATGGACAGCTCCTGAATAATTTTACGGCAGTTATCTTCCATTAAACTCATCGAGTCGAGCAGGACTTCTTTGTCCTCCACGACCTGTGTAATCATATCTGGTTCATTCAATAAATAATTTCGTTCTTTTTTGGTCAGGACTATCATTTCTTGCAAAGCCCGGAATTGCCGCACTAAAATTTCTTCAAGTTCCAATCGTTCTGCTGTGAATTCACCTTTACCTGTCATTTGGTACCTCTGTTAAGCATTTATTTTGGGTAGAACCTGGCGACCAATTTTCGGGCCAGATCAGTTACCTGGACCGCGTAGTCACCGCTGGCGATTTGACTCTTAATAGTTGCAACACGATCGCTGCGGGTTTCATCCACATTGCTGAGCGCAGTGCGAGCCTTGGCTAATATACGACCGTTTCCAGACATCTCAGCCTTATCCTGGCCAGATCCTGAAGCCTGAACGCCTTTTCGATCTTCCTTCTTCTCGACACGGGCAGAAGGGTCAGTTGCCTTGGAGGCTAATGGGGAGATACCGCTATTTTCGATTTTCATGGGTTGTTCCTCCTACAGGAATAAATGAATTCACATCAATATTATCGACCGTATTTGTGAAAACATTACGCCTTTCGCAGGTTAATTGCCTGGGAAATCATCGTGTCGGTTTGTTGAAAAGCCTTAAGGGACATGCTGAATGAGCGTTGCAGCGTTATCAGTTGGGTCATCTCCATGGATAAATCTACATTGGATTGTTCCACCATCTTGCCAGAGATCAATCCAAAATTTTCACTACCTGCATCTCCAGCCTGTGGCTTGCCAGAGATGGCATTTTCCAGCAGGATGTTGCTACCGTTATTGCTTAATGCGGTTGGGTTGGTAAAGCGGGTGAGCTGAATCGTGCCCAGATCAGCGGTTGTGCCGTCGGCATTCAGGGCGGTCACCGATCCATTCTTGTTTACCGTAAAGTTCGTCATCCCTTCCAGAATTTTCCCATCCCAAACCAATGGATAGCCGCTGGCAGTTACCAGCGTGCGATTAGAATCCATACTAAATTGGCCATCACGGGTATAACCAATCTTTCCATCTGGCAAGGTAACACTAAAGAAGCCGTCTCCTTGAATGGCCATATCGAAGGGGTTCTCGGTATTCTTCAAGGTCCCGTTGGTAACGCTCATCTGGGTACTGGCAACTTTGGATCCAGCTTTGATTTGTTTATTGAGCAGCTCTTGAAAATTTGTGCGGCTGGACTTGAAACCAACGGTATTGACATTCGCCAGATTATTGCTGGTTACATCCAGGTCACTCAATTTACTGAGGATGTCCTGGCGGGATATATTCAATGTGTGATAGAGAGAAGATGACATATTTACTCCTACGATCAACCAAGACGACCAATGGATGCAATAGCTTTTCCCAATAACTCATCTTGATTTTGAACAAGTTTTTGGGATGCCTCATACGAACGGGCGACTTCGACCAGTTGGGTCATCAACTGTGATGGATCAGCATTGGATGCTTCGGTGAATCCCTGCACCACCTGTGGAATTTCTTTGCTGGTGGAAGCAGCCGGTCCGGTAAATAAGTTGCCACTCGTATGCTTAAGTTCTGTCTTGGGGTCTGTAAATACCCCAATTCCCAGTTGCGTAGCAACCGTTCCATTTACACTCAGGGTACCGTCTGGCGCGACGGTTATATCCCCTTCCGGAAGTTTTATTTCCTTACCAGTTTTATCCAATACTTTATTTCCATCGACTGTGACAAGGTTATTATTCACATCCCGCAGAAAACGACCATCACGGGTATACCGATCACCATCCGCGGTTTTTATTTTAAAGAAACCATTTCCCTGAAGGGCAAAATCCATTGAATTACCTGTCCCTTGCAGTGTGCCCTGTGTAAAGTCAATATATTCCTGACTTATCTGAGAACCAAGTCCCATTTGGCCAAGTAAAGTCAACCCACTCACTTCAGAGACATCCTGGGGAGAATAGACATCCTGGCTCTGCATAAAGCCTTCGGCAGTTGCAAGAATTTGTTTAAAACCAGGAGTATTAAGATTGGCAATATTTTGCGAAAGCACTTGCTGCTTCGCAGCATTCATCATCATTCCAGAAACAGCCGAATAGAGACCTTTTATCATCTTTGTTTATCTCCAGAGCTTAAGTTCTTTTGTTGAACGTTTAAGACCAGCTTAACTTCTTCACGAGTCATACTAAACTGGCGGGCAATATCAACTTCTGACATATCTGCACTTGACATGGCACCAATCAAACGATTACGTTCCAGTATCGCCGAGGTTGTATCGACTGAATCTGGCTGGTTGATCCGGGCTTGAGTCACCTGTAGCAATGTTTTAAAATCCGACTGTCCCATTAACCCTCCAGACGGAGGAACAGATTGCGCCTGGGCTGAGCTTGATACCAATCCACGCATCTCTTCCACAACAGGCATCATGCGCTTGGCCTGGGCCATGCGATTTTGAGCCAGCGCGGTTTCACGCGCTAACTGCAAAACATACAATGAGTCCTCGAGAGATACCTTGGGAATACTACTCATTTACCATCATCGCCTTCAGGTTAAGGATTATGCGTGCATGAAGTTGGCACACCCGGGATTCGGTAATATCTAAAACCTTGCCAATTTCTTTAAAAGTAAGTTGATCATTATAATACATCGACAATATCTGCTGTTCTCGTTCTGGCAGGCTTAAAATTGCCGTGCTCATCTGGGTCACCTGGCTGCCTTCTTCCAACGCAACCGATGGATCAATCTGGGTTTCATCACGCAAATGCTCGTGCATTGAACCCTCGCCATCCTGGTCTACATCCATCATCATGTCCAACGACACTAAAATGCGGTTTGAATCAGCCAGCCCTTCCTGAATTTCTTCAAGCTTAACACCCAGATGGGCTGCAATTTCATTCTCGGTTGGCGCCCGCATATTCTCGGACCACAAGGTTGAAATTGTTTTTTGGATCTGGCGGGTACGCTTACGTGCAGCCCTCGGCATCCAATCCACTGTCCGCAAATAGTCCAAAACTTTACCACGTATCCGCAAACTTGCATAAGTGCTAAACCGTGCGCCGAATTTCGGATCAAAATGATCGACGGACTCAATCAGTCCCAACAAACCCTGATGAGCCATATCTTCGTAATCAGTACCCATTTCCTGGGTAATGCCCATGCGTCCCAAAAGATAATGAACCAGGGGCACAGAACGCAATATCAATTTTTCCCGTAGTTCTTTGGAACGTGTTACGAGAAATTCATCCAGGATATCAACTTCTTCAATCGATGATTCCATCGCTTATTGCGCCTCGACCGTACTTTCAGCTTTTTGACCCAGAGAGTCTGGATTTGATTCAATGGATTGTGCCAACTCGGCTTCAAGCAGCTGCTTCTGCTCTTCTTCAAGCAGTTGCCTCTGTTCTTCTTCCTTTTTTTGCTTCTCTTCTTCTTCTTCTTTTCGCTGTTCTTCTTCGATCACATCCAAACCAACTTTTATCACACCCGTGGTAATCCGCCAGGATGCCAACAGGGTCAGCACACCCATCACCAGGATGGTTACACTTGCTCGAATGATTATATCAAGCAGGCTGGCACTCACAAAAATAGAAGTCAAGACTACCAGTAATGTTGCAACAATCACAACAATCACAGAAACTGTGTAAATCAATTCAACCAAAACAGGTAGAGGCTCAACCTCGCCTGATTTTTTATTTTTTGACTTTTTGGATTTCGTTAACGCATTTCCAGAACCAGCGGATGTCTGTCCATCTGCCGAATTCATTCTACTGTTATTGACAGCTGCGCTTCCAGTATTCATTTATTCCATTCTTTGCCAAATAAAGCTGCTACAAGCCGGGCAGGGTCTACAACTTCGAGATTACGAGCAACTTCTTTTCCGGTTGTAAAAAAACCAAGCGGGATCTGATTTTTACGCGCGAAATTATAAACAGACCCGAATGTATGCGTTTCGTCGAGCTTACTAATAATAAGCCCATCCAAATTAAAAACCCCGAGCGATGCAGATAACTGAAATAGATCCGTCTCCTTTGTGGTGGCCGGAGTCACCAAATAGGTGCAACGTTTGGGAATACCGGTTAACAAAGCACCCAATTCAACCATCTGCGCTTCACTGCAGGGACTGTATCCGGGTGTATCCAAAAGAAACAAATCTGTCTCTTTCGCACCCTTCATAATTTCCCGTAAATCTTCAGCGCGATAAACAAGTTTTAATTCCAGACCAAGTGCATCCGTATAAGCACGCGCTTCAGCAATAGCGCCCATACGAACCGTATCGGCACAAACCCAGGTTATCGTTTTTTTGAGTTCCCGGCTGAAATATAAGGCCAACTTTGCCAGGGTTGCTGTTTTTCCACTGCCACTCGCACCAACCAGGCAAATTACATTACTCGGCGCATAAACGCCCAAACCTTGCTGCACACGCAGTTCGGCTGCCAAAAGCTGTGTGATATATTTTTTACAGGTTTCATACTCGCCCAAAATACCTGGACTGAGCGTCTCGGTTGCCACATTTATCAAACCCTCAATCAGTACCGGGTCTACTCCCTGGTTGATTAGCTGCTGCCGGATTTTCTTCAAGCCGGCAGGCAGAATTTTTTCTTCCAGTGCTGCTTTTTGTGCTACCTTCTTTATAGAAGCAACGGCCTGCCCCAATGCTGGCATATCTGCGGGTGTTTGCTGGGACCTGGCGCGAGACTGTCTTTCTGATATTTTGCTTGCATCTTCTTTCTTGCTATTCTCAGAGCGGGGTGGATCCCATTCCTTGATTTTTAAAGTTGATTTCTGAGACTGTGAAGAAACAGGTCTGGCAGGTGTAGATGGGCGATTATCGTCTGCATCATTCACCCACTCAATCTCTGGCATTTCTTCCACAAACTCAACTCCCTGTTTGTTTGCCGATGGACGTAAAACAACAGGGGCGTGCGTTGCAGGCTTTTTTGCTGCTGGCGTACTTTTTTTTGTTTCAGGTAACACATCCGGGACGGCAGCAACAATTTCAACCGAAGATTGCTTCCATGGATTCCAGGAAGGTCCGGTCGGAATTTCACGCGTAGACACCACAATAGCATCGGCGCCCAGCTCTGCCTGGACCATCTGTAAAGCCTTAAGCATAGAATCGGATCGATAAGTTTTGGTTACCAAGCTAGCCTCTAGTCTACTTTAACCATACCATGTGCTTTTACTTTTACACCCTGCCCAACTTCAGAAAAAGCCATGACGATCAAGTTGGTCAGGGATTGCTCCACCAGCCTGCGAAAAGCCAGGCGTAATTCACGCGGGCACAGAAGGACAGGGAAATGTCCCAACTGGGCCAGGGCTTCCATTTGCTCACCCGTCTTTAATAGGATACGCTGAGCAAGATTGGCATCTATTTGAAAACCAGGACTACCCTCAGAAGAAATCAACGCCGAGCGCAAAGTGGCTTCCAATTGAGGAGCAAGGGTAAAAACATGAATGGTATTCGCCTCGTCCTTATACTGATTGGAGATTGTATTAGCCATTGTCTGACGAACAGCCTCCGCCAGGATGTGCGGATCGCGCGTCATTGTGGCATTATTGGCCAGAACTTCCAGAATACCGCTCAAATCGCGGATGGGGATGCGCTCGCGCAGTAAGAAACGCAGGACGCTCTGGGTTTCTCCGAGGCTTAGCATTTCTGGAACAACACCTTCCACCGATGCCGGCGATTTTTGTCGAAGTTGATTTAACATTTCCTGAACCATCTGTCGGCTCAAAAGTTCGGAAGAGAAATTTCGAACAATCTCGGTGATATGCGTACACAACACCGAAAGTGGGGTCACCACTGTGTAACCTTTTAACTCTGCCTGGCTTTGCTCGGCTTCGCTGATCCAAAGTGCGGGCAAACCAAACGCCGGTTCAGAAGTTGGAATGCCCTGAATTGGTTCATCAATATCTGAACCGGGGATTGCCAACAAGCGATCCAACATAATTTCACTGGAAGCCACTTCCTGCCCACGAATTTTAATGCGATAAGACTGTGGCGAAAGTCGTAGATTGTCGCGGATACGGACCACCGGTAAAATTAATCCCATCTCGGTCATCAATTGCCTGCGTATGCTTGTGATTCTACGCAGCAAGTTATCCTGCGAATCTTCATCAATGATGGGTATCAAACTGTAGCCAATTTCCAACTCAATCGGATCAACCACCACCATTTCGAGCATTTGCTCAGGGGTTTCTGGTTCAGAAGCCAGCATGGGGACTGCCGCCGCCGCTGTTGCAGCTTCTTCGGCTACAGCCGCGGTGGTTTGAGCTTTATTGACAAAAAAGGCCCCAGCCCCTAATCCAATGGCAACAATGGCAAAGGGCAGGGTCGGTAAACCAGGAACAAACATCATCAGGCTAACAACCAGGGCGGCAACTGCCAATACATTGAAATTCGCAATCTGTTTAGAAACTTCGGTACCAAGGGATGATTCGGAGGTGGAGCGTGTCACGATCAGACCGGAAGCCGCTGATACCAGCAAAGACGGCACCTGGATCGCAAGCCCCGCACCAATCGTCAATAAAACATAAGTCTGCAGTGCGTCCAGCAACGGCAAACCACGCTGCAGCACACCAATAACAAAACCACCAACAATATTGACCACCATGATGATGATGGCAGCGATGGCATCTCCACGCACAAATTTGCTGGCACCGTCCATGGCGCCATAAAAATCTGCTTCACTTTCAATGGCTTTGCGCCGCTGGCGAGCCTGAGTCTCGTCGATCAAACCTGCATTAAGATCTGCGTCAATCGCCAGTTGTTTACCAGGCATGGCGTCCAGGGTAAACCGGGCGGCAACTTCAGCCACACGACCCGCACCGCTGTTGATAACCACGAACTGAATGATCATCAAAATCAGGAAGATAACCACACCAACCACATAGTTTCCACCGACAATCAGGTTACCAAAGGTTGTAATAATCTGGCCTGCATCCCCACTCAAAAGAATAAGCCGGCTAACCGATACGTTGATGCCCAAACGGAAAAGAGTCACCAACAAAAGTACCGTTGGAAATACCGAAAATTCCATCGGCTGCTTGATGAACATGGTGATTAAAACTATACCAATGGACATTGCGATACTCAACGCCACCGCCAGATCCACCAAAAAGGCGGGCAGCGGGATAAGCAGCATGCCAACCAGCATGACCAGGCTGAGCGCCATAACAATATCGTTTGAACGCAACAGAGATTGTAAGGCGACAACCAAAGTGGATTTGTTTTCTGAAGTAGGTGCAGTAGTTGCCATTAATGATTTCCTATCGGATGCATCGAAGGAGCAGTCTTCATGGGAATATTTGTGGATTTACCACGTAGTTTGTAAACATAAGCCAACACTTCGGCCATAGCCACATACAATTCCGGGGATATTTCCTGACCAATCTCGATTGTTTTATAAATTGCGCGCGCCAGAGGAATATTCTGAACAACAGGAATATTATTTTCTTTGGCAAGCGCCACAATTCGTTGAGCCACTCGAAAAGGACCCTTTGCCAAGACACGTGGCGCGCTCATGCCTTCGGAGTATTCAATTGCAATCGCAAGATGGGTTGGGTTGGTTACAACAACCGTAGCCTTGGGGACATTCGCCATCATCCTGCCACGTGCCATCTGGCGCTGCATATTACGTACCCGATTTTTTAACATCGGGTCACCTTCAGAGCGCTTGTACTCTTCTTTTACTTCATCCTTGCTCATCTTAAGGCTCTTATAAAGATCCCAGCGTTGGTATGCATAATCCGCAACTGCCAGGATCAAATACATACTTCCAACACGGATGGCAAGTCCAACACTAATCGCCACAAACCGGCTGATCGCCGTACTCATATCATATTGGGGTAAAGCAATCAATTCGGCCCAATTGGTCTGAAGATAAGCATAAGCAAACCAGCTTACCCAACCAAGCTTCAATAAAGAGCGCAGCAGCTCGATTAAACCATGCGATGAGAATAAGCGCTTAAAACCTTCAAGCGGATTTACACGATTGAAGTCAAAACCCATTTTTTTGGTGGCCCATAAAAAATTAGTTTGGCCCAAGGTTACAACAACGCCTGTAAATAACAGGCCAACAATAATCATGCCCAAGGATGGTAACACCTGCCAGCCAGCCGAATAAACCATTTTCAACAACCATACAGATGTCAATTCATTGCTGGACAAATCCACGAGCGAAGTGGTGACAACCTGCTTCAGGGCAATACCAAGTTGGGCGCCTGGGCCTTGCAATAAGTAAGCGCCAGCCAGCAGGATGGCCGCAGTGTTTAATTCCTGGCTGCGCACCACCCGCCCTTCTTCCCGGGCTTCCTCAAGACGACGACTACTAGGGGCTTCAGTTTTATCTGCCATGTTATCCTAATTCTTTATAAACAGAAGCATATTATCTCCCAGTGACCTGAATATATTCGTCACATAAGGGAAGATAACTGCCAATAACATGGACATGGAAAACAAGGCCACTGTCACCTTTACTGGTAAGCCAAGAAAGTAAACCTGCACCTGTGGGGTAACCCTGGCAAGCAACCCAAGGGTTAGATCTGTCAAGACCAGGGCGGTCATGACGGGCAAAGCCATATGAATTCCGGCAGCGATTAATTGGACTGTGGTTAAAATAAGAGGCTCTATTCCTGTAAATGGCAAAGCGCCATTCAATGGAATAACGCTAAAAGTTCTCTGAATGGCAATCAGCACAACGTGATGCCCATCAATCGCCAGGAAAACCAACATCATCAAACTGACAAATATCTGGTCAAAAGCTGAGCCGGCCTCACCTATGGCAGGATTGAAAATTCGGCTGGATTCAAAACCACTTCCCATACCCATAACCGAGCCAGCAATCTGAATAGCTCCAAAAACAAGGTCAGCTGCAAAACCTACCAGTGTGCCAATTATTATTTCTTTACCAATCGCTACACCATAAGCAAAAAAACCTATTGCGGGAGCTTCTGGTGCCAGGGGCTGCCAGGGAATAAGTATGACCGCCAGCGCCAGCCCTAACCCAATCCGTACCTGATTGGGAATACTCTGACCACCCAATACTGGTACATGGATAATGATTGCCATGATACGGGCAAAGGCTAGAAAAAAGAGTTGGGCTTGCGCAACAGATATGGTCATAGATAAAGTTTTCCAAAGTTAGCTTTACCTGTAGATCATACCTTAATCGTCCGCTTCTGTCTGTAAAGGCAGTGTGAAGCAAAACTAAATATGGCGTAAATTTTTTGACGCTTTATGAGACTTCCCAAAAACGTTCCGTCATTCCCCCATTTCCTGCCACCAAACCAGGAACCATGCACTGATTATTATCGCAGAAACATCTTCGCAGTAAGTTTAAGGTGAAGTTAACCCCGCTTCTGGCAAATAAAAACAACGCTGAATTCGACTCACAAGGAGATCTGTATCCAGTGGCTTCACCAAAAAATCACTGGCTCCTATCTTTACAGCTTTCTGAACAATCTCCGGGTATCCAAGCGAAGAAAGAATAAAAACTTTGGTCCGGGATAATAACGCTTCGGCTTGCAGGTCAGCTACAAGATCAAGGCCATTTTGGCCCGGCAAATGTGTATCCACCAACAGTAAATCAGGGATATATTGAACCAGAAATTGTCGGATTGCACCCGGGTCATCACATATGATCGGCTGCATAGCATTACGTACCAAAGCCAGTTTGATCAGATCACACTGCAGTGCATTGGGTTCAAGGATAAGAACCGACAACTTTCCACGTTTCATTTTTTCTGACCGCCCTTGGAAAAAGATGGAAAACGTCCAGAATCCATCATATCAGCTCTTAGTTTTACAACCTCTTCCGGACTGATCCGTAGGATGCCATAAGATGCAGGATGTATACCAAAGCTAAAAAGGCCTGAATTGGATAATGTGTAATCCTGCGCAAAAGCATTGGCCAGGTTTACGATTGCAGGAAGCTGTTGATTTTTACGCGCCATTGCAGGAGTGTGATGGTAGCGGATGGCATCCACCAGAATCAACGGATAATTCCAGCGCTCAGCGATCAAACCACCCACACTGGCATGATCAATCCCAATTAATTTCTGTTCCACCTGCCACAATTCTAATTTATAGTGCTGAACTGCATCAGTAATAGTCTGATAATTGCTCAGGACGAACTGATCCAGGAGCAGCTTCCCAATATCATGCAGCAACCCCGAAACATACGCTTCTTCCGGGTTGGGGTAGCGCAGCGCCTGTGCCAACCATTCAGAAGCCACACCGGTTACCAGTGAGTGATGCCATAATTCACCAGCCCCCAGCCGGTATCCGCTCAAACTCCGATCCATCATCCCAGTCGCTGATGAAGTTAGCAAGATTGTCTTAAGTCGTTTAAGCCCGATGTACATGATCGATTCATACAGGGTTGAACATTGTCGCGTGTACCCCAACGAAACCGAGTTGGACAGCTGCAGCACCAATGCAGCCAAAGCCTGGTCCAGGCTTATTAAACCGACAAGCACCTCAATTGTAATCTCGGGATTTTCTATTTCTTTTAAAATACGGGTAATGTTGGAAGGCATCGGTCTAAGACTGGTAACCGATTGAATGATCGAATCTACTTTTTGTGGCAGCATTGTGGGATCCCTAATTAATCCTTTTAATTAACCAGGCTCGGCAAACTATTAAATAAATTGGACGTAAATACTAAAATTTGCTGAAGCATCCATGAACCCAGAATTAAAAGAACCACAATAATCCCTATCATCTTGGGAATAAATGTCAATGTGACTTCATTGATCTGTGTAGCCGCCTGAACAAGGCTGATTAGACTACCGACCACCAGGCTGATCAACAAGATCGGCCCGGCCAATAGCAGCGTGAGCATGATCGCATTTTGCCCAAGGGTTAGAACATAAGCTTCTGTCATGAAAATACCTCACGCACCGCCGGTGAAACTCAAAACCAGGCTGCGCACCAGTAAGTACCAACCATCCACCATCACAAAGAGTAAAAGCTTGAAAGGCAATGAGACGAGGGATGGAGGAAGCATCATCATACCCATTGAAAGTAAGATGCTGGATACAACCAGATCAATGATCAAAAATGGGATATAAATCACAAAGCCCATCGTAAAGGCTGTGCGCAGCTCACTTATCACAAAGGCCGGGAATAACGCCACAGTCGGGATATCGTCCAGAGTAGTGGGCTGGGCTTCGTTGCCCAAATCCATAAATAATTTGATATCCTTTTCCCGAGTCTGTTTGAACATAAATTCCCGAACAGGCTTTTGAGCGTTGGTAAGGGCAGTCGCCTGGTCTATCTGTTCGTTTATATATGGTTGAATGGCTGTCTGGTCTATCTGTTTATAGACAGGTGCCATGACAAAAAATGTGAGCAGCAATGAGAGCCCAATCACCACTTGATTAGGGGGAATGGATGGCATACCAATCGCACTTCGCATCATGGATAAGACAATTACAATACGGGTAAATGAGGTTGCCAAAATAAGGATACTCGGCGCCAGGGACAACAACGTCATCAGAACCAGAAGCTGTACCCCGGTCGTCACTTGCTTGGGCTGCTGAGACTGCGGATCAATGGTCAATGAAACACCAGGGGCAGTTGAACAACCAACCAAAAGCAATCCCACTAAAATTATCAATAGCAGAAATAATCGACGAGAATATCCAGATGGACGTTCTGCTTTTTTCTCTACAATACCAGAGGAGCGGATTGAAATTAACCTTTCAATCATTAATAAACCTATTCCTTTCCGTCCACTTTATCTGTGGGCGGGATGGAGCCAAAAGACTGGATCAAGGAACCAAAATTCATATCCGACTGGGGAGGAGCTCCATCAGCTAATTCTTGTGAAAAACCACTCTCAACCTGCGTGAGTAGTGAAATATTTTGATCTGTGGCACCAATTAGTAGTTGTTGATCCCCTACTGCCACCAGATAAAGAGCCTGTTTCGGGCCAAGCCTGACTGTTTCGAGTATTTTCAATTGTTGCACAGAACCTGCGCGGGGGCCTTGTTTCATCCAACGTTGATATAATGCCGCGCAGAGAAAAATTAAAAGCAGCACCCCGATCAATTTGATGAATACACTAAACAGATAGAACGGGGTGGAAGCCGTCGGGTCATTCGATGCGTTTGTAGCGCCGCTCATTATAAAAAACAAAATTGTTGCCACCAAACTGAAAACCATTAATCCAGCAACCAACTTTGATTCTGGGCGGCTATTTCGAACCCATTTCTTGAACCCATTCAGCAAATCCAGCATTAGAGCGCGCCCTTATCAGCTTTTGCGGCGATCATCTCTGTTATGCGCACGCCAAATTTATCATCAACAACCACTACTTCGCCGCGCGCCATCAATAAATCATTTACAAATATATCCACAGGATCTCCAGCTATGCGGTCCAATTCCACAACCGAACCATGCTGAAGTTCCAGTATCTGGGAGAGCTGCATTCGCGTTCGTCCAAGTTCCACAGTGACACGCAGCGAAACATCCATTAACAGTTCGATGTTACCAGTATTATAGGTTTTTGCTTTTGCCCCGGATTTATCAGTCCCTGTATCAGGCTTTTTTCCCACGGGCAGATCGTTGTTAAATTCCATATTTTCCATAATTACTCTCTCTCATCAATACAACGGATTGATATCATCCTGCTCGCGGTAGACTCCGGTAATTTGAACACCGAGGTGTTTACCAGATCTTCCAACCTTCGCATAGAATTGCTTTTTATTTGCAACCTGCACAACCATGGGACTCTCTATACTTCGATCCAACTCAATCACATCACCAATTTTTAGATTAAGTAAATCTCCCATCGTCAGCTCTGCGCTACCCAAAATAACTTTCATGGGAATAATTGCCCGCTTTACCGCCTGAATCGCATGCTGACGAGCAATCGGGTCTTGCTGCTGCTCCTTTCGCCCAGCAATCCAAATATGAGGATTGAGCACATTGGTGATCGGCTTAAGCGTATTAAATGGGATGAAGATACTCATGGTACCAGTAACACCCTGAATATTCAATTCAATCGTCAGGAGCAAAACGCGTTCGTTACCCATGATCATCTGAACCCAATGCTGGTTGATGGTGCTGTCCTCAAGAGAAGGCTCCAACGAAACAACCTTACTCCAGGCACCCTTCATATCTCCAAGCATGTGTTCCACCAAACCGCGCAATAACGATTGATCAATTTCCGTCAGCGCACGCTCGGTAAATCGACCTTCTATCTTGCCACCCAGACGCTGCTCCAGAATTAAGTAACTTACATTTAGACTCATGGTAAGCACCATGTGTCCCGGCAATGGAGCCAGAGTTATTAAGTGAAACAGGGTATTGGGCGGAAAATCTTTGATGAAATCGTGAAAGCGCCCCTGTTCCATGTGGACAAGGTGCGGGCGCACGTTTGTTCTCAGAAAAGTAGGCAGCGAGGTGGTCAGACGTTCCGTCAAATCTTCGTGCACCAACTCAACGGCACGCATTTGTTCCTTTGAAAAACGCGCCGGGGACCAAAAATTATAGTTTTGGATCGTCTTCTTGTCATCGCTATCAATTTTAAGACGGTCACCGGGCTGATTTGACATCATATCAGCCAGATTTATTCTTTCTTTTCCATCTTTCTGGTCTATATCAATCGCACCAGATAGTAAGGCATCAATTTCGGATTGGGCTAACATGGGCTACTGAACCACAAATTCGGTAAAGTAAATCGAGAGTAATTTTAGATCTGGCAGCTTTTCAGTCAACGTATTTAGAATCTCCGTACGTAATTTTTCTTTTCCATCCGCTGTATAAAGATCCTCATACGTCTTGGTTGACAATAAAGTGATCACCGTATCATCCATAATCGGCAAGCGTGTGGCCAACATGGCATTAAATTCAGTCAAATAAGCTGCTTTTTCTTCTGCAGTCATATTTGGATAATTCGGATCATCTGGTGCAAATTCTGCAACGACAGTCAAACGAATATATTTTCGGCCACCCGGGTCCACCAGATTGATAATCTTGGTGGTCATATTGAGCATTATGCCTTCACCTGGGTGGTACTCCGGTTCAATTGGAGCAGGGGTTGCTGTAATAATAATGGTTTTAGGCGCTATTTGTGAAATGGGAACACCATTGGACGTGTCGTAAACCAGGCGAAAAGGTTTTGGCAAATCATCTGGAGCAAATACAACATAAGCTGTGATGAGTGATATCACCGCAATAATTGCCAGAATCAGCTGGGAAATTACATTAAGAATGGTCATTATCTTGTTAAACATACAACTCCACAGAATAATCTGAACGGCCAGTGGAAAAGAAGGAATTACGCAAGTTATCTTGTCAAACACCCGATGGCATTACTAAAGGGATAATAACACCAAAAGAAATACGAATAGCAAAAATCTTTTTACACTTTTGATAACAGGTAAAATCCAGATAACGTAAACGCTCCAAAACTCATCAACCGGTGCAAATTATATAATAATTTTCAAGCTGTGCATCAAGGCGCTAAATTTACATCGGTATTTATATTGATAACCTTGCTGTCAACTTTATATATAATGATTATTTCAACCCTGGCATTTAAAGCTTTATGCTCTGGGGTATCGTTGGGAAAAACGGGGGCGTATTCGCCCTGGCCTGAAATAATAAATCTATCTGGTGCAATTCCTGCATTCATTAAGTATTTCGCAACCGCCGTAGCCCGCGCCAGGGACAACTCCCAATTGGTTGGATACTGAGGATTACTGGAAGGGACATTATCCGTATGCCCAACCAATCGAATTTTATTATCAATCGGGCGCAACATTTCCACAATGGTATCCAGCACCTGCGTCGCCTCGGCTGGAAGATCTGCTGTTCCATCCCTGAAAACCAGGTGTTCACTCAGGGAAATTAAAACACCTTCAATATTTGTTTGAACACTAACTTCACTGCCCAGATTTTGTTTTGAAAGTAAATTGGTTAATTGTCCGGCAACTTCTTCAGATTGGGTTGGACCTTCTGGAATACCTGGAACCACAATCGGCTTGGCTGTTCCATCTTCCGCAGCACCACCGGCCTGGTTAATCTGTTTATCAACTACGTCAGCTGCTCCACCGCCAGCAAAAGCGGTACGCATGCTTTCGGCCAAACGTTTGTACTTTTCAACATTGATATTTCCCTGAGAATAGAGAATAACAAACAAAACCATTAACAGGGTAATAAAGTCCGCATAGCTGACCAGCCAACGTTCATCATGACCTTCGTGTTCTTCGGCGTGTTTCTTAGTGCGGTGAGCCATTGTTATGCTTTAGCCTTTTCAGCCTTTGCGCCTGCTGGCTTTTTAGCCTGTGCTCCTTCACCCTTAATTTCATAAGGCGGAAGATAGGCAGTTAATTTGTCACGCACAATACGCGGGTTTTCACCAGCCTGAATAGACAGAATACCCTCAAGCATCATGGACATGTCGCGAGCTTCTTCTTCGTCTTTTGCTTTTAACTTACCAGATATAGGCAAGTAGACCAGGTTAGCCATGAGCAAGCCCCACAAGGTCGCCAGGAAGGCGGAAGCAATCGCCGGACCCAAGGTGCCAGGATTATCCAGTTGCTTCAACACGTTGATAAGACCCATAACGGTACCAAGAATGCCGAAAGTTGGGGCAAAACCGCCAGCTGAAGCAAAAAAATTGATACCAACTTTGTGCCTGGCGCGCATTTGATCAATACTTGTCTCCAAAATGGCTGCTACTTGCTCAGGGTCCACGCCATCCACCACCATCATTATGCCCTTTTGAAGATATTTATCATCAATCTTCTTGCTATCTTCCTCGAGACCGAGCAAGCCATCACGACGTGCTTTATCCGCAAGCCTGGCAAGCAGATCAATGGTACCGTTGGCATCAAATTTGGTGGTCACGAAAGCTTTTACAACAAATTTGGGTAACTGCATCAGACTCTTCATCGAAAGAGTAATAGCTGTCGCAGAGAGAGAGCCACTAATAATTAATAGAATGGCTGCCGGAGCTGCAAATAACTCAAGTGGGGAGCCGCCATCCAATATCATAACGACTACAACCGTTCCAAGGGCAACTACCAAACCGATAATTGTTGTCAGATCCATACATAACTCCTAATTCAGGTATTGCTTATTACTTTACACATACCTTGTAAAAAAGTAGTAACTATTTTTCTTGATTATCTGACGCAAAAGCAGCCAGTGTTTTCCGACGGTAGTCGATAAAGCGCTCAGCAATTTCTTGAGGATGATCCTTAACTATAAATTTTGTTCCACTCAACAAGGTAATAACTGTGTCTGGAGTTGCCTCCACAGTTTGGATCAAATCTGGATTCAGATAAAAAACAGTACCATTCATTCGCGTCAAAGATATCACAGCGCACTTCCTTTTTTACTGGTAGCAACTCAACCATTTACACACGATTAACTTTAGCATACAGACTTGATTTTTTCTGTAAATTGACCGTGAAAGGGATATAAAGATTGGCTAAAAAAAACCGATATTATCTCAAAAAACTACTTTTTATTACAGAATTACAAACACGGATAAATTAATTCCTTCTTTTCTTTTTTCGTTTACAAAAAAACACCGAGGAAATTACTTCTACATTACATTACAGGAAATAATTTTCCAGCAATTACCAGGCTCTATTATAAACATCGAAAGCTCGGAGTGGCCTCCAACCCACAATTTTTCACAATACAAAATCTGTATATTAACTACCTGGTTACTTAATTTTAGAGTACTTTACGATCTCAATATTCTAAAAAAGTTCCCTATAGGCCAGGTTGCGTTACAATCTTACATATAATAACTAGCTGGGATGATTCCCTGTTAACCTTGTTTAAATTTTGGAGAGAAAATGCCTTACAGTGCATCCGAGACACGTTATAACAGCATGACCTATAAGCGTACCGGCCGTAGTGGATTGAAATTACCTCTGATCTCACTCGGATTTTGGTACAACTTTGGCGGATTGGATTCTTTCGAAAACGGTCGCGCCATTGTTCGCCGCGCCTTCGACATGGGTGTTACCCATTTTGACCTGGCCAACAACTATGGACCTCCCCCCGGTTCGGCCGAAGAAACCTTTGGCCTGCTCATGCAGAAAGACTTTCACCCATATCGCGATGAATTGATTATTTCAACCAAGGCTGGTTATGATATGTGGCCCGGGCCTTATGGAGAGTGGGGTTCTCGAAAATATTTATTAGCAAGTCTGGACCAATCCCTCAAACGCATGGGATTAGATTATGTGGATATTTTTTACAGTCACAGACCCGACCCTGAAACCCCGATGGAAGAAACCATGTCCGCACTTGATTCAGCCGTGCGGCAAGGCAAAGCCTTGTATGTGGGCATTTCATCTTACTCACCTGAGCAAACCCAGGAAGCAGCACAGATCTTGCACCAAATGGGCACACCGTGTCTCATTCACCAACCATCTTATAACATGTACGATCGTTGGATTGAAAACGGACTGCTTGAGGTGTTGGAGCAAGAAGGGATTGGTTCAATTGTGTTTTCGCCCCTGGCCCAGGGAAGATTGACTGACAGATACCTGAAAGGTATCCCATCCGGCTCCCGTGCCACCAAAACAGAGCGGGTCTGGCTGACCCCGAACGATGTTAATTCCAGTCTGGATAAAAGCCTGAAACTGAACGTACTTGCTGAAAAACGTGGACAAAAGCTGGCTCAAATGGCGATTGCATGGGTCTTGCGAAAACCCCAGGTGACATCAGCCCTTATTGGGGCAAGCAGCGTGGCGCAACTGGATGAAAATTTGGCCGCTTTGAACAACCTCGACTTTTCCTCAGATGAATTGGAAACGATCGAAACAATCCTGAAAAGTTAAGTTTAATTTGATTCAAACTGTCTACACTGGAATTTCATTTCTCGAACTGGAAAAATTATGGACACTTTTAAAAAGATATTTCGGCGCATGTTCGCTCCCAGCCAAAAAGAATATTACGTATTTGCCATCAAGTGTAAACGCTGTGGCGAGATTATTTCAGGCAGGGTAGATGTAGACAATGACCCAAGCGTTGATTACGAAGGTAGCGGTGATTCCTACTTTTGCCGTAAAGTACTGATGGGAGCCGGTAAAAACATGTGCTATCAACAAATAGAAGTGGAATTGAAGTTTGACGACAAACGCAAACTGGTAGAGCGCAGCATTGTATCGGGTGGAGATTTTGTAGACTGAACCCTGGTTCAGGAATGAAATAAAGAAAATCTGAAAATAATAAAAGACCGTTGCTCAATAATAGCGGCGGTCTTTTATTTTTTTTCAACAGTGTTTAGCTTAATGCTTAAAAAATAATCATTCGTTAACGCTTGCCAGACAACTCGACAATCAAAATATCCAGGGAAGCGTCCAACGGCATACCACCGGTTTTGGAAGCCTCATCCATGGCCAACAGGCGATGATAGATGGCCTTGAGTGTATCAAGAGAAAAAGCGCGTGCCTGTTCATAGAGTTTTCCAACAACAAACGGTGGAACGCCCAAAAAGCCAGCGCCTGCTTCCGAATTAACACCGTCATCCATCAAGTCACGCGCCATGGTTAGCAGCCGGATCTGCCGGATAACCATACCAAAAATTTCGTGGGCATCTTTTTCATCCAGCATCCGATGGAAAAGTTTTTGAGCTGTTCTTCCATCTTGTTTTCCCATGGCTTCCACCATATCAAAAATACTTACACTGGCAGTAACAATGCTGACAGCTTCAACATCTTCAATACCAATACTGTGCGCATAGTTTACATAGGTCAGGAGTTTGGTGATCTCCATTGCTGCCTGTCGTGTATCTTCCCCGGTCATTTCGGCTAAACGGCCTGCCGCAGGAAAATCTATTGAGCCACCCTGCTCTTTGGCTTCTTTCACGATCCAGCGTGACATCTCACCTTTGGCTGGCAGGGCAAATATTTTGCATTCCACTTTTTCAGAATGTTCCCGGGCCCATTTCACCAACCAGTGTCGAGCAACTTCACTATCCTTTATTTCTTCCACTTCAACAATCACAAAACAGGTAAAATCGGGCAAAGTCTCCAAAAAAGATAGGAATTTTTTGCGCTCATCGACAGGCTTAGCTTTGTTCTTATCTTTTTCTTTATCTTTATCCCGCAACCGGTAACGCTTACCGACATTCTCCAAAATTACCAGGCGTTGAGACGCCAAAAATGGCATGGCACCAGTGATATTAGCCAGCTCCTTTTCATTCACCAACAAGGCATCCAACCGTGAAATATTCATGCTGGCAGATGTTGGGTCTGAAAACATCCCGAAAAACCTGGACACATGCTTACGCATGTCCAAGTCATTGCCACCTAGATAGATGTGAATATGTTGATCAGACATGCAATCCTGTAAAAAACAATAATTAACCTTTGGTCACTATTCGATGAAGATTTTTTGCCACAGGATAAACATCCACAAGCGTCATGGATCCCGGATCGGGCTGTGTGGTAACAGATTTTTGCAAAGCTGGACCAAGCAGTCGTCCAAATATAAATGCCAGAATAGACAGTAACATCACCAGAGGTATGCGTTCCAAGCGTTCACGATCATTTTTGGTACCGCTCATCCCAATAAAGGCAAACAATGCAGCCAATCCGCCAATAACGACATAGTTCGTCCCGCAACCTTCATGAATTGCAAGATTATATTCACCATTCTGCAGACGGGTAAGCGCTTCGCTAACAGCTTCACGTACTTCTTGTGTAGGTAGGTCGCCAATCAGAAAAAACCCGGTGGGGTTTGAATGTCCCCCCATGGGTCGTCCTGGAAAGCGATCACTCAGAATATGGATGGTGGCATGTTCCAGCGCATGATTTCGGCGCGTTTCACCAACAAGGGGAGCTTCAAGAATAGCATTCATATCAATATTTTATCACCCATGTTGATAAGAAAAAAAGACCCGAGCAAGTCGGGTCTTTGTCCACTACCACACGAGCTGGCTTACTCTTTTCCGGCTGTAGCCGAAAGGAAACCAACAAACATTATAATGGCACCGAAAAATTCACTGATATACAGCGCATCCACAAAACCTGCTTTTACCAACGTACCAGCCATGGCTGGGAAAAGTGCACCAATCGCAATCAACAGATTCCCCATCATCCGCCCAACCAGAACTTTTTTACGCCAGAAAAGGAATGCCGAGTATCCAGCACCACCCACAAGTCCCAATGTTCCATAAATATTCAAGATAATAGTCAGGAAAATGGTAAGGCCACCTCGAGTAAGAATGGCTTTGTATTGTCCAGATGCAGTTCCAGCCACGTTGTAACTGGCCTCGGCTCCCGTTAATGGAGCACTAAAAATCAATAACAAAGACAAAACTGAAACTGCCACAAGAACATATGCAAGAATTCTGGCCCAGTTGTGCTTTCGAACCAGTAACTGGATGCTACCCTGCCCCAACCAGGCTGCGGTCAACATAGCGCCCGTAAGGTACCACAACTTAAGTATCATTTCATTAAATGTAAAACTCAAGATCAGCTCACTGAGCGTTCCCAACCCATATAATAGCAACCCTACTGCCCAAAACAAAAGGTGTGTTCCACCCTTCAGATGGTATCGCCGAAAAACTGCATAGGTAAAAACAAAGGTAACCAGGGTTGATAGACCAGATATATAGTTCATAATCCCTTCCTCGTAGATTTAATTTACCTATGCTTCAAGCGGCAGGGGTCAGACCCAGTAATGACAAAATGGTTAAAACAATTAATGCTAGCAAGACCACCAGGATCAGCCCGAGTAAAACAGGGATGAAAAATTTTAAGAGAGCTGAAGGCGTATAACGGTGTGACTGCCTGGGTTTCATTGGTTAGAATCATCAAATATTTGATATGTTTCCAACAGATTTACCAGGATCAAATCTGTAAAAGTATGTATTCTATTGAGCATCTTTCCCCACGCCAACCCCGGGGGTACGCGTGCATCTTCGTATGCACTCACCAGCGATTCCAACAGTGTGTTTCGGAAAAATAAAAAAGCCCGGGTTGCATCCACACTACTCAATCCAGAGTGGCGAGCATGAGAAGCATAATCAAAACCAAGCGCCGCAGCCTCCACGGACGGATCGGCATCTGGCCTGGATAGAAAATTCATAAGACCCTGCACCAGTGTCATCCCACTGTAACGAAACTGCGTTCGTGCCGCCTGATCGAGTTTTATATACCAGGGCTCTGCTACCAGACGTCCTTCAACGATCTGCATCCGCATCTTGGCGACAGCGCTATGCATGGCCGTGACCGGTTCTACGACGTGCTTTTCTCTGGATGTTTTCTGCCATAATTCAACCTCCCGACGCAAATATCGCCGGTGACCACCAGAAGTACGGTGAACAGGAAACATACCTTTGTCGGACCACAAACGAATAGTGGAAGAATGTACTCCGAGCATGGCTGCCACACCAGATAACGATAACCAGTCTTCCTGAGGTTTATTTTCCATGGAAAGATATTCTCTCATTTCACGGACCTAATCCGCGAGACCCACTCTCTCAAAAACAGATGGAGCTTTCACTTGCTTATGAAAAGATTCCACATTAATTCTTCTGAGCATAAATACTGCCGCTAAAAGCATGGCAGCCTCAATTCCAAAAACAACCAGGTAACCGCTAACCAAATTATGCATTAGTGCAGTAACCGCATCCCGCACCAACCCGGCCATCATCGTACCCAATAAGCGTGAAAGAGCATTGGAGACACCCCAAGCACCAATGAACAAACCTGTGTAACCCGGCAGCGTCAGGTCAAACATCAATGCCAGATTGGCAACGGTCGCCAGACCAGTCCCCATACCAAGTAATACAACACCAAACCAAAATATCGACGTTGAAAGCATCAATCCACTCGTCAGAATGATAATAAAACCACCCAATGCGGAAAGATTACCTATTTGCGCCACTTGTTTCCGCGACAAAATGCGTTCCAATATACCAGCCAGCAATATTGTCAACAAGACAGCCCCACCCCAAATGGATGTTATCCGTGTCGTTTGCTGAACGGTCATTCCAAAAGCTTCGGCAGCAAAAGGTTCTAGCAAGACGTCCTGGCCCAGGATGGCCGCCAATAATAATGTAAGATACCAAAAAAAGAGGGTCACCTGTCTGCTTTTAAGAATGACAGCGGCCATATCCTTAAATGTGTAGTTTTCTACAGGTGTACCCTGCCCATCACCCAGACGACTTTCCAACCGAAAGAGACCCAATAAACCAATCGCCAATGCACAAAAAGCAACCATCTGAAAAGCGCGCTGCAAAGCCGCGGGTGAATACGGATCCACCATCCGACTAATGGCAACCGCGGTAAATATAATGCTTACGATCATCATGAACCACATGATGGCAATGGTTTTACCTCGCTCCTTTTCGCCCGAAATTTCTGAAGCCAGAGCCAGATAAGAGACGCTCGAAAGGTTGTAACCCATACCCCAGGCTCCAAAAGTTAACCCGGCGACTACTATTCCCAATCCAGGGTTAGTGGACATAAGAAAAGCGATTTGGGGTGAATACATCAATCCACCAACACATAGCAACAAGCCAAACAAAATATATGGACTTCGCCTGAAACCCAATATTGGGTGTCGATCAGAATAAGAACCAATGGCGACTTGTAAAGGTGCAAAAAGATAGGGAAACGAGGCTAGAAGTGCAACAACAGTAGCTGCAATTCCCAGCTCTTTGATCATCACCCGATTGAGGGTGCTGTTGATCGGTACCAGGGTCATCGCTACGGCTAGATGAATCAAACCAAGTTGTAAACGTTTACGAAGCATATTAAATCATCTCAATTACTTGCAAGAATAAGGCTTACAACTTTAACTGGCAAGACCCCCTACGTCAATGTAGATTTATATAGAATTTCATGAAAATAGATTAGGGTTTGATAAATGATTGAATTACAAGAAAACCCACCTGCCATTAAATAAACAGAAGCCGATAGCGGAAAGCCCCCCTTCCCTGTCGGCTTCTGTTGCGTGGGCCCCTGAGACCACGCAGCAATATTCGAAAAAAACTTTTTTCTTCCTGTTTATGCAAGTACTTAAGTATTTTATCTTATTACTTAACCGGTTTCCTATCAATTGACTTTTCATATAACTTACAATTTTGTAAGGAATGTGTTTTTTAGCATATAATTAAATTATTATTATTAGTCGGAGGGATTATGCCGCTTCAAATTATCGTTGGTACACAATGGGGTGATGAGGGTAAAGGTCGCATTGTAGATTGGTTTGCTACAAATGCGGATTTTGTTGCCCGTTACAATGGCGGAGACAACGCTGGACATTCAGTTACCGTTGGCCCAAAACTTTTCAAACTTCATCTCATTCCATCTGGCATTATCCACCCCAAACCCATAGCAATTTTGGGAAATGGAATGGTCATCAATCCCAAGTCGCTGCTGGATGAAATGGCCATGCTCATTGCTGCAGGAATTGAGATTAACCCTGCCCGCTTGCGTATTTCTCACGCAGCACACCTACTCACACCTGCTCATCAAGCTTTGGACAAAGCCATGGAAGTAGCTCGTGGGAAAGGGAATATCGGAACGACCGGACGTGGAATCGGCCCAGCCTACACGGACAAAGCCAGCCGGCGCGGATTGAGAATCGCCGATATGCTGGAAGAAGGTTTCTTTGAGCAACTCACCATCCGAATTACAGAAGCAAATCAGCAGCTAAGCCTGCTTGGCGCACCCACTATCAGCGCACTTGAAATTATTGACGACTTCAAGAAATATCAGGAAGCCCTGCTGCCTTACATCGCCGATATTTCAATGGAACTGGGTAACGCAATCGAATCAAATCAGCGTATTTTGGCTGAAGGCGCACAGGGTACATTATTAGATATCGATCACGGCACCTATCCTTTTGTTACATCTTCGGCCACAGTGGCTTCAGGCGTCTTTACCGGATTGGGAATTGGCATCACTGCTGCGAATGGCGCGGAAGTAACTGGTGTTTGCAAATCCTTCCAGACCAGGGTTGGTTCCGGACCGTTTCCAACAGAGGTCTTTGATGATCTGGCTTTGCAACTTCGTGGCACAGGCGCAAACCCGTGGGATGAATTTGGCACCACCACTGGGCGTGCCCGCCGAGTGGGCTGGTTGGACGGGGTTTTGTTACGCTACGCAGTCCGAATTAACGGCCTAACGGAATTGGTGATCACCAAACTTGATATCTTATCTGGTTTTCAAACCCTCAAACTGTGCGTTGCGTACCAAAAAGGCTCAATAATCATCGAAGATTTACCTTTTGGGCCATCCTATCTCGAAGGTTATGAACCCGTTTATAAAGAATTTCCAGGCTGGACGGAAGATGTTGGCGCAATTCGTAGCTGGGATAACCTCCCCCAAGCTGCAAGAGGCTATCTGGATGCCATTTCACAACTGGCAGGAATCCCAGTACGCCTGGTAAGTGTGGGCCCGGAACGAGAACAAATCGTCAGTGCTCCCTAAACCAACCTTACATTCAACAAAAGAGAGTTGGGCTTTTAGCCCAACTCTCTTTTGTAAAGTAATGCTATTCTCTGGTTCTCAGGCTGGGCTTACCAGCATAGCGTTTACGTATTTCTGGCAAAAAATACTCATCAAAAAAACGATCCGCATCATAATCCGGCTTCCAACCCCACTCAGAACGCGCCAATGTGTCATCCACATCTTCAGGCCAAGAATCTACAATCCCTTGCCTGCGAGGATTGGGCACAAAACAGATCTGCGTACCTGGAAATGCTGCCATTGCACGCCTGCGAAATTCGCCGGCTGTCAAGCTGAAAGCCGCGATGTTGTAAACCACCTGACTCAAGCTTTCACGAGGTGCCTCGGTTAAATCCATTAAAGACTTGATCGCATCCGGCATCGCCATAAACGAAATACGTGTATCTTCACTTACAAAACAGGAGTAAGGCTTACCCTGTGCAGCAGCGTGCAACATCTCGGGGCCATAATCGCTGGTCCCACCACTGGGTAATGTAAAGGCACTGATCAAACCAGGGAAACGAATTGCACGAAAATCAAGCATTACTGGCGGAATCTCATCTAAATGGCGTTGCCCAAAATAACGCCCATAATACATTCCTAATTTTTCACAATAAAGTTTATTGCAACCATACATGGTGTGAGGAGCATTGTATTCATCTTCTTTCACCTTTCCAGCAGCGTTTTTAGCTGCCAGGTTTGAAAACCCATAAGCTGCAATGGAACTTGGAAACAGAAACTTGATGGGTTTCTTATATTTCTCGGAACGATAAGCGGCCATCATCAATAACTGCATCGTACCTTCCACGTTTATACGATGAGCTTCTTCGGTAGCTACTTCTGCCTTTGACGAAAGCGATGCTGCCAGATGATAAATAATATCAAAGTCATAATCATAAAACTGCTTTACACGGTTAACCAAATCCCCCTGCAGATGTTCTGCTGCCAAAGAACTGATCGCATCCGGTAAAGGCGCAAGATCTGCAGTAACAATCCTGTACCCACTACGTGCTGACAGGTTTTGAACAAGAGCCTGGCCGATCTCACCACATGCGCCGGTGACCAAAACGGCTTTTTCGCTCATCAATATTCTCCTTGTGCTAGAATGGATAAAAGGTTAATAAAAACTACCCAATGATTTTACAATATTCATTGTAAAAATACCTATTACATTCATCACCAGTTTATTTAGATTCTGTATCATCCTGATCCCCCCAACTTATGCGCAAATTACCCTTTTTTCTACTGGCCGCCATCCTAATCTTTTCATCCTGTTCCACTCCGGTGGTCAGCGTAGACGATACGCCTGGAAGCCCTTCACTCAGCCTGGATACCAGTACCCCAACAGCAACCATCATTTGGTTTCCGGATACGCCAACCTGGACACCTTTTCCGACCATTGAAATTAGCGCCACACCCCAACTTTTCCCTGGGATGGGGGGGCAAATCTATACAGATGATTTCAGCGATCTGCAAACATGGTCGTTCGCTACTTCTGAAAGCGGCGGCAGCAACAACATCATCCTCAATCGCAACCGTCTGACCTTGGCTATCAATCAGTCCCCAGCTCAACTTTCCAGTATAAATACCCGGGAATCCTTATCGCTCTCTGATTTTTATGCAGAAATGACCGTCTCTGTCAACCACTGCTCGGGAGAGGATTCTTATGGGATATTGTTTCGAGCAGCTTCCGGTGATTATGCCTACCGCTTTTTACTGAACTGCAGCGGCATGGCACGCATGGACCACATTCGCGGGGGTAAAGTTACCCTATTGCAAAAACCGCTTTCCAGCGGTGATGCACCACCAGCAGCACCAGGTTTGGTAAAAATGGGTGTTTGGGCCGCTGGTGCAGAAATGCGTCTTTACTTGAATGGACATTATCAATTCAGTGTCGTTAATTCTTATCTGCCAAAAGGCAGTCTGGGAGTTGTTGCCAATGCCGTTAGCCCGGAAGGTATGAATATCAGCTTTTCTGATTTAACCGTCAGTTCAGTTGACTATGTCTCACCTACACCCACGTTTACTCCAACAAAAACACCTTATCGATCTCCAACACCCAAACCGACCCAAAAGAAATAATTGAAAGCTGTTAATACAAATAACCCGCGAGAAAAACTGGTTCGCGGGTTATTTGTATTATTGAGGAAAATTAATTCCTGGAGCTGTCCTAGGGTACGGTAACTTTCAGGACCTGCTCACCGGCGCCATCGCAGGCAACGATCTTGACATCAAAGTCACCAGATTCGGTAACAGGAATGTCGAATTTGTTTCCGGGCGTTACTGTTTGACCATTAGGGAGCTGGTTATCACCATAGGCTTCTGCTCCAGATTTGGAAACCAGAAGTTCACAGTAATTAACCGAACCATTATTGGTAATGGTAATGGTTTTAGCGGCGCTACCACAGGCTACTAAAAATAAGCTCATGCTGACAATTAATGTAATGATGACGAACAATTTGTTTTTCATTTTTTTTTCTCCGTTGAATGATATTACAAAAACAGGAATATATTCCTGTGAATTACCTCGTGATATATCCTTTTCAAAAGGATAATTACGCGCATTTACCCTGACTATTGCAAAGAACTGATTAACTCTTAATAATATTTTTCATACATACTTGACCATATTTGTTACATTGCGAGATAATAACACAATTCCATGAGAGTTAGCAAGCCAATTCTTGTCCTGAAACCTCAAAAAGCATAAGAACTTCATTAGAGAATTTTTATAAACCCATTCTCTCCACAAAGTAAAATGTATACCGGGTGTTGATTTTTACAGCTCAACATGATAGTCATCCATTTTCCTCTGCTTTCCGGATCAATCAAACGTTTTCCAAAAGAACCTGGGTACCTCGTTTTACACAGATGACTTGATAATTTTTAGATGAATAGTAGGACTGATAACCAGCAAATAATTTCCGGAGGACAAGCTTTGTTGGCGGAACCAGAGATAAATTCAGGTAGTTTTTCGGAGACCTGCCCAATAAAATATCAGAGTGTTGCATGTTCGCTCATCGACTGATAAACTCGATTATAGGATCAGTGAACTGAACGATCTCAACTTACAAACCCGGTTATCGTTTTGCCCAATAGACCAATACGGATCTGAATGATTTCCACCTCTGACTTTATAAAGCTTCCCTTTACACCAGACCTGACCGAAAGTGGGATTGCATATGCAACCCGTACCCTGGCCCACGGCATGGATTATAGTGGATCGCAATTCCTGCGTCTGCGCAGAATCGTTAGTACTGTAGCCGTGGAACTAGCCTTCCGCCGTTCCCTTGGCGAACGCAAAGTGCCATTTGATATAAAGAGAACACAGCCATTTAGTGATTCAGATCGATATGATGTCACACTGGGGGGGCACCGTTGTAATATTCAGACTAATCTGACCTCCAGGCGCAATCTGATTACGTTAATACGCAATAATCCCGGGGAATTACTGCAGGCTCCCGCTCTCATCCCGGAAGACCAACTGTCCAGCGTCAACCCAAACACCAAAGACCTATATCTGTTTGCTTTTTTATTGGGAATCACCACAAATTCAGTAGAGGATATCCGAAAAGCACTCAATGCTAATCAGAAAATCTATCCTTTACACCCTCTCCGAACCGCATGGGCTCATCCACAAATCTGGGCTCCACTTCAAAAACTATCTCTTAAAAGCGAATCCGACACAACGATCATAGTTGAAATTGGTGGATTGGATGCCAACCGAAACTTTATTACTGAAAAACTAACCCTTTCCCCCTCAAAGCGTTCTTTTGCTGAAAACACTTACTACAGCCTGGCTTATATTCATACCCACAACATGCCTGAAACTCGGCTTGGATTGCACACCCCAGACAAAGGTGAGCCGTACTTGATCCTGCCTCACGAATGGGATAATATCTGGATCTATGGGCTGGAAATCTGGCTGACAGGCTATATGGACCAGGATGAATTTCGCCGCAAAGCCAGCACCAACCTGACTGGCAGCCGAATTTTTCAATATAGCCAAACACAGCTAAAAAGTTTATCCATACCTGTCAAAGAACTTCATGCACTGGACAACCTTTTCAAACAGGTAAAAAACTGGGAACTTAACAGAAAAACCTGGTAAATATATTTTATCCGGAACCAGCATTTATGTACTTTCTTAGATTCAAGGAGTTTTCATGACAAACCTGCTTATCATTCACTCCATCAACCGGTGGATGGTGACCCTGGTCGCACTGGCGCTGGTTAGCCGATTTAGCGTGGGGTTGATCCGAAAACAAGCCTGGGATAAGAGCGCAACTATCCTGACCACAGTATTTGGCGGTTTATTGGATATCCAATTACTGCTGGGCTTGATGATGTTTGTATTGGAGGGTCTCGGACCCAAGGGCTTTCCCACCTACCGGTGGGAACATGCCGTGACAATGTTGCTGGCTGTAATCGTTGCGCATCTGACATCGATGTGGAAAAAACAGATAGACTCTGTACGATTGCGTAACACCCTGATCACTGTACTACTGTCGTTGTTACTGATCTTTATCGGCATCGGACCACTGGGTGGCTGGGTGCGCTGGTGGCATATCACCGGCTTATTTTAAGTAAAATTTCCTGACAAGCTAATAATGACCAATACTGAAAATACCTCCTCTGCTCAAAAACTTGATTTCAAAAGATTGATGCCCGTTCTGGTTATCATTCTGGTTGACCTGTTGGGACTATCGATTATCGTTCCTCTTATGCCGCTTTATGCAGCCCGATTTGGCGCAAATGCCTTTGTAATTGGGCTGTTGGGTGCCACCTATCCCTTCATGCAGTTTATTGGCGCACCTGTGCTCGGCCGTCTCTCCGATCGCTTTGGACGGCGACCTATTTTACTGGCAAGCCAGATTGGCACATTTTTCGGGTTCATCCTTTTGGGGTTTGCCAATGCCCTACCCTTGCTGTTCCTCTCACGGGTGATCGATGGTCTATCTGGCGCAAATATCTCCACAGCCCAGGCCGTGGTTACAGATATGACAAACGAAGAGACCCGAACGCAGGGACTGGGACTGATTGGTGCAGCGTTTGGCATCGGCTTTATTTTGGGACCCATCATTGCCTTTTCAGTTCTGATTGCCACAGGCGATAACTACCAGGCAGTGGCTTTTACCGCAGCGTTTTTCTCGTTTGCATCCCTCTTACTAACTTTTTTCTGGTTGCCCGAATCGCGTGATCCTCAAAATAGCAACAAAGGAAAGAGATCTCCATTTTCCTTCCAGGCCATGTCCCAGTCTATCAGACGCCCAACCATCGGTCTTTTGCTGGTGCTAATGTTTGCGCAGCAACTGGCCTTTGGTGGTTATGAGCAAATGTTCTCATTATTTGCCCTCAACCGGTTGGGGATGGGTGCCCGGGATACATCCGGACTGTTCGTGCTTGCCGGCTTATTTATTGTTGCCATCCAGGGTGGGTTTATCGGCCCCTGGAGTAAAAAATACGGTGACCGCTGGCTGGTAATGCTGGGACTATCCACCCTGGCAATCGGTTTAATCCTGACCGCTATTACGCCACAAATACCGGTACCCTGGTACAACCAGGCTAAAATTACTGCTGAAATGCAAGGGAAAGCATCCACACAGATCATCAATGTCAGTCTGCCCCCTGAAACAAACAAAGGCTGGCTTGGAATAATTTGGGTATTATTTGCATCTTTTCCAGCAGCGCTGGGAGGTGGTGTGCTGCACCCAGCCATCAACAGCCTGATTACTAAATCAGCGGGAAAAGATGAGGTTGGAGGAATCCTCGGGGTTTCTGCGGGCTTTTATAGTGCAGCAAACGCCATCACCCCACTCTTTTTCGGCTCATTATTCCAATGGTTCGGAGCCCCAGTACCGTTTCTACTCGGCGGGTTGCTATTGGCAGTGCTATGGGTCATCGCTATACGAACTGTGAAAAATTGATCAAGAATAAGTCATCCATCCTGTCGCATCCACCTCTTAACAACCTCTGAAGATGGCTGGTGTGCATTCATACATTTCAGCAGCTCCTGTGGTGTTTGCGCCATGCATAACATTTTTCTATGCTCTAAGAAAATGAAACCTTCTTTCTCAGCATGCAAAACCATGGCCCAAAGTGGGTCAAAATAATTACGAACATTCAATAACCCAATCGGCTTCGCGTGCACGCCTATCTGAGCCCAGGTCAGGGTTTCAAATAATTCATCAAAGGTACCAAAACCTCCCGGGAGCGCAACATAACCATCAGCGATTTCATACATACGAGCTTTACGTTCATGAATGGTGGGGGTTACTTCGAGACGGGTTAGACCAAAATGTGCCAGGGCAGGAGTGTTCATTGATTCTACAATCACGCCATAAACCTCACCACCAGCTTCCAGGGTGCCATCTGCGACAGCACCCATAATGCCAGTCTTGCCACCACCATAGATCAAACGAATACCATTCTCGGCCAGAGTGTGGCCCATGGTACGGCCCGCTTCTAAATAATCCGGATGGACATCATCCGCCGAACCACAATAAACACAGATTGCTTTCATTTGTTGTTCATCTTTCAGTTGTATGATACTCATAGATTCTTCTGTGAAATGCGTAAGTGATCGACGTTTCCCGGTAAAAACTCTTTTTATTTCAAGATGCCGTCAAATCAGGTTAGAGTTGCGTTAGATATACATGATGCGGCTTGACTCGCATATCTTAATCGTCATAGAATCTATTATAGTATGGACTATAAAGATTATTATCAAATTCTCGGTGTTGCTCGTACAGCCAGTGCGGAAGAAATTCGCTCTGCGTATCGTAAATTGGCGTTAAAGTATCACCCGGACCGCAATCCTGGGAACAAACAGGCCGAAGATAAGTTCAAGGAAATGAACGAAGCCTACCAGGTATTGTCAGATCCGCAAAAGCGGGCTCGTTACGATCAATTGGGCAGCGCTTACTCCAGTTATCAAAACAATGGCGGACAACCCGGAGGTTTCGATTGGGGCCAATGGTCTACGGCTGGTGCAGGAGGACAGCAAGTTAATTTCGATGACTTGTTTGGTGGTGCGGGAGGCGGCGGATTTTCCGATTTTTTTAGTTCCATTTTTGGCGGAATGTCGGGAAGTGACGTACGTACACGCCGCGCACCTCAGTACGAACAACAAGTAGCCATCACTCTACAAGAAGCATACGATGGCTCTACCCGTGTTTTGGAAAGTAACGGACGACGCTTACAGGTAAAAATTCCAGCCGGGGCAAAAACCGGCACAAAAATAAGAGTTGCGAATGGTGCCCCGGATGGCTCGGATCTGTACTTGAAACTTACTGTCCAAACTGATTCGCGCTTTGAAAGAGACGGTGCGGATTTATATGCATCCGTCATTGTTGACGCTTTTACCGCCATACTTGGCGGCGAGGTCGAAGTCCCAACCATCAGCGGCAAGGTAAAGCTTACCATCCCCGCTGGAACACAGCCAGACCAAAAGATACGCATCAGCGGACGCGGTATGCCTCAACTGAAATCTGAGCAGGTAAAAGGTGACTTAATCGTTCAGGTAAAAGTCCGAATTCCAAAAAACATCAACCCTGAACAAAAAGCGCTTTTACAAAAAGCACATGAAATGGAAAAATAATTTCCGCCAAGCCTGTCGAAGGAGTAATGTAATGAATAAGAAATTCCGTTTATTGTTACCTGTTGCAGTTTTGATCCTGGCTTCTTTGGCATGCCAATCAATTAACCCTGCTTCAATTAATATACAAACCACACCCGGGGCTGTTGCACCTACCTCTGCACCAATCTATGTCTCATCTGAAAACATAAATCAGCAAGACACGTTAACCTCACTCTATCAAAATGTTCTGCCGGGAATTGTTGCCATACAAGTCATGACCGCTCAAGGTGGCAGCCTTGGAACCGGAATTGTCTTTGACAGCCAAGGCCACATTGTGACGAATGAACATGTTGTGGATGGTCAACAGAGCATTGAAGTGGACTTCAGTTCCGGGTATAAAGCCACTGCAACCCTGGTAGGCGTGGACAAAGACTCTGACCTGGCGGTAATTAAAGTAAATGCGCCTGCATCTGAAATTCATCCCCTGCCGTTGGCCGACTCAAAACAACTAAAAGTTGGACAATCCGTGGTGGCAATTGGTAATCCTTTTGGGCTGAACGGTAGCATGACCCTGGGCATCATCTCTGCACTTGGACGGACCCAAGATTCAAATCGCCAGTTGACAGGTGGTGGAAGCTTCAGCGTTGCAGATATGATCCAAACCGATGCAGCCATTAATCCGGGAAATTCCGGCGGCCCACTTTTCAATCTGACAGGTGAAATCATTGGAATTAATCGATCCATCCGCACAGATGCGAGTACAGCCACCGGTGAACCAGTCAACTCGGGTATTGGTTTCGCAATCCCCGTCAACCTGGTAAAGCGAGTTGCACCTGCCCTGATTAAAGATGGTAAATTTGATTATCCATACATGGGTATTTCAGCCTTGCAAAGTGATGCAATGAGCTTAAAAGTTATCAACGAACTTGGGCTGAAAAGTATGACAGGAGTTTATATAACTTCAGTCACACCGGGTGGCCCTGCTGAAAAAGCCGGAGTGATAGGTGCCAGTAAATCAACAACCTTACCTGGTCTGGAATCGGGTGGTGACTTGATCGTAGCAATTGATGGCAATTCGGTTAAGGTTTATGATGATTTGATAGGTTATCTGGTTGATAACAAATCCCCAGGCGATAATATCATCCTGACGATGTTGCGCGGTGATCAGAAGGTTGACCTGACGCTGACACTGACATCACGACCATAATTTATGATCAAATAACAATATGGGCTGTCCAAAAAAACAATGGGCAGCCCTTTTATAATTTAAAACGGACATGATTCAATGGGTTATGAGGAAGTCATTCCGTCCATCCACATGGTAAGGACTGTCAATCAAGCGGTAGAAGAAATCAACATTGATTGGCTCCTGGGACAATATGTGGAGGGAGGCGATCTGTGGAAGTGGAACCTTGCTTGGGGACATCAAACAAAATATGGGATTCCGTAAATTCCATCTCAGACGAGATGTAAAGGCAAAAACTGAGTGGGGTTTGGTGTGCATCACGCAATATATGTAAAAACTGACAGGTGATTTCCGCCAGTTTTTTTAGATGGTCAGGCTTTTTGCCTGTTGATGGCAAATTTTTTCTTTTTTAGGCTAATTGAAATTACTTTCGGAATAACCCTTTTCTATTTTGAAACCAGATACCTCAATGCGGACTGCTTGAAAGTGCCGCGACAAGACCCAGCCCAACATAAATACAGCCAATAAAATAACGCTCCAGACCCCAGACCTGACGTCGGGACTTTAACCAACGCGCTGCCGAACTGGCAAGCAGTGCATACAACCCATCACTGACGATGGCCATCAGCACAAACAGGCACCCAAGCAAAAGTAGCTGCAACCCAACCTGCCCACGGGAACGATCGACAAATTGCGGCAGAAATGCCAGAAAAAACAAGGCTGTTTTGGGATTGAGCACTGCGACCGTTACGCCCTGAGTAAAGATACGCCTCAAACTCTGCGGCTCAGACCGGGGTTGATCTGCATGTGCGGGATGGGTGCGAGCAAAAAACTTGAGCAGCCCCAGGTACACCAGGTATGCTGCACCCAGATATTTGACCAGGTTAAAGGCGGTGCTGGACGAGAGCAGCAGTGCAGAAAGCCCCAGGGATGCAGCAATGGCATGAAAAAAATTCCCAACTTCCACACTCAGTACCGAAACCAGCCCAGCAATACGACCCTGATCCAGGCTGCGAGCGATGATATACAAAACTGCGGGGCCCGGGGTAATCAACAGAACAATGGATGCAAAAACAAAGATGGGCAACCGGGTAGGATCAAGCATCAGCACTCCTGAGATTAATTTCTATTTTTACTGGCCATAGTATATAGTAGACCGACAAAATAATTTTCTCAATTTAGCATAAACAAGGAATGGTCATTTCGGAGAGTTTGGTATCTTTCCTCTCGGGAGAAGGTAATTTTTTATAAGTATAGTTTAAAACAAATCAATTGAAAACCAAATTTTTATACCAGTTACAGTACGGCACTCCGATATGGGTAGTGATATTTTTACGAAGAAAATTTATGCTATACAAAAGAGTAGATTTGACAAATAAGTTACATCAACCGGATAAAGATAATCCAAAGGTAGTTTTGTTTTTATTTTCTTGAGGTATTTATCTGTTTTTTATTTATTCTTTATTATAAATAAGACCAATATCCTGTAATATACAATTGTCTGAATTAGTAGACGGCAGATCCTATGTTGATTCCCAAATTTCCAGGTTATCCATGGACAAAATCTTTACCGGGCAAGCCTTTTTTTATTATCAGCATGGGAGCGAAGCATGTCACTCAAGAAAATGTTTTTAATCATCTTTGGCGTACAGTTTGTACTCGCCATCGGTTTGGGGATTCTGACCTTCATGCTTTTTGAAAACGAAGTCAACTTAAATAAAAGTCGGAATGTTCAATTCCAGTCCTATTTACTAGCAGATGAACTGCGCCAGAGCTCGGATGACCTGACCCGCCTAGCAAGGGCTTTTGTGGCAACCGGGAATGCTGAATATGAACGCGAATATTTCACAATCCTGGATATCCGCAACGGAAAGGCACCCCGCCCAGAAGCCTATAACCGTATTTATTGGGACTTTGTCGCCGCTACCGGAACCAAACCCCGCCCAGATAGCAAATCCACCATCGCTCTATTGGATTTGATGAAGCAGGAAGGTTTCACAGATGAAGAGTTTGCCAAGTTGACTGAGGCCTCTAAAAATTCAGACGGCTTGGTGGTGGCAGAAACAATTGCCATGAACGCTGTTAAAGGGCTGTATGATGATGGGAATGGGAATTTTACCGTCAAGAAAGCACCCGACAAGGAAATGGCCCTCAAACTGGTGTTTGACGAAACTTACCATCAAAATAAAGCCAAAATCATGAAGCCGATCGACGATTTTTATGTACTATTCGAAACCAGAACTGCCGAAAGTGTATCATTATACGAAGGTCGTTCGACCATCTTATTGTGGAGTGTTTTTGCCCTGATCCTTGTCATCATGGGCATGTTCGTCCTTTCCTTTATTATCATCCAACAGCAAGTTGTCAACAAGCTAAAAATAGTCGTGAATGCTTCCAAAAATCTGGCCGAAGTGGAATTACTGGCCTTTTCCAATCAGATCGACCGGATCGCACAGGGTGACCTGACCAGCTCGGCGATGATCAACGCGAACAAACTGAACCTCAAATCGACAAATGAAGTCGGTCAAATGGCACAGGCTCTAGACAACATCATTGGGAATCTAGCAAATGTCAGCAACTCCTTCCAGAAACTGACGACCAACTTTAAAAACGTTCTGTTGGAAGTTAACACCAACGCCCATGAAGTCAGCTCATCCAGCGCCAAACTGGCCCAGACCGCAGCACAAGCAGGACAGGCAACTACACAAATTGCCACAACGGTACAACAAGTGGCCATGGGTATTACTCAGGAAACCGAATCAATCAACCGAACAGCTCACTCGGTGGAATTGATGTCGCGCGCCATCGACGGCGTTGCCCGGGGCGCACAGGAACAGACGGCTTCTGTCACCAGGGCCGCCGAGATCACAAGTGGTATCAGCCGGACAATTGAACAGGTAGCCGGGAATGCCCAATCTGTAAATAAAGACTCTGCAGGCGCAGCCGAAGCCGCACGCCTGGGAGCCAGGACAGTTGCCGAAACAGTGAAGGGCATGAAGCGGATCAAGGAAAAGGTCAGCCTCTCAGCCCAGGCAGTAACCGAGATGGGTACCCGTTCAGATCAAATCGGAATCATTGTCGAGACTATCGAAGATATTGCCAGCCAGACCAATCTACTGGCTTTGAATGCAGCAATTGAGGCAGCCCGGGCCGGGGAACACGGTAAAGGCTTTGCCGTAGTGGCAGATGAAGTTCGCAAGTTAGCCGAAAGAGCAGGGGGAGCGACCAAAGAGATCGGCGGATTGATCAAGGGCATCCAGAAGACTGTTTCGGAAGCTGTGAAATCCATGGAAGAAGGCGGCTTTGAAGTGGAGAACGGGGTACGTCTGGCTAATGAATCAGGTGATGCATTGGCAGCTATCCTGAAGGCTGCGGAAGAGGTTTACCGGCAGGCCGAATTGGCCGGAAACGGTACTACCCAGATGAGCAACGCCTCCAACCAATTGGTTACTGCAGTCGATGATGTCAGCCTCGTCGTGGAACAAAATACAGCAGCCACGAAAGAACTGGCTGCCGGAACATCCGAAGTAACCCGAGCAATTGAGAATATCGCCGCAGTTTCGGAAGAAAACAGTGCTGCCATTCAAGAAGTGAGCGCTACAACAGAAGAGATGAGCGCTCAGGTAGCCGAAGTGACAACATCCGCCCAAACTTTGGCCAAAATGGCCCTCTCGCTCCAACAAGCAATCAGTCAGTTCAAGTTAAAGTAGGATTCCATGGAACAACAATTGGTCGTATTTGATCTCGCTGGTGAATCATACGGTATCAGCATTGCTGCAGTGGAAAGTATTATCAAAATGCAAGCCATTACCCACCTGCCACAGGCTCCATACTATGTTAAAGGTGTCACCAATCTGCGCGGTGCTGTCCTTCCGGTGATTGATTTGCGTTTGCGATTTGGTCTGGAACCCCAGGAAAACACACGCCAGACCCGCATCATCATCGTCAACATGGGTACTCTCAAGACAGGAATGGTAGTCGATGGCGTCTCTGAAGTGCTTAGGATCCAGGATGAAAACATCGAGGGTCTTCCTCCGATGGTGAGCTCTATCAATTCAGCCTTTCTAAAGAGCATTGTACGGCTGGAGCAGCGCCTGATCATCATGCTCGACCTGGGCAAGGTATTGGAAGTAGACGAACAACGGGCACTGGCAGCCATTGCCTGAAAAAAGCACAATGTTGAGAAATTTATCAATAACTTTAGTCATAAGAAAACAGGCATCCATAGAGGGGATGCCTGTTTTCTTATTCATTGAATGCGTTATCCCAAAAGAATATCGGTCAACAATGGGGTAGCTTCCAGTATCAGATCCGCCCCACGTGTAAGCAGTTCCTGCTCTTCACCAAAGCCACATAACACACCAACTGTTTGGGCACCAGCGGCTTTGCCAGCCCGGATATCTACAGTGGTATCACCAATCATCAGACAGTTAGCGGGTGACACCCCCATTTGTTGTGCCGCCCAATAAATCGGATCCGGGTAAGGCTTGGTATGCTTGACAGTTAATGCCCCGGCGACGCAAGTGAATAGGTCTTCAATTTCAACCTGGCGTAAAAATTCGCGAGTGGTAGTTTCGTCGCGGGCGCTGACCACGGAGAGTGGATAATGCGCATGCAGGCGAATGAGCATATCCCTCACCCCAGGAATTGGACGAAAATGCCGGATATGAGCTTTGTGGTTTTGGCTGATCCAGCTGGCGAGCCCGGCCAGTTGATTATCAAACCCAAGACGATCAGGCACACCAAGCAGGATGTTTCCGGGTGCTTCAGCCCACATGACAAAGCGACGTGCTGCACGTTGATAATCCTGCATGGGCAGCAGATATCGCACAGCTTTAAAGAATGGCAAAGCCTGTTCGATAAACTGGTCATCTGTATCATTGAGGGTCCCGTCAACATCAAAACATAGGGCCTGAATACGGGGAAGATCGAGTTGCATGGTGTTTCTCCTAATCCTATTTTACGATAGTTTTGTGAATGGAAAACAAAAGCTTAAGACAATACTCAAACTCTGCAAATACTGAAATTCTTTTGGAAATTGCCCACTTTTGGACTCAAGTTCTGAATTTACCTGACGATAATATTGACAGGCATAAATGGCTTTTTTCAAGTCAAAGATGTGGCAATTAGAGGAGATATTATGGAAATTCAAGGCGTAAGCAGTTTTTCAGCCAACATATTGACCAGTCGAACCCAGGCAGCTTCCCGCAAGGAAAAGACTGAAACAAGCGAGGGACCTTCCGAAAGTGCGGAAAACCAGACTACCACAGCCAAGGCTGCCGGCGGTCGACCAGTCGCTCCGCCTCCACCCCCTGTTGGAAGTGGTCCGAAATCTGTTGCTGCGCCTGAAAATGCTGGTAATAGCTCCAGCAGCAGTTCCAGTACCGCAAAAACATATGACAAGCGCGATACAAATCAAGATGGAACGGTTTCAGATCAGGAATCAGTACGCTATGCGTTAACTCACGCCGCTGACCAAAACCAGGCTGCAACAACAACCACAAACAATCAGATACAGGCTGGTTTAAATGCTTATCAGCAAGTTCAGTCTGCCAATATAAACAACTCAGTGAGTTCTCGCGTTCTGTCCATCTAGTTTCAAAAAAAAATTCAATTCAAGCTCGAATACAAGTGACACGCAAAATGTCACTTGTATTTTTTTATCCCCATTCTCCATAGGTATAGGAAGGTAGCCCTCCAGTTCAAAGATGGGTTTTCATGCCCAAAAGTGGGTATTGACATGAGTTGCATATATACGTATACTATGTTTAGTAAGTACTAAACATAGTATACGGAGTAAATTTACATGATGGACGATTTACACCAAATCAAACAAAGTTTTGTTGAAGGGCTAAGCAGTATCAGCCAGTTCTGGGGTTTTCCAAAAGGCATGGGTGCCATTTTCGGAGTCTTATACCTCTCTTCCAACCCGTTATCCCTGGATGAAATTGTTGAACAGGCGGGGCTAACGAAAGGCGCAATCAGTACCAACGTGCGTACGCTTTCACGAATGGGGTTGATCATCCCAGTGAATCGTTTTGGAGATCGCAAGGATTATTACACTGCTGAAACTGATTTTTACAAGTCCATTCGGGCAATCTTAAGGGAACGCCAGAATAACGAATTCGATCGGGCAATCGATTCTGTAAAGCTAACACTTAAAAAATTGGAATCCAACCCGGCCGATCCTGAATGGAAATTTTTAGCAGAGCGGGTAAGAGCGCTAAGTTTATTTTTTAATACATTGGATGCTTTATTCAGCGCTATTGCGCGCCTGGACAGTTTGGGTGCAAACACCATACAGACTGTCTTGAAAATTTTACGATAAGACAAACCTCATTCATACTTAGAACCGGTGCACGCGCATCGGTCTCTTCAATGTTGCCTAACACAAAAAATGAAGATAATGGAATTCATTCGATTTGTACGCTCCAACCATAATTACTGGGATGGTCGTACCCAGGCCAATAAAAAGGAAAATGTGAGGCAAAAATGAAAATAGCTGTAACTGGTTCATATTCATATTCTGGCAAGTACATTACCCGGCGCCTATTGGCGCAGGGGGCAGAGGTAATCACCCTGACTGGACATCCCAACCGTCCCAATCCATTCGATGGAAAGGTAAAAGCTTTTCCTCTCGATTTCGACGTGAAGAGTCTGGCTGATTCCCTGAAAGGCGTTGAGGTTCTTTATAATACATATTGGGTGCGCTTCGATCACGGCGCAAATACCCAGGCAAATGCCGTGGAAAACACATTCAAACTTATAAAGGCAGCTTCTGAAGCAGGCGTCAAGCGGATTGTGCATATCAGCATTACGAATCCGTCTCTGGATTCAAAACTTCCATATTTTCAAGGTAAAGCCCAAAATGAACAGGCGATTCAACAATCAGGGTTATCGTATGCTATTTTAAGACCGACGGTATTATTTGGAACAGAAGATATTTTGATCAATAATATCGCTTATCTACTGCGACATTTCCCGGTTTTCGGATTACCTGGCGCTGGAAATTATCGCTTACAGCCCATATTCGTTGACGATCTAGCCAGATTGGCTTTGGAGGCAGGAGAGTCGAATGAAAACTTGATCTGGGATGCAGTTGGTCCAGATACGTTCTCGTTTAAGGAACTGGTTGGAGTCATAGGTCAAGCCACCGGCTACCAAAGACCGCTGATTAGCCTGCCACCCAACATGGCACTGTTTGCATCCCAAATTATCAGTTTTCTGGTTGGAGATGTGCTACTCACCCAAGATGAAATCGATGGCCTCTCAGCCGGGTTACTCGTTTCCAGTCAGATGCCACGCGCTACAACTCACCTGGCTGACTGGCTAAAGGCCAACAAAGATACTGTGGGCACTCGATATGCGTCAGAATTAAAACGACATTACTTGTAGTCAGACACCTGACGCATACTTTTCCTTGTCAGAATCATTTCTAAAAATAATCGACAATGTCGCCAATTTTCTCAAAAAGAACGCAGCTGTGGCTGCGCTCTTTTTATTTCGATACTCATGTTTGTATTTTTTTAAGAATGGCAACCAGACATCGAACTAGCTGCCATTACCCTATTCGCTTTTGATCTGGATCTTGCGCTTATGCATATCAAAGATCGAGCGCACAATGAATAACCCAAGCCCTGTACCCTGCAATTCTTCTTCAATGGCGTTAGTACCACGGAAAAATCGGTCGAATAACAGCGACAAATCTTTACTGAGAATTCCGAGCCCGGTATCAATGATGGGTATCTGCATACCATCCGCAAAGGTTTGAACTCGAATGCTTACTTTTCCACCACTTGGGGTTAATTTGATCGAAATTTCGACCAAATTAACAAACACCAGACTGAGGGCGGTGTGCTCAGCCGGTATGAGGCGTGGTGCAGTGTCACTGGCAGAATCGTTTCCACACTGAGCGTGATATCTTTTTCCCTGGCAGTCTGTTCAAGATACTGAACCGTCTGTTGGATCAAACCATCAATTTCCATTGGATGGAAGTCCAAATTTTCCTGGGCGACTGCCAAGTGATCTGCGCTCAGCAGGTGCTCAACCATTAGCCGCACACAGCTTATTTCACTTTTTAATGCATCCCAATATTCATTTTCCCATCTAATACCGCCAATATCCCAAGTTGACCTCCCCCTTCGTCATCTGTATAATGAAATTAGTCATCCTACAGATTGTTTGTAATCTGGAATAACTGGTCCACCCCGTTTCCGATGCAAAGTAACAGATGAGGAGGACGCCTTGCTTTCCAATAGACCAATTCGTTCGGGCAGAAAAATAAATACGAAGTCGTTGCAAGTTTTCCTGAGGGTATGTCTTTTATTAGGGATCTTTGGTTGGGAACTATGTTTTGCAATACCAACTCAAGCCCAGACAGAAAATTTTCAACTGGAGGTTATACCCAGTGAAATTGAGATATTCCCTGGCCGGGAAGCTGAAGCCCAAATAACCTTTAAGAATTTTTCTGACAATAAAATCCAAAATATTCAACTTTCCTTTTTTCCCAACCCCAATCTCAAAATCGAACTAATAAATCCAACGAATTCAAACCTGGAGCCCCAGGGTGCATTACCCTGGTTTATAAAAGTTTCACAAATCGGGACTGGGGAGCTGGACGAAGTTATTCAACTCAGAGCCGTTTTTCTGTGGAAGCCTGAGGGTGGTGAAAATTATGTTCCCGGGGTTGTAAAAACTTCTATACAAGTAAAGACCTATACACCTGTGGCCCTCCAGGTTTTACCTGATCTACAGATAAAAACCGTGTTGACTAATCTTATCGAAGGTCAACCTGGCATCGTTTATGTGGTCATTAATAACCCATCCAAACTCCCAATCCTAATAAAGAACATCATACCAGATGGTCCGGATTTCGTTAAATTTGCCCCGGCATACGAGGATATTAATGAGGTAATCCGAGCAAATGAAAGCCACGTTTTTAGATATACGCTTGAGACCAATCAATCTGTAACACCTGGAAAATATCTGCTGCTTTTCAAAGTCGAATTTGCCTGGAAATCTTCGAATTACGAATGGCCAGGAGCCGTCATTGCAACTCACGATATGGATGTAAGTATTTTGGGAGAATCCGGGATTATGTCAATGCTGGGACTTACAACCGCAGGAATTCCAATATTTTTGATCCTGCCTGGGTTTTTAATGATTGTGACCATCGGCATTTTATGGCACTGGCTTACACCCCAGGCCGGTGAGTATGTCTTTAAAAATCTTCTAGAAGCACTAAAATTGCCAGAGTTTTGGTTTTGGATATTTACACTTTCGTTCGTGATGATCCCAATCTATAGTGCAGGATCAAGATACCTGGGAACACCTCGTGATTTATTACGAGGATACGGTTTTATTGATGTAGCTGCTGTCTGGTTTGCTTCCATTTTTCTTGCTGCAGGTAGCTTTTGCGGGTATGCTATCCTAAAAAAAATACTACCCCTCATAAAAGAAACCATCCTCAGCAAATACGAGGACTGGAAACGCAAACAAAACACCCCAACCAGGCAGGATACACCCATCATAATTCTTAATAAACTTACCCAGCAACCCCAGGGGTTTTTACGAGAACGAGCGAGCCTCACCATAAACGAGCAGCAACTGGAAAGCCCAGTCTACCTTTTGGAAGCCTTTGCAAATGGGAAAGAAACGTACTGGGTATCATCTCGGATCAAAGTAGCCTGGAAAGCACATCGAACAGAAAAAGAAAATGAGTTATTCGAATCAATAAAAAATGATCTTTCCGAAAACATTAATGCGGTGGGGGCTCTTAACTCAAAACTCATCAAAGCATATCAGGAGAAAATGATACTGCTAAGCTGGGAAGCAACAGAACCTTTCCCACTTGTTGGACCACATTTGGTCGAAATCAAGAACCTTCAACGACTGCCAGATGAACCCCGCCCAATCATTTTTATGGAAATTATGATAGATTAAAAAAAGCAGCCCCATGGGCTGCAGCTACCTGGATCATCATGATCAGTTCCCTCCGCCCTTTTATAGGACGGTGCTCTCCCACTGAGCTACTCCCACACGATAGTGGGAGATAGGACTCGAACCTACGACGACTTCTCACAATTTTGGCTTCTACTGAAGCCTAACCAGACAACAAGTCAATATAACTATAGCATAAATAGAAAGGAAAGTCAAAATGTCCGAAGAAACCATCATCCACGATTTGCGGCTTTCATTTATTTGGGTCGAAACCTTTCCTAACCTGGTAAAAAATGAACCCCTGGAAGGAACCAAACTCACATTCCTCAAGGATAAAAATGACTATGTCTCAACCTTTGATGCGCTTCAGCAGGAAAAACTGAATGGAATTAGCTCAAAAGAATTGCATCAACCCTGGCCGGGTGATTCAAAAACAAATAATTTCTGGACGTATTATTTGGAGACAAAAATTCCCGGGCAAATAAAAAAAGATACAGTATGGCAAAAACTGGTTCCCTTTTACCATAAGGTGAATGATTTGAAGATTGAAAACCCTGATTGGTCAAATGGGAAAATGGCTTTACAGTCCTTTATTTATCCATACGGTGTGGCGCTGATCATATCGGCCGAAATAAATCGGCGCACTCCTCAAATTTTGAACATGACACTCGACGAAACAATTGAAACCGCGAATAAAGTGAGGCATGACCACTTTCAGACCAAATTGATAGGATCCTCCAACACTCACCAGGTCTCGTTGGATGAACTCGCCAGCCAGGAATTAAAAAGACTGCGTGAGTTTATGCTGGGACCCAATGCCCCGGTACACGAATGGAGTATCCATTCCCCCTTCTCTGTGGCAAGCATTGTGCGCGGGTCCAACGTTGAACGGGATACGCTTCCGGGCCAGGAAACGATCTGCTTCCTGGATGCATTAGCAGGCTGGCCAACCTATGATTGGAACGATCCGCCTCCAGGTAGCATTCCACAAGTAAATGAAGGGGATAAAATAAAGGTAAAACAAGGCTACTACGGCGATACATTTCACATCGTGCCACGTGGTAGAACAGTCTGGTATCCGAAATTTTTCTTGCAAACTACCAAACGAGCAGACAAACTCTCCTGTTACCATAAAAACCTCGGTATGTTATCAATGCAAATCGAGAGCATGGGTGACTTGGTGGCAAAGGCCTCCAAAGAAATTAATGCCGACAACCTTCCATCGCCTGCCAGCTTTTACGAATCCTGTGTCAAACGCGCTGCAATCAATCTCAGCTTTCTTTACCTGGGGGGTGGCAATACAAAAAAGACTTATCGATCCTGGAGTGCAAAACGACAAATTGAACAAAATAATTATCTCGAAGCAATCAATATTGTTCGAGACAAAATATGCAACCTGTTACCGATTAATTCCTATTAGTTGCGTAACGGTATTGGCTCGTTCTTTCAAATCCATGATGTTCGGTTCCAAGTCGTCCAATATTTACGAAAAATGTCCAGGAAATCCTCGCTAATGAACCATCGAGGATTTCCTGGACAGACTAAATCCACCAGCCGTCTTATTTTGTGTTTTTCGTGACGGTGAGTTCAAACTGGGTTTTATTGATCATTTTTAGTTCACCAAACGTCAAGGTGCTTGAGTCCGACTGCCAAACTGCCTTAAAACTATTGCCAGCGGCTAAATTCTTGGGCATCTTCCAATGGGACAATCGGCCCAGATCGTGCACAATGAATTGAGCCTGTTCGAACTGCCCAGACCAATAATCAACGCCTCCGCGAACGCCTACCGACGTCAGACACTCCTGCCCGCTCGGATCCAATCCTTTGAATTTTTCCCAGCCAGTAACAGAAAAACGCAACCTGAAATCCACCAGCTTGTCATTGTCATCGAAATACGGTTGCAACTCTTCTATGTTAAAATCCAGCTCAGGGTATTGAGAGAAAGTTATCTTTGCACACGGACCATCTGGATCAAAATTAATCTTCTCGATTATTTTCCCCTTTCCATTTAATTTAATATCACCCTGGGAATAGGTGGGAAACAGTTCAATCTCCTGAGTAGTTTTCGCAAGGACTGTCAGAATACTGCCTGATCCATCTGTGACAATATTCGAATCCATTTTTAGTTTAAAAGTACAGGCTTTTCTATTTTTTGCCAACGCATCGAGCGAGTCCTGACCAAATTTTTTCTTAAATCGTTCAGAAAGGGCTTGCATGGTCGTGTCTTTCGGACTAGTTAATCGCTCGATAAGATCCAATGCCAGAAAATCACCCTTTGACAGACAGGCACCTTTGTTTTCCTTCAACAAAGTCTGAGCCTTATCCACCAACAGGTCGAGGATCTTATCGGTCAATTTATTCGCTTTTCCCCCACGCGCATCCATAAAAATGCCATATGCTTCCATCGCATGCTCAAGGTCGCTAAAATCAACGATTTTGGAAGCATCCTGCCGGATGTGTTCACCTTCTTTAATAACTGCAGCATCCGGAAGTGGAACCAGCGCATTCGCATCTATAGGGATAAGCGGTGCCAACTCATCAGCCATCTCACCCAGCGCCACGGCCTGCTCTGTGCGATCCTGTAGATTGGAAGGCAAATTCTGAGCGATTTTTTCGACATCCTGAGGGGTACCACCACCTTTGCCATAACCGCCGCCATTTCTAACGGGAGCAATTCCCCCATCCAACTCTAATTGAGGTAACCCCTGTAGACTGGCCAGATGACGATCCAGCCTGCCCTGCCCAACTGTGGCAGCAAAAGGATAAAGATGGAATTCCTGTCCGTCAGTTTGAAACGAAAAAGCCGCAATCAACGTTCCACTTGAGGCAGGCAAGCTCACTGGAGTAGTCATCTTTAGTGTTGCAGGAATATCGAAAACCAGTGTCTCTGGAGCGATGAAGACAGCCGCAATTAAACCGCCGCTAAGTGGCAGGTTGGGAATCGCGGAAATTGGTTTGAGGGTTATTGGCACCGCGTACCTGAGCGCATTCGGCGGCACACTGAGGGTATAAATTATCCCGTTGAGAGATGTCACCGAAACCTCGCCACCTTCCAGTCCAAGTACAGTCTGTGCCTGAAGTGGTTGGGCCATGTATTGTGAAGGGTCAAAATTATTGGGATCGATTGTACTTGGATCAAAATTATTGGGATCAATTGTAAGAGCAGCAGGCGCCTGGTCAAACTCGAGCTTTACATTTAGTGGGTTGCCTGACGCGGCGGGCGTTTCAACCATGACCGTCCGGCTATCTCCTGGGGTAGTACCAACCAGGCTGCTCAGACGATAGGTAAAAACAACAGAAGCGGGAACATTACGGTCTGTATAAGATACCTGATCAGAGGGCAAGGTTGCCAGGGGTATATATTCATCCCCAATCTGCAATTCGATTAAATACTTCTGTGCGCCACTGATAGGCTCCCACTTCAACAAAACGCTGCCATCTGCAGATACTTCAGCAGAAAAGCCATCGGATTGAGTACTTGGAGCAATTGAAGGTTCAGCAGTACCTTTACCAGCAGGCACCAGGTTCGTCACGAACGTACAGGCCAAAGACGTAGCCGCAACCATTAAAAGGACTAAAAAGGGCTTTTTTGTCATTTGTTCCTCCACCCCTATTGTATGCCCAATTTGCCACTCTACCCAAAGGATTTCAAAATTGCTGATCTATTAAGCTGGTGATTACCCACAATTAAATTCCTGAAAAGGGAAAGGGTGAAGAAAGGCAAAAGAGAGTGACATGCAAGTCGTAATAACCGCCGCCAAACCTCGTAAAAGCCAATATGGGCCATCTCGATCGCAGACGTTATTGAGCTTGCCGCCCAATTGGCGGATCCACAGCACAGCTTTTGGTGGCCAACGAGCAGAAATGACAAAAACGATTTGAGCAGCAAGTAAGGCCATCGCGAAAATACGGCGCATGCGCTCAACTGTGTGAACGCGTAAATCTTCAACATCCAAACCTTGCTCTTGGTCAAAGCGATAGCCATGTTCGATACGTGTGCGTAAGCGCCAATCATTGTAGACTTCCTGAACCGCTTGAACACTGGTCAGTGGAACATTAGTGATCAGCACCAATTGACGATGCAAGGTCTCATCATCCGCGACCAGTATCCACAAATTGCGCGTTGTGCCCGGAAGACGGATTTTGAACCAACCAAATTGAATGGTGTCGAGACGTTCCCTGCCTGCATGTTAAAAAACAACTTCGAAAGTCGCTTGATAGGGCACACAGGCCACCAAATCTTGCAACTTTTCGGTTTCCCAACGATCCAGTCGCTCGTTATAAACTTCGACAATGCGCACCAAGTGGCAAACGCGAAAAATGAACTCCCTATTCAAGTTTGCGACCTGCCCAAACATTTTTTGGTCATCCAAACCTGAATCGCCGACAAAACGAACCAGATAATCCGGATACAGACGGCAAGTCTGTTCAAAAGCCTGTTCGATTTCTTTATTCTGGCTGATAAAGTCCTCGGTCTTGTACGAAAACCAATTTGCGTAAGTGGTCACAGGCACTTGCGTGTTCACAATCGTAGCGGTAATCGCTGGATAGCCGTGGGTCAGGCGAGCTTTTCCTTCCAACGTCGGTGGTGTCGCTTTATAAACCACACTGACGCCTTCCACTACTTCTGCGTAAGGTTTCTCAAAGTTGACCGGGTCAACCGCAACCACCAGGTATCCTGATTGCTCGGTCGCTACCACTCGCTGACCAATGCTGTACAAACTCGCGAATAGATCACGACTGTGGAAACGCTCATTTTCCAACCAACGATAAATACTTTTAGCAACCGCCCAGGTTTCGCCTTCGTCTTTTGAACTTTGGCGTGCGATCTCAGTAACAACCGGCGTTTGCCCACCAAGAATGCCCAAGATGATCCGCTCGGCGATGTGTCCCAGACGTTTATCTGGAAGTAGGCTAATCAAGGGCAAAATATGCTCACGCACGGTAGTCTGGATTTGTTCAATCGGAAACTTGGCAAAGATGGATTGGAGTGTTATATTCATGTCGGCTCTGCTTTCGAGAGGATTTTGGTGCTCACAACCCAAATTTACCACTCTTTTGCAGAGCTTTTCTTTAGACCAACATTTGTGGGTAATCACCACTATTAAGATATTGTTATCAAACAGTATAATGGTAAGGGTATTCATTCCTCGCAAAGAGGAGGACTTCTTTGCCTCAACACGACATTATCGAAGTTTTTTCTGTAACCTTTCTGTGCTATGCTGGAAGTTACTTGCTTTTGCAGCGCAGCCCTAAAAAAACATTTGCCCCAATGCAATGGACAGGTCTTGGGGGACATGTTGAACCGGAAGAGTTATCCTCTTTACATGCTTCTGCCTTACGCGAAGTATGGGACGAATCTGGAATTTTGGAAAAGGATATTCAGAATTTCACCCTACGCCGCGTGCTGCTAACCAACCGCCCTGATTCTTCATTGGGGGTAATTCTGTATTTTACCGGCGTACTACAACAATTCATCCTTCCCACCTGTCCTGAAGGTCAGCTTTTCTGGTTATCATCCGACCAATTTTATTCAGTAGATATAATAGAAAACACCCGCCCAGTTCTTGACTGTCTCATTGATGATATGCAGAGCGATCACATGGAGTCAAACCCATAACAACTGGATTGGGTGTTTTTAACTCACGAGGGTCATTTCAAGGGGTTTTATGAGGGTTATTAAGCAATTCTGGTTGTTTCGACTAAAGAATTAAGAATTCCACTCCTGGAGGATCTCGCAAAATGGTCTTAATGAAACAGATAAGAGCTTTTTTTACGCGCCACTTTGCTTCCATAATGTAACAAAAATTACCTACTTCAAGCTAAAAGGCTGAGCCGTTACCTTTTCTTTCTAATAAACAACGATTATGCTATTTAAAATCCAATTTTCGACAAAGATTTTACATACACGAAATCTATGTTTTGCATTCGTTTTTTATCAGGTGTGCTATACTTTAAAGGTATGCCGTCTCTGGAGAGTACACTTGTTCAACTGGAATGACCTGAATGTGGCAATATCTTTGATGCGGATATAGCTCAGACTTTTTGCCTGGATTGCAATGGACCATTATTGGCCCGTTACGATCTATCAGCAGCGGGTCGTACGCTAACGCGTGAAAACCTGCGCTCGCGCCCAAAAAGTATCTGGCGCTGGAGCGAAATCCTGCCGGTACGGGCTGAAGCCTTTCGCCTGACACTGGGAGAGGGTAATACACCCCTGCTTCGAGCTGCCAACCTGGAACAAAGCCTGGGATTGCGTGAACTTTATATCAAAGACGAATCCACCAATCCGACCGGTTCTTTTAAGGCACGCGGATTAGTGATGGCAGTAGCTCGCGCAATGGAACTTGGACTGCGTGGGTTTGTAATTCCCACCGCCGGAAATGCCGGAGGCGCGCTGGCTGCTTATGCTGCCAGGGCGCGCGCACAAGCACATGTCTATATGCCCAAGGATGCGCCCCTGCCCAATCAAGTTGAAGTACGCATCTCGGGAGCAGAATTGATACTGGTAGATGGCCTGATCTCAGACGCAGCGCGGCTGGCAGGTGAAGCTGCCCGACAGTATGGCTGGTTCGATGTATCCACTTTCAAGGAACCCTACCGCTGCGAGGGCAAAAAAACCATGGGGCTGGAGCTAGCCGAAGCTTTTGACTGGGTGCTACCGGATGTGGTAATTTACCCCACGGGTGGTGGGACCGGTCTGGTTGGTATGTGGAAAGCCTTTGATGAGCTGGAAGAGCTAGGGTTGATAGGAAAAAAACGACCGCGCATGGTCAGTGTTCAGGCCGAAGGTTGTGCACCAATTGTCCGTGCTTTTCAGGAAAACAGCGAACGGGCCACTTTTTGGGAAGGTGCACAGACTATCGCCGCTGGGCTGCGCGTACCCGGCGCATTCGCCGATCGGCTGATCTTGCGTGCGCTGCGTGAAAGTCGCGGAACAGCATTAACTGTTTCTGATAACGAAATATTGACATGTCAAAAAGAAATGGCCGCACACGAGGGGGTTTTTGCTGCACCCGAAGGTGCAGCCACTCTGGCTGCCGCCAGGCACTTGCTAGCAAACCGATGGATTGACCGGGACGAAAGCGTCATTTTATTTAATACTGGCTCTGGATTAAAATATTTATCCTAGCGTTGGCTTGGGCGCTTCGCGAAAGTCTACCCCGGCCAGCAGATACACATCAAACAAGAGGTTCAATGCCCCAAAATCAACGAGCAGTTCTGGAATTACTCTACCAGGTCAGCCGTGAGTTTGCCACCGCGCTGGAACTGAAAACTGTTCTAACCCGCGTGTTATTCTCCGCCATACACTATGTAGGTGGGGAACGCGGAAGCGTGGTTGTAATGAACGACCACGGTGTGGCAGTGGATTCCGCCTTTGTTTATGGCAACCAGATCCGGGAAAGCAACACCGTCCAATTATTGGATACATTAGATCGTGGCCTTGCAGGTTGGGTGGTCCGCAACCGTGCATCCGTCCTAGTACCGGATACAAGCCTGGACGATCGGTGGCTGCGACGCGAAGATGATTCAGCAGAGAATTCTGGTGCAAAAGCAGCTATTTGCGTACCATTAATGGTTCGTGAAAAACTAGTAGGAGTGCTAACACTGGTCCATCCCACACCCGGGGCGTATACAAGTGAGCATTTTGAACTAATGCAGGCCATAGCCGACCAGGCCGGCATAGCAATACTTAATGCGCGTTTATTTTCAGAAAGCCAACGCCAGGCACGCGTCATGACTGCCCTGGCCGAAGGTGCCGCACGCCTGAGTTCATCAGTACGCATCGATGATGTTTATGCAAATATTCTGGCCGAGACACAAAAAACCCTGCAGGTAGAGATCACTGCGCTGGCCATAGTGGAAGGGCAGGAATTCGTTTTCCGTGCCGCCAGTAAAAAGGGTGAAGGCCTGCTTGGCAGACATATGCCGATCAAGGAAGGCATCGCCGGAATGGTCATGCGTCAAAAACGCGGGATCATCATTCCAGCCAGGGCATCCGATACGCAGCCGCTGCTCTCTGAGGCGGAAAACCTGAAAGGCGTTAAGGTGCACGGCTTTGCATGTGCACCAATCGTAATTCAAGAACGTGTTATTGGCGTGCTGGAGGCAATCAACCCACTTGCCAAATCCTTTGACCCGGATGCGCTGCTGGTATTGAGCGGTCTGGGAGCGCTGGCAGGTACAACCATTCAAAATGCGCAATTGTTCGAAAGCCTGGACCTGGCACGCAAGCGTTACCGCGACTTATTCGAAGACAGCATCGACCCGATCATGATCACCGATCTGGATGGAAAAATTTTGGAAGTCAACAAACAGGCAGCCAGTTTTACTGGTCACTCATTCGAAAAACTACATGATTTACAAATCAAACAGGTACACGAGATCAACTTCGAAAAGACCGGCGCAAAATTTGAACATATAAATGATGCAACTGTCACTTACGAATCAACCATCACCGACAGCCTGGAACAGACCCGCCCCGTTCAGGTTTACGTTCGCAAAGTCGTCTTTGACGAGGTCGAATCGATCCAGTGGATTTTGCGCGACATCACTGAACGCAAAGACCTGGATGCACTGCGTGAAGACCTGGCGGCGATGATATATCATGACCTACGCTCACCGCTCGGCAACTTGCTATCCAGTGTAGAAATGCTGGATGATATCATCCCTGAAACAGAACGAGATTCTGCCCAACCCATTTTACGGATTGCACATCATTCAATCAACCGTATCGAACGTATGGTTAGTTCACTACTCGACTTGAACCGCCTGGAACAACACCAGGCCATCGGTGAGCGATTACCCGCCAATGTCAGCCTGCTCATCAACGAAGGCATAGAAGCCATTGGCCCGGCCACCGAAGCACGTGAACAAAACGTTCTGGCAAAAACGGCCGAAAATCTACCCATGGTATCTATTGATCTGGATATGATCCGACGGGTATTGATTAATCTATTAGAAAATGCCACCAAATACACCCCGGTGCGCGGGAATTTAGAAGTTGGCGCGGACTTGAGCGGCGAATTTGTGCAAATATACGTACAAGACAACGGGCCTGGTATCCCAGAAGCAGATAGTGAACGTATTTTTGATAAGTTCACACGTCTAAAAAATAAAACCAGTGCACGTGGGCTGGGTGTTGGGCTGGCTTTTTGCAAACTGGCAATAATCGGACACGGTGGAAAAATTTGGGTTGAACCGGCTCCGGAACATGGGTCTAGATTTGTATTTACCTTGCCTGTGTTAAAAGAATAACCAATACCCGGCAAGGATGGACAATATGTACGCTTCGCGAAATATTTAACCACACGGAATAGTCCTGTAATTATCGAATTCCGTTTTATTCTTAGTTCGGATTTATCCTGCACGCTTCGCGAGGATAACCGCACAGCCACCTCAAATTGTTTTTGCAAAACTGTAAATTTTTATTCCGGCAAATCCAATATTTCCAGAATAAAATACCAGACAAGCACAATAGCGTTATTTTTGAAGGAGTTTTCATGCAGGCACTTGCCAGTCAGGTTTATATTGAAGAACAATACCCCGGTGTAACTTTGGGTGTAATCGCCCTACCACACGGATTAATACAGGTCGATGCGCCACCATCCCCTGAAGATGCCCGCTCATGGCGGGCTGCACTGTTGGGCCTCAACAGCGGTGTAGAACGTTTACTGATCAATCTGGACGGACACCCGGACCGGGCCTTAGGCGCACGTGCGATGGAATGCACTATCGTGGCTCACGAACGAACTGCAGAGACCTTCCGCAATCGCCCTAATACTTTCAAAGCCCAGGGTGAAGAGACCGGCTCAGATTGGGAATCGGTGGTAGGGCTGGGCAGTATCCGCTGGGCTCCTCCCGAAATCTCCTTTACTTCCAATCTTACAATTGAATGGAGTAATTTTCCGATACTGCTGGAACATCATTCCGGACCAACTGCCGGTGCAACCTGGGTTATTCTACCAGATCCTAAAATTATTTTTATCGGTGACCTGGTGGTCAAAAACCAACCACCGTTCATAGCCAGCGCCAATCTGGTGGAGTGGATCAAATCACTAAACGAATTATTGGCCAATTATTCAGAATACATCATCGTAAGTGGACGCGGTGGAGTAATTTCCATGACCGATGTACAGGCGCAATTGATCCTGATCAGCAATATTCACGAAAAGCTGGAAGAACTTTCCCACAAACAAGCCGGATTGGATGCAATTGAAGATATGATCCCCCAATTAATGGCGGGCATCAAAAGCCCGATTGAACATCATAAACAATTCACCCAACGTCTGGTGCATGGACTCAGGCACTACTTCGTGAGACATTATCGCCAAGGCAGTATCGACGAGAGCGAGGAATAAAATGCACAATCCGTATCAGCCCATATTTGAAGTGACTCGCGGCCGGATAGTTGAATGCATCCACTTTGGCGCGGCAGCCGTCGTTGATTCGCATGGACAACTGCTGGCATCTCTGGGTGACCCTCAGCTGGTCACTTTTTTACGCTCCAGCGCCAAGCCCTTTCAGGCTCTGCCCTTTATCGAACGCGGCGGGCAGGAGAAATTTGGTCTGACACCACGTGAAGTAGCCCTAATGTGCTCTTCACACTCCGGCACCGATGAACATGTCGCCACCGTCAAGAGTATGCAGGCCAAGATTGGCGTGGAAGTAGGCGACCTGATGTGCGGGCAGCACTACCCCATGCATGAGGCTACTTCGGACGCAATGAAAGTACGCGGTGAATTACCCACCCCTTATCGTCATAACTGCTCAGGCAAACATACCGGCATGCTGGCACATGCTAAACTGCTCGGGGCGCTGCGCGAAAATTACATCGACTTTCATCACCCAGTACAGGAAAGCATCCTACAAGCCTTTGCCGAAATGTGCGGTCTTCCTGTTGATCAGGTCGAACTTGGAATTGATGGCTGTTCGGCGCCCAACTTCGCCGTACCGTTATATAACGCTGCGTTGAGTTATGCACGGGTATGTGATCCATTTGAACAAACCTCCGAACGTGCAAAAGCCTGCAATATCATCAGCTCAGCCATGATCTCCAACCCTGATATGGTTGGTGGCCCCGGACGCTTTGACACAGCCCTGATGCAAGTAGGCGCTGGACAGATCCTGGTCAAGGGCGGTGCCGAAGGCTTTCAGAGTGTTGGGCTCATGCCTGGTACACTTGGCCCGGATTCACCCGGGATTGGGATCGCGATCAAGATCAGCGACGGCGACTCCACCGACCGAGCCCGTCACGGGGTCGCATTGGCTATTCTTGAGGCACTGGGCGCATTAAATGCTGAACAACTGGCGCAAATGTCGGCTTTTGGACCTCAAATTGAATTGGAAAATTATCGCAAACTAAAGGTCGGCTTTTCCCGCCCCACGTTTGAAATGAAAATGGCTTAAGGCAGGTAATGGAACGCGCCCTGCAAATTCACAAAAGCCTACTAGCCTTTTACGGCGAACCGATATGGCGCAACCCACTGCCTGCAGTGGACGAACTTGTTTCCACCATCCTTTCGCAGAACACCAACGATACGAACCGTGATAAAGCCTTTGAAGCCCTGCGGGCACGTTACCCGCAGGGCTGGGAAGCTGTGCGTGATGCGCTTACTACGGACGTGGTGGACTGCATCCGCGTAGCTGGGCTGGCCAATCAGAAAGGACCGCGGATTCAACAGGTTCTAAAACAGATCACTGTCGAGCGCGGAAGTCTGGATTTGGGCTTTTTAGGTGAACTGCCCCTGGAGGAAGCCCGGGCCTGGTTGATGAAATTTAACGGTGTTGGACCCAAAACAGCCGCGATTGTGTTATGTTTTTCATTGGGACGACCTGCTTTTCCAGTGGATACGCATATCTATCGCGTGACCGGACGGATTGGCTTGCGCCCGGAAAAAATATCGGTGGAAGATGCACACCCACTGCTGGAAAGCTTGTTCCCACCTGAGACTTATTATGCAGCACATTTGAATATCATCCGACTGGGGCGGGAGATCTGTCAGGCGCGCAAAGCTGCCTGCGAGCGCTGCCCACTGCAGGGGTTATGCGATACCGGATTAAAATCAATACCTGGCCAAGATGAGCACCATTGAAACGGGATATGCTATCGCAAAACCCAAAACCATTTAAAAATCAACAATAGGGCTTGATTCAATACCCGGCAAGGATGGGCACCATGCGCCAACTCAATTTTCAGCGTGTTTTCATAACGGCCAGTATTATTGGAATCTTGTTGAGTTATACAATTCAAGCTGCTCTAATCCTGGCAGACCCGGTCAAGCGTACTGCGTCTGATTTTATACATTTTTATGCAGCAGGAACTATTTTTCATGAACGGGGGCTGGCACAAATTTACAAAATCGATTTGCAGCAAGAAGTCGAACAGCGTCAGTTCAATTTCAAACTAGCAGATAAGCAGGTGTTACTTTATAACCACTTGCCCTTTCTTGTGCCCCTCATACCTGCCTTTATCAAAAACTATAGTCTGGCTTTTTGTAGTTGGATGCTGATACTGTTGAGCATCAATCTGGCGGGTATCCGCGCTCTGTCAGAGATCATCCCCGAGCCAGGAGAAAGTAATAAACTAATATTGATGGCTGGAGCGCTACTATTCCTGCCGATATATGCAAACATTGTGAACGGACAAGATACAGCCTTTATGTTGCTAGGGGCAGCTATTTTCACTTGGTGCATGCTTAATAAGCGCGAATTTCTTGCAGGGCTGGCGCTCAGCCTGCTGACCCTGCGCCCTCAGTTGGCACTTTTCGTTATCATCCCACTCTTTTTCTGGTCTCGTAAAGCCCTGGGTGCCTACTTTCTGGCTTCAGGCGGACTGGCTTTCGTGAGTTTTATGATGATTGGCTGGCAAGGCACACTTGATTTTATACACCTGCTGGAGATAAGCGCCAGTGGCGATTGGTTTGGAATGAATCAAAATGCCATGTACAACATGCTGGGGTTGATCATAAGACTTTTCCCAGGGTTATCCCTGGTTGCTATCAGACAGACTGCCTGGGGAATATATGCAGCGGGCGGGTTGGGTGCCGCAGTGTTATTCTGGCACTCTCACATAAAGCCAGATATCAAATTCGCAATATTAGTAGTGGCTGCATTGCTATTGGAACCGCATCTCTTTTACCACGACCTGAGCCTGCTGCTCATCCCAATCTTTATCCTATTGCGCGAAGCTCGGATACAAAAAGCCCTCAACCTAAAAAACATCCTGCTGCTGCCCACTGCAGTCGGTTTGTTACTTTTCCTGTCCAATGCCAATGAATTTCTGCACTATTCCAGCGCCTATTTATTGATGGCCGCCCTTGTAGGGGGGCTGCTCTGGCTGACAGAAACTCGTATTAAACCTCTTTTTTAAGCTTCAGATGCGTTTTTGGGGAATCAAAAACAGTCACTTTTTAAGATGACTGTTTTTGTGAGCGCGGAGAGGCTCGAACTCTCAACAAACGGCTTAAAAGGCCGCTGCTCTGCCATTGAGCTACGCGCCCAGACTTGCGAAGATGGATTTTATCACCATCTGCGTAGTACGTCAAATGGTTTTTGAAAAATGGTAAAAAAATCAAATTACCAGTCCAGATGTAATCCAATTGAACCGAAAGACCCTGGTATTACCCGAATAAACCGCCTATTACTCCTGCAAGCCCAGCGTTATTCAGGACACCATCAACCTGGGCTGCAATCGGCGCAGGTAACTTTTCTTTAAGGTAATCGATAACAACAGTAACGGCCTGTCGGGCTTGAGCTTCGGGTAAGCCCGTTTTTTTAACAACCAATTCAACCAATGCATCCATAATATCTATGCCTCCGATAAAAAAAAGAATTCTTGGAAATTGAATAGAGATAACTGTATTGAAGTAATGCCAGATAATAATAACCTCAATTCAAAAAAACTTCAAGCACTTCCAGATAATAGCTGGTAAGGCCCAAACCTGTTGGTAAAAGAAAATCGAGCAATACACTAAAAAATTTTTTGGCACGGTTCAAAATAGTTCAGAAAGGGGTCACAGCACCTTTACAAATTATGG
>CAYWXS010000023.1:0-68647 GCA_964462245.1 uncultured Anaerolinea sp.
TTACAGTAACCGTTTTTTGTTCAATAGTCAAATTTTCCGTCTTGCGTAAGTCCTAATTAATACACAAAATATAATACTAAGTGTATTGACATACTGTGTGCAAAACAGTATTATGTATATAGAGGTAAAAATATGGAAAATGAATTATTACACAACACAGTATTGGAACTTCGCCGCGGGGTAATTCTGTTAGCTGTGCTTAGCCAGTTGAAGGAAGAACAATACGGATATTCGTTACTAAAGAAACTGGCAGATCAAGGTCTGAATCTCGACCAGGGCACACTCTATCCGTTACTGCGTCGACTGGAAAGTCAAGGTTTGCTCCAATCAGTCTGGAAATTGGCGGAATCACGACCTCGCCGCTATTACATAATTAGTCCGGAAGGAAAAAAAATTCTGCCTGAACTAAAAATGGAATGGCAAAATATTGCAACAATGATGCAAAATTTATTGGAAAAGTAACAGGAGAATAATTAAGAATATACTGGACAGATATATTGAAGAAATTGGGAAACATTTACCTCGAAAAACACGGACTGACATTCAGGCTGAGATACGCTCAACCCTGGAAGATATTCTTGAAGACCGTGTCCAGGAAAAACAGAGCAAAGTAAATGACATCATGATAAATGAAGTACTAAAAGAATATGGCTCACCTGAAAGCGTTGCAGCTGCCTATCTTCCAGAAAGGTACCTCATTGGTCCGAAATTATTTCCACTCTTCACACTTGTTATTAAGATAGTATTCAGTGTGTTGACGGCCTTGGCTCTTGTCGGATTTGGAATTCGTTACGGCAATAGCGAGCTAACAACACAAGCTTTTCTCTCAATTTTTGGAAAAACTTTACTTGATTACCTGGGCGGGATAATCTCAGCTTTTGGCAACCTGGTTTTTATCTTTGCCATATTACAGTGGGCTTTACCAGCTTCGGAGTTTGAAAATAACAAGAATGAAAAAAACTGGGACCCAGCAATTCTGGCAAAAGAACCGGACCCCGATCAAATAAGCATCTGGTCCCCAATTTTTGAAATTATTATGACATGTGCTGCCCTGTTAATTTTCAATCTTTACCCACAGCTTATCAGCATCAACATTATTGATGGAAATAACTGGACTTCCATCCCCATCCTGACCAACGCCTTCTTTGCATATTTACCCTGGATAAATTTACTTTGGATTTGTCAAATCGTTATTAATATCATTCTGCTACGTCAAATGCACTGGACAACCCTGACTCATTGGTTTGATATTGGATTGACGGGGATGAGCATTATTATTGCCTATTTCTTGGTAAAAGGTCCAGCATTAATTTCGATATCAAATGAGACAATGATCCGAATATTTAGTGATACTAATACTGTTGCAGTGCTCACAAAAATGTCAAACATAATGCCCCCTGTAATACTGGTATTAATCATGGTTCTGGAAAGTATCGATCTCCTAAAAAATATTTATAAATTAGTCTTTACAGCCAAACAAACATTGGCAAACTGAATAAATAACAAAATTACATAGCAAATCCCCAATGAACATATAACGTTGGGGTTTGCAATTTATTCTGCTAAATATACTTTTTCATTTGGATAATAAAGCCGTAGAGAAAATACCGACCAGGTCGAGTTAATTGAAACAAGATTTATCCACTTTAGTCCTTGACACTATATCCCAACCTTTACCGCAAGTTAGGTCAGCTTGAATTTTGGATGATCCTTTTGGGAAGGCAATCCACAATAAACCATTGAGTTCCAAAATATTTAAAATAACCGGAAAAATAGAGTCTATTTCAGCCTTGCTTTTAACAAATACCTGGATCCGGTCGGTCTTGCCATTGAAAAACAAATCAAGTGTCTCCGGACAATATACCAGTCGTCGCGCCCAATTTTAAAGCAGTCACTGCCTGGTTTGCAGCCTTGCCGCCCGGAATGATTGCCAGATCCCCTCAACTGACCGTCTCACCCGGAACAGGAATCCGAGAAACACGCACCACCAAATCTGCATTTTATGAACCCTTACTATGATATCGAACGTACTTTATTTGCTCTCCCGAGACATCAACCATTCCTGTACGTCAACCCGATCCTGTCCGGCACCAGGCTTAATCCGCTTATATTTGCCATCCGCCTGCAAGACCCTCGCACGGGTATTATCATGCAAATATTTTTCCAATACCTCATCACGTAAATATCGAATGTGTTCCGGCTTTTCAAGCGGAAAAACCACTTCAACTCGATGATCAAGATTTCGTTGCATCAAATCAGCGGATCCAAGATAAATTTCATCCGTTCCACCATTCAAAAAGTAGTACAAACGACTGTGTTCGAGATAACGCCCTACAATACTGGTCAATGTAATTCGATCACTGACACCTTTTATCCCAACCCGTAAACAACACATACCTCGCACAAGTAAGTCAATGTGAACACCTGCTTGAGAGGCTTCATATAATAAACTTATCATACCCGGATCAACAATAGAATTTACCTTGAAGATCAGATGAGCCTTTTTACCAGAAACCGCATATTCCATCTCGCGCCGTATGAGCACTTCCAATCTTTGTCGCAGATTGACTGGTGCCACCAACAGTTTCTTATAATCCTGTTTAGTTGAATAACCCGTCAAATAATTAAATAAATCACTTGTATCTGCACCAATTGCGCTATCACATGTGAATAGGCCTATATCTTCATATGTTTTGGATGTATTTGCATTGTAATTACCTGTTGCCAAATGGATATAGCGCCGGATACCATCTCCCTCCTGTCGGACAGCCATAGCGATTTTACTATGTGTTTTAAGCCCCACCAGTCCATATACAACATGCACCCCAGCTTGTTCCAACATCCGCGCCCAGCCAATATTACTTTCTTCATCAAAGCGTGCCTTAAGTTCCACCAAAACTGCCACTTGCTTCCCTCGTTCCGAAGCCTCCAACAAGGCATCCACAACCGGAGAATTTTGCCCAACCCTGTAAAGTGTCTGTTTTATAGCCAATACTTGCGGATCTCGCGCAGCTGCCGTGAGAAAGTCAATCACAGGTGTAAAAGAATCATAGGGATGATGAATTAGGATATTTTCCTTGCGAATTGCTTCAAAAATATCCCCATTCGCAATGGAATTTTTTATTGCATGTGGAATCCTGGGTTTATAAGCGGGGAATTTTAAGTCAGGTCTCTCAACCTGGTTATACAACTGCCATAAGCTACTCATTCCTAGCGGGCTGCTGAGCAAATATAATTCAGATGCCCGTATTTCAAGATTTTCAACCAGCAAATCACGAATTTCCTGGGGCATATTCTCGTAAATAGCAACTTGAACCACCGATCCAAACTTACGACGACGGATACTAAGCTGCATACTTTCCAGCAAATCGTCTGCCTCAAGTTCCTGAATTTCGATATCTGCATCGCGAATAATTCTAAAAGGGTAAGCTGCCACCACTTCCATCCCGGGGAATAGGGAAGCCAAATTCTGAGCAATTACCTGTTCAAGCCAGACAAAGTAATGGTGATGTGGAATAGTACCATCTTTACGAACACTGCCAGATGAACGTTTTACGGGTAACAATCGCGGGAGTGTATCAGGAACCTTCAGTCTAGCAAATTTTTCCCGGCCCTTTGGATCCCGAATCACGATTGCAAAATTCAAACTCAAATTCGATATGTGAGGAAACGGATGACCAGGGTCAAACGCCAATGGTGTCAGTACAGGATAAATTACTTCTTTAAAGGACTCATTGATGCGTTCCCGCTGGGCGTCGCTCAACTTATCATAGTCGTGAATATGAATCCCAGCTTTGTCCAGTCGGGGCAGAATTTTTCGGTTCAGGCACTGTAATGCATTCTGATATAAATCCAACGCTGATTTTCGAATGGCAGCCAGGGTTTCAGGAGGTGTAAGCCCATCGATGGTTACATCCATAATCCGAGCTTCCACTTGTTTTCGGATTCCAGAAACACGCACCATAAAAAATTCATCCATATTAGAACCAAGAATCGCCAAAAACTTCAGACGTTCCAATAATGGATTTTCATCATTATAGGCTTCTTCCAAAACCCGCTGTTGGAAGGCCAACAGGCTCAATTCTCGATTAGTATACAGACTTGAGTCACTGAAATTACCGGGAGGATCACTGTATGGGGACATCACTATTCACCCTTATCATATCCAAGTATATAGACGGCTTATTTTACTCTGCATTTATTCATAATAATAAAAACGATCAAACATTCTAGCATTCAACATCATAACAGTCGCATCTATCCAGAAGAATAGGTTCTCTTCACAATTTTTCTTTCTACATACTTTTTACACACTATAGACAACTACATAATTCAGGATTAATATATAAATATTCCATGCAATCATACTGGCAAAAACGTTATAATTGTTTATTATTAAGAAACTGATTTCTTGGGTCATACCCTTGGTGGGTGAGTTATTGTTTTGAGTTACAAAAACCGGGAAATCATCAGCAAATAAACTCAAGTGTAATTTTTTTTATGCTAAAAATTTTTGGAGACGCAGAATGTCAACCCAACCTCGAATTTTGGTCGTAGACGACGAATCGATTGCAAGGATAACAATTGACGCCCTGCTCTCTTCAGATAGTTACGAAATGTTTTTTGCGGAGAATGGGGAAGATGGCATCATAATCGCCTCAGAAATTCAGCCGGATATTATTTTACTGGATGTAATGATGCCAGGAATGAATGGGTTTGAAACCTGTCGGAAAATTAGATCCATGCCAGCTCTGGCAGAAGTACCCATATTGCTGGTAACAGCCCTGGACGATCGAGAGTCGCGTATGGCAGGTCTTCAAGCGGGTGCGGACGATTTCATCACAAAGCCCTATGACATTTTCGAACTGCAAGTTCGTATCCAAAATATGACTCGTCTGAACCGCTATAGAATTTTAACAGAACAACGCTATGAAATGGAAAAACTTCACAGGGATGTAGTTGTTGCTTACGATAAAACAATCGAAGGCTGGTCACGAGCATTGGATTTACGTGATAAGGAAACTGAGGGTCACACCCAGCGCGTCAGTGAAATGACCCAACAGCTTGCCCGTAATGCAGGAATGGAAGAAGACACCCTGGTGCAAATAAAGCGAGGGGCGTTACTACACGATGTGGGCAAACTGGGCATCCCCGATTCGATCCTACTAAAGCCGGGACCATTAAGTGAGGATGAATGGATCGTGATGCGTCTTCATCCGATCTATGCTTTTCAATGGCTCTCAACAATTGAATATTTGCACAACGCTTTGGAAATTCCATACTGTCACCATGAAAAATGGGATGGAACAGGGTATCCGCGTGGGCTAAAAGGAGAAGAAATCCCACTATCTGCCCGGCTTTTTGCTGTTGTTGATGTATGGGATGCGCTGACATCAGACCGTCCATATCGAAAAGGAATCAGCCAATCAGAAGCCTGGGATTTTATCTGTTCTCAATCGGGAAAACAGTTTGACCCTGAAGCAGTACAAGCTTTTGAAAAAAGTTTTATTCAAATTAAATAATATTCTTCTTTCTTTTACTGGATTCAACGATAAGAAATGCAACTTTACTGGTCAAAACGGAAAACACGGTAGATTATGCTTCTGGTAACTACCAGGTTGAAAGAGAAGAAAGTGATTACCATGGCTTTCATTTTCCTTATCTTTTTTGCATACGCTCTGACGTCCTCCTGTTAGGCTGGCAATACATGCCATTCCACGAGAGTTCGATAATAAAGTCAGCGTCGATGGAGCGGGTACTTGTCGAGTTATTGGATCGATCAACTTCCAAAAAATCGTATCTCGCATTGAAAAGTAAATTAAAATAATGAAAAACCAGAGCAAATAAATGTTAAAAGTTGCAGTCATTGGCGGTGGTTCAACCTACACACCTGAGCTCGTAAATGGATTTTTATCGCGACTAAAACAATTTCCCATAGATGAATTATGGTTGATGGATATTGATGAAGAACGGTTAAAAATTGTTGGCGGCTTTGCACAACGTATGGTGGAATTCAAAGGTTCGCCTTTCAAAGTAATACTGACAACTAACCAGCGTGAATCAGTAAAAGATGCAAATTATGTCACTACTCAATTACGTGTTGGCCATATGGAAGCCCGGCGGCGAGATGAATATCTCGGTCTGAGGCATGGGCTGATTGGACAGGAAACTACTGGTGTGGGCGGAATGGGAAAAGCCTTGCGGACCATCCCGATAATTCTAAAAATTGCAAAAGATATGCAAGAATTATCCACATCAGATGCATTGCTGGTTAATTTTACCAATCCAGCCGGGTTGATTACCCAGGCCCTTAGCCAGTATGCACCGGCAATACCAGCAGTAGGTGTCTGTAATGTACCCTTCACAGCCAAAATGATGCTTATAGAAAGTCTGGAAAAGGGCCTGGGCAAAAAAATTGATCCAGCTCAGACTGAACTTAACACCTTGGGGTTAAATCATCTTTCCTGGCACCGCGGTTTGACCGTTGACGGTGAGGATGTCTGGCCACAGGTTATCAGCAAGTTCGTTAAGGAACTTAAATCTGAAGAACATCCGGAATGGGAACCTCGCACAATTGAGGTTTTGCAGATGATCCCAAATTATTACCTTCAATATTTTTATCACACTGACCGGAAACTAAAATCTCAGGAGAATTGGCCACCATCGCGTGCTGAAGAAGTGATTGGTATTGAAAAAGTGTTGCTGAGTGAATATGCGGACCTAAATTTAAAAGAACCACCCGTCAAATTGATGGAGCGCGGAGGAGCCTACTACTCCACGGTCGCAACACAACTACTCAATGCGCACTATAATGATCTGGGTGAAACGCATGTCGTAAATATTAAAAATGATGGCGCTGTAAAAGAATGGCCTGCGGACTGGGTACTTGAAATGCCATCAACCGTAAATAGAAGTGGCATTAAACCAAAACACGCAGAGCCACTTCCCTTATCATGTTTTGGCCTGATAGCACAGATAAAGTCGTATGAAATTTTGACTATGGAAGCGGCTGTACATGGTGATCGGGATGCAGCTTATCAGGCGATCCTGACTCACCCACTTGGACCAAAAGCAGATAAAGTCCAAGCAGTACTCGACGATCTACTGGAAACTCATAGAGAAAACCTACCGCAGTTCTGGAAGTAGACCAGTACAAATGTACCCACCGAGGTCATAAATTGCACCCTTTTCCCACACAGAGGAAAGCGCGGTTTGTGACCGCGAGTATAATTTATGAGCGCTGCCATTTCTGTAGACGAAAAAATCGGATTGGACATTGTAGCAAAACGCACTAATAAATTTATCTTTTTTAAACCCCCACCCACCGATCAACCATCACCTACTAACTTTGATACAGTGCACTTTATGGAGACCTATAATGACCACTCGTTTGATCATAAATGCGGATGACTATGGCCGCACTTCTGATATTTCCCGTGGTATCCGCTACGCGCATTTAAACGGGCTCGTAACATCCACCACCTGCATGATGAATATGCCAAATGCAGTAGAAGATATTCATGTTGCATTAGAACAAACTCCCAATTTGGGATTAGGTGTTCACTTGGTTTTGACTTCAGGCAAACCGCTACTGGCAGCTGAAAAAGTCTCCGAGCTTATTTACCCAGACGGCAGTTTTTTAAGACTGGAAAAACTTATTCAAAAAGCAAACAGGCTGGATCTCGGTGCAGTAAAAGCTGAATGGCGAGCACAAATAGATGCCTTTATTTTTACTACAAGCAAAAAACCAACCCATATTGATTCACACCACCATTCTTCCTACTTCACCCCGGGATTGATAAAGACAATGTTGGAATTGGCAAAGGAATACAATCTGCCAATACGCCTACCCCTTGCCCATGGACATGACCCATACACATCCGGGATTCCAGAAGAGTTTTTGGAAGCCATCGTTGAAGAGGGACCCAGAATTTTGGAAAAATTCCAACCCCGCAGTCCAGATGCCTTCTTTGCATCCTTCTATGATAATCAGGCAACCAGAGCAGAGTTCCTGCACCTATTGAGATTGTTTTTCCCAAATGGTTGTTTCGAAATCATGTGTCATCCGGGTTATGTAAACGAATCATTTGCCTTCGAGTCAAGTTACTCATATCAAAGACAGACAGAATTGGAAATCTTAACTGATCCAATTCTTCGAAAAGAAGTTGAAAGACTCGGAATAGAACTGATCAGTTTTGCCAGTTTATAAATGTTCTTTGGAATAATACAAAACCGGGACCTTCTTCAGGTTCTGGTTTTTTTTCTTCACATCCAATTTCTTAATGCGTTTCAGTTATCTTGGATATGGTCCGTGGTGCATCCGTACTATATCCCTTAACAAGGGTTAGGTGACAGGCAAACAACTGAGCTGCAACAATCGTCACCAATGGCGAAAGCCATTCTGGAATACCAAGGGGGAGCCTTACTGCCGATTGAGCCATTGTTAGGGCGTATTCATTATCCGAAATTACAACCAACTCGGCTTTTTGTTTATTTCTTAATTTTGTTAGCATTTCCAACAGTGTATCAAACACCTTGCCGCTAGGCGCAACAGCCAAAACCGGAAAACCTCCTTCAACCATAGCAATTGGACCGTGTTGAAAGTCTGCTGAAGAGTACGCCTCGGCAACCACATATGTCAATTCTTTTAACTTCAAAGCCCACTCAAACGCAGTTGCGTAGTTGTAACCGCGTCCCAAGACAACACATTGTTGCATATATCGAAAACGCTCCGCCATCCGTGCGATGACTGCATCCTGTTGTAAAACTTCATTAATCCAACCAGGTATTTTTTCCAAATCTTTCCAATCAGAAGCCTCACCCCGCAAAGCAGTGGAAACCATCGCAAGTGCCATCAACTCCGAGGTGTATGTCTTTGTAGCCGCCACAGCTTTTTCCGCGCCAGCCTGAATGTCAAGCACCATCTCAGCTGCCTCGGCTAATGGTGAATCAGGATCGTTTGTAACTGCCAAGGTCAGGCATCCTTGTTTACGGCCCTCGGTTAATACACTGACGATATCTGGTGATTGTCCGGATTGCGAAACTCCAACAACAAGCGCTCCATTAAGGCAAGGTGGCTCACCATAATAAGTAAATAATGAAGGCGTTGCCAGGGCAAGTGGCAGATGATTATGTGCCCCCCAAAGATAATTTGCATATCGGCCCGCATTATCCGACGTACCCCGGGCTGCCAAAAAAACATATTTGGATCCACTTGAGCGGATTTTTTCAGCAATTTTTAGCACTGTGTCACGCTGCGAATTCAACAAATCCCCCAAACGTTGGGGTTGCTCAAATATCTCATCATGTAACGTCATGCAAACCTCGTAAATGGATGAATTAAATGCTATGAACTAAAATATTTAAATCAAACAACAAGATAGGTCAATCGGCCTGCCAGCGAGCATACACCGCATGTGACAATAAGCGCCCTGCGCTTGTTTCGCGCGTAACCAATTCGCCCGCATCAGTTTTACCTTTAAACGGGTGCATCATTTCCTCCAAAGTCTGATGGAAATGAACCCCTGAAGCTTTAACTGCATAAGCTGTCAGGGCAATAAAAAGTGGGTTTTCACTCAATATAGCCCGACACCCATCCAATAGTGCTGGCAAAGACTGGTAGACTTCCCAAATCTCTCCTTTTGGACCCCGACCGAATTTGGGGGGATCAAGAATAATGCCATCATATTTAACCCCTCTACGACCCTCCCTTTCCACAAAACCCAAGGCATCGTCTACCATCCAACGGATGGGTCTATGCTCCAGTCCTGAAAGCATCTGATTATCACGTGCCCATGTTACTGATTTCTTCGAAGCATCCAAATGAGTCACTTGCGCCCCTGCATTTGCCGCCATTAATGAAGCCAAACCCGTATAGCCAAAAAGGTTAAGCACTTTTACCGGCCTGCTTGCTTTTTCAATTAAAGCCGAATACCAATCCCAATGCGCAGCCACCTCAGGAAAAACTCCCAGGTGCCGTCCAGGAGTAGTCATAGCCCAAAACTTTATCCCAGCATAGGACATTACCCATTTTTCATCCACCTGTTTTTTTAATGCCCAATGCCCCCCACTTTCTTCACTGGTAGGTTGAAAAACACCATGGACATCCTGCCAGGCGGCATCAGGACGAGCGCGCTTCCAAATTGCTTGAACTTCCGGACGGGAAAAACGGTACTGACCAAAGCGTTCAAGCTTTAATCCATCACCACTGTCCAACAACTCATAATCTTTCCAATTATTCGATTCCAATAGGGTTATATTCATAAAATCACTTTCAGATGGGGGATCAGGATAAAAATTACTTATTTTATTTAGGAGTGATGCCTACAAAAACCCTCTTCTGGTTGCACCTTTCAATAATGCAAATGAAAAAGCATCTGAATAGGCTTTAAGTCCTACTTGAATTCTACCTTTTTAAGGTGTAGAATAAGCCTGTAAGTGGGACAAAGTGGGACGAAGTGGAGCGCCGGGCCAGATGGCCGGCGTTTCGTATATTAAAGGAGAGTTAGAACATATGTTCCTTGGCCAGTATCAACATTCTCTTGACGATAAAGGACGCCTGACAATTCCATCAGCGTTCCGTAATGCGTTGGGAGAAGGGGCCTACATCTCTCAGGGTTTCGATAAAAATTTGATGGTCATGAATGCAGGCTATTTTAAGGCAGTATACGATCGCCTGAATGCCATGAACATCACTGACCCTTCTACTCGCTTGCTCCGACGAATGTTTCTATCCTCCGCATACCAGGTTGAAGTTGACAAAGCCGGACGCATTCTTATGCCTCAAAAATCTCGTCAATTTCTGGCACTTGGTAACGAGGCTACCTTGGTAGGCCAGGGCGAATATTTCGAGATATGGACACCAGACGAATGGGCATTGCAGGCGGAAAACCTTCTGGATACGGAAGCTAATGCTCAGCGTTTCGCCATGCTCGACCTTTCCACAAATAATTTATCATGAACCTGGTTCCTCACCAACCAGTTCTTTTACAAACAATTATAACCGCATTGCAGCCCAAGTCGCCTGGTCTCTATATAGACGGCACGCTCGGTGCAGGTGGTCATTCATCCGTATTACTGGATGAATGCGGGCCGAAAGGTGAGTTGCTGGGCTTGGATCTTGATCCACAAGCCCTGGAAATTGCCCGTACCAAATTGGAAATTTACGGAAACAGAGCCCACATAGTACAGGCTTCTTACACAACCATGCAAACAGAAGCCAGAGAACTGGGATGGGCTGCAGTAGATGGTATCCTGCTAGATTTTGGAGTCTCATCCATGCAGTTGGACACTCCGGAAAGAGGCTTCTCGTTCTTGCGTGACGGTCCACTGGATATGCGCTTTAGTCCGCTTGCAACACAATCAGCAGCCGACCTGGTAAATACACTTCAGGAAGAAGAGCTCGCCGATATTATTTTCCGATACGGAGAAGAGCGTAATTCGCGAAAAATTGCACGCGCAATTATCAACAGTCGACCCATCCAAACTACCGGAGAATTAGCCGACTTGATCCTTAAAAATTTTGGTAAGAAAGAGCGCATTCACCCAGCCACAAGAACCTTTCAGGCATTACGGATAGCCGTCAACAACGAGTTGGAATCAATTGAAACCGTAATTCCAATGGCAGTAGCGTTACTAAAACCCGGCGGCAGATTGGCAATCATATCTTTTCACTCTTTAGAAGACCGCCTGGTAAAAGAGTATTACCGACACGAAAGCGTCGATTGTATTTGTCCACCCCGACAACCTATTTGTACCTGTCAGCACAAGGCCAGTTTAAAAGAAATAAATCGAAAGCCAATTGAGGCTGATGATATCGAGAAACAATCAAACTCTCGCGCCAGAAGCGCCAAATTACGGATTGCAGAAAAACTATGACCATACTAACGAAACTCCTCACACCGGATGCACGCCCTGCCCGTACCCAAAAGGCAAGCTCGAAAACATATAAAGCCGTTGCGGATGCAGTTGGTACGCTTCGACTTTATCAGGATGTCCCCTTGCGTTTTCAGAAGCAATGGATCACTGCTTTTCTGGCAACAATGATCCTCGTAAGTATCGTTGCCGGCTTATATCTCAATATCACGTCACGCGCTGCCATTGCTGGTAGAGAAATTCAATTTATGCAAGAAGAGATCACAACGAATCAAAGGACCAATGCAGATTTACAAACTAAAATTGCATTACTGTTATCCAGTGAATCTCTAAAATCCCGCGCCATTGAATCTGGTTACGAACCACTCAAAATCACTGATCTATACTACATGACTGTTCCCGGTTACTTTCCCCCACAAGGAATTGATCTTTCTGCCCCTATCGTTCAGAGTGAAGATATTTCCGTTTCTCCTGATTACACAGAATCTCTTTTCAGCTGGCTTACGCGGCAAATTGAGGCCGCATCCTTACCGTTAGCTCAAGGTCAATAAATCAACATGAAAAAACAATTTCAAAACCGGGCCACAGTTATTGTTATATTATTTTTAATCGGCTCGAGTCTCATTATTATTCAAATGCTGCGCATCCAGGCAATGACAGATGTATTTCTGCCAAAAATTGCAAGCGGTAAGTGGGAACAAAAAACACTATACCCGGAGCGCGGGAAAATTTTCGACCGGCATGGGTTAATGCTGGCCGGTAATGAAACTGTGTATGAAATTGGACTAAATTTACCCGATGTAGATAACAAAGAAACCATTACTTCAGCACTGAGTGAAGTAATGGGATTGGATTATCAAAAAACACTGACCTTGATCAATAGCCAACCTGCCGCACAGGTTTACCTGAAACTGGCTGATTATGTACCATCGGACCAAGCCTTAAAACTTCAAGAACGTAAAAGTAAATTATATAAAGAATACTCAAAAACAGGTGATGCGAGCCTTTCAGGTTTGGAGTTTAGGGCTCACCTGATGCGCTCTTATCCTGATAAAACCCTGGCATCCAATATTTTAGGCTTTGTCAATCAGGACAATACTGGCCACTATGGCGTTGAACAGAAATATGACAATCTATTGGCTGGCATGCCAAAAATCGTTGATGTTCCTCTTGATCCAAATATGGCTGGTGAATTACCCAAAGCCCCAGCTGGAACCGATTTGATTCTTACCATCGATCGGGATATCCAATCGATGGTGGAAACAGAACTCAAGAAGGGAATTGAAACAACCGGATCTGAAGCTGGGACCATCATAATCATGGACCCACGCACCGGTGGTATTCTGGCGATGGCCTCCTCGCCACAAATGGACCTTAATAACTACTCCAATTTTGCCAGTATTTACCCCGATGCAAGCCAATTTAACCGCGCAGTATCAATGCAATACGAACCGGGTTCGGTTTTCAAAATATTGACAATGGCAGCAGCCATTGACTCAGGGCTTGTGTCCCCACAAACAACTTATTTGGACACCGGATTTTACACCATCGGTGGTGTTAATATTTTCAACTGGGACCAGGGTGCCTGGGGTGTACAGGATATGGTTGGCTGCCTGCAGCATTCGTTGAATGTTTGCATGGCGCGCCTGGCAGACCTGATGGGTGAAAAAACCTTTTATACATATATCCAACGCTTTGGGATTGGGCATCCAACAGGTATTGATATTTCGTATGAAGCAAATGGCCGTTTAAAAAACCCAAACGATGAAGATTGGTATAAAGTAGACCTTGGTACAAATTCCTTTGGACAAGGTGTTGCAGTCAGCCCCATTCAAATGATGGCAGCAGCATCTGCTATTGCCAACGATGGCAAGATGGTTTACCCGCATCTGGTTTATGCGATGGTCAGTAATGGCAATCAAAAAAACACCCCAGTCCAAACTCTGGGAACACCCATCTCGGCTCAAACCGCACACACTGTTAGTAAGATGCTGGCAACTGCCATGCAAGCGGGCGATTCTGTAGGTAATGTAGACGGTTACCTGCTGGCTGGAAAAACCGGAACAGCTTCCATACCAGGTCCAAACGGCCTGTATGACCCCAATCTCACCAATGCTTCATTCATTGGGTGGGGACCGGTGGATGATCCCAAGTTTATGGTTTATATCTGGTTGGAACGCCCTAAAACATCAGAATGGGCATCTTACGTGGCATCGCCCGTTTTCCATGATGTCGTAGACAAGCTGGTAGTACTAATGGATATTCCCCCCGATGAAATTCGCAAACAATTGCTAGCAGGACAGTGAGCCGAAAGTGTTAACTTTTATAGATTTGATTGAAGCCCTGACCAATTACCGCTCTGAAATGGCAAACATTGTCATAACAGAAGCGGCAATTGATTCTCGCCAGGTCATCCCTGGGGCATTATTTATTGCCATCCCCGGAGAGAATGTTGATGGGCATGCCTATGCATTTCAAGCCTTTCTACGTGGAGCAGTAGCTGCTTTGATCGAACATGAACTCGATGAAACGGAATCTGTAACCGATACTTCTCCATATATATTGATCGATTTACGCGCTGGTTTAGAATCTATTGGCTTAACACAGCTCGAAAAAATCCAACCGGGCATTCCAGTTTGTTTTCTAGTAGAAAATAGTGTAACGGCATTACAAAAAATTGCATCTTTTTGGCGTCGAAAATTAAACCTGCGCGTAATTGGAATTACTGGCAGTGTCGGAAAATCTACAACAAAAGAAGCAATCGCACAAGTACTCAGTCAGCGCTATATTACTCTAAAAAGCGCGGCTAACCTGAATAATGAGATCGGGCTACCACTGAATATTCTTAAATTAACCAGCGGTCACCAGCGAGCTGTTCTAGAAATGGGATTCTATGTTCCAGGCGAGATCAAACTATTGTGCGACATCGCCCTTCCCCATGTTGGCGTTTTAACGAACGTCGGAACAGTACACGCAGAGCGAGCTGGTTCGCAGGAAATCATTGCAGCGGGCAAAGCAGAACTTGTGGAGGCTCTCCCCTCCGCACCCGAAGGGATCGCTATTCTGAATTTTGACGACCCATTTATCCGTCCCATGAAATCCAGGACAAAAGCCCAAGTCTTTTATTATGGGACAACTCCTGAGGCGGATCTGTGGGCAGACAATGTCGATAGTGATGGTTTGGAAGGCATAAGACTACGCTTGCATTACAAAAACGAGACATTACATCTTCGCATACCTATGATCGGGCGTCATTCGGTGGAAACGGTCCTGCGAGCCGCTGCTGTAGGCCTGGTGGAAGGATTAACCTGGGATGAAATTGTACATGGTTTACAAGAAAGTCAGTCCCAATTACGACTCTCCGCAGTACGTACAGAAAGCGGCGCCCTGATCATTGACGATACTTACAATGCATCTCCAGAATCTACCCTTGCGGCACTAAACCTGCTGGCAGATTTACAGGGGCACAAAATTGCGGTTTTGGGAGATATGCTGGAACTGGGACAATACGAACATGAAGGACATGAAAAAGTTGGCATTCGAGCTGCACAGGTAGCAGATATGCTCATAACTTTAGGTACACGTGCTCATTTAATAGCCAAAGCCGCACTCAAATCGGGCATGCAACAGACTATGGTGCTGGAATATGAAGAGCATGAGCTGATAGTCAAATGGCTGAAACAAAACCTTACCTCTCGCGACACAGTTCTTATTAAAGGATCCCACGGACTGCACATGGAACGCATAGTTTCTGCGCTGGAGATTTCTGAATGAATTACACTACCCTTGCGGTGAGTTTGACCGGATTAAGTTTCATGCTTACCGTTATATGGGGTGGCCCTCTGCTGCGGATTCTTCGGCACTTTAAAATTGGTAAACAAATCCGAGTAGAAGAACCTGGTAAACATATGATCAAAATGGGCACCCCCACCATGGGTGGTGTGATGATTATCCTGCCAGTATTACTGCTTACTATTCTAATGAATGCTGCCGCGCTCATCGGTTTCAAATTGAGTGGTAAATCTGTGTTTGTTCCGCTCGTGACGATGGTTGCATTCGGTATTCTTGGCGCAATTGATGACTGGGAAGGCATTCACGGAAAGCGCAAAGGCGATGGAATGCGTGCCCGAACCAAATTCCTTCTACAGTGGTTGATTGCTGCCACAATCGCCTGGGCATTAAAATTTGTCCTACGTGCCCCCAATCTATACATCCCCGGCATCGAAGCATTCATCGATTTAGGTTGGTGGTATGTACCAGTGGCAGCATTTATCATTGTCGCTGAATCCAATGCCATAAACTTCACCGATGGACTTGATGGAATGGCTGGGTTGATCTCAGTCACAATTTTCTCAGCCTACGGCGCCATAGCACTCATCCAGGGTCAAACTTTCCTGGCCCAGTTTTCTTTCACACTGGTTGGAGCACTCTTCGGGTTCTTATGGTTCAATGTTCACCCTGCTCAATTGTTTATGGGTGATACTGGTTCCCTGGCACTCGGTGCTACCGTTGCTGTAGTTGCCTTAATGACCGGACAATGGGCCGTCTTACCACTTATCACGATCATACCAGTCAGCGAAACTCTGAGTGTTGTAATTCAGGTACTTTACTTCAAACTTACCAAGGGGCGCCGGTTTTTTAAAATGGCTCCCATTCACTTACACTTTGAACTACTTGGATGGAGTGAAACTCAAATTGTCCAACGTTTCTGGCTGATCAGCCTGTTGGGAGCCTTGATTGCTGTTGGTTTGGCCATGAATATTCTAGGAAAAAAATGACGCGAAACAAATGGCAAGGAAAACGAGTAATCATTATCGGAGCAGCGCGGCAGGGTCTAGCGCTGGCTCGTTATCTTGCGCATCATAAGGCTATAGTCATTTTGAATGATCGTCGAACACCAGATCAGCTCATCACTGAAATGGAAAGTTTGGCCGGGTATGACATCATTTGGGCTTTGGGCGGGCATTCAGCCGATATTCTCGATCCACGCCCCGACCTTGTATGTGTCTCTGGTGGAGTACCTCTCACCAATCCAATTATAGTAATGGCCATGAAAGAAAATATCCGTGTTTCAAATGATACCCAGATTTTCATGGAAGAAGTTCCTTGTAAAACTGTCGGTATTACTGGTTCCGCTGGAAAAACCACCACCACCACCCTGGTTGGACGTATTGCAAATGCGGATAACGGCAAAACCTACACACGCATCTGGATCGGCGGAAACATTGGTGACCCCTTATTGAATTATGTGGATGAGATGAAACCCACCGACTTGGCCATCCTGGAAATTTCCAGCTTTCAATCCGAATTGATGACAAGTTCGCCAAATATTGCCACCATCTTAAATATTACGCCTAATCATCTGGATCGCCACGGAACAATGGAAAGCTATATTGCTGCCAAGGCAAAGGTCATCATAAACCAGACCCCATCCGATTGCACCATCCTTGGGAGGGATGACCCGGCTGCCTGGAATTTATCAAACAGCCTGAACAGCCAACTGTTATCCTTCGGTTCCAGCCCGCTAAAACCAGAGCAGGATGGAACATACATTGAAGATAATAAATTTTACCTCCGTCAGTCTGGCAAAATCACCCGTCTGGCTGTAGAAGATGTCATAGAACTGCGTGGAGAACACAACCGCCTAAATGCACTTGCTGCCTGCACCATTGCACATGCGGCAGGGTTTGGTCCTGATGCCATGCGAAAAGGAATAAGCGGGTTTCACGGTGTTCCACACCGCCTCGAATTAATTCGCACATGGCAAGAGTCGAACTGGTACAACGACTCAATTGCAACTGCACCAGAACGAACAATAGCCGCGATCCGCGCGTTTAACACACCCATTATCCTTCTACTCGGTGGGCGGGATAAAGATCTTCCCTGGGAAGATCTTGCCCGGCTAATCCACAAACGAGTGGATCATGTAGTGATTTTTGGTGAAGCCGGAGAAATTATTCAAGCAGCGTTGGAGCACACTGCTCAACAAGGCACTTTGCCTTTCAGTATCACCCGGGTCGAGAAATGTAAAGACGCAGTCATTGCTGCTTCACACCTTGTAAAACCAGGAATTTCCATTTTATTTTCCCCAGGTGGAACCAGTTACGACGAATTTAAAGACTTTGAAGAACGCGGAGAAAAGTTTAAACAATGGGTACTAGAATTTTGAGAGACACAACAGTAGCCCCAAATCCTTTGCCTTTAGCGCCTGCGGCACGCAAAACGCCTTTCTTCAGGTTTGATGGCTCTGTTGATTTTATACTTCTTGTGATCATGATCATATTTGTCGTATTCGGTATGTTAATGGTTTACTCGGCCTCCTGGGATTATTCTTTTTATTGGAAGGGTGATTCCATGTATCAATTCAACCGCCAGCTCATATGGATGGCACTGGGAATAACGCTTGCCACTGCCTTATCATTTATTGACTATCAACATTTACGCAAACTCGCTCTACCAATTATGTTCATCACGATTGGCTTGCTAAGCGTTGTGCTCTTCAGCCATGAAACCGGACGCGCCCTATCCAAAGGATCAATGCAACCATCCGAGTTTGCAAAAGTCATCACCATTATTTATTTATCAGTATGGATGGACTCAAAACGAGAACAATTGCATGACGTTTCCTGGGGATTGATTCCACTGGGTGTCATTATTGGTTTTATTTGTGCCTTGATTTTTCTACAACCAGACAACTCAGCTGCCTTTACAGTATTACTACTGGGAGGTTTACTCTTTTTCCTGGGCGGTGGTGAATTAAAACAAATTCTATTCGTTGCCGTGATGGTAGTCCTGGTGGTTGTGTTTGTGGTCAAGGTAACATCCTCTGGTCAATCCCGGATGGAGCAATTTTTACTTGGGCTTCAAGATCTTACAAAAGCAGGCTATCACATAAGTTATTCATTTAAAGCGATCGTCAATGGCGGTTTGTTTGGAGTAGGCATTGGGCGAGCAACTACAAAATTAATTGGCTTACCATTCGCACCCACTGACAGTATTTTCGCTGTGATCGCTGAAGAACTCGGCCTATTCGGTGCTGCTGGAACCGTTTTACTTTATGTCGCTTTGGTCTGGCGTGGTCTTCGTATCGCATACAAAGCACCAGATATGCTTGGAAGCCTGATTGCAGCAGGACTTACCTTTTGGATTGGTATAGAAGCGGTGATCAATATTTTGGTTATGGTAGGGCTGGCACCCTTTGCTGGGAATGCCCTACCCTTCATCAGTTACGGCGGTTCGAGTCTTGTGTCATCATTCATTGCCATAGGAATATTAATGAGTGTGTCACGTCAATCTGAGACAAAAACCGAATTTGAAGAATGGAGTAATTCAGTTGCGAGCATTGATATGCGCGGGCGGAACCGGCGGCGGAGTATATCCCGCATTAGCCGTCCATAATGCCCTAAAAACTACCAATCCTGATGTAGAGACACTCTGGGTTGGCGGAGAAGGTGGCATGGAAGCCAGGCTCGTTGAACGAGCCGGTATTCCGTTTAAAACTATTCCAGCAGCTGGTTTGCATGGTGTGGCTGTTCGTCGCTTACCAGGGAATCTGGCTGCCATCCTGCGCGGCGTAAAAATCGCCACTGTCATTTTAAAGGAATTCAAACCAGATGTGCTCTTCTTCACTGGTGGCTTTGTTGCTGTACCTGTAGCATTGGCTGGTCGAAAAATTCCGACATTACTCTATGTACCCGATATTGAACCTGGCCTGGCGCTAAAAGTATTGGCATATTTTGCCCGTTGTATTACCGTAACATCCGAAGAATCAAAACAGTATTTCTCATCCAAAGCTAACATTATTGTCACTGGTTATCCCATTCGGGACGAACTGGGTCAATGGGATAAAAACACTGCACGCAAACAATTCGGTATTCAGGAAGGGCGCCCGATAATATTAGTCTTCGGTGGCAGCAAAGGCGCTCACTCGCTCAACGAAGCCTTATTGGTTCATTTGTCCAACCTGCTGGCACATACTGACGTAATCCACATCAGCGGCGACCTGGATTGGCCCGAAGTCCAGTCATACCAGAAAACTCTGGAAAAAAACCTGGCTGAGCATTACCATGCGTATCAGTACTTGCACGAAGAAATGGGTGCAGCTCTGACCGCGGCAGACCTGGTGGTTTCCCGCGCAGGAGCCTCAATTCTGGGTGAATTTCCACATTTCGGACTTCCCGCCATTCTAGTACCCTATCCACACGCCTGGCGCTACCAGAAAGTCAATGCAGAATCCCTGACGAAGCATGGTGCTGCCGTGATGATTGAAGATTCAAAACTGAAAAGCGGCCTTTATATGACCATTGAAAAATTATTGGAAAATCCAGAAAAGTTGGAAGCTATGCGGGCAGCCATGCTTGGTCTGCGCTCAGAAGATGCATCCAGGAAAATTGCGGCTCAATTGTTCAAATTGGCTGGAGATTAGCATGATCAGTCTAAATTTTGCATTCTGGTTACTGGTGGTTCTTTTTGGCCTGATAGGCATGATGCGTGGATGGGCAAAAGAATTGCTGGTTTCATTCAGTCTGATTCTGGCTCTGGCTTTTAACAGCCTGCTCATGCGCTATGTACCCGTGATAAAAGCATTGCCGATCACCGAAACTCCTCTATTTTGGATACGAATCACCATCGTTATAACGCTCGTTTTTTTTGGATACCAAACAGTTGGATTACCACGCTTTGCTGCCAAGGCAAATCGCGAAAAACTTCAGGATAGCCTGTTAGGGTTTGTCCTGGGTGCATTAAATGGTTTTCTTGTGTTCGGAACTGTCTGGTTTTATCTGGCAGAAGCCAATTACCCTTTCAGCGAACTCATCACTCCCCCGGTTGCCGGAACTCCAATGGGGGATGCAGCTGCTCAATTATTACCAATTCTGGCTCCCCGTTTATTAGGTGAACCTACAATTTACTTTGCGGTAATAATGTGCTTTATCTTCGTACTGGTGGTATTTATCTAATGACTCATGTTCATTTTGTCGGGATTGGAGGCAGCGGATTATCTGCCATTGCCAGGTTCCTGCTAGAGCAGGGCTACCAGGTCAGTGGGTCTGATCGCACGCTTTCACCCCTGGCTGTTAATTTACAACAGATAGGCATAAAAATTGCATCAGGTCATGCTGCCGAAAACATAATTGGTGCAGACTGGGTTGTGCGCTCTTCGGCTATTCCAGATGACAATCCAGAAGTTATTGCAGCCCAGGCAGCTGGAATACCAGTTTATAAAAGAGCAGATTTTCTCGGCCAATTAATGGCTCCCCCCGAAAAAGACGGGATTGCCATTGCCGGAACACATGGAAAAACCACAACCACCGCTATGATCGCATGGACCCTCTACAAGCTTGGCGCTGATCCATCTTTCATCATCGGAGGGGTATCAAAAAATTTCGGTGTCAATGCCCGGGCAGGCAAAGGCAAAGCTTTTGTAATCGAAGCCGATGAATACGACCGTATGTTTTTGGGATTAAAACCCCGATATGCTGTAGTCACGAATATTGAGCATGATCATCCTGATATTTACCCTACTTCAGCAGATTTCTTTGACGCATTCCGACAATTTTTCAAATTAATACCTGAAAACGGAGCGCTAATCATCAGCGGTGAAGATATGGGAGCGACTGGATTAGCAGCCGAAGCCCGGCACATGGGCAAGCGTATCATTTCATATCGAATTGAAGAAAATCCAAAAACAGCTGTTGGTGAATGGATTTTTGCTCAAAATGTAATGACAAACAATACTGGTGGTTTTAGTTTTAATGTTCTTACCCGACTACAATCGGGTGTGGACTACTGTCCCAGTGTTCAGCTTCATGTCCCAGGTTTACACAATGTCCGCAATGCCCTGGCAACATTAGGTATAACCAGTTTATTAGGTTACAACCTGAAAGATGCCTCCCTGGCACTTAGTGAGTTCAAGGGAACAGGACGTCGCTTTGAGATAAAAGGTGAAGTGCACGGAATTTCAATAATAGACGACTATGCGCATCATCCAACCGAAATCAAGGCTACTCTGGATGCGGCAAGGGCACTATACCCAACAAAACGAATTTGGGCAGTATGGCAGCCGCATACTTACTCAAGAACTCAGACTCTGTTTAATGAGTTCGCAGGCTCATTCGGTGAAGCGGATGAAGTTATCGTCAGTGAGGTTTATGCAGCGCGGGAACCAAAACAAGCTTTCTCAGCTGAACAGGTAATGACAGCCATGCATCACCGCTCTGCGCACTTCATACCCAGTCTGATAGAAATTAGCAATTATCTTATCGCTAATCTAAAAGCTGGCGACGTCCTAATCGTTATGTCAGCCGGAGATGCCGAACAAGTCAGTGCAATAGTATTGGATCACATCCAATCACTTTAACTCGTTGGATAAGTTTCGCGAGGTTAACCAATGAAAAATAAAGATCGTATCTTCGAAACAGATACCAATGCGTTACCATCACTAAAAATAAGTCATGGCGATGGTTCTAAACCAGAAACAAATGAAAAACGCCGCATCTTTCGCCCTTTTGGGGACGAAAAATCTGATGCGGATACAAGAAACGTAGTAAAAAAGTTGATTGGGCACTTAATAAATAACGACGATTAAATAACAGGATGGTTGGTAGTGATGTCTGTCGGTCTCGATAATTTGCGCAATATTTTTGGTGATCAGGTGCAGGAACATGCAATCCTGGCTCCTTACACATCCGCGCGTATCGGAGGTCCAGCAGACGTGTTACTTACAGTCAGAAATTGCCAGGAACTAAAAGATGCAGTCCACAGTTGCTGGGAATATGATTTACCCTTTATATTGATTGGTGGTGGATCCAATTTACTGGTAGGTGATAAAGGCATCCGCGGTGTGGTCATTTTGAACAAGGCCAAAGAAACCGAATTTCGACTTGGAGCCGAACCATCTGTATGGACAGCGTCAGGCGTGGTAATATCAAATCTTGCTCACCGGTGTGCAGCACAAGGATTATCCGGATTGGAATGGGCTGCCACTGTTCCAGGAACAGTAGGGGGTGCCGTATATGGCAACGCAGGTGCCTTTGGCGGCGATATAGCCCATAATCTGCTCCGTGCAGAGCTCTTGACCCAAAACGGGCAGGAATGGGTGACTGCAGATCAAATGGCTTACGACTATCGCAGCAGCATTCTTAAGCGCCACCAACAAAAAGATATCGTCCTCTCAGCAGAGTTCCGACTAATCAATTGTGAAATCGGAATAATCAAAAATACCATCGAACAATTTTCGATCCGCAGAAAAAAAAGTCAACCACCCGGGGCAAGTATGGGTTCCATGTTTAAAAACCCACCCGGCGATTTTGCTGGCCGCCTCATAGAAAGTGCTGGATTGAAAGGAACCCGTGTTGGAAGTGCTGAAATCAGCACAATCCACGGTAACTTCTTTATCAACAATGGCGAAACATGCGCAAAGGATATCAAAACGCTTATCTTATTGGCTCAAAAAACGGTCCAGGAAAAATTTGGTATCGACCTGGAACTTGAAGTTGAAATGATTGGTGAATGGGAATGACAGATACTCAGGCAAAACGCAGCATAGCAATCCTTTTTGGAGGCCGGTCTGGTGAACATGAAGTTTCACTTATGTCTGCGCGTTCGGTGCTTTCTGTGCTGAATCTGGAGCAATACGAGATTACCGAGATTGGCATAACGCACTCAGGAGCCTGGCTCACTGGTAAAAATGCCCTCTCCGCCTTTGAACAAGGCAAATTTGAAGATCTGGATTCAGTCAGCCTACTGCCAGATCCTTCAAAACCAGGTTTGTATGTCATACACAAGGATGAGAAAGATAGTATAAGAAACACAAATATCATCGCTGTGGATGTATTTTTTCCAGTCATCCATGGCACCTTTGGCGAGGATGGTGCCATTCAAGGCTTGTTTGAAATGGCGGACGTGGCATATGTTGGCGCGGGTATTATTGGATCTTCTGTCGGCATGGAAAAAGGCGTATTCAAAGCAGTCATGGTTGCAAATAATATTCCAGTCCTGGACGCCATTATTGTTCTACGCTCTGAAATAGAAAACAATCTGAACGATGTCATCAAACGAGTAGAAGGAATTGGGCACTACCCTCTTTTCATCAAACCAGCCAACCTGGGTTCGTCTGTAGGAATCACAAAATGCCGTTCCCGAGCTGATATTGCGGAAGGACTGATGGAAGCTGCCCAATACGATAGACGGATCGTGATAGAGCGAGGCATAGCCAATCCGCGCGAGATCGAAATTTCTGTTCTCGGAAACGACAATCCACAAACATCGGTTCCAGGAGAAATCATTCCAGGTGCTGATTTCTATTCTTATGATGCAAAATATATTTTAGATACTTCCGAACTATGTATCCCTGCTATTTTAAGTAAAAACCAGACAGAACAAATTAAAACATTGGCGGTTAATGTTTATAAAGCCATTGACTGCTGTGGCATGGCTCGTGTTGATTTCCTGCTTGACCCAAAAACGGATGAAATTTTTGTAAATGAGATCAATACCATCCCTGGTTTTACAAAGATTAGTATGTACCCAAAACTTTGGGAAGCCACAGGCTTACCCTATGCCGCCCTGGTGGAACGACTTATTGAACTTGCCATGGAACGCAAATCTGATCGAAACCGCACTATTCATCAATTCCGGAGGGATTTATGAGCCCTGACCGCACAACCATTACCCGTGCTGAAGCCGTTCGCCGCCGAAAAGAAGAAGAATTGCGGCAAAAAGAAAAACAAACCCACCAAAACGTGGCCAAGCCCAGGTCCGTTTTTACTCAGGCTGCACCCGCTAAGCCCAGAATTGGATTATTTGGCAACAGTAAAAACCCCCCGCCAGCCGTATCCAACAACAACTGGCGGAATCAAAATACTACCTCAATGGGCACACTTTATGGGCGTACCCGAAATACAGCACAACCTAAAGTTGCGATTCGTCCATTCAACCTACCAAAGATTAATTATGGTCCACGTTGGATATCCTTCCTGATTGCCCTCTTTTGTGTGCTTGATTTGTACTTTCTGCTCAACAGCGATCCATTTATCATTCGTGCTGCCGAAATTTCTGGCAACCAACGCATTAGTGCCCAGGAAATTGAGAACGCAATGGGCGTAGTTAACCTGCCTGCGGCTACTGTCAACCCGACTCAAGTCCAGGCAAATATATTAGCCACCTTTCCAGATGTATCAACCGTAACGGTTGACGTACAAATCCCTGGCAAAGTGGTAATTTCGTTGGAGGAACGCATTCCAGTCGCAGCCTGGATCCAGGATGGCAAAACCTTATGGGTTGATGCAGAAGGTTATTCTTTTCCAACTCGCGGGCAGATTAACGATATATTAAACATTACCGCATCAGGAGCTCCACCAACTCCCGTCGCAGATACTGATGCAGAACCCGGTCCGAAACCATTTTTACCGGCTGACATTTTTGCAACTATCAAAACAATACAACCCATGCTACCGCAAGGAGCAGAGGTAATATTTAGACCAGAGTATGGACTTGGGTGGAAAGACCCTCAAGGCTGGGAAGTCTTTTTTGGTTATTCCCATGGCGAGAGTGATAATTCCCTCAAAGTAGAGGTTTACAAAAGTATGCTCACATATCTTAGCAAGAAAAACATTAAACCGGTACTGATCAACGTCGAATATCCAAACGCTCCATTTTATCGGGTGGAGCAATAATAATGGATGATACCGTCGTTGGGATTGACGTTGGAACAACCAAAATATGCACTCTCGTTGCCCGGGTGGAGCAGGATAACGCATTACGAATTATGGGCGTTGGTATAGAACCATCCGAAGGAATTCGTAAAGGTGTCATCGTAGACCTGACTACCGCTTCCCGGGCTATCGCCCGTTCCATATTGTTGGCCGAACAAACCTCAGGTGTAAAAATTGAAACTGCGGTAGTAAGCTTGGCTGGAAACCATGTGGCATCTGTTAATAGTCGCGGAGTAGTCGCCGTATCCGGCCATACAGTTGACGAATCCGATATCGAACGAGCAATGGACTCTGCCCGTGGTGTCGCAATCCCCAATAGTCGCGAGGTAATTCACGTTATCCAACGAGGCTTCTCTTTGGATGGACAGGATGGCATTCACCAACCCATCGGTATGCATGGATATAGACTGGAAGTGGAAGCGCATGTGATTACTGCTGCAACAGCTACAGCAGAAAATCTTCGTCAGGCTGTCGGTGCAGCTGGCGTACAAGTCGCTCAATTTGTTCTCAACCCGCTCGCTTCCGCCGATGTAGTGCTGACAGACACTGAACGCAATATGGGAGTTGTGGTTTGCGACATTGGTGGTGGTACGACCGACCTGGCGATATATGTCAACGGCGACGTTTGGCACACAATGGTTCTTGCCGTAGGCGGCAACCATATCTCGCAAGATATTGCCCATGGTCTACGCTTGCCACTCAATCAGGCAGAAGAAGTGAAGAAACAATTCGGACACGCCATACAATCTGAAATTAGTATGGATGAGGTCTTTAATATTCAACCATTCGGAGCAGAAACCCCCATTCGAATGAGCCGGCGCGACATGTCGCTAATCATCGAAGCCCGCGTAGAAGAAATGTTCGACCTGGCTCTACAGGAAATCAAACGATCTGGCTACGATGGATTACTACCCGCTGGGATGGTCCTGACAGGGGGCACAAGTCTTTTACCAGGCATCCGTCAACTAGCAAGTAAAGTACTTGGTATGCCTGTTCGCACAGCTCAACCGGATAAGCTTTTGGGACTGGCAGATAAACTCAGTTCCCCGGCTTATTCCACCAGCGTTGGTTTGCTTACCTGGGCATCGGGTTTGCAAGCCTTCCCGGCACCATTTCGGGATAATTCACCCAAAGGACCAAAAACAAAAAAAGGAGATGGCGAAAATTGGAATACGGTAAAAAATTTACTCAAACGCCTGCTCCCTTAATTTTTCGAAAACATGTCTGATCGAGCAGATTTAACCCTTTCTATTTTTATACTATAATATATAATTGGTACTCATCTTAGGAGAAGCTATGGAAATCAAACCTGTGGAAACATTCGCCCGCATCAAAGTCGTTGGTGTCGGTGGGGCTGGTTGCAACGCTGTTAACCGTATGATTGTTGAAGGCATTCAGGGAGTGGAATTTGTAGCCATCAACACTGATGCTCAGGCTCTGCTGCTAGCCAAAGCCCCTACAAAAGTCCGAATTGGTGACAAACTAACTCGAGGACTGGGCGCAGGCGGCAACCCTGAAGTTGGTCGTAAATCTGCTGAAGAAACCGCCGAAGAGCTGTATGCTGTACTCAAAGGTGCAGACATGGTCTTCGTAACTGCTGGTCTGGGAGGTGGCACAGGGACGGGTGCAGCTCCCATCGTTGCCCAAATTGCAAAGGAATGCGGGGCACTTACAATCGGTGTTGTGACACGTCCTTTCACATTTGAAGGTGGACGTCGTATGCAGTCTGCTGAAGCCGGCATGGATATGCTAAAAGAACATGCTGATACCCTGATCGTCATTCCCAATGACCGTCTTTTACAGATCGTTGATAAGAAAGCCAGTTTAAGTGACGCATTTCGCATGGCTGATGATGTTCTTCGACAAGGCATCCAGGGTATTTCTGAATTAATTACAGTCCCCGGTTTGATCAACCTTGACTTTGCAGATGTCAAAGCCATCATGTCTGAAGGTGGCGCTGCATTAATGGCCGTGGGTCACGCCGAAGGTGACGATCGTGCCCGCCTGGCAGCAGAACAGGCAATTTCCAGTCAATTGCTCGACATCACCATTGATGGAGCCCGTGGCGTTTTGTTCAATGTCACAGGTGGCCCAAATATGACCTTGTTTGAAGTCAATCAGGCAGCTGCCATTATCCGCGAAACAGCTCACCCGGATGTTAATATGATCTTTGGTGCAGTTATCGATCCTAATATGGGCGACCAAATTCGTATTACGGTCATCGCAACCGGTTTCGAGCGCTCCACCCGCCGCATCAACATCCAGGAACAACGCCCGGCAGCAGGTACTCAACGCCAGCAGCCCGAACGCCCGGCACCGGCTTCCAATGTTTTACGCCAACAGGCCGAACGCCAACAAACCGAGCAACGACAGTCATCCGAACGTCCACAGCCTGTTAATCCTGCGGTAGAACCGCGCCACTACGAAACGGTTACGCTGAACAATCCTCCCTCCGTAACACCGGCTAGCATAACACCACCTGAATTCAAAGCCCAGCCGTCTTACCAGGAAGATCTGGACATACCAACCTTCCTTCGCAACCGACGATAAAACATAAAAGAGGGGCGCAGATGATTGCGCCCCTCTTTATTTTTAGCCTGCGGTAAGATTTAGTCTTGCCACTCCAGTTCATGATCCCCAATCATAACGGTATCGCCATCCCGTACCCCGGCCTCACGCAGAGCTGCTTCAATTCCCAACATTTCCATAAGCCGTTGAAAACGCCGCAACGATCCCGCATGTTCAAAATATGTCATCTTGACAGTGCGTTCAATTCCAGCACCTGAAACACGCCAATCGGACCCCTCACGAGTAATTTCAAATTGTTTAGGATCGTCCTTGGGACGGTAAACTGGCAGCGGGATTTCAGTATCTGCCAGAACAGGTGTATTCGCCAATTGATTCACTGCTTTGTATAACAGATCACGAATATCTGTACGCGCCATGGCGGAAACTTGTAAAAGATCATATCCCCGCTTTTTCAACTCTTCCTTAAGTTTTGGATAGAGCTCCACGGCTTCAGGTTGATCCATTTTATTCAATGCCACAATCTGCGGCTTATTTCCAAGATTCGGGTCAAACAGGGAGAGTTCTCCATTGATTTGGCTAAAATCGGCCAATGGATCACTGGATAAACCATCTAATAAGTGGATCAGAACCCGGGTTCGTTGGATATGGCGCAAAAAGTCATGCCCCAAACCTGCACCCTGGCTGGCGCCTTCAATTAAACCAGGGATATCAGCCAATACAACAGTGGTTTCTTCGTCCACCCGGGCAACACCCAAATTAGGCTCTAAGGTAGTGAATGGATAAGGTGCAATTTTCGGCTTTGCGTTGGTCAATACTGACAACAAGGTGGATTTACCAGCATTCGGCACGCCAATAATACCTATATCAGCAATAAGCTTCAATTCAAGCCTTAGCTGCTTCTCTTCACACGGTTCACCCTTCTCACCAGTACGGGGCGCTTGATTACGGGCTGTGGCAAAATGTTGATTACCACGTCCACCACGTCCACCCTTGCAAATGATCAATTGCTGACCTGGTTCTGTCATATCGCCTAGCAATTCACCAGTCAGAATATCAAAAATAGCCGTGCCTGGCGGAACAGGAATTATCAAGTCTGGGGAATGTCGACCAGACATGTTGTTCGGACCACCACCCTTACCATCCAGGGCTAAAAACCGCATATTATGGCGATAATCAGACAGGGTATTCATCGTTGCCCTGACCTCAACAATTACATCACCACCTTTGCCACCGTCACCACCATCGGGGCCGCCGCGCGAAACAAATTTTTCCCGATGAAAATGAACCATGCCATTTCCACCGTTACCGGAGCGTACATAAATTTCTGCTTGATCGATAAACATGCTTTTTAACTTCTCACTAATCTGACTGTCTACAGTCTGTAACAAAAAAGGATTGGGATTATACCCCAATCCTTTCATTGTACCATCTCAAACGCGGGTTCGGCTTAAGGGACTAACATTTTGCCATTTTAGGATGTACCAACATCCTTCAGAATTACTTCTTTTTCCCAAATTTCTTCATCAACAAGTCTTGCAGGGTCGGCTGTCCGATTTCCTGAAGTTCATAACGAACACGCTGATACGGTTTATTGATCTTAATGATACGTGTCAAATCAATTGGAGTACCAATGATCACCAAATCAACATCGGATGCGTTGATGGTGGCTTCCAGGTCACGGGTTTGAGCCTCACCATACCCCATGGCAGGTAGGATAGGTCCAGTTTTAGGATACTTGACATACGTAGCCGCAATGGACTTAACCGCAAAAGGTCGTGGATCAACAATTTCTGCTGCACCGAATCGACGAGCAGCCACATATCCCGCCCCATAAGCCATTTCACCATGGGTCAATGTGGGGCCATCTTCAACCACCAACACTCGCTTGCCCTGGATAGCTGCCGGATCATCAACAAATAACGGAGAAGCACCCTCAATCACAACGGCGTTCGGATTTAGCCGACGCAGGTTTTCTCGCACCTGGATTACCTTTTCGGGATCGGCTGTATCAACCTTGTTGATCACAAAGACGTCAGCCATCCGAACATTGGTTTCACCAGGATAATACGAAACTTCGTGACCGGCCCGATGGGGATCTGCAACTACGATCTGGTAATCAGAAACGTAAAACGAGAAATCATTATTTCCACCATCCCACAAAATAATGTCAACTTCCTTTTCCGCCTGGCGCAGGATCTTTTCATAATCCACACCTGCATAAACTATGACACCATTATCAATATGTGGTTCGTATTCTTCGCGTTCTTCAATAGTACATTCGTGCTCATCCAAATCACCATAATCAGCAAACCGCTGCACTTCCTGCCGAACCAGATTCCCATAAGGCATTGGATGACGAATAGCCGCTACCCGGTAACCCATTTCGCGCAAAATCAGGGAAACCCGACGCGTAGTCTGCGATTTTCCAGACCCTGTGCGCACTGCGCAAACTGAAATAACGGGTTTTGTGGATTTTACCTGGGTATATTTTGTACCCATGAGCCGGAAGTCTGCTCCGAGCGCGTTCACCTGCGAAGCTTTGTGCATCACATATTCATGTGGAAGGTCCGAATATGCAAAAACCACCTGCTCAACATCGTGTTTCCGAATTAAATCTGCCAATTCGGATTCAGAATAAATGGGAATTCCAGCCGGATATAACTCTCCCGCCAATTCTCTCGGATATAATCGCCCCTCAATATCCGGGATCTGAGTAGCGGTGAAGGCTACTACCTCGTAATCCTTATTGCCACGAAAAAAAGTGTTGAAGTTGTGGAAGTCGCGTCCGGCGGCTCCCATGATTAGGGTTTTAACGGGGGACATACAGGCTCTCCTGTTCAGAAAAGATGATATTCAGTAAGCCTCCTATCTCAGTCACAATAGTTGTTTGGACAAAAGCAAACAACAAAGAGTCTCCCGCGCTATTAAGGAGATCCACTGCCCCAAAAGGGGCTTCCTGTGACCAAACAGGAAATTACTGACTTTCGCAGCGGGAATATCGCTGCGTCACATCACTTCTGGGGCTGTGATGCCCAAAAGCGCCAAGGCATTGGCGATCGTTTGTTTGGCTGCGGCTACCAACCGCAATCGTGCAAACTTAACCTGTTCATCTTCCGATTGAAGCACTGATACAGCATGATAAAAACTATGAAAAGAATTCGCAAGATCATAAACATAAGCAGCAATGATCATTGGGCGATATTCAGCTGCAGCTTGTTGAACCAGCGCCGGGAAGCGCGTCATTTGCTCAATCAATTCTATTTCATGATTGGTCAACGCATACCCATATCCTGCATCGGGCAGACCAGCATCTTCAGAGATATTATATTCTGTCCGAAATTTTTTCAAAATTGAATTCGCGCGCACGTAGGCATTCTGAATATATGGGCCTGTACGTCCATCGAAACTCAGAGCCTCATTAACATCAAAAACAATATCCTTATTATTATCCACCATTAACATGGAATAGGTTAACGCACCCATACCTATCTTGGACGCAACACCCATTCGTTCACTTTCAGGCATGTTTGGATTTTTTTCAGCAATTACTGACATTACCCGTTGAATGGCTTCATCATAAACTTCTTTAAAAAGCACCACCCGGCCACGCCGGGCAGACATGGCCCCTTCGGGCAAACTAACATAACCGTAAGAAAGATGATAACACTTTTCAGCTTGCGGAAAACCCCACAAACCCAGGATTGCAAAGGTTTGCTGCATATGCAAAGACTGTCGAACATCAATGACATAGATAGATCGATCGACATGATATTGTTCAAATTTAACTTTAGCCAATGCCAGGTCTTTGGTCAGATATAGTGACGTACCATCAGAACGCAAAATGACATTTGTTCGGTATTTTTCCTTGGTAAGGCCCAGCTTTTCGTCAATCTTAACGATCACCGCCCCACCATTCGGTCGCTCATCAGTGGCAATATCGTGCGCGATTAATTCATCCACAATGGCCTTGGAGGGTTCATCTACTTCGCTTTCGAAAAACCATACATCAATTTTCGTGCTGAGCATAGCCAGAATTTCGCGTAATTCTTGCAAACTCCATTCACGCGTTTCCAGCCAAATTTTACGGACCTCCGGGTCACCGGCGTCCCATTTTCGATACATTTCTCGTCGTTCGGCATCATAAGCTTCACGCTGAGCTTTTACCTCGACCGTCTCACCTTCTTTGGGTTCCAGGAGCCGCGTCGCTTCTACATAAATATTTGCCAACCATTGTCCACGTTCATGAACGCCCTGAGGTTCCTTACCCCGATAAAACCGGTCGTAAGCCCAAACAACAGTAATCACCCCCAAGCCTATATCACCCGGGTAGGAAGCACGAATCGTCTCAAAACCAGCGAATTGAACAATTCGTGCCAGTGATTCACCCAACATCGTGTTACGGGCATGCCCAATATGAAAAGAATGATGCGTGTTAGGTTGGGCATATTCAACCATGACACGTTCACCTTTTTTTGACCCTGCTCCAAAGGTGGAAGCTGATTGCAATACAGTATTAACTACACGTGCAGCATATTCTGGGGTGGAAAAATAAAAATTAAGGTAAGCCTTGACAGCATCAATATGGCTGATACTGGAAATTGGTCCGATATAGGCACGTACCAGCTCAGCAATTTCAGCCGCGCGTTGTGGTACAGGCAGGCCCTTACCCTTTCCCGCTTTTGCCTCATTGGCTGCCATCTGAAAAAAGGAAACAGAAATACCCCACTCCCCACTAAATGGGATGGGCAGCCACTTTAGTTCGGTTTCTGGAATGTCATTCTCAGCACAAAAAGCCTTAATTTTTACCTGAATAGCTTGCTGCTCAATTTCAAACATGCTTCACCTGTGATTATAATTTTGCAAAACTTATTATAACATCCTCCCAGTCCCATATTTGCATCTTAAGCCATTCAGAACTATCCAATCACAATTTTCATTTTCCGAAAATAAAAAGCTCCTGAAGGTTATTACCCTTCAGGAGCCAGATCTCAGTACAAAACTAATCGACCTTTACAAATTTTTCGGCAGGCGTATTGCATACCGGACACTTGCCTTCAAATTTACCTTCGTGCGTATACCCGCAGAACGGGCAAACATAAAAGTCAACTACTGGAGCATTCGGATCCATGTGCTCCAGCGCATAACGATAAAGAGCCTCGTGCACTTTCTCCACTTCATAAGCCCATTTGAATGATGTAGTCGCTTTCTTATCACCCTCAGATTCTGCATCAGTGATCATACCCGGGTACATGGTAACGACTTCGTAATTCTCACCGGCAATAGCAGCTTTTAGATTCTCAGTTGTTGACTGAACGCCACCCAAAGCGTTAAAGTGATTATGAGCATGGATGGTTTCGGCGGCAGCAGCAGCACGGAAAAGCTTGGCAATTTGGGGATAACCTTCCTGGTCTGCTTTTTTTGCAAACGCCAGATATTTACGATTAGCTTGTGATTCACCCGCAAAAGCGGCTTCTAGATTTGATGTTGTTTTGGACATGTAATACTCCTTGGTGAAGATATTTAAATTTTTATCCTAACTAATTAAAGCACAACCTGTTGTTTTTCGAACTATTTATGGTCACATTTGTTACATGACAAATATCATGAAAACTTACAATTTGAATCACAAAGGCGGAAGCAGTTTGCTTCCGCCGAAAGTGAAATCAATAATAATCAGCTTACTTGGCTGATGCTGCAGCTAACGCCTTCATCAGGCGGCTTTTGCGGCGGGCAGCGTTATTCTTGTGAATGACACCATTTTCAGCAGCTTTATCCAAGCGACTGATAGCGGCAATCACAATAGCCTGATCAGGCGTACCGGATTGGATGGTGGCACGAGCTTCACGAACGGCAGCGCGGGCAGCGCCACGGAAAGTGCGGTTGCGCAAACGACGTTTTTCATTCTGACGATCGCGCTTGATCTGAGATTTAATGTTTGCCAAGGTATTTCCTCCAAAAATGATTCCAACACAACGGGGGTAAATTTTACACGAGGGAGCCTGTTTTGTCCAGACTAACTATCAGACGATTTAATAAAAACCCAGAAAAAGTCCTGTCACCCGATCAGGTGACAGGACTGGGCATTTACGGGGTTGACGTGGGTGTCAGTGTCAGCCCACCCGGAGGTGTAGCTGTAAATGGTGAGGGTGGCGTTGGAGATGCACCAGGTGTGATGGTGGGCTTGCGCGTCACTATATTGGCACGCACTATGATCACCTGCCCCGCCTGGATCGTATTTGCATCCTCAATTTTATTTTCCTTGACTATATCGTCAAAGGTGCTATTAAACTGTTCAGCAATCGTTCCAATCGTATCGCCAGGTTGAATTATGTATTCGATTTTAGTACCGAATGGCAAATCCAACGGAATGGGAGTAAGAGTAGCCAACTTATAATCTGGATTTGGGATCCAGATTTTCTGCCCAATACTAATACTGGGATTCGTAGGATCGATATTGGGATTCACTGCATAAAGCTTCTGAAGACCGTTATCACCCAATTTGAATTTTATTGCAATATCATACAAATTATCATTTTCTACAATGATATATTCAAATGGTTCGCCTGGCGTTGGTGCAAGTGTCTGCGTAGGTGTTACGGTCACTGTAGCAGTTGCCGTAAAAGTAGCCGTGCTGGTTGGCGAAGCCGTAACGGTGGGCGTGGGTGTTTCAGTCATAAACAAGGCGATTTTGGGGCCATTTCCACTTGCCAGCCAGACCACTAAAAGAATAACACCGGCTACCAACATTAATACAACCAGACCCCAAATCACAAAAGGCCCAACTTGTTGGCGTTTGCGATACGATGAAATCATGGATGCCGGATCTTTTACAGGCTGAGCAGCCAAAGGTTGGAGCTTTACTTTTACTTTTTTCTTAGGAGGTGTAGGTGGAATTTCTTCTGTCATATTATTTGCCTTTCTTCAACGATAGAAGGCAGGGATTATTCTGCCTATCAATTGTATTCTACCTGAAAAACATAAGTTGCGGGAAAAAAGATCATACAAATTCCAGTATATCCTATAAACCCAGATGAGTCTTTAAGAATTGTCCTGTATAACTTTCGGGTACGGCCATAATTTGTTCGGGTAATCCTTCGGCAACCAACATACCACCACGATCGCCACCTTCTGGTCCAAGATCAATGATCCAATCAGCCACTTTTATAATATCCAGATTATGTTCAATAATCAACACAGAATTTCCGGAATCTACCAAGCGTTGAATCACTTCGATCAGCTTATGAACATCTGCAGCATGCAATCCCACCGAAGGTTCATCCAACACATACAGGGTACGACCAGTTGCCCGCCGGGATAACTCCTTCGCAAGTTTGACCCGCTGGGCTTCACCACCCGAAAGCGTGGTACCCGGTTGGCCAATCTTTACATAACCAAGCCCCACTTCCTGCAATAAGCCCAGTTTGTTCGCCATGTTTGGGAATGCCGAAAACAACTCAACGCCATCTTCCACCGTAGCATCCAGCACATCCGCAATTGACTTGCCTTTAAAGTGCACCTGCAGTGTCTCACGATTAAACCGGGTACCGTGACAGACGTCACATGGGACATAAATATCCGGCAGAAATTGCATTTCGATCCTTAGCATACCCTGCCCCTGGCAGGCCTCACAGCGACCACCATGAACATTAAATGAAAACCGTCCAGGTTTGTAACCACGTATTTTGCTTTCAGGCAATTCTGAAAAAAGCTTGCGAATTTCATCAAACAGTCCGGTGTAAGTCGCGGGATTGGAACGCGGGGTCCTGCCAATTGGCGATTGATCAATATCGATGATTTTATCGAGATATTCGATACCATCAATCCGCAGATGTTCACCAGGAAACGTGTGTGCACGATTTAGACGAGCTGCCAACGCGTTATACAGGATATCTGTCATCAAAGTGGATTTGCCTGATCCAGAGACACCCGTGATGCAGATTAGTTTTCCCAATGGAATGTTAACTGTAATATTCTTAAGATTATTGGCTTTAGCGCCAACTATGGTTAACATCTTTCCATTTCCAACTCGCTTCACCGTGGGCACTGGCACCTTAAGCCTGCCAGATAGATAAGCGCCGGTTAACGATTTTGGATGTGCAAGAATCTGTTCCGGCGTGCCTTCAGCAACAACCTCACCACCATGCACCCCTGCAGCTGGCCCCATATCGATAATCCAATCCGCAGTGCGGATTGTTTCATCATCGTGCTCAACCACCAGGACAGTATTCCCCAAGTCTCGCAAACCCTTCAAGGTGGTTAACAAGCGATCATTATCACGCGGGTGTAATCCAATCGATGGCTCATCCAAAACATACAAAACACCTACCAAACGCGAACCAACCTGGGTTGCCAGCCTTATGCGCTGCGCTTCCCCACCCGATAGTGTAGCGGCCGAACGGTGGAGAGTGAGATAATCCAACCCCACGTTGACCAAAAATCCCAAGCGGGAGATAATTTCCTTTAGGATTCGTTCAGAAATAGCAATTTGTCGCGGGGTAAGCGGAGTATCCTTACCTGAGAGCATTTGCGCCCACTCCAAAGAGAGCAATACCGGCCACTCGGTAATTTTAAGGATATTTGCGTCTGCAACTGTTACAGCCAGTGCTTCGGGACGCAAGCGTTTTCCATCGCAAGCCGGGCATGGCCGGTGGGTCATAAATTCTGAAATCTTGGTCCGAATATATTCCGAATTAGTTTCTCGATATCGGCGTTCGAGATTGCCGATGATGCCTTCAAAAGCTGCGTCAAAAGTAGCTGAGCGACCATCCCTGTTCTGATAATGTACGCGTACTTTCTCCCCATTCGTACCACGCAAAACCAGATCCTGCTTTTCCTGGGGTAATTCTTTAAAAGGCTTGGTCATGTCAATATGGTAATGGCGTGACATGGCTTCCAACATTTGCCAATAATAACCGGGGTTGCCGTCTTCACGCACATTGTTCCATTCCATCGCTATCAAGGCACCATCAGATAAGGATCGCTCCGGATCAATAACCTGGTCCGGATCAATTTCCAACTTGGATCCCAATCCCTGGCAATCTGGACAAGCACCCTGCGGTGTATTGAAAGAGAAAGTCCGTGGCTCAATTTCAGGTAGAGATACTCCATGTTCAGGACAGGATAATTTTTCTGAAAAAAACAGATCCGGGCTCGGTACCTGGGTTTCCGGATCAGATTGATTTTCTTCCCTGGGTTTGGCAACATCCATCATCTGAACCGTTACATAACCTTCTCCAAATTTAAGTGCTGTTTCAACGGAATCAGTCAAACGTGATCGGGCAGCCTTTTCTTCTTCATCAAGAATCGGTCGGGAAATAATAATGCGATCAACTACAGCGTCAATATTATGGATTTTATATCTATCCAAATTGATCTCTTCGTCCAGGTTATAAGCTTTTCCATCCACCCGTACACGCGTAAAACCAGCTTTGCGAACTTCATCAAAAACTGCCTGATATGTCCCTTTACGACCGCGCACTACCGGCGCCAACAACATGATACGCGATCCCTCTGGCAGATTTTCAATTGCTTCTACAATTTCCTGTGCAGATTGCTTAACAACCTCACGCCCACAGATTGGGCAATGTGGGATACCTATCCGGGCATATAACAAACGTAAGTAATCGTATATTTCAGTTACGGTACCAACTGTAGATCGCGGATTATGAGATGTGGATTTCTGATCAATAGAAACAGCTGGAGAGAGTCCATCGATATAATCCACATCTGGCTTATCCATTTGCCCAATAAACTGACGCGCATAAGCGGAAAGCGACTCCACGTAACGTCGTTGCCCTTCAGCAAATATCGTATCGAATGCCAGCGATGATTTACCTGAACCCGATAATCCTGTAATTACGACAAACTTATCACGCGGAATTTCAACCGTGATATTTTTCAAGTTATGTTGGCGGGCGCCAACCACACGAATAACATTATTGGTCATAGTTTTTTCATTTGTATTGAAATGGATAAACCTGGTGAACTAGATAAAGTACATATATTCATAATTGTAGCACATATGTTTTATTTCAAACCGTTTTTAATCACGATTCCAGTTGGTATGAAAATGTGCAAAAATTTATTATACCAGTCCGATAAACACAAAATTTCCATTTGAATAGAAGACAGCATGATATACTCGCGCCATTGTAACTTTTTTTCACCGGCAGGGTTTTATTATTTGAATCCAGCCGAGAATTTCTCCATCGAGGCAATCATGGATCTTAGCGACGAAGAAATCCTCACCCTCGCCTCGCAAGGCGACAGGGATGCGTTTGGTCTATTGTACGAACGCTATATCGATCGAATTTATAACTACGTTTACTATCGAACAGGCAATGTAAACGATGCCGAAGACCTGACAGCCCGAGTTTTCCAAAGGGCAATGAACCATATCGTCAATTACACTGACCGTGGTGTCCCTTTTTCGGCCTGGTTATATCGTATAGCACATAACCTGGTTGCCAATTGGCATCGTGACCGCAGCCGAAAACAGGAAATCCCCCTGTCAGAAGCGCCTCTAATCGCCAAGGGTGACGCGCCAGAATCTACCCTGGTTCAGACGCAACAGCAGGATGCGTTACTCAAACTAATTCGTTGTTTGCCTGCCGAACGCCAGACTTTGCTTATCCTGAAATTTGTAGAACATATGTCTAACGCTGAAATTGGCGAAATAATGGGCCGCAGCGAAGGAGCGGTTAAAAGTCTTTATCACCGTACATTGCTGGCATTACGTGATGAGATCGGTGATATTAATGATTATAGTGACTGAAACCCATAAAACTGGATAAATGAGGAGAAGTTTATGTTAAGAATTGTTACCGATGGCGCTGCAGATCTACCCGTTGAGTGGCAAAAGGAATATGGGATTGATATATGCCCGGTTAACATTCAATTCGGTGAAAAAACTTTTTTACAGGATATTGAACTGGACAAAGAGGGGTTTTACAAACTCGTTGACGAAACGAAAAAAATCCCAAAAACATCTCAACCCACCCCTCATCAGTTTTTAGAATTTTACAAAAAGGTAGCCCAACCCGGCGACACAATTCTTTCCATACATGTCACAAGCAAACTCTCCGGAACATATGCTTCTGCAGTTGCGGCGGGTCGGGATATGGAAGGATCGGTTAACGTCATCCCCTTTGATTCTGCCACGGGTTCCATGGCAATTGGTTATATGTGCCGGACAGCCCGCCTCTTGGATAGAGCCGGAAAAAGCACTGAGGATATAATCAAACACCTCGAAATTATGCGTCAAACAAATTATATATGTCTTGCCCTGGACACCCTGGCTTACGCCCGGATGAGTGGTCGGGTGGGTACCATGCAAGCGGCTCTGGCTTCAGTCCTAAATGTTAAACCTATTGCTGTCCTTAAAGACGGCTTGCTCAATATGACCGAAAAAGTACGCACCCGCAAAGGGTCATTGGAACGATTACTCGTAATGGCAAAGGATGTGATTGGTGATAAACCAGCCATGATGGCCATCTTACACGCTCGAGACCCAAAAACTGGTCAAGACTTACTGGAACAAGCCCGATTAAAATTCAATGTAAAAGAAATACACCTTATCGAACTATCCATATCTCTTGCCGCCAATTTCGGTCCAGGCACTATCGGTATTGTAGTTTTACCTGCGGAGTAAATTTATGACAAATATTTCAGATAACCTCAATCCCTTTGAAGCTAGATTGGAAGCAGCACTGCGCCCTGTACATCCTTCCAATAATTATGTACAAACTGTCCGTCAGCGAATCAATTTTAAAGCTCCTGTGGAGGTTGCCCAGCGCCTCAGCAATCAACCATCCTTATTACTCATCCTGGGTGGTGTCTTATCGGTAAGTTTATTGATCATTACTACTGCCAGGGCAGTTTTTTACCTGGTAAATCGCTCAAAACTGTAACTAGAAAAAAAGACCGGCATCAGCCGGTCTTTTTTTCTAGTTTTCGAGTCCGGCCCCATCCGAAGCACGACAAATGTAAATTTCCGGATGCAGCCCACATTCCAATTCATAACCTTCGGAAAGCGCTTGTGCAAATACCCCAGCTTGCTCCCTGGCTACCAGGTTGACAGTACAACCGCCAAATCCGGCACCCGTTAATCGCGCGCCATAACATCCAGGCAAGGATTGGGCGACCCGAGTCATCACATCCAATTCCGGGCACGAAACTTCGTACAGATCACGTAAACTGACGTGACACTCATTCATTAACTGTCCAAATCGGTCAAAATCGCCTTGTTCCAATAAAGTTACAGCCTGGCGGGATCGTTCAATTTCCTCGACTATATGTCTGGCCCGTCTCTCAACTTCCGCTGGCAACTTGCCAGCAAGACGGTTAAAGTCTTCCACACTTACATCACGCAAAGCTGTTATTCCAGGTAAATCGCCCTGCAACAGGCTTACAGCTGTTTCACAAGCATTGCGACGATTATTGTATTCCCCAGAAGTTAATTTGCGACGGATGGTCGTATCCGCAACCACGATGGCTACATCCTGAGATAGCGGCACAGTTTGCCATTGCAAAGAGCGACAATCCAGATATAACAACCGATCTGCTACACCGCAAGCCGAAGCAAATTGATCCATAATTCCACAATTTACGCCGACATATTTATTTTCAGCTTTTTGTCCAAGACGCGCCATCTCCATTGGCGAAATTTTCCATCCACCCAATTTCTGCCAGGCTACACCAAAAGCCATCTCCACCGAAGCTGAAGAACTGAGCCCGGAACCACGCGGAACATCAGAAGAAAAAACTGCATTTATCGCTTGGGGAACATAACCCGCCTCCACCAACGCCCACATCACCCCAGCAGGATACCTGGCCCATTCCGGTAAGGGTGAACCATCAGTCTGGTTTTTGGCAGACAAAGTTTCCAGACAAAAGCTGGCACTCTCACCAAAATCAGCAGCTTCCAACGTAGTCATAGTTGTATCAGACGGAGAAAAGGCAACATAAGTAGCTCGATCGATGGCAGCCGGTAACACAAATCCATCGTTATAGTCAACATGCTCCCCCAATAAATTTACCCTTCCCGGGGCACGGGCAACAAACGCAGCCTCTACCCCAAATCTCTTTCGGAAAATCTCAGTGACTTTTTCTTTTGGATGCATCAGAACCTCACATAAATCAATACAAAATTTTTAGATTTTCCTAACGCAGTTTGTAATGCACGTCGGATAAGGACCGCAAGCGGTCCACAGCAGTCTCAGGAGTTATATCCCGTTGCGGCATGGCCAACATTTCATAACCAACCATGAACTTGCGGACTGTTGCTGAGCGTAAAAGTGGTGGATAGAAATGCGCATGCAGCACCCACTCAGGATGTGCCAGACCATCCACCGGAGCCTGGTGAAAGCCCATGGAATAAGGAAAGGATATCTCAAACAGGTTGTCATAGCGGGTGGTAACTTGCTTGAATACCTCTGCCAGAGCAGTAACCTCTGCTGAGGTCAGGTCCTGTAGATAAGCGCTGGCACGATGCGCAACAACCATTATCTCAAATGGCCAGACTGCCCAAAAAGGGACCAAGGCAGTGAAATAATCATTGCTGAAAAGTATACGGTCCTTGCGTTTATGTTCTTCGGCCAGATAGTCCAAAAGAAGCGGGCGACTGTTGCAAGCCAGATAATCTTTTTGTGCAGCAAATTCCTTGATAATCTCATTCGGGAGGTGCGATTGTGACCACAACTGGCTATGCGGGTGTGGATTGGAACAACCCATAACTGCGCCTTTGTTTTCAAAAACCTGCACATACCGGATAAACTCTTTGGATGCCAGATCAGTGGATTCACGAGTCCAGGTTGCAATTACACTCTCAATAGCAGGAATATCCAACTCTGGTAGCGTCAGATCATGCCGGGGTGAAAAACATACCACCCGGCATATTCCCCGCTCAGACACCGCAGTTAAAAGAGTTTCTGGCCCTGCCACAAATGTATCGAGGGTAGGAGTGCTAAACCCCTCCTGGTTGGTTGGTTCTTGTGGAAGGAGGGAAGCAAAATCATTTTCAAAAACAAAGGTATTTGTGTAATCAGGATTATGTAATCCACCAGCTCGCTCATTACCAGGGCACAGATAGCAGGTTGGATCATAATGTGGCAGATTTTCGACTGAGGTCTTCTCGACCTGTCCAAGCCAGGGACGTTTGGCGCGATGCGGTGAAACAAGTACCCATTCACGAGTCAGGGGATTAAACCGGCGGTGCGGTGAATCAAACATGATAATTCCTTATAAAAAGCTGAAATGGTTGTTTGGTATAAATTATTATAAAATGATTTTATCAGGATTGAGAAGGCAATTCTATTTACTCAAAATTCTTATACCGATATCATAACCTTTTCTTTTAAAAATAGAAAAATATCAGAATTCTGATGCTTCACTTGCCACTGCCCTGATTCAGTACTCCGATGGCATTGCCAAAAATATTTTATTCTCAAAAAATATTTTCTACCAATAGCCGGACTCAACCAAATATTTTTACTTCAACGCTGCCACAATCGCGTTCACGTTATACTTCATCATATCAATATAAGTTGGCGCAACCCCACCTGCCTCCGTAATCGAATGGCTGTAAAGATCACTCACCACTTTGATCCCCGTTTCTGCTGAAACTTGCTCTGCCAATTTGGGCGACGCTCCGCTTTCTATAAAAATTGCAGTAACACCTACTTGTCGAATATGATCAACCAACCGCACCAATTCCTGGGCCGAAGGTTCAGCCGAGGTGCTCACACTTGGAATGATCGTTCCAATGATTTTGAAACCATAACGATCAGCAAAATATCCAAAACTTTCATGATTGGTCACAATTAAACGTCTTTCAGCTGGTACTTGCTCCACTTGTGCCCGAATCCAACCATCCAACTCATTCAATTTAGCAATATAACTGATGGCGTTCTTAATATAGACATCCTTACCCTGCGGATCAGCTGCAATCAACCCATCCCTAATATTTTCAGCATATTTCACCACAAGGGTCGGATCCAGCCAGAAATGCGGATCCCCTTCATGCTGGTGAATTCCACCCACTGGACCTGTCATTAATGCTTCTTCCGGACTTTCGACATCCCTTATGTTCAAAATATACTTTCCGCCCTTCTCAAGAGCAATAACATTCCCCTGGGTAAAAGGCGCGCAGCCTAATGCCAGCGTTTTTTTAATCGGTAACGTTGCCCCGCTTGCAGTATTGACCACTTGTAATATTCCAGCTACAGTCACAAACTGGAAATCTCCACTTTCATCAGTCCCATAGCCTATCGAACCTGAATACCTGCCATCCGCTTGCTGGACCAACTGCAAAGTGTAACCACCCGATTCCGATGGAAGATCAACCGCGTTTTTCGAATCAGCACCTGCAGTAATCGCCAGCGCTTGCTCAATTCCTGCTTGCGAGCACATTGCATCTACCAACTGTGGGTCACTCATCTCAGCTACCTCACCTTCACGGCCTGATCGGCTTTTCAGACCACTGGAAGCTTCAATCACCATTCGCTGCCCACCAGCATTATCCAATGTCTTCTGTGCCCAGGCTTCAAACCCAGCACCATTCAATATCAAAACTGTGCTTTCTGCAATTTTCATTACATCCCGCGGAGTTGGATCAAAAGCATGTGGATCCACACCCAGGGGAATCAGACTTTCGACTTTCACCCGATCCCCAGCTATGTTTTGAGCAATTTCAGCCAAAAAAGATTCTACAGCTAATACTTTAAGTACTGGTTTGTTAGTTTCCAGAACCTGCTCGCCCACCGGAGCGCTGCAGGCAACCAGGGCAAAAAGTACCAACAAGTTCACCAATAACCATGGTTTAATTTTCATTTTTTTCTCCAATATCAATGTTGCGCACATCCAAGAAAATATTTCTTCAAAAAGGCTCAGCCAATTATCAATTTCACTTTTATTACAAAAATATGCTTTAAACCTTTCAACTTCAAGCCCACCCTAAATGATAATGGTTTTCATTTTCATTATAAACAGATCAACGAATAAATGTCAAGAATGTACTCGCTTTTTCCATTTACCCTGCAAAATAAAAAGGCGCCAGGCCAGATGGCTGGGCGCCTTAATCAAACTGACAGAAACATCAGACCAGTAATCCATCAATTCTTTCCAAAACAATAGTAGGGTGAAGACCAGATGCTAGTAATTTTTTATGAGTTGCGTCCCCTGTCAATACCAGACACGTAGCCATACCAGCCTCAATTCCCATCTGAATATCTGTTTCCAACCGGTCACCCACCATCATACATTCTGCGGCAGGCAAACCTAGCAAAGTAGAAATCGTAGCAACCATTATCGGTGAAGGCTTGCCCACAATCGGGTCACATTTTGCTCCAGTACAGGCCTCGATAGCCGCAATAATGGCCGCACAATCTGGCTCTCCTCCACCAGGTGTGGGGCAATATTTGTCGGGATTGGTGGCAACCAGGCGTGCCCCGGCACCAATAGCATCATATGCGATCTGAAGCTTGCGGTAAGTAAACCCACGATCAAACGAAGCTACCACGATATCAATTTCTCCCAGTGTTTCTGTGAGGTGAAAACCAGCAGTCAATAATTCGCCAATCAATGCTTGCTCACCAATTACAAATAAGCGTGCATCTGGTGCATTTTGTAGTAACCACTGTACCATTACATAAGAAGAATTTACGATATCCTCCACCGGCGTAGGGATACCGAGTGCACTCAATTTGGAAGCATACTGCTCACGTGTTTTCGTTGGATTATTGGATAAAAAAATAGTACGCTTACCTGCCCGGCGCAGTGCAGCCACAGTTTCAGCTGCGCCAGGTAAAAGTTCTTCACCCAAATACAGGGTGCCATCCTGATCAAAAATATAAGCGCTATACATCAATAATAGTTTCCTTAAACCACTGCGTGCCAGTAACCACCTGGAGCAAATACTTCATCCACACATGCCTCAAAACAACCCGTCTCGGCGGCTAAATCAAAAACCGTATAACGACTGCGAATCTGCCTCGCTCTAAAATAACAGGTCTTTAGCTGAGGTATGGACCAACCAATCTCCTCCGGTCGAGTGGGACATCCTGCTTCTAATAATAGATTGCACAGTGCTTCCGCCGTCATCATCTGGGTTTTCAATCGCCCTCGCAGCTCAAGCCAGGATACCTGCAACGTTTCCAACCTTTCCCGCAATTGACTTTGACTTGCATGTTTCGCCAGGCTTTGCCCAACAGCTTTTTCTGCCATCACCGGATCGGAATGAGAATCTCTGACAGTTTTTTCAACCTGCGCAGCAGTCGGCCAGGCATCGCAAAGCTGCTCAATGTCCAGATTACTAAAATCCCGGACCAAAATCCGCTCATAGAGAGCTGCGGAGCAGATCGAGCCGACTCCTACTTTGAAACCATGCGGCACAGCGCCATGGGACGTTTCGTGCATCTCCCACAAATGGCTGAACTGGTGCTCACTACCCGAAGCCGGTCTGGATGATTGATGTGCCTGCATCGCCAATCCGGTCAGAATTAACCCTTCCACCAGGTATCCAATCGCCTGCTCGTCCCCTATTCGCAATAATTGCGGATTAGCCGTCCAGTCACGTAATGAATTCTGTACCAGGCCCCATACCGGCGCATCCACTCGTTCAACATGAAGTGCATCCGCAATCAACCAATCAGCCCCGGATGTGATTTTCCCGAGCAAATCTGCGTACCCAGAAGAGGTCATGCGCACTGGAGCCTTACAAATAATATCCAGGTCAGCAACTACAGCTTCTGGCGCAGGGCAAGCCCGCGTTTGCTTAAACCCATCCTGCGTAATGGCGGCTCCGAATGCTGTATAACCATCCATTGATGCTGCAGTAGCCACGACCATATACTTCCGCCCAATATGGTGTGCAGCCAACTTGGTCAGATCATTAAGCGTTCCGGAGCCAATCACAACCGGAATAGCCTCCACACTACGCAAAGCCTTCTCCAACTCAAGTACATTCTTGAAATCTGCATACAAGGTAGGCCGTCCAGGGAAAATAAACGGATCACATATCTTTACCCCGCACGAAACCAGGCGCTTAGTTACAACATCCCCTGCCAGCGCATAAGTATTCTCATCAGCAATGATCATGGCGCTCTGCTCGCCAAAACTCTGCACAAACACCTCACCTACCTTTGCCAAAACCCCGCTGCCAATCTCCACTTGATGAGTATCGGTTGCATTTCGAAGAGCCGCATTGATCAATTTATTATCCATAATCTTTCTCCATTTCATTCATTTAGCGGTATGTTCATCGATAATAGCCGGTAATCGATACAGTTTATCACCATACTCATCTAATAAAAATCTCAGCTTTCTACGAGTTTGTTCGCATGTACGCCATCCAGATTGACCAAACCATACTTAATCGCAACCCTGACCAATCCTGCCAGATTGCGAACCTGAAGTTTTCCCATTAGACTGGAGCGGTGCTTTTCTACCGTCTTTTCGCTGATAAATAGCAGTTCTGCAACCTCGGCACTTGTATATTCCTCGCCAATCAATTTCAAAATTTCTTTTTCGCGCGGTGATAGCATCGAAAAAGGAGATTTTTCTTCGATCAGATTGGATACACTACTTTTTTTCTGGGCAACGATCTCGGAAACTGGAGTGCTTAAATAGGTTTCACCTCTGGCTGCCGCTCTTACAGCCAACACCAGCTCATCCCCCAGGGATGTCTTTAACACATATCCCTTTACCCCATTTTGAATTGCCTGATAAACCAGTGCTTCATCAGAATACATCGATAACAACACTACCCGGGCTGGAATTTTCAGAAGGTGCATTTTCTCTGCAGCTTGAATCCCATTCAATCGTGGCATCATAATATCCATGACAACCACATCAGGGGTCATCTTTTCAGCAAGCTCAATAACCTCTTGGCCGTCAGCCGCCTCGCCCAAAACATTCATATCTTCAGCTTTTTCAAGCAAAGCACGTATACCTGCCCGCACCAATGCGTGATCTTCCGCAAGAATTACACGTATCACGTCAATCCTCTTTCATTTCGACTTTTAAAAACCGCACAGCAACAACAGTTCCCTCTCCTACAGAAGATCTAACATTAAATACTCCACCAGTTAGTGTAACGCGCTCCTGCATTCCTTGCAACCCAAGACCTTTGCTAAAGCAATCTTGAACCAGCATACCTTGCCCATCGTCTTGAACGGTCAGGCTCACTTCTTCATCATCGCTGGAAAATGAAACCCACACCTGTCTGGCACTTGCATGTTGCAAGACATTGGAAAGAGATTCTTGTAAAACCCGGTAGAGAATAACACAGATAGTATCTGGCACTTCTCGGGCATCACCCTCAGCTTCATAATGGGTTAATAAAGCCGAACGACGTGAGAAGTCGTCACAATAAGCGCTTAGCGACTGGGTTACCCCCAGGGTACTTAGCAAAGGGGGACGTAATTGTTGAGCCAACAAGCGTAACTTCGAAAAAGAATTAGATGTTTCTTCTACTAACTCGGTCACTACTGCTCGTAAGCCCACTTGATCGATGGATAAATTGTCTAGAACAAACTGCAATTGGAGTTTATGAAAGATGAGCATTTGGCCGAAATCATCATGAAGCTCACGAGAAATGTGCAGCCGTTCCTGTTCCTGCGCTTGAATTACCCGCCGAGCCATATCCTTCAAGTTTTCCCTTTGTTCCACAAGTGTCCGATATCGGTTCAAACGAGTGATAGATGCCACTCGAGCCCGTAGTTCATGCTGATCCAACGGTTTGGATAGAAAATCATCAGCCCCTGCATTCAGCCCTCGCAAAAAAGATTCGCGGTCATCCAAAGCGGTCAAAATCAAGATCGGAATTTCTCTTAATTTCGGAATATTACGCAGGCGCGCGCATACCTCAAAACCATCCAAACCCGGCATCATCACGTCCAGTAGAATAATATCCGGGATCTTTTCTTGCGCCATCTGAATGGCTTCAATACCATTGGTGGCAAATTCCAGTTGATAACCTCGACCCTCCAACATGGCAGTGATACTGATCCTGGCACTCGGTTCATCATCCACTATCAAAATTATATTTTTCATATTCCCCTCACATCCGCTGCATCCAACAACCTTCTAATTAAAATTAACACATCCTTCAAAATGACAGGTTTACTTATATATTCAGCCATCCCCGCTGCTCGACACTGCTCCTGAACCGTGGGCATTGCCAGTGCAGTCATGGCAACAATCGGAATGTGTCTTAGATCTGGCTCAGATCGAATTAAGTTTGCAACTTCAAATCCATCCATGATGGGCATCTCAATATCCATCAGGACCAGATCGGGTTGCAGATTTCGCACCTGAAAAACACCTTCCATCCCATCACTGGCAATAGATACCCGGAATCCAGCAGATAGAAGATATTCCTTCAGTGCCATGGATATGGTTTCTATATCCTCAATAATCAGAATAGTCTGTTGCGAATCCACACCTGATAATATTTTTGTTGTCTGTGAAGTAATTTTAGGATCGCACAATTGGTCATTTCCTGTTTTTCCGCCAACCATTGGTAGAAATATTTTAAAACGGCTGCCCAGCCCCGGGGAACTATCTACACTCACACTTCCACCATGCAACCTGGCCATTTCTGCCACCAAGGCCAAACCCAGGCCAGTTCCAGGCTGCTCTCTGACCAATCCGGCATCCAACTGAATAAATGGTTCGAAGATATGCCCGAGATCACCTGGCTTAATTCCAATTCCATTATCCCAAACTGTGAACAAAATGGATTCTGTTGCCGGGTCATCTTCAACTACCAGGCCAAACTTGCCTCCAACATGTGTAAACTTGACAGCATTACTCAGTAAATTTACAAGCATTTGTTTCAAGCGGCGTTCGTCTGCTCGAATCATTTTCGTGGAGTTGTCCATCTCGAAACTAAATTCCTGCTGTTTTTTACTTGCCAATTCCTTTACCAAGCGAAAACTGGCTTCACAAACCGATTTAACATCGAAAATTTGTAAATCTAGCGAAATTCTTCCAGCTTCCACCTTCGAAAGATCGAGAATATCATTGATCAAATCTAACAAATGACGACCGCTTTCATAAATAACCCCAATGTAACGCAATTGTTTTTCATTCAAAGGTCCAATCACTTGTTCCGTCAGACTCTCCGAAATACCCAAAATGGCGTTTAACGGTGTCCGTAATTCATGACTCATGTTGGCCAGGAATTCACTCTTCAACCGTAATGCACGTTCCAACTCTACATTAGCCAACCGCAAAATCTCTTCGGCCTGTGTACGAATAGATATATCCCGACTTGTCATTAAAATTTGATCCAAGCCTGCATACTTTAACGGAAAGACACGGCTCTCTACATTTCGGACACTACCATCGGCACAAAACAGATGATATTCCAGCGCCACAAACTGATCTTCAAGCGAGATAGCTTGCGCAATCCTATTTTTTAAAATAGCACTCGTCTCAGAGCTGATAATACCTAACTCTTCTGAAGTCTTCCCAATCATCTTTTCCAACAAAATCTTCGTTAATTGCTCATAGGCTCGATTTGTCCGGATGATCCTGCCATCAAAATCAGTCAATGTGATTGCATCCGGGGATTCCTCAAACAACAGGCGATTGTGCCCCTCGCTCTCACGCAAACTAATTTCCACATTTTTTCTTTCCGAGATATCCATGGATACCCCAATTAATCCGACCATTAGCTGGCCATCCGCGCTGTAGATAGGCGTATCCGTTACCTGTGACCAGAAAATAGTTCCGTCCCGCTTACGAACCATAAATTCCCCAGACCACATTTTCCCTGAACTCAATTCCTGCATTATTTCATGGGCTTGTTCCTGGGATGTTTCAGCAACAACCGCCTCATATACTGTCTTCCCCAATACTTCAGCTTCTTTCCAACCATATAGATTTTCAGCAGCCCGATTCCAAAAACTTATTTTCCCGTGCATATCCGTGACTATAACTGCCTGCCCAACCACATCCAATAATTTGGATTGAAAACGCATCTTTTCTTCAGTATTTTTTCGTTCAGTAATATCGCGTATTACGCTTTGGATCAGGATAATTTTCCCGTTTGTGTCCAAAATGGCAGAAAGATTAATCTCAACATTCAGCTTTATACCAGGTCTGGTAACCAGTATTCTTTCATAAAGTGGAACTTTTTCACCGGATAAAGCTACTGAAATTTTCTTTCTCTCATCCTCATATTCATCTGTGGAAAAAATCTGCTTAATATTCAGTGTGTCGCCTTCCGAAAAGGTATAACCCAACATTTCCAGCGCCTTTGGGTTCGCCTGCAACTGGCCATCGTCAGGCGACACAAGTAATATTCCATCATTCGAATTACTAAACAATGCCCGATACAGTTCCTCTCTTCGACGAAGTTCCTGCTCTGCCAATTTCCGGCGACTTATATCAAACATCGTGCCACGACTCGAAACATAATGTCCATCCGCATCAAAAACTGCAACAGCGCTTAGTGTAACCGGCAGAATGTTTCCATTCTTACCGATTAGCTCATACTCCAGGTCCTTCGCTACACCGTTTTTCTTAAATTGATGAAATTCTTCTCTAAAAACCTTCACATACTCAGGAGAAATAATACACTCAAAGGATTTCCCAAGCAGTTCTTGTTCTGAATAACCCAGCCAATTCAATATCGTCAAATTGATCCGGATAAATTTCCCTTCAGAATTCAGCGAGTGGTAACCGCACGGAGCCTTATCGTACAAATCCTGCACTTCCCTGGTACGATCTCTGACTCTTTTTTCCAGTGTTTGGTTTAGCTCGATCAAGCCTTGCTGGGCCATTTTCAAATCATTGATATCTGTCGAGTTTACCAAAGCGAATATTGCCCGTCCGGTTTCATCGTGAATTGGCTGGATGGAGGTGTGAAACCAACGTAATTCTCCCTTCACATAATTCTGACTTTCAGTAACAAGGCCTTTGTTTTCTTGAATAACCTTTCGAATATTTGCAATTTGCCTGCTTGCGCCAGGTTCCGGGAAGAAAGCTCCCATTGTTTTGCCAACCACATCATCTACCCTGCAACCAAAATCACGGGCAACAACATCATTAACATAAAGGAACTGTCCATCATAATTCACGGTAGCCACCACACTGTCCAGGCTGCCTAATAGAACTCGATATCTCTCTTCACTGGCCCTCAAAGCCAGATCGGTTTGTTTTTTCTCAGTTATGTCCTGTACAGTTCCAACAGCATAAATCGCTTCATCTGTGTCTGAATAAATCAATTCCGCCACTTCGCGCACCCAACGAATTTGGCCATTCCTCACAATAATACAATACTCAATATCAAATGGCTCCCCATCCAACGCGGCATTCCAGGAGACAATCACTCTTTCCAAATCATTTGGGTAAATACGGTCAAAAAATTCTTGCTCAGTAACTTTCTTGCCCACTGGAAAATCGAAAATACCATATGTTTCGTCGGACCATTCCACTGCGTAATTATCTAACTGATAAATCCAACTACCAACATGCGCAACAGCCTGTGCGCGTTTAAAATTTTCTTCGCTTGTTTTCAGAGCCAGATCAGTTTTTTTTCGGTTCGTAATATCCTGGAGCGTAGCCACGCAATAGAGAATATTCCCATCAGCATCACGTATTCCTGAAAAATCCACCTGAGCCGGGAAAATTGTTCCAGCCTTGTGAATAAAATACGCTTCACAACCAGTGTTTTCCTGATTATTCAATTCAGAAATAGTCTGAATTACCTGTGGATGATCACCAGCCACCGTAAGATTTAGAAAAGGTAAACCTATTACATCCTGTAATTTCCGCCCAACAAGACGGGTAAAAGCCGGGTTACATCTAAATATAAGCCCAGCTTGCGGCTGGATGATCACAATTCCATGCGAAGAAGTTTCAAAAGCACCCACGATGGGTAAAATTTCTTTTGTCGGCTGATTCTGCACAACACCAAGGGCTTCGCCAAGGTTTTTTTCCAAGCTGGAAATCTGCTGGCGGGCTGCCTTCAATTCATCAAAGAGTTGGGCTTTGGAGGTCATAATATTATTTTCTCTTCCTTTTCCAAACAAACCGCGATTATTGTATTATGACACCAAAGAAATCAAATACTATAAGGGAAATCCCTACCCGCGACACATGCCCAAAGCAAAAAACAAACCATGGGTCTATTACTTTTTCAAACCATTTGTGGCAAACACTTGCTAACAATAAACAACCTTGCATATTGGAATACTATTATCCCATTTTTTTGTGTAAAGGAGGAACATCCATATTGCAAGACACGTCCTTCGTCAAAATCAAATCTCTCGATACTCTATATCAATGTTGATAAAAAAACATGAAACTTATAACTGGATAAGAACGGCAATGAGAAATTGCTGTGAAACAATTGCAAATCAACTAAAAGGTCCCCTGTTTAAACTATAGCACTGGGAAATTTTTAGGCAAGATCACATTCATAACCAAAAAACCAGCCCGATGGTCGTAAAATCTCCAAACCAATAATATAATTTAAAATAGCAGGGACCAGTTTTTACAATTAACTGGTCCCCGCCACAATCTTTTATTGCGATACAAGTCCCAGTGCTCTGCTCAAAGCGGTCAGCTGCTCAACCGTCAGCCCCTCATAACATCGTAAATCATATTCCCCGCTCAATAAAAGCGGAATATCGTTATAGATCACACCCTTTACCCCTGTATCAAATTTAAAAACCCTCATATAAGCCAGTGCAATTTCTGCCTGGCGCGAACGATCCTAAAATTGACCAGTAGGGCTGCACTCCAACCGGAGTAGACGTTCGGTCAAAATACTAAAGCGCACACCCACGGCACTGACAATAGCGCACGGCGTGCCAAGTGGCGCAAATTTTAAAATAAACCTGGCAAACTCATGAATTCTGCTCCTTGACCTCAGAAAATCCGCAAAAAACTCCCCGTCGGCTAATCTGAAAGATTGCCAACGGGGGGAACGCCCTTTTCTTAGGAATAAATTAACTGGCCGAAAGCTTCACTTCAACCCGCAGCCCGACCCCGTTATTAGGAATATCAACCCTACCTGCCTGAAGCTTGACACTCTGTCCATTAACTTCGATCTGAGTTGGTGATGAGCCATGAAAAATCAAAGTAAAGCTCCGGCGGGCAAACTCAGCAAAACCATTGCCCGAAACTATGCCTTCCAGACTCAACACATTCTCAGCACGTTTCAAGCTAAAGGTTGTCCGGTAAAATGCCCCGTGACGAAAGCCAAACGTCAGCCCATCATCTTCCTGAAGCATAGACTCGGTCACGCCATCCATTGTTGGAACAAAAATATGCAGTTCAATCGAGCTAGGGTAAAAGCCTGCGGTCGAAGCGGGTGCTTCGGGCCACATTGGAATAACTGCTCCACCGCGTGCATAAAGCGGTATCCCATCCATCGGGGTGGGCGCAATAATAAAGCGTTTCCCTTGCAGTCCTACTTGACCATCCTGCGCTTCATTACCGTGTTCCCCATGCCAGTTGAACCAGTTCCCATCCGGCAGATATACTTGCCGCGAAGTAATCCCGGGCGCAGTTACCGGAGCCACAAGCAAATTGGGACCAAATAAATACTGGTCATCAATATCACGCAGTGTTTTATCATCTTGAAAAGCAAAGATCAACGGCTGTTGCACCGGCGCACCCGTCTCAGCTGCTTGTATAAAGCAAGAATAAATGTACGGCATCAATCGGTAACGCAGTTCAATCGCCTGACGAGCCACAGCCTCCACTACCTCACCGAAGGACCATGCATACTGATCAATATTCCCAGTCGAGTTGTGATTGCGGCAGAAAGGTACCAATGCCCCACATTGTACCCAGCGGCTAAAGAGCTCGGCATTCGAATTGCCATTAAAGCCACCAATATCTGCCCCGATAAACGGCTGACCAGAAATCCCCAGCCCCATACCCATCGGCAGGCTCATCCACAGGTGATCCCAACGTGACAAATTATCGCCCAGCCAGTTGGCAGCGTAACGCTGGATACCAGCAAACCCGGCCCGTGAAAGTACAAAGGTACGTTTATCTGGCATGGCTGCCAGCAGCCCATCAGTTGTACCCATCGCCATCAATAATGCATACTGATTGTGATAACGCGCATGCGAATAAAGACCATTCCCGAAACGCATTGCGTCAGGTGGAACCTCACCGGTGGCAGGTTCATTCATATCATTCCATATCCCCGCCAGTCCAGATTTGACATGCTGGGCATTCAATTCACCCCACCAATCCCGGCCAGCCTGGGTAACAAAATCCGGGAAAGCTGTCTTTCCGGGCCAGACTTGACCGATAAAAGTGGTTCCACTTTCAGTTTTGCAAAGTATGTCCCGCTCAATAGCCTGATCGTATACCTGGTAACCCGGATCATATTTGACACCCGGGTCAATAATAGTAATTGCTTTAAAACCCTGGCTCCCCAAACGATTCAACATACCGGGTACATCTGGAAAATTTTCTGTATTCCAGGTAAACACCCGATAACCATCCATGTAATCAATATCCAACCAGAGCGCATCACACGGGATATGTGCCTGACGCTGCTTAATCGCCAACGCTTCCAGAGTCTCCTGGTTATAGGCATGCCAGCGACACTGATGATATCCCAAGGCCCACAATGGTGGTGGTTGCATCCGACCGGTCAGCCAGGTATATCCTTCCAGAATATCCGCCATACTTGGTCCGGCAAAAATATACTCTGTATATTGCCCACCCAAAAAATGATAACTATAAGCAGTATGGGGTGAAAAATCAAAACGCGCACGATAACCATTGTCCACAAAAAAACCAGCGGCTTGATTATCAGCCATCATATGATAGAAAAATGGGATCGAAACATAATATGGATCAAATTCTGTGCTGGTCTGATCTGCCCTTGGATCACCCACAGCATGTTTCGCCTTGAACTCACCTGTCGCAGTGGGGTTAAGCACATCGGTATTCCACAAAGTAAAATCCTGTCCCTTCCGATTCAACCGGCCTGTCTTTTCACCCAGACCATAGAAGGCGTCTTCGCGCATGCAGTGTTTGCGAATCACAAATTCATTGTTAAGGCTTGCATAAAACTCAGGAATCCCGTCCTGATTTAGACCGGTTTCAAAGATGAAGCTTCCATCTGTACGCTGAACATCCAACCGGAAGGGACTCAATTCCAGGGTCAGCACCATTTTCGAAGTACAAATTTTCACCCCTTTTTCACCTACTTCCACTTCAAAACAGGGGACATCACTCGAAAGATCAGCGCAAACCGCAAAAGTTGGCGCTTCGTCAAAAACGCCGCCCTTACTCAACTTAATACGCAGAATATCATCACGGATCACATCAATCCTCAGCAGCTCAGCATCCACTTCAGCCAGAATGCCCCGAACATTATGCTTAATGTTCTTTACTTCAGTTGGAGCTGTAAAATACTTCGTATTAATCCGCCCAACATCAACCATGTGTTTGGAATTTTCAGCCATAAACTATTGTCCTTTCTAAATAAATCCTACAAAACAGCGTCAAACCCACCATCCATAACAATCTACAGGCCAATTATATCCCCACATTTTTCAATCACTAACAGTTGAAGATCTCACCAGGCAACTATTCAACACAAATTTACCCCTTAAGATTCAACAATTTCCGAGTCAACCCTGGTTGGGGAAATAAAACCTGACCATCCAAAATAAGCGGCAGGAGACGGTCGCGCAAGCGAACAAAATACCAGGGTTCGTTAACCTGATGTCTGATGGTATAAAAATCGCCACTCTCAAAATGACCGCCCACAATCTCGGCTACAGAAACCCGCATCTGCCCCACGCCCCACCAACGTATCGTCTCAAACAGCACCATCCTGGCTGACTCATCCGACCATACCCGACAGATATAGAATCGACCGTAAACATCCATACCCAAACAAAAATCAGGCCCAAAATCGCTACAAAACCACCCACCACCAAACGCTCATACATTGGTCGCAGCAAACCCCCATCCTCTGGGTTCAACCCATAGGTCTGAGCCAGACTATATCCCCAGTATTAACTCGCAAAGAACAACAGCACTGCAAACCAGGACAACCAACGTACCTAGCCTGTTTCTGCACCGCATTAAAAATCTCGATCATTTCTAGCTCAGCCGCCATACAATCACCTTATATTAGCGCCGGGATCCGAAGCGTAGGATTACTCCACCAGTATTACGGATATATTCTGCATATTTTTCGCCGAAGGTATCCAACATCATCTTTTCTTCTACCCGCACTCTTACGAAATAAAACACGATAAAAAAGGCCAGATTCACTGGTCCTGCCAACCAGTTTTGTAAAAGCAATATCTGGGCCAGAGCCCACAACCATTGGCTGGCATACATCGGGTGCCGGATAACTTTATAGATACCGCTTGTGATCAAAGTATGATCTGCACGAATTTCCAAAGTTGGTGACCAGTTGGCTTTCAGATCAAAATGGGATCGCCAAAAAATGAATAGACTACAAACCATTAAAATTACACCCAACCATGCCGTCCAGGTTGGCAGGTTGTAATTTGCAAAATCCAGCCAATTTGTGATCGAATATGTCAGTGGCAGAAAAAACATTACAACAACCAAAGTAAATAGCAAAATAATTTCTGTAAACGAACCGCGTTTTTCTATTTTTTTTCCAGCTTTTGCCATTCGTTGAAACGGAGCCCGAATCACAATTTCAAGCAAAAAACCAATCCAATATACAATCTTTAAAATATTCAACTCAATCTCCATTTCTTTTATGAGCCTGATTTTATAGGCGATATTATAGCCTCACTACAATAACCAAATCATGATTAAGCCTGGAGGACCTACCGATCAATCCGTTACAAGATCACCTCAAAAAATTTCCTCTAAAAATGAAGGTCTCACCCAATCTCATCAGTAGCTTACCTCATCCATCAATATGCAAACTAATCAAGACTGTCACATAAACACTGCCCAAATTTGCGATTCAGCTTTATGATTCTTGAAATATTCAATACCATCCACTGCTTAATCCTCACGTTTTCATACCACGGGTTAGGATTTCAAGTTAGAAGGATTTCCTTAATGCCCGATACTCCAAGTTTATCTCTCCGTAGCCTGGCAGGCATGATCGACCATATCTTTTTAAAACCCTTTGGCACAGCCCAGGATATTGAAAAGCTGTGTGAAGAAACTCGCCGCTTCAATTTTGTGATGGTAGCCATTAACTCAGCCGAAGTTCACACCTGCTCCGGGCTGTTACAGGGCAGCCCAGTTCGTGTCGGAGCAGCCATTGGCTTCCCACTCGGACAAAGCACAAGTGCAGTAAAAGCTTATGAAATACAGGATACATCCAAAGCGGAGCCAATGAGACCGACATGGTGATCCTATGCCAGTGAAACTATCATCAATGAGCTTGCCTTGCAAGTGGGTAATAAAATATATTAATTAAAGGAAAAGACGGCATGGAAATATTTATGGAAATCCATCAAGGTTTACCACGTGAAGCCCCCGGGGATGATGAGTCAACTTTACGAGCATTAAAATTGATGATAAATCTACCCGCTTCTCCCTCCCTGTTGGATATCGGTTGTGGACCTGGCGCACAGACCATTTCCCTGGCCTGTCATTCCCATTCACAAATTACGGCTGTAGATATGCACCAACCATTCCTGAATGAGCTCAACCAACGAGCAGTATTAAAGGGCATAAGTTCGCGCATCAATACAGTCAACGCCTCCATGTTCAAGCTTCCTTTTACCCAACCCTTCGATGCCATCTGGTCGGAAGGTGCAATTTACATCATTGGGTTTGCAGAAGGGTTAAAATCCTGGCGACCACTCCTGAAACCAGGTGGATATGTGGCGGTAACCGAATTAAGCTGGATAAAACCCGCTCCTCCGAAAGAGATTGTCAATTACTGGCTACCCGAGTACCCAGGCATGGCAACGGTCGAAGAAAACCTGGCGCGAATACAATCCAGTGGATATCACCTTCTAGATCATTTTATACTTCCAGAAAGCGCCTGGTGGCAACCCTATTACCATCCCATGGCAGCCAGAATTACCCATCTGCGCGAAAAGTACCTGTCTGATCCAGAGGCACAACACATTTTGGATAACGCACAGTTGGAAATTGAGATGTACCACAAATATTCAGCCTGGTATGGATATGTTTTTTATGTGATGCAAGGTTGAAACCTATTTCACCAATAGAGACAATTTTTGAAGAGTAATGCAAAAAACCACAGTCTGAATCTCATTTTTTCAAATCTTCGCCAAACACAATTTCACCTAAATTATGGAACTTGTTTTCAAAAAAATGGCTGCCTGTGAAATTTACTCACAGGCAGCCATTTAAATTTTAAATGGAATTACCTATTGTCACATCTCACAAGCTCTTGCCCAATCCAAACCAGATCAACCATTTATCCCATTGTCTGAAAACAGAATTTCAAAGCTGGGTATAACTCACAATAATTACATAAGCTTAACTCAATAGAAATATCCAGGAATATCTTTAAAATGATAATATCAATCAAATCATTAATTGAATTAGGCAAGAGAGCTGATCTGATTGTACTTGACGGCGATCTATTGATAGATATTACTGCCATTAGCCGGGTAGTTTGTGTAAGTCAGTTCGGCAAAGTGGTTTTCAACACATTGGCATGACAAATCACTCTTAAAATATTTTTATACGAAACTATAATCACCAAAGAATCAGTGAAAAACCATTAGCAAGTACTATAAAGGAGTAAAAAATGGATCAAAACAGTAAAAAATATAGGGTCAAGCCCAGTGAAAAAATTAACCTTTCCAAGTGGGATCCAAATGATAGTGGAGATTTCAAAAGTGGCAAGGATGAAGCACTGCCTTTAATTTCACAACTCACCGAAAGACTTGGCAAATTGCAGGAGCTCCTGTTCGCAGAAAATAAACACCAAGTTTTAATCGTTATACAAGCCATGGATACCGGCGGAAAAGATGGCACCATCCGTCACGTTTTTTCGGGTGTCAACCCACAAGGAGTGCGGGTGGTAAGTTTTAAAGTACCCACATCCGAAGAATTGTCCCATGATTACTTATGGCGGGTTCACAAAGTTGTCCCCACAAAAGGCGAAATGGTAATTTTCAACCGCAGCCATTATGAAGATGTGCTGGTGGTACGTGTCCACGACATTGTTCCACCCGAAGTGTGGGGCAAGCGCTACGACCAGATCAATGATTTTGAACGCCTGCTAACCGAAAACGGCACCACCGTTGTAAAATTCTATCTACACATAGACTTGGACGAGCAAAAGGAACGCCTGCAAGCCCGCCTGGATGATCCTTCCAAAATATGGAAGTTTCGACTGGGTGATTTGGAAGAACGCAAGCGCTGGCCAGCATACATGCAAGCTTACGAATATCTGCTCAGCAAAACCAGCACCAATGAGGCACCCTGGCACATCATCCCGGCCAACCACAAATGGTACCGTGACCTGCTGATCTCATCCATCCTGGTGGAAACTTTGGAAGGCCTAAACATGAAATTTCCACCTTCTGAAGAAAACCTGGCGGGTGTTGTAATTGAATAATCACAACCAAGTTTTGATAATAAAAGCCGGAAAATATTCAGGGCAATTTTCCAGCTCTCTTCTTTTTTGGTAAATCATATGCCCTGCAGGTCTGGTTCTTGATAGCTTTCTGGATATCAAGAGAGCAGCCCGTCAATGATTAAAACTGGTTCCCTCATTTATCTTCAATTACCGATAAAATCCAACTTAAAAAAAGCAATTCCTCAGAACCATTATCGGTTCTGGGGAATTGCTTTTTTTACTGACAAGCGCTCGGCAGAAATTTCCTGCTACCACTTACCCAAATTCATATGACCAGCCAATTCTGCTTTCAAGCGTTGCTTAATCACCCAGGCTTCATCCTTGGTATTGGTGAAAGCCTTCAGGCATTTGGGATCCAAATTATCTTCGATCCCCGCCTGGCTAAGTTCAATAATCTTATTTGCCAGTGTAATAATTTCCATTTGGATAGAATTGCTTTTGTCTGAGCGATAAATCTTTTCGGAAGCTTCGACGCTTAATTCTTCAAACTTTTCCCCACCCATACTACATTTTGGGCACTTGTCCGGGGCGCCATCCCCTTCATGTACATATCCACAAACACTGCAGCGAAACAATTTCTTCATTTTCTTTCTCCTATTGTGTAATTATTACCAGATGGATCCTGATATTTTTTCATAAATATGTTTCTTCATCAACCGCCAGTGTATTTTAATACCAAACCAAACGAATTACCTGAAGGATATTAGTAATTTGAGTTAAGACTTAACTTGCTAGTCCAGCCCAGTATCTCAAATTTATTACGGGAATTCAACCAAATACTTGATACCTCGAAATTCGGCTGTATTGGTCAACGCAGTCTTAATATCTTCAAGGGCGACCGAACCACTAAGGACTTTTTCAATATCATTCTTTAATGGTAACAAATTTTCGGCAGCCTGTCGAAAATGATCAGGAGAAAACCCAAATGTACCCAAAAGTTGAACCTCGTCATAATGAATACGATAAGGATTGACACTCATCATCTGGTCTTTTGGCATGCCTGCATAGATATTGATCGTGCCACCTTTACTCACATAATTTATTGCATTCTCAGCCACCTGGATATTACCTACAGAAACGATAACTTTGTTTGCACCTCCAGGTGCGGCTTTGAAAAGCTCCACTGCTGTATCCTGGGAATTGGCATCAATCACAATATCTGCAAACTCACGTGCTATGACAAGCCGCTTAGGGATCATTCCAGCTAAAATAATTTTCCCAATGCCTTTTTTCTTTGCCAATAGTGCCTGGATCAACCCCATTGCTCCGTCGCCGATGATCAGAAGCGTGTCATCCGGTTTCAAAGCCAGGACCTCCAAGCCATGGATACAGCAAGCTAAAGGCTCTGTGATGGCCGCCAGTCGCAGAGGAACTTCATCCGAAATACGGATAAGACATTGGGACACAATCCTGGACGGAACGCGCACGTACTCGGCAAATCCGCCCGGGTCTATCCCCTGATCCATTAAGTGATCACAAGTTGAATATTGTTTGCGTTTGCACTGATCACATTCCAGACATGGCGCATAAGGTGCCACAGTTACCCTATCACCAACAATCCAACCGGGCGCATCCAAAACCTGGGTGATTACACCAGAAATCTCATGCCCGATCACAGAACCCGGCTGAATTTTGGGATGCCCGCGTTGAAAGGTTTTTACATCTGTGGCGCACACCCCGGCCGCGTGTACTCGAACAAGCACTTCACCTTTTCCAATAACGGGCATCGGTGTTTCCTCGATACGAATATCACCTGGACCATAATATCTAAGAGCCTTCATAAAACTCCTCATTGCTGACGAATAAATCGAACTGCACGAATTACATCTTGTTGAATCCCAAAGGATACTTCCTGTTCTGGCGTAAGCAGCTTTAGTGGTGTACCATCCACACACAAACCCGTATTGGCACTTACCCCTTTTACAAAAATCCGCTCCTGAACACCAACACTGGTATAGACCGAATGAATGGGGGATAACGCGAGCACATCGACAGATGAAAGCTCTACCTGTACCAAAGGACGGTCTGAAACCAGGCAGCCAGCCGTCAAATCTGCGAAAGCAGCCAGGCAAACGCCTCCCGTAACAGCCTTGGCGACAAAAGATTTCTCAGCCAGGCCAAGAACAACTGTCCCAACACTTTCACCTTGACTTATTTCCTGCCTGCTAAAAGGGGTAGTTTTCCAGACAAGCGTTTGTGCCTGGCCGATGGACTCGGGACGGGCGGGCACATTACGTCCATAAAATTTTTCTACTACGCCCACATCCCGCAGGCTTCCAGCAACAGTTGCGACAACAGTCTTGCCCAAAACGCAGTCATTAAACCCTATTCCTATCAACTTCTCACCGTCAAAGGCAGTCAGACCTGGCAGGGAGATTATTTCCAGAATGTCTGGCGACAATTTATCGACTTTATCAAGTGAACATGTTATCAGAGCACCGGCATTGGTAGAACCAGCACCAATCCCTAACAAAGGTGGAGACTGCCGAACCTGCGAGAACACATGGGCTACATCCGCCAGCGTTCCATCCCCACCCACCACAATCACCGCATCCAATTCTCTATGTCCCATCCATTCTGCGAGTTCCAAAGTCTGGGCTCGTGAAGATCTCTCGCCAGTTTCATGAAGGGTGGTTTCAACCGAAATACCTGCCAATGCATCAGAACCCAACTGACCATGACCAGTATAGACCTGGCGAACACCCAGAGCCACCAATCCACGTCGGGCTAGTTCAGAATTGGCAACATAGCCTTTTCCGGCCACGGGGTTGATGATCAATCCAATGGTCTTAAAAGTTTTCATACCATATGAATTGTCTGTGCCAGACGAGCCGTAATCGCCGCCGGTTTCTCGGCCTGCCAGACGTTCCTGCCAACCGCCATACCACGGCAACCTGCCTGAAGTGCGTCTTTTACCTCTCCGACCAGTTGATCCTCGGATTGTTTTGAACCACCCATAATAACCACCGGGATGTAACAGGAGCTAATCACGGATTGAAATTCTGCCACTGGACCCTGATAACGGATTTTTACAATATCTGCGCCAAGCTCTGCCGCCAGACGTGCCGAAACAATTAATTGTTCCGTTGTGACAGCCTTGGCTGTAAAACCACCCGGCAGCATCTCAGCCACAAGTGGTACGCCCCATTCCTGACAACGCGCGGCCAGGCGACCAAGATTTGCCAAACTATGAGCTTCTTCGGAAGTGCCGGTAATGGCCATCACGATGACCGCATCCGCACCCAAACGCAGGGCATCTTCCACCCCCAACAGTAATTCCATCTTATTCCACTCGCCAGACAGTGCACTTGGACCGCCATCAATTCTTAAAATAAGCCCTGCCCGACCGAATAGATCACAATATGAACAAGCAATCCCCGGTGTAGTAATAATTGCATCAGCACCATTCGCAACCACAACGGGCAGTAATTGACGGGGAAAAGTCAGGTGATCCAGGGGGTTCAGCCCTGAAATACCATGATCCATGGCTACAATCAGCGATCGCCCATCTGCTGCAAAAATACGATTTAATCTTAATTGTTTGCTTGTCACTTTTTTACTCCTAATTAAAATAATGTAAGAATAGCCCGCGCTGTAACATCGTCCGTTATCAACGTTTTAATAAGCCCTCCACGTATAGCGCCCAGGATTGCTTTAGCCTTGGATGCCCCACTGGCAACCCCAATCACATTCGAAATCCTGTGCAGTTTTTCAAGGTCAATTCCAATCACGCCCCGCAGTCCATCTTCAATTGATCTACCATCTCCATCAAAAAATCGCATACAAATATCACCAACGGCACCCGCTGCGTGCAACCTGTCACGTGTTGACTGATCAAGATATTTGGCAAACAGCATATTCAATTCTGTGTCAAAGCTCACATTACCTATTCCTACCAGGGCTGTATTCATGGTTTCCCAGGTATTGGTAACATTTTTCACATCCCCAGTTGAGAGCAGATTATTCCGCGCATCATCATCCTGAACAATCGCTGGCAGATAAAATTGGCGCCAATTTGCATTGAATTTTTCTGCCATACACCGAATCAACTCATTTACCTGAAAACTGGGCGATATCTGTCCCAGCCCGCCAGTCAGGGGCACAAAAGTCAGATCTGCAACAATGGGTTGACCGAGAGACTCAACAACCGAAAGCAATGTACGTCCCCACCCCACTCCCACGATCGCACCAGGCATAAGCTCATTCTCCAGATAGCGCGCGGCAGATATACCCAAAATTTTCAGGTTCAGCACTTCACCTTTGGGGATCGCCTGAGTAATGATTGTTTTTTCGAGACCTGTAACCTGACGAAACTGATCAGCCAATGCGGTTTTTGTCTCAAATGGATCAGTGATCGTAATATTAACAATATTTTCTTCACGCGCACGAACCAGTAAACGAGATACCGTGGGACGGGAAATATTCATCACTTCAGCAATTTCTTGCTGGGTGCGGCCTTCTTCATAATATAGACGACTAGCCAGTGTCATTTGATGCAGCTCTGCATGTAAATTGGTAAGAATATTTGTCATCTACACCATGCCTGAACATATGTAAAATACATTTGTAAAATATATCACCCGATAACAACAGCGTCAAGCGGTGGATTTCCCATTTTCCCATTGACTCGCTTTCATTAAATTCATCTTCCTGGGCCTGCCACAAAATTATACACTTTGTATCTGAGCTCAAAACTTATTTGAATTTTCCAGGTTTATCGCTCGAGGGATTCGCCATAATTATATAACAGCCTCAAAAACCAACGAGATAGAAGCCAAATCCAAAATAATTACCCTATCAATACAAATACTCCCCCAAGTGGCGGATATCAACACCCCGCAGATGATTGATGCTATCTGGCCATCTTTCCTATAAAATAAAATGAAGAACCGTTGAAGTCCAAGCAAATGGCATGATCTAAACAGCCAAGTTGCTTCGGGATTTAAAGTTTTTTGCTTTCAAAAATAAACCGAAATAAAAAACTTGCGGATTTCCTTTTGCAAGGTGTGTAAATGCTGACGAACCCTGAGTGGATCAATTATTTGCTCAGTACATCCAAAAATAAGCCAATTATCCCTGCTGAAAGAATTGAAGGAAAAATCATGTTCAATCCCATCCTCGTGCCACTAGACGGTTCTCCCCTTGCCGAATGTGTTCTCCCGCATGTATTTGCATTCGCTCGCTCTTTTACTCCAAAAATAGCTTTGCTACGCATAATGGAAAAAAAACAGGTTGGCAATTCTGCGCAATTGTTTGATTTACTAAACTGGCAAATCAATAAAACCAATGCATCTCTTTATCTGGAGCAAATAAAGCTGCGCTTAAACGAATCAGGGCTTCAAGCACAGATCACCGTCCTGGAAGGGTTGGAAGCTGAAGGGATAACAGAATTCGCCCAAACCCAGGGTATGAAATTAATCATTTTGAGCAGCCATGGCCGAAATGGACTGACCCAGTGGGGTATCAGCAACCTCACTCAAAAAATAATCCTTAACGCACCAACTTCATTGCTGATCGTCCGCGCGAATCAATCAGATGCATCTTCTACGGACGAGCCAGAAACAATGGCTTATCGGCGCATCATGCTACCCCTGGATGGTTCACAGCGGGCAGAAAATGTATTACCTATCGTCACACAATTAGCTCATTTTCACCAGTCAGAAGTACACCTGGTGCAAGTCGTCCAAACGCCGGAAATGGCTCGTCAAATGCCCCCTACTCCCCAAGATACCGATTTATCTGATCAGCTTATCGCTAGAAACCTGGTAGAAGCCGGACATTATCTCGAGCAGGTTAAGTCTCGGTCCTATCTGGAAGGCCTGACTGTACACACTCACCTCATCGCTTGTGAAAATGCAGCAGTTGCACTGCACCAACTAGCGGAACAAGAACAAATAGATCTGGTTACGCTGAGTGCCCATGGTTATTCAGGGAATCATCAATGGCCTTATGGCAGCATGGTCAACAACTTCATCTTGTACGGTAAGGTATCACTTCTAATTATTCAAGACCAACCTGCCAAACAAGATTTACAACTAAGTGAATCGTCCGTATTAGAACGAGCAGAGCGATAGCCAATGCAGACCACTCCCCTGACCATTCAATCCGTACCCAACTATCCAGATACCGATTTCCAATTGAGAGAATTTGCGCATTTGTTAGCTAAAACACATTCATTAGGAAACTCCAGACCGCAAAAATCTGATCTCTTAAAAAATCTTAAAATCTGGGACCTTACGTTGCGCAATGCCAATGCGATATTTAAGGCTGTACCATCCAGGGATGCGCCAGTTTCCCGCGCTGGCGAATGGATGCTTGACAATTTTTACATCGTCAAGCAGACATTGCGCCAAATTGATGAAGATCTACCAGTCAGTTACCTTATACAGTTACCGTCACTTGCAGGAACATCCCTCAAAGGACACTCCAGAATTTTTGCGCTGGCACATGAATGGATCGGATATAGCCAAAGCCAGATCGACTTGACTCAGACCGCTGCGTTTTTACAGTATTATCAACAAATTGCACCGCTGACAATTGGAGAGCTATGGGCACTTCCAATCATGCTGCGCATCGGGATACTGGAACGTCTCGTCTACGCTACTGCTGAACTGACCGGTCTGGAAATGCAAAAAAATACCAACCAGTTCATTTCCCCGGCACTGGCGAATGACTCGGTTGTCGCCAACTGCTTTCTCAGTTTGCGCTTACTCTCTGCCACAGATTGGGAAATCTTTTTTGAGCAAACCAGCCGGGTGGAACAAATTTTGCGCACCGACCCTGCCAACATCTATGCAAAAATGGATTTTGAAACTCGTAATAGTTATCGCAGTGTCGTCGAAGAACTTGCGCGCCACTCTAATTTTAGCGAGGAGCTGGTGGCACTTGCCGCAATCGATTTGGCCAGAGTCGCTGAATCTCAAACCCCAGGGCGGGAAGCACATGTCGGTTTTTATTTGCGAGGTACTGGGTGCGCTCTGCTGGAAAACAACCTGCACTACCGGCCTGAATTTAAGGTATGCATCCGTCGAGCCCTGCTCGCCACCCCTACTCTCACGTATCTGGGAAGTATTTTTTTCTTCTGCATTCTGTTTGTTACAGGGTTAATAGCTTACACAGCACTTTCAAGTGGCTCCCCTCTCCAACTGTTGGTGACTGGCCTGCTTGGGTTTGGATTAGCACTGGAAGCTGCAATCACTTTCGTACACTGGAATGTAACTCACAGAATCAAACCTCAAAGCCTACCGCGCATGGATTTTTCAGAAGGTATACCCATCGGTAACCGAACCATGGTGGTTGTCCCCAGCCTTTTACAAAGTACAAAAGAAATCGATCATCTCCTTCAAGAATTGGAACTTTATCATCTCTCCAACCCAGATCGACAACTGACCTTTACTCTACTGACTGATTTCGGGGATGCACCAACAGAACACATGCCAGGAGATGAGCAATTGCAGATCCAGGCCAGGCTTGGTATCGAAAACCTGAATAAAAAATATCCGGATGCATTGCCCTTTTATCTATTCCACCGTCATCGCCAGTGGAATCCGTCCGAAGGGGTCTGGATGGGCTGGGAACGTAAACGCGGAAAATTGGCGGACTTCAATCATCTATTACTCCACCGCAACGAGGATGATTATACAGAGTTGGTTGGAGATTTAAGCATTTTGACAGATGTTAAATATGCAATCACACTCGATGCAGATACTTCCCTGCCTCGGGGTACTGCCAACCGACTGATTGCCACATTAGCCCACCCACTGAACCAGGCTCAATTTTCCACAGATGGGCATTCAGTGATCGCCGGATATACTGTACTACAGCCACGTGTGGCCATTAAGCCAACCAGTGCGAACCGCTCACTTTTTTCACAGATCTTTACAGAAAACGCTGGTTTTGATTTATATTCCTTTGCAGTTTCGGATGTTTATCAAGATTTATTCAGTGAAGGCAGCTATGTGGGTAAAGGAATTTACGATGTCAAGGCTTTCGAACGCAGCCTAGCCGGACAGGTGCGCCAGAATACGCTGCTAAGTCACGACTTGTTTGAAGGAATTTATGGTCGGGCTGCACTTGTGACAGACGTTGTCCTCTACGAGGATTATCCAACAAGCTATCTGGCTTACGTCCGCCGGCTTCGTCGCTGGATTCGTGGTGATTGGCAGCTGTTGCCCTGGTTATTTCCCCTCGTTAGTACAAAAGTAGGGTTGGTCCCAAATCGATTATCGATCATTAACCTTTGGAAAATTTTTGACAACTTGCGGCGCAGTTTGCTCCCACCTACATTGCTGGCCTTACTCACAGCCGGTTGGCTTTATCTACCTGGTTCAACCCTGGTCTGGACGCTACTGGTGCTGCTGCCAGCCGCGCTGCCAATCGCCGCGCAAACGATCGAGCAAGGGAAATATAATCGAGGGAAGTTGACTCTTAATCAAATATTAAAAACTACCCAGCTTCCAATAATACGCTGGGGGCTGGCCATTCTCTTTCTGCCGTATGAATCGCTACTGATGCTTGGCGCTATCCACACCACACTGGCACGCCTGCTTTTTGTACGCAAACACATGCTGCAATGGACAACTGCAGCCAATTCAGAACGCGCCATTGGTCTGAAACCTAATCTCGAAACCCTTTTCGAGATGGTCGGTGGTCTACTAATGGCTATCCTTTTGGGGATCGCCACCATCGTCTTTAATCCAACTTCGATCTGGGTAGCGCTACCCCTGCTTACTGCCTGGCTGTTCGCCCCACATATCGCCTATCTCATCAGCCGTCCCATAATCTACACAACCGCACCCCTTACCGAGACTCAAAACAAGCAAGTCCGACGCCTGGCCCGCCGGTCCTGGGCATTTTTTGAACAGTTCACCGGACGCAATGCCCACTGGCTTCTCCCCGACCATATTCAAGAATTTCCGTATGACACGGCAACCCCCTACACAACACCAACAAAAATTGGTTTCTTCAAGCTATCCAC
>CAYWXS010000024.1:0-68610 GCA_964462245.1 uncultured Anaerolinea sp.
TGGTAATCCTTATTCGCCAGCCTTTCTTGATTCCTACATGGCTGAGTAGTAACAAAGAGCCAATCAATGGACATTGAAAAACGTATCCGTAAAGCAGTGGAGAGCCTCCTTGAAAACGAATCCTTACTGGAGGGATTGGACAATCAAAATGCCGCTTCATTATTGGAATGGGGGACTACTTGCGTAAAAAATATTGTTAAAAAAAGTGAAAACCTCGCTGACGAAGACGAAGCAGAGGAAACCATTTATCCTCAAATGCGTGCTCTCAGGCAAATGTTAAAAACAGTCACCAATCTTTACACTTCCAACATAGACATGACACAAGAAGTTACGCTACTATCAGAGCTCATCGAATCTGCTGCGATTGTATATGGACCAGGTGTAACAATTTCACAGAATATAAATTGGGCTGCATTTTCAGCGACAAAAACCAAGCAATCAGGGCAACAAGTTAGCACATTACGAAAAATCGTCGAAAAAACTGCATAATCTCCGGAGCTTCATTGTCGCCAAAACGTACCTCAAAAAAATCTGCCAACTCCCTGGTAATCATTTCAATCCTACTCATTTTTAGTTTTTTTTATGGGGTATCCGGATTGGATCCCATAGGATTATTCGCAGAAACGAAAAACGCACAAACCACACACGCCACAGTAAACACGCTCGCACTACATGTTGAACCCACTGGTATCCCACAAATCGGGACCCCAACAAATACCAATACGTGGTGGCATGTTTATTTTGTAAACCCACAGCAAATAACAAATGCCGAGGCACTCCAATACAGCATTGCAGGATTACCCACAGACTTGATGTCAGGCTCTATCACAGAAAGCCTGATTGAGCATATCGATTCTGCGCAGGAAACAATTCATGTTGCATCCTTTGAGACCAACTTGAATGATGTTGCAAAAGCACTAATCAAAGCAAAAGAACGAGGAGTTGATGTACGCTGGATCACTGATGACGAAAATGGCATTGGTGCAGATAAAGATCCTGGGCGCGGTCAATTCGCAATGTTAAAAAAGGCAGGCATTAAGGTTATAGATGATGGTCGCGGAGCACTAATGCACGACAAGTTTTGGCTATTTGATGGAAAGACTCTCTGGACGGGATCCACAAATATCACAATAAGTGGAATGTTTGAACAAAACAATAACGTAATCGTAATTGATTCAACTGACTTGACCAGCATGTATGAACAGGAATTCAATGATATGTGGGCGGGGAAATTTAATTCAAAATCCCCCTCAACAGTGGCTCAGCAATTTCTCGAAATTAATGGATCATCAATTCAAGTCTTATTTTCTCCAGAAGATCATCCTATCGACCATATACTTCCCATTATTCAAAAAGCAAAAAAGAGTATTAAATTCCTGGCATTCTCTTATACGCAAGAACAACTGGGACAATCAATGCTGGATGCAATGCATAAAGGAGTTCAAGTTAGTGGTGTGTTCGAATCAACAGGATCGGATACCGAATATAGTCAACTAACCCCACTTTATTGCGCTGGCGCTGCTGTACGCCAAGATGGAAACCCTGCTTTTTTACATCACAAAGTTATCATCGTCGATGATCATATTGTCCTGACAGGTTCTCTCAACTTTACTGACAATGCAACGATCAGTAATAATGAAAATGTGATCATTATTGATAATTCAGATATTGCAGCGCTTTATGTTCAAGAATTTAACCGTAATTGGGATGTAGCCCATAACCCGGAAAATGGGAAAACAGGTTGTAAATGACGAATCAAAAAAAGTATTTATATACTTGTCAACAGATCCACAAAGTCAATAATTCCGTACAAGCTCTCAAGTGAGCTTTGTTTGACAAAAATTCTTTATGTGCTATACTGAATCAGGTTAAAAAGACTTTTCCTGCTTTTAAAAGCAGTTAATCAAAAAAACAGTTGAGTTCTAGTTTTTCGACCCCATCGCTGATACAGGGGATATTTTTATATTTTCTAATAATGCCAACCGCCATAATGGGCGGATAAAAATCCAATTTAAAGAGGTATAGTACTTTCATGAGTAATAAATTAAAAATCATTCCTCTGGGGGGACTCGGGGAAGTGGGCAAGAATATGATGGCCTACGAATTCGACAACCATATACTAATTGTCGACGCCGGTTTGATGTTCCCAGAAAACGACATGATTGGGGTTGATTATATTATTCCCGATTTTGAATATTTATACGACAAAAGCCACAAAGTCGATGGGATAATCATCACACACGGCCACGAAGATCATATCGGTGCTATCCATCACGTTCTGTCTCGCATTCCTGCTCCCGTTTTTGGAACAAATCTTACACTCGGGCTGGTTGAAGTTAAGCTTGCTCGAAATGGAATGGCCTCCAAAGCAGATCTTCGCCCAATTCAGGCGGGTGACACAATTCAGATTGGTCCATTCAAAGTGGATTTTTTCCATGTCTGCCACAGTATTCCTGATGCAGTTGGTCTGGGTATCACAACAAAAGCTGGATTGATTGTTCACACTGGGGATTTTAAATTTGATCATACGCCTGTCGATAACTGGCCAACCGATTATGCCAAACTTACAGAATTATCTACTCGAGGAGTGGATTTACTGCTGAGTGATTCAACCAATGCAGAACGTCCGGGTTGGACACCATCAGAAAAAGTGATCGGTCCAGCCTTTCAGGAAGCCATCAAGAATGCCCCTGGACGCGTAATTATTGCCACCTTCGCCTCACTTATTTCCAGAATGCAACAAGTTGCCGATGCCGCAGTAAAACAGCGTCGCAAACTAGCCTTTGTTGGAATGAGCATGGTTGATAATGCAAAAATGGCTCGTAAGTTGGGTTATCTGGATGTTCCCGATGAGACACTTGTTTCAACTGAGACAGCTCTAAATTTACCGCCTGAACAAGTGATTCTTATGTGTACTGGTTCCCAAGGTGAGCCATCATCCATCATAGGAAGACTTTCGGCAGGAACAAATAGACAGTTTGACCTTTTACCAAATGACACAGTTATCCTGTCATCGCACGCCATTCCCGGAAACGAAGAGGCTGTCAGCAAGACTATCAACCGAATGTTACGTGTAGGGGCAAATGTCATATACAATAATACCGCCCCCGTCCATGTCTCCGGTCACGCCAGCCAGGAAGAACAAAAGCTGATGATTAACCTCGTTCGTCCGAAATACTTTATGCCCATGCATGGCGAATTACGACAACTGCGCCGTCATGCTGCCCTGGCAGAAGAAATCGGTATCGAGAAAAATAGAATTATTGTTGTTGAAAACGGTCAGATTGTTGAGCTTGAAAACGGCAAACTAACCCTTGGTGAACGCATCCCTGGCGGTTATGTAATTGTTGAAGGTGCCAGTATAGGTGATGCCGACCCGGATGTAATGCGCGAACGGGAGCAATTGGCTCGATCTGGTATTTTTGTTGTAAATTTAAGCATCGACAAATATTCCAATCGCTTACTCGATGACCCCGAAATTCTTACGCGTGGTTTTGTTTCAGCGGAAGATGCCATTACGCTTGTCCCCGCTGTACGTAAACGAGTAATAGATGTGATTCATACTGGTGGCATGAGTGTGGAAAGAGATATCGTTGATGTCGTTAGAACTTTTATTTTTAATGAGACCAAACGGCGTCCGATGGTTTTTGTAACAATGACAAAAGCCTGACTTTACCTGGCGCCGTCTGAATTGATATTTCGAGCGATTGCTCGATCAACTTTACCCATTGGGTAAAGTTCCAGTTGAGGTATCGGAACCCAACTCAGTTCTTTCTGGTTAATTTCTCCTTTTAGGCTGCATAACCAGGAGAATTCGGTCAATGAAAAATGTGTGTAAGCATGTCTCACTTCCAGTAGTAATGCTTTCAATGGAACAATATCAAGCGCATAATCTGCTTCAACGGTTTCGATAAGATTCTCGAATGTGGGAGTTTCCACAAAACCTGCAGGGAACTCCCACATTCCACCCAATAATCCCTTGGATGGACGCAGCGCCAATAGCACTTTCTCATCTTGAATGATGACAGCGGCCATTTTCTGCTTATGCGGAATGGTCGCTTTAGGTTTGAGCACTGGTCTCTTTTCAGGATCATGGCGGGACAAACAAATATCTTTTAACGGACACAGCAAACAAAGTGGTTTTTTGGGAATACAGATCGCTGAACCCAGATCCATGAGCGCCTGGTTATATTCTCCGGCAAATCCGACAGGTAGTTGAGATTGCGCCAGATCCCAAAGTATTTTTTCTCCTGCATGCGAATCCGCGGGAAGAGAAACATCAAATACCCGGGCGAACACCCGTCGCAGATTTCCATCCAATGTAGCCAAATCCTGGTTAAAAGCAATGGATGCAATGGCAGCAGCAGTATAGCGCCCAATACCAGGTAATTTGATTAACTGTTTAGCATCAGAAGGCAGCTGACCACTTAGTTCTGATAGAATAATTTTGGCAGCTTTATGAAGATTACGAACACGGCTGTAATAACCCAAGCCTTCCCATGCCGAAAGCAGTACTTGCTCCGATGCTTGTGCAAGCGCTTCAATTGACGGAAATAGTGTCATCCAGCGTTCAAAATAAGGGATAACGCTCTCGACCCTCGTTTGTTGGAGCATTATCTCAGAAACCCAAACTGCATACGGATCAGCGTGCCCACGCCATGGTAAGACACGAGCATTTTCTTTATACCAGTTAAGTATTCGATCAGAAAATTCAGACATTTTTTATAAAATAAGGGCGACCATCTGGTCGCCCTTATTAATTCTCAAAACTGAAACCCGCCTTTAGCAGGAACAACTTTTTGAGAAAAGTTTTTGACAAAGCTATGTAACTGTTCCCGTAGGCGACCCCACTCCACCGAGTTAAGTATGCGCTGTGCATCGGGCAAGTCAGGAGCAAGCATGGCAACCATTACCTGCGGATACTCACCATAAATAGTCGCCCAGGCTTCAGTTGGCTCAAGTCCAAGCCGTTGCATACCTGGAATGAATTCGCCAATAACAAATTCAAAATATTCTTGCTCCCGCTCCGGAGATATATCCCATGTCATGAGCAATTTAACTGGCATAAACCCTCCTAACTTTTGGCAACATCCAACACAACAACTTTCGTTTCATCAGGTAAGCCCGAACGAGTAACTTTGAATGAAGGTATCGTCTCGTGGGAAGTCAAACCCATTTCCTTGAGAAACTTTGATAGTGAATCGAGTGCAAGCTTACCCGCATCATTTGCAAAATGCATGGGAATAACAATGTTAGGTTCCAGAAGCGAAACAACTTCTGCTGCTTTAGCAGCGTTTAATCCATTACCTCCACCCACGGGCACCAATGCAACGTTAACCGTACCAAGTGCTTCCACTTCTGACTGCGATGGAACTTGACTCAAATCGCCCAAGTGGGCGATCGTGAGGCCATCAAAATCGAAAAGGAAAAGTGTGTTGCTACCTTTATCCACACCTTTTTTATTAGTATCTGTTTGTACACCGGTTATAAAAACACCACCGATTTCATATTCACCAGCGCCAGTGAGTTTGTGCGAGGTACTCTTGACAGCACTGATAAAGTTATGCCCCGGGGCATCGTGACTGATTGTCACAATATCCGCACGCAATTTAAGTGCATCGAAACCAACAACCTCATTGTCAAAAGGATCGGTCACAACCGCAGCCATGCCACGTTCGATGAACCGAAAACAAGAATGACCATACCAGACAATTTCCATTTTTCTTTCTCCGCTCGCTATTATACTGCTTAGCAGCAAACAAAACCTGTGATAATAAGATTATACTCGTAAGAAAACCCAAGAATTATCCATTTTACCTTCTCATATATTTCTATTACGTTTGGAACACTCTTAACCATCAATTTTACCAAACTGATGGAATCATATACTCAATTTTGTGCTACAGTATTAATAACACAATGGGGATTTTTCCATTATGATTTGAAAGGAGGCTAATATGATCGCACCTGCTAAGAATCGTCTGCTCAATATTTTATTGGCTGATGACGGATCAATCAATATGCGCCCAGCCATTCAACTACTCGCCGATCTACCACACACTCAGGAGTGTGTCATCACGACGCTAAGAGTATTCACCCCAATCGAAGGTTCTGAATATTATAAAGTGGAAGCTGAAGCCGAAAAAACAAAAAATTTACTCAAAAGTCGTCACTTCCATTATCAATCCAAAGTAATTCAGGGTTACCCTTCTGAATTACTAATGAAATATGCTCAAGAAAACCAACCAGACTTGATTGTGTTGGGTGGGAAAGCTGTAGGCAAACTCGGTGGGCTACTCGGCAATGTGGCAAACCATATTGTTCACTCCGGATTTTGGCCAGTACTAATAGTTCGCAACCCATATCAGGGGCTAAAGCGAGTGCTACTTGTTACCGATGGTTCCCCGGCAAGTTATTACACCTGTGAATATTTTGGGGCATTTCCACTTCCTGAGGAAACCACTATTGAAATAATGCATGTGGTCACCCCAGTTAGAGTTACGTATCCAGTGGAACCTGCCGGTTTAACCATGCCAACCATCTCAGAAGAAGAGGAAGCCCGACTCAACCAACAAAATGCTTTAAGAGGCCAGGAATTTCTTGAAAAAGCAAAATTAACATTTGGGAAACCAAATAATGTCAAGTTGCTTCTTCGGATTGGTGATCCACTCGAACAAATTCTGAATTACATAAATGCCGAAAAAATAGACATGTTGATATGTGGATCGCGTGGAACCGGAAATATTACCGGATGGCTAATGGGTAGTATCTCACGCGAACTTGTTTCCCAGGCAGCCTGCCCAGTATTGGTTGTCCGTACGCCCGAAATGGTGAATAATTCAGATAATGGATAACGATTTCCCCCAGGTTATTCTATAATAATCCTTGGGGGACACCATGTTTCATAGTATAACGAATGATCCTGTAGTGTTATTTCATAAATTTATGAGTTACAGGTAATTCAAAAGTCAAATACATGCCCCGATTTCTCGGGGCATGTATTTGACTTGCAAAAAATCAGGCAGCAGCAGACTTTACCCGCATATCTTTAATGATAAATGGAATATATAGTAACACGCAAGTTACCAGGGCAATAACCTCCAACCACGGAATATAAAATGGCCAGACGGGAAGCATATCCATAATGCTTGCCATGGGTGGCTTTCCATTAATCATCAGATAATTACTACCAATAATTGAATTAATGATAAAAATTACAACCATGTAGATATTGGCAATAATAAATATTCGCTTAATGGATTTCCAGGTTGGCCTGAAACCTTCCACCACCGTCATATACACCCCTGCACTTATCAACAAACCATGCGACATAAAGGTCTGAATGTAGCGAAAATGTGGAAACCCATATATACCCACATCCGGAGTCAATAAAGCCTGTAAAGCTCCACCAATACCTAAAAAGTATACAAATTCATAAATGGAATAGTTTTTTGTAATCAACATATAACCGGTCAACCAGATCAAAACACTGCACATATGCAGTGGCAACATGGTCTGAATTGTCCAAGTGCCAATTACAATGTTCCAAATATGCCAGGATCCTTCGACAGCCCAGAGTAAAATTGCCAATGTCCAACGTACCTTCTCACGAGTATTCTCAGTTGCCCCTTTTAGAAATGTCAAAAGCAAGATAAATACGCTCACTATCAACAGAGTAAAAATATGAGACGGGCCAAACAACACAAACCCGGCGCCGGTATAATCTTTAATAAAATATTGGCTAATATCCATAAGTTTCCTTTTTTCCGGGTAAATTTATTTTCGAATTAAATCAACAGGTCATTATTGTATTATAAAAATTACCTTGAGTAAATTAATTCCTACTTTTGCTTTACAATAATAGTCTACCGAAAAATCAATTTTTTTTTATGGAAATATCTACCAAACCATCGCTACTTTTTATCAGACCTACCTTAGCCCACATACCTTTTTTCAACATTTCAGAGTTTACATACTTTGATATAGCTTCTACTTTATTACACATTGTCCATTACCCTTTACGCCAGACAAATGGACGGGTAAAATCCTATTATTGATGGTATGATTAAGTATTGTACACAGTTCAATAAATCTGGGGCGATGGCGGAATAGGCAGACGCAGCGGACTTAAAATCCGCCGGTAGAGATACTGTGTGGGTTCGACCCCCACTCGCCCCACCTTTCAAAACTTCTCGAGAATATTTCGATTGATGGTCGCTAAATAATAGGTGCAAAATGTATTTCGATCGGGCTATGCTCGAAGAGATAGAAGAAAAGACCCTGGCGCCTTATGGGATGCGCTCTAAAAACACCAAGGGTCGTGCATTTCTTGACACAGAACCAGAATATCGTACGGCATTTCAACGTGACAGAGACCGGATTTTACACACAACTGCCTTTCGTCGTCTTGAATACAAAACCCAGGTTTTTATAAATTATGAGGGCGATTATTTTCGGACCCGCCTGACTCACACATTGGAAGTCGCTCAAATCGGGCGAACTCTGGCAAGAGCATTAGGCGGTAACGAAGACCTGGTAGAAGCCATTTGCTTGGCACATGATCTTGGCCATTCACCCTTTGGCCATTCTGGTGAAACTGCTTTGGCCAGATTAATGAAAGATTTCGGTGGCTTTGATCATAACAAACAAACAATGCGTATTGTTACTGAACTTGAACAGCGTTATCCTGAATTTCCAGGTTTAAACTTATCATGGGAAGTTCGTGAAGGAATTGTAAAACACGAATCCGAATATGATATCTCGGATGCCAACGATCTAAATCCTGACTTGCGTGGTAATCTTGAAACCCAGATTGCGAATGTTTCTGACGAATTGGCTTACACTACCCACGACTTGGATGATGGACTGCGCTCTGGCATGATCAATCCTCATATGCTGGAAGGTATTGCCCTTTGGGAAATACTTAAAGAAACATATAATTGGCATGGCCCTGTTTTGGACGAAATTGAGCGTCACCGGATGATCAGGCACCTGGTTGGATTGATGGTAACAGATATGGTTCAATCGACCAATCAACGCCTAAAAGAAAGCAATGCCAAATCTGCAACTGATTTACAAAAACTAGCTTACAATGTTATAGGTTACAGTGAAGATATGCAGCGTCGTAATCGTGAACTTAAAGATTTCCTGTTTCAAAAACTGTACCGGCACTATCGCGTTGTACGTATGCAGGTAAAGGCAGAAAATATTATTAAAAATCTTTTTGAAGCTTACACAAGTGAACCCGCTATGCTGCCAACACAGTTTCAAAAAATTATTGCATTACGTGGATTGCAGCGTACTGTTTGCGATTACATCGCCGGCATGACCGACAGGTTCGCGATTGAGGAACACCAGCGACTGTTTGACCCCTTTCTTAAGCCCTAATCTCAATTTCCAATTCATCAAGGAAACTCCAGGGCTCAGTTCAAAAACAACCCGGAGTTTTTTATTTTCACAAGGAGGATGCTTTGTCTGAACCAACTTATCTAACCGCTGAAGGCGCGGAAAAATTACGGATTGAACTTGTAGACCTGAAAGGTCCACAACGACAAGCCATTGCAGCCCGTTTACGCGACGCCATTCAGATGGGCGATCTTTCGGAAAACGCTGACTATCATAAAGCAAAGGAAGACCAATCCTTTCTAGAAGGTCGGTTACAGGAGCTTGAATATATCCTAAGCACTTCGATCATTGTCGACGGAACGCCCAGAAAAGACATTGTATTTGTGGGTGCACACGTTACCGTTAAGGAAGATGACTTTGAACCTGAAATATTCCATATTGTGGGCGCCAAAGAAGCTGATCCTCGTTCGGGAAAAATTTCGCATGAATCACCTTTTGGACGAGCTCTTATGGACCATCGAATTGGGGATGTAGTAATTGCCCAGACGCCGAATGGAGCCATTAGCCTAAAAATTCTCAACATTGAATAAATAATAAAAAATCCGATCTCTCGAGAGATCGGATTTTTTATTCTCGCTTAAGCGCAATCAACGTAATATCATCCGATACGGGTTGATCAGCAATAAATAAATTTACTACCCCATCAATCTTGTCAAGAATTCTTTCCGGCGTTTCCAAATCCAACTCAAGTAATAACGTATTCAAGCGCTCTTCGCCAAACGCTTCTCCATCAGCAGAAAAAGCTTCAGTAATTCCATCAGTATAAAACAACAATAAATCACCCGTCGCCAGACAGATACTTCGTTCTGTCATTTGTGCAATCTCTATCACCCCTAAAGCAATCCCAGTTCGAGTAAGTAGGTTTATCTGCCTATCATGAACCCATATTGGCGGATTATGCCCAGCATTTGCATAGGTAAATATGCCTGTCTTTGGATCAAGCGCCCCGTAAACAGCTGTAACAAACATACCTTGCTCGCAATCAGGGTATAGCAAATCATTTACCTGACGTAATGCCTCAGCCGGAGAATCCGTCTGCAATACAGCTGCTCTCACCAGGGTACGTGTAAGTGCCATAAACAGGGCTGCAGGAATTCCCTTGTCGGCAACATCTGCGATAAACAAGCCTACCCTACCATCCGGCAAATTAATCACATCATAAAAATCGCCACCCATTTGCAATGCGGTACGCCAACGAGCTGCCAAACCCCAACCATCGGGAACATTTAACGTTTTTGGAATAAATGTTTCTTGTATTTGTCTTGCGAGCAAGACCTCAGTTTGTAAACGCTCCCGGCTTACCCTTTCTTGCTTGTAAATATCGTTTTGGATTGCCAGAGCAATTTGCTGAGCTACGCCATTGAGAATTTCAAGACGCCTATTGCGAAACCGTCGCCCCCCCATTGCTTCCTCGATAAGCAACACTCCAAACATTTCGCCCTTAAGCATGAGTGGCAGCGCTACAAGGAGGCGATCATCGCTATAAGTGACCAGATCGAGTTCTTCCAACGTACAAGCAGCCAATTCCAACCAGTTTTCGGGACCAAGATGTGCATCCTGGCACATGACCATTTGGCCTTGCTCCAGGGCAGCATCCAGCAAAGGGAATTCATCCAATTTAAAGGAATGCCACAATAAACCATGCAGTTCTGTCGGGATACCATACTCGTGAGTTGGAGAAAACAAACACGTGACAGTATCCCAGGCATATACAGCTGCCCGTTCCACCCCAACTAAAATTGGCATGATACGGATGATGGTACCCAAAATTTCATCTATATCTGATAAAGAGGCTACAGCTTGTGCCACTTGTAACAAAGCTGCCGATGCATACGCCTGCTCTTGAGAAGAATCATATAAACGAGCATTTTCGATCGCCACCGCCGCGTAACTGGCAAAAGTGGTAACCATAGCCTGAGCCTCATGCCCATATCGTCCCGGAGTATGATGGGCGAGAGTCAACACACCAACCGGTTGATCACCAATTCGAAGTGCCACCGCTATGGCGGAATGATCGGTATCGAAGCCCGCAGAAAGAGCAGAAGGACCCATTGGGTCACCTGGCTTGCGAACAAATGGCTGTCGTGAAAGTAATGCCGATGCCAACATACCAGTAGCTTCAGGAAAATTCTCACGGACACGTTCAAGATCGGAAGCTCGAGATCCATGCACAGCTGCGCAATATAAATTCTCATCATCTAGCAGCCAAAGAGCAGCAATATCCGATGGTAGGTTTCGTTCCAATTCAGTCAATATAGCCTGCAACACCTGGTCCAAACTGGCGTTGGCAGAAAGCAGTACCGCCACTTCCCGTAAGCTTTCCCCTGTTTGTCGTCGCCACTGTTCAGAACGATATAAATCTGCGTTCCGAATAGCAGCAGCAATCGAATCCCCCAGCGTCTCCATTATCAAACAATCTTGTTCCGTGAAAGCGGTGAGCTGGTCAGATTGCACATCCAAAACACCCGTCACCTGCCCGGCAAAAATAAGAGGAACCGTCAATTCAGATCGAGTATTTGAAGGAGGCAATGGCGAAGGAATATAACGTGGGTCATCGTCAACGTCATTAACCAATGCAGTTTTTCCATTCTTTGCCACCCATGGAATAATTCCATCTGCATCATCAAGGTTCAAAATAAACCCTTCCAGTGCAGCCGAACGCGCTCCAGACCCGGCCTCATAATGTATCTGTCGCCGGTTTGGGTGGACTGTAAATAGGTGTACAAAGGGAAAGTTAAAACGAGTGCTGATCAGTTCTGCGACTTCCTGCATTAATTCGCGCAGATTTAATATAGACGTGATCTGCTTACTGACTTCAGCCACAACCCGCAGTTCATTTGCCTGGCGGCGAAGTTCACCAAACCGCTTTGCACCCTCTATCGCCATAGCCACACTATCTGCCAAAGCTCGTAAAACCAAAACATCATATGGATGGAATGCATTCAATATATCGGATTGTACATCCAGCACTCCTACTACCTGCTCCTCGACCCGCAGAGGCAGAGCCAGTTCTGACCGGGTATCAGGCAAAGACTTGGCCTGATGATATCTTTTTTCAGAATTTACGTCGTTGGCCAAAATATCTTCGCCGGTTTGAGCAGCATATCCAACTAACCCATCACCCAGCTTAATCTGAAATGCCAACTCCTTTAAATGCCCCTTGCGACGTGTTGCTCCGCCTGTACTTGAGCGGAATGTAAGGGTTGATTGCCCTGCATCCAGGGTAAAAATGCCAACATAATAATATTTATAGGTTGATTGGATCAGGCGGGTTACTTTGTGAGCCAATTCATCAATATCAGGTTCGTTGGCTATTTGAGCAGAAACTGTGCGAACCAGGCTCAATTGTCCCAAACGCCAGCGTTCAACACTGACCCTGTGCCAGGCAATGAGCGCGATAGAGGCAGTGCGAGCCAATCCTTCCATCAAATCAAGTTCGTGTTGGGAATATTTCTGTGACTTGGATCTAAAAAATTCGATCACCCCCAGAACCAGCTCCTCATGCCGAAGCGGTACGGCTACACGATAAACACCTTTCTCGCGTTTTCGTATCAGTTTGCCAGATTCGCACACTAACTTTTGTAATTCGTTATATGGGGCTGTCGGAAATAAACTTTCCACCCAGTCTGGAAGTCGAAAAGCAGATTCATCCAACCATAATGAAATATCGCCTTCAACAATTTGTGCTGCTGTCTCCAATATCAGGTCACGTTGAGCCGCAAATGTCGCTGCTGCCAGGAGCTTTCCACCCAAATCAAAAAGATGGGAATAACCTGATCTGGCCTTTGTAATATTTTTTTTTTGCTTTGTTCTGTACTTGATCATGGTAAGCACATTACCATGCCCTGGCTGCCACTCAAAGCGAACCACATCCATTAGCTTGCGCATAAAGAATAAGCCCAAGCCTCCGATGGCACGATCTTCGAGCGCAGCATCTAAAACTGGCTCTTCTGTTTCATCCGGATTAAATTGTTTGCCATTATCATGCATAACAATTAGGATCCCATCCGGTTTTACCTCCAGGCTTATTTCGATCTGGCCATCAGAAATGCCGTCGTAAGCATGTTCTATGATGTTTGAAGCCGCTTCATCCACTGCCAATTGAATATTGTAAACTTCCTTATCATCCATTAACGCCTGCCGCGCAGCCACGGCTGCAAACTCACGGATGGCATCAAGAAATTCAAACTGGGCCGGAAAAATTTGAATAGGCATATTATGAATTAAGCGACAAAGCCGCTTCGACTGTTGTCTGAGCGGCTTGGGATCTCATTATTATTGTGCAAGATTAAATATTGCCAACAGCAGTGGTATCATCCGGAAATATTCGAAACAGAGTAGTGAAACCAGCCAGTTCCAAAGCAGAGTTGACATTCGCTGGCACAGCAGCCAATACAACCTCGCCACGAGAAAATCGTTTACAGTTTCGTTGTGCGGCTATGAGAGCACGAAAACCTGCACTAGACATATATTCCAGGCCAGACATATCAAGAACAACTTTAAAGCGTCCTTCAGCTGCAATGGCATCTAGAGCTTCACTTAATTTTGGCGAAGTTGCACTATCAACCCGACCCTTAATAACCAATAAATCGCAATTCTTAAATTGAGTTAATGTAATTTCCATGAGGCCTCCAGATAAAGTAAGCTGCTTGGTAATTATTATTTTAAAAAATTATATCACAAGCCCAATCCAAAGTATTCACCGCCCAATTTATACCCGGCCAGCTCTAGGCGAGGGGTAAACAGAGGCCTAAGGCCAGTCGGTTTTAATTCTCCACGAACCTTCCCTTCTCCAGATACACCAGTAGGAAAAAATTTATAGATATCCGTCTGGGTCACGACATCACCTTCCATACCGCTGAGCTCAGTCACCTGAATAGCTTTACGAGTACCATCTGGTAGGCGATTCATGTGGACAACCAGGTTTATGGCTGAAGATATTTGTTTACGTACTGCAGTTACTGGTAAATCAACACCCGCCATTAATGCCATCGTCTCCAGACGAGCAATAGCATCTCTAGGGGAGTTCGCATGCAGCGTTGTAATCGAACCAGCATGACCTGTATTCATGGCTTGAAGCATATCCAACGCTTCACCGCCGCGCACTTCCCCAACTACCAATCGGTCCGGTCGCATGCGCAGCGCATTTTTGACCAGGTCACGGATATTTACAGCCCCCGTACCATCCATGTTCGGTAATCTGGTTTCCAGACGCACTACATGTCTTTGTTTTAACTGAAGTTCAACTGCATCTTCTATCGTAACAATTCGTTCCAGATTTGGAATAAATGTTGAAAGCACATTGAGCATCGTGCTTTTGCCTGAACTGGTGTTACCTGTGATCAAAATATTCAGGCGCGCAACTACACATGCCTCCAAAAATTTCGCCATATAGTTTGTGATTGTTCCTAACCGGACAAAGTCATCAATAGACATCCTGGTTTGAGGAAATTTTCGAATCGTCACCACTGGCCCATCTACCGCCACCGGTGGTACCACGACATTGACGCGTGATCCATCTGGTAAACGCGCATCAGCAGTTGGCATTTCAGCATCCACCCGCCGCCCAAGTGGGAGCAGTATACGGTCAATAATATGCATCAAATGCGCTGTATCGTCAAAGGTGACATCCGTCTCAAACAATTCACCATTTCGCTCCACAAAAATCATTTTTGGTCCGTTTACCATTACTTCATTAATTTCAGGATCTATCAACAGAAGCTCAAGCGGTCCGTAGCCAATTAAATCTGCCACGGCAGCATCTACCACCTGCTGCCGTACAGTTGCGGAGGCAACTCTACCGGGAAAGAAATTATCAAGCGCTTTTTCCAACCAGACACGCACATTTTTGCGATTCAAATCCGCTGACGGCACATTTTGAAGCGCTGGTGTCAGGTAATTTATTATTTGTGCCTTTAAATTTTTGACATCCTCATCCCGCAAAGCCAGCGGAGTTACAACCAGCATGTTGTCAGTCATATTTTCCATCCAATAATCAGAAAAAATAATTCGATAAGATGGGAGAACTTTTCCCAAAAAGCTACTTAATCTTAGTATAGCATTACATAACTAATTCTATATTTTTTTCTCGATGTCAAAAATCGAAAAATATTCAACAATGAAATGTACCGATTGCAGCGTTGACACATCCCAGTAGTTCGAGTATCCTTACAAACGTCCGGGCAGGCCCGGCGCGGCAAGACTCTTCGAACTCCGCCAGGGCTGAAAAGCAGCAACGGTAAGGAGACGTTCTTGGGTGCCGCCGGTATCCTGTCCGGATATTGATTCCGCCATAGAGGGGATTATATTCAGAATATTTTAGTTTTTATCCCTAAAAGCCTTTATAATTTAGCCATGTCAGTTTCCCGTTGGGTTTACTTTGTTTTGGTTATAGTAGCTGGCCTGGCACTCGGGCTTTTATACGGCTGGGTGATCAGTCCGGTAAAATATGTTGATACAACTCCAACCACGCTTCGCGCAGATTTCAAAGCAGACTTCTCTTTGATGGTTGCTGAAACCTACCAACATGATGGGAATCTGGAAAACGCAGCTCAATATTTGGGAATACTCGGTAACCAACCACCAGCCCAATTCGTGTCTGAGGCAATAGGTTTTGCCAATCAAAATAAATTTTATCAGGAAGATATCGACCTCCTGCAAAACCTCAACTCAGCCCTTAAAAGTTGGAAACAGCCTGGCGGGGGACAGCCGTGACATCCAAACGAAGACCCTGGTATTTACTAACCGGTTTAATTCTGGGAATTAGTATTGGTATATTGATCGCTTGGGTAATGGCCCCACTACAATATGTAGATACTCTTCCTTCAAGCTTACGCGTTGATTACAAGGATAGTTATCGTTATTTGATTGCTTCTGCTTTTAATGCAAATAACGATCTGCTGCGAGCACAAAGCCGACTAGCCTTACTTAATGATACAGAACCCCTTAGTGCAATCGATGAACAATTGCAACGTATGAAGACTGGCAACAAATCAGCCGATCAAATTCAAGTTCTATCAAGATTCGCAACCGTTGTCAAAGCCCACCCCACATCCAGCTCCACTCCAACCGAACAATTCACACCAACATTTACCATTACGCCGACAAGTGCAGCAAGCATTACCGCAAGCTCTAGCCCGACCCAAAGCCCAACCGCAAGCCCAACCCATACCCCCTACAAGAGTCCAACAATTACGCCTTCCAAAAGCCCCACATTTACTCCACGCATAATTCCAAGCTCTACTCCATCCCCCACGCAGGAAGCTGAAAGCACATCCACCCCTGAACCCAAACCAATTGTAACCATCGCTGCCCGTCCCACTCAAACCACCACCCCAACCCCCGGAAAACCATATAAGTTATCCAAACAATCAACTTTCTGTGAACAAAACCAACCAGGCCTAATAAAAATTTTCCTGACGGACAGTGATGGCAAACCGGTGCCAGGGGTTGAATTGGCGATAGCCTGGCTGGATGGTCAAGAACTTTTTTTTACCGGACTAAAACCTGAATTGGGTTATGGATACGCCGATTATGTCATGACAGAAAATATTGAATATACACTCAGCTTATCTGATGGAAATACACAGGTAACTGGGCTGAGATCAGGCCAATGCACCAGCCTGGAAGGAACAAAATATCCGGGTGGAATTAAACTTGAATTCAGCCAGCATTGAGTGGATATAATAAAAAGAAACTCCACACTTGAATAGTGTGAGGTTTCTTTTTATTATACGAATTTTTTTCTTAAGGCATTGGGTTCTGCATCGCCCAATCATCAGCTACAATGAGTTCGACATCAACCTTGGCAGTTGGGTCCAATTTAAACGCAATTTGTGCACCCGCATTCAAACTAAATGTATCTTTAAAATATTTCAAAGCATAAAGCCCATTGCGATGAACAATGACTTGGGAAACGCCGGGCAAATATGTTGGATTACCAACTTCAACCACATTAAATCCAAGCGATTTTAGATAGTCTGCTGTTCGTTGAGCCAAACCACTTACCGAGCTACCATTATATACGCCTATGGTAGCACCTTCCTGCTTCACTAACTCCAGGGGGTCACCTTTCGCTAGCGGGCTTACAGCACCCGCTGATGAAAATATTTCATCTCGTAATTCTCGAATTTTATCGGGAATGGGTTTAGCTATACTCTGGTTTTCACCATTGACAACCACATTATCCAACAAAATCATTTTGTAATCAATTACGCCCTTTTTTATACTTTCAACAGGAATAGACCTGGCCAACATACCAAGTCGCATGATTTCGTTAAAGGTCAGATTCGTTCGAATTCCAGATTGAATATCATTATAAATAGCAGGAGCATTGGCAATCATCTTGGGGAAATTATAAGCACTCAATACCCTGTCACGAGCTGCCAGAATAACCGCCTGCTGTCGTCTTGAGCGATCGACATCTCCGCCTTCGGTATGACGCTGCCGGACATAAGCCAGAGCTTCCACGCCTCCCAGTTTGTGATATCCGGCAGATAACATAATTTTATCTGACCCGGGTCCTACTGGATCAATGGTAATTTTCTTTTCAACAAATACATTAAGCTTGCCTATTTCATCAATAAGTCTTGTAAATGCCCAAAATTCAATTTGGGCATAATATTGAACGGGTACGCCGATAACCTGCTCAACCGTTCGCATCGCTAGTTCAGGTCCACCACCTGGAAGTTTAAACGACTCACCATTAAAATACGCAGTATTAATCTTTGCATAGCTAAAACCGGGGATATTAACCCACAGATCGCGTGGAACTGACATCATTCCGGCCGTCTTGGACAACGGATCAATTGTCAAGAGAATCATAGTGTCAGAACGCGCAGGACCAACCCTGTCAGGGCTGACTGAGCCATCTGCAGCCACATTTACCTCGGTATCCACACCCATCAACAGGATGGTTACACGACTGGCACCATCCCAAGTTGGAGGCAGCTCAATAGCAGGAGCCTCAGGAACAGCGGTGGGCAAAGCCAGCGCATCGGGTACTTTCGCCGATGGATCCGAAATCGCCACACCACCAATATCAATCACACGCATGGTAACAGTCAAATAACGAACAAAAACAAATGCCCCGGCAAATAAGCCAAGCGCCAGTATTATTGTCACAATGTTACGTAAAGAAATTTTTATTCCAGTTTTCATAGTTTATTCTTTTCTTAGTTTATCGCCAGAAAGTCCTTATATTTAAATTATCAGACATTATTCAGGCTTGAAATACAACATCCCAACGCCTAAGTTATCCAGACCTTGCCCTGCCCAATACTGCATCAACGCAGAATCAGTATCAAGGGCACGTAAAAGACCAGGAATAGCTTGCGGGTCCTTGATTTCAGCCAGGGCACGAACTGCCTCAAGCCTTGCTGAAAGTTCCCCCTTTTCCATTACTTCCAATAAGGCTGATACCGCTGGTGTACCCAGCAAGATCAGGGCATTCGACGCCAATTTGGATGTCATCGGATCCTTTTCAGACAATAAACGGATCAAAGGAACCAATGCCTGCAGATTTGGGCGATTACAAAAAGCCATAATAGCAACCTGGCGAATCTCCCCCGATGCATCATCCAATGCACACAAGAGATCTTCTGTAACAGGGCTGGTATTGTCAAAAACAGCTAACGTGCGCACCGCCCACCAGCGATTGTCTGTACATGGATCATTCAATAATTTGCGTACATTTTCCAGTGCTGCATTCCCAAATTCGGGTAAACGTAAAGCTGCTGCTTCGGCACGCACATCGTCACCACAGGTAAGCTCTGCACAAATAACTTCCAACTCAGTCATTTTAACGAGCGGGTGGAGGGACTGGCAAATCTTGCGATTCAGTTTTAACCCATTTATCACCCTCGTCTATGAGCATGATAGGAATATCATCCACAATTGGATATTTTCGCCCACAATCCTGGCAAATTAACCAATTTTCGCGAGTGAGTTTGAGCAAGCCATCTTTTTCACGAACACAGGCTGGGCAGCGCAGGATTTCGAGCAGTTCTTGAGAGACCATTGATTTCTCCTTGGAGAGGGTAATCCCGATCAAAACCCGGGATTTTTACTTATTTTTTCTCTTTGCAAAAATAAATACATCAAACATACAATCTGTGGAGCATTAAGCGAACCCAACGCCACCAAAGAAATGACAAAAATTGTACCACGCATCAAGGTTTCTGACACCAACCCTTCTTTTTAAGTATCTTCTCAGGATCCTTCACGTCTGGACCATACTCACAAGCGTCCGCCCAGGGTTGGTAGTTAGTTTTGAAATTATCCGTAAACATTGGTAATCCATTTCGCAACACTTCACGCGTAATATTTACTTCTGCACCATCCGCAGCGTAATCCACGTGTTTCACAGAACCAGATTCAGCTTCCGGATTAAATGTTATCGTAGGGGGTAATGCGGGAACAATATTAGTAGGGCCAGAGAATGAAGCTGTTACAGCACGGCCATCGGAGGTTGAAAAGAACTTCCAAGTTAATGAATTATTAGCTGAATCAAAAAATGTCTCCATCAACAACCAATAAGGCGTATCGTTAGTAAACTTAAAATCCACAAGAGGAAAATATACGGTGGCATCAAACCCCGATAAACTTGGGTTAGGACTTCCACCAGGATTCTGCTCGTAATATAAAACTCTATAGGCATGTGCATGGCGCTCAACAACAGGAAAACCCGCATAAAAAACAGTCCTAAATAGAGTAGTACTAACCTGGCAAACTCCACCCCCGACACCTTTTACGGTTTTCCCATTATAGATAATCAAAGCCTCGGCATAACCACTATCCAGGCTGACATCACCCATATACTGGCCCATTGAAAAAGTTGCGCCCGGTGCCACCAATAATCCATTGAATTTGGATGAAGCAGTCTCAATATTTTTTTTACGCGCTGCACTGGAACCATAAAAATAGGTGGTTTGAGAAGCTGTTAGTTGGGTAATACCAAGCTGCTGACTTGTAGCAGTATCGGCAACCTTTGGTTGAGTGGCATTTACCTTTAATGTCGCAGACTGCATTCCAGAACCAATAGCCTTTTGAAGTTCATCCAATGCGGCGCGACGGTCAACCTGCAATCCAACCACTGATGGTTGGATTGCCTGAATTTGCCCAGTTTGTTCATCGTATATGAAGCGAGCATCGGCTTCCTTTCGATCAACCTGAGTTGAAATAGATCCAATAAAAGCTTCTATCATATCCCGGTCAAACTGAACTACATATTGCGAACCTGGCCCAGTTCCCAAGCGACCAACACGTAACATAAGCGCAAGATCATTCGGTTGGATTAGCCATGGACCCGGGTCCCCCGGAACAGCATCAGGTAATGTGATAATAAACGGTGCAGAAAGTAAACGCCGAGCTGTTTCCGCCTGTGCACTGGCATCCAATACCTGTGGAGACTTTTTGATGATCACAAGCGGAACTTCACCATCTCTAAAGGATTGCATTTGCGCATGCAAATACACAAGCGTGGATTGAATATCCAACTCCTGACCCATTTGTCCAGATTGAGATGCAACATCCAATCCAGTGATCACCAGACTTGCTTCGGTCACTGGTTTATAGACCAGTATCGCCAGATTTTGCAGGTAATTAAACGCCATGCGTTGATCAAAAAGAATCACCGGCGGTACAACTACTCCCACTTGACCTGCATTTAACTGGTCATTCACTTGTTGAAAAAGCCCACCTGAACGACCAACATCAAAAGCTACTTGTGCCGAAGCGGTCGCATCCAATGACATTCCTAATTCGGCTGGCGTACCAACCCAGACGCTCCCAACATCCCGAAATACAATCCGTCCAGTCCGAGCGAATGTCAATGTCTTATCTAGTTTCTGAAGAGCTGCGTTAATGGTCAGACCGGATACATCCACCCCGGCTATAGATACACCAGGAAAAATCCGACCTACATACATCAAGCGATATCCCATGGAAATGAAAAACACAGCTAGAAAAAATATTGCTGTACCAATAATCATAGATGCTGCCATTTGAATCCAAACAGTACCTGATTCACGGCGTTTCTGGCGTGGGCGAACAAAACGAATAGGGGCTGTGTTTGTCATAATATCTTTTTGTTTTTTGGCCAAGATGGAATTAGCATCGGGGTTCGGGCTTTATATTCAGCATATTCAGCACCAAATTCATTAAGCAGTTTACGTTCTTCAAAAAATGCGCCTATCACTATGTAAAAAGTAAACACGACCCATAAAACCAGCCGATTAAGGGTCATATCCTGACTAAACCAGATAAAAACCAAACCTGCACTATAAAGAGGATGGCGAACACGGGCATACAACCCATCAATCACCAAACGGGTAGGTTTTAGATCGTCATACATCGGCGTTAGCTGAGATATTCCTGCAAACTCCAAAGGACCAGTTTGCATCACTCCAGCAATCAAGACAAAAACAGCCATTCCCTGAATGGTCGTGGAGACATAAACCCAAGGTGCAGGGATGCTATAAAGCAGCCTGTCTGGAAAAATTACCAGCATCAAAAATAAAGGTAAAAAACTTGCCAAGGAAAATAGGTTATAACCTAGTCGATAAAGCCTGTAAAAAGCCTCTGAACCGAATAATTTCCGGACAAAGCGTTTAAAAACCTGCGAAGCCGAAAAAGAATGAACGAGGCCCCACAATATGGACGCAATAACAATATAGAATGTTCCCATTATCATAATATACCTGCTTTAAAAGAATATGAGTAGGTTGCCTCAGCATACATCAAAGACATACCATCTTCTTGGAAGACAATCGTTGCAAAATTATCATTCAAATACCATTTTTTCACCCACTTTTAGAAATAGGGGAAAATTTCATTTCGATAACAGTATACGCTGAATCTTTTGATCGGTTACAATTTCAAGACTCAAGGAGTCATACTATGGAAGTTTCTGAAGTCATCCGGACCAAACGAGCAGTTCGTGAATTTCAAGACAGAGTGCTACCAGATGAAGTGGTAAATACCATTTTGAATGCTGGCCGGAGATCACAATCGTCTAAAAATTCACAGGCATGGCAATTTGTCGCCATACGAAATAAAGATGTTCTGAAGTCATTATCGACCTGCGGAGAATGGGCTGGACATATCGCCGGCGCAGCCATGGCAATTGCTATCTTAATTCCAGATCCAAATGAAAAATTTCAATATCTAGTGGATTGTGGACAAAGCGCAGCCTATATGCAGCTTGCAGCCTGGGAACTTGGAGTTGGTTCATGTCCGGCATCCATCTATCAAACAGAAAAAGCACGAGAAATTTTAGGCTTCCCGCTTGAATGGCATTTGCGCCTGACTATTTCCTTTGGATATCCATTAAACGAAACAGCACTCAGTGCCTCACCAAAGAAGGGCGGTCGACGAGAATTCGATGATCTGGTCCATTGGGACCATTGGTAATACACAACCTGTTTTACGATTAGGAAATAAGATAATGAATAATTTTGATGCCTTCTTCAAACCACGCGGAATCGCCATCTTAGGTGCATCTAGTGACCCATCCAAGCTGGGCTATGCAGTCACCCGCAACCTGATAGACAGTGGGTATTCAGGGCATATTTACCTGATAAACCCCAAAGGAGGCACTCTTTTCAATCACCCCATATATACATCCATTAAAAAGGTACCAAGTCCGGTTGATTTAGTCGTGATAATTGTCCCAGCCCAAGCAGCAGCACAAGCACTACGAGAAGTAGGTCAGCGTGGCATAAAAGCAGCCATTCTTACTTCAGGTGGTTTTCGCGAAACTGGAAAAGAAGGTGCAAAGCTGGAAGCTGATGTTTTTTCCGCTTGCAGCGAATTCGAAATTCGCCTGATTGGGCCAAATTGTGTTGGTCTACTGGATACCAATTTTCCCTTTGACACCACTTTCCTGCCACCTCCCATGCCCGCCCGAGGTGATATTGCCTTCCTCTCACATTCCGGAGCTTTTTGTGCAGCGGTAATCGATTGGTCTCGTGAGCAGGGATTTGGTTTTTCGCGTCTTGTATCACTAGGCAATCAAGTTGACCTGACTGAAACTGACTTATTGCCAGCAATTGCAAGCGATCCGTACACAAAAACAATCTGCTTGTATCTTGAAACCATCTCCAATGGTCCAAAATTTCTACAAGCTGCCCAGGCAATTACCCGGCAAAAACCCATCCTGGCACTCAAGGTTGGACGCACTGCCTCGGGTCAAAAAGCTGCAGCTTCTCACACCGGAGCATTGGCCGGATCTGAAGCAGCACTAAATGCAACACTGGAAAAAGCTGGTGTTCTGAGGGCAAATACCACCGAACAATTATTCGATTGGGCCAGGGCTTTATCTGCCTGTCCCCTGCCAGAAGGCAAGCGCATCGCAATTCTGACCAGTGCGGGTGGCCCCGGGGTAATTGCAAGTGATGCACTGGAAATGGAAGGGTTATGCCTTGCAAGTATCTCACCCGAATTTGAAAAACGGTTGGCAAGCCTCCTCCCCTCTGCAGCGAGTACCCGCAACCCTATCGATATGTTGGCATCAGGTTCTCCACAGCAATATGCCGGATGCCTGGATATTTTATTACAAGACCCAGGAGTGGATGGGGTGCTGATCATCACTCTTCCCCCACCCAGCCACGCAGCTGAAGATATTGCAGATGCACTCATCCCTTTGATCAAGTCTTCGAGCAAACCAATACTTGTAGCTCAAATGGGCGGTCACTTAACTGCTACAGCGCACAGCCATTTTATCAAAGCTGGCATACCTGTTTACCCCTTTCCTGAACGCGCAGCTTCTGCATTTGGTATCTTGGTTCGTAGGGCAGAATTTTTAAGAGAAATTCCGATAAAAGAATTTTCTAGACAAATCCCATATACAACTGGTTTGGGTTTATCTGCCGATGAACTTATTGCTGAATATGGTATCCGGACTGCTCCTCTCAAACTGGCAAGTACTGCACTGAAATCTGCTGAAATGGCTTCAGAAATGAATTTCCCATTGGTTGCCAAAATAGCCAGTGCACAAATCCTTCACAAATCAGATATCGGAGGAGTCATCCTCGACCTTAACACATCAGACGAGGTTTTTGAGGCATACAACATTCTGATAGAGCGTGCCAGAGCCACCCGACCAGATGCAAGCCTGGACGGGATAACACTCCAAACCCAAATCGCCCCCGGTCAGGAAGTCATCATTGGAGCAGTCCGAGACCCACAATTTGGGATATTGATGATGTTTGGCTCAGGTGGGGTAGAAGCCGAAGGGCTAAAAGATGTAGCCTTTGCCTTGGCTCCATTAAGCGTAACTGACGCAGAGAAATTACTCGCACGAACCTGGGCTGGTAAAAAGCTCGATGGATTTCGGAATATTCCCCCAGCGGATCGAAAAGCAGTTATCGACGCTCTCATTCAGCTTTCCTGGTTGGCACACGATCACCCGGAAATATCTGAAATTGAGATCAATCCACTAAGAGCATTGAGTGAGAATGCATATGCACTGGATGTACGGATGAAGACAACTTGATTCACGAAAAATATGGAGAATAAATGGAGAATTACGGAAAATCGCCTGAAAATCTGCTAAACTAAATTCATGAATACTACAACTTTTTTTATTGATGCCCTTGGTTGGATTGGCGCCCTACTAGTATTAATCGCATATGGATTGCTCTCGATTGAATGGATGAGTGGAAATTCATTAAGCTATCAGAGCTTAAACGTAGCTGGCGCTATATTATTAGTAATAAACTCATATTACCTGGGCGCTTACCCATCGGTAGGAGTAAATGTCGCGTGGGTAGGGATTGCTCTGCTCACTTTGTTTCATGATTGGTGGAAAGGTCCTTCTGAAACTTATAAAAAAGTAAAATCTGACATATCCAGAAATATCAAGTTGCGCAAACTGACATTACAGCGAATTAAATTACCTGCATTGAAATACATAAAATACAATCCAAAAAAAGATAGAGCGGTGAAAAATGGGCATAACCAACCTCAGCTTTCATAAGAAGCACATTATATGAATAAACCGAAATTATCCAATCTTAGTTTCTATCCAATTAAATCCATGCGAGGTCACGACCTTGAACATGCGCAAGTAGAAAAAATGGGGCTGGAAAATGATCGCCGATTGATGGTGGTTGATCCACAAGGCCGATTTATCACTCAACGTGAACACGCACGCATGGCCTTGATCACCCCGTTTTTGCAAGGAAATAATTTAATTCTCCAATCCGAAGGAATGGAACCCCTAAATCTGGAGATCCTCCGCTCTGGCAAACGCCTACCAGTAGACATATGGTCAAGCAAAGCTGTGGAATCGATCGATCAAGGCGAAAAAGTAGCTAAGTGGCTTTCTGATTTTCTCGAAATTCCGGCCCGCCTGGTGCGAATTGCGGATGGTTATCAACGCAAAATTAGCCCTGAATATGCCATTCAACCCAATGATCAGGTTGGGTTTGCAGATGGCTTCCCACTACTTATCATTTCTCAAGAATCTTTGGATGACCTTAACAGCCGCCTGGACAACCCCATCCCAATGAACCGATTTCGTACCAACCTGGTAGTCAGTGGGACACAGCCATTTGCAGAGGATTTATGGAAAAGGATCCGTATTGGAGATGTGGAGTTAGCCCTGGTCAAACCATGTGCACGCTGCAACGTCCCAACCATTAATCAAGATACAGCCGAAAGCAGTAAAGAACCTAATACCACGCTGTCTAAATATCGAAAAATTGATGGGAAAGTTATGTTTGGTATGAATATCATCCCAATCTCAACCGGGTATCTACAGATTGGGCAAACAGTAGAAATCCTCGAATAAAACATTCAGACAAACAGGTTATCCAAGAAGCTACCGAAAGCTTACGGTAGCTTCTTGGATAACCTTCTAATTCGAGCCTGATTCCATTTCTGCAGAGGTCACTTTTTTGCTCGTGTTTCGGGAAAAATAAAATAACGAATCAGTAAAATAGGCATGAAGCAAAGGAAAAGATAATCGCGAATATTTTTTCTTGCTGCTCAAACTACAACTGATTGAAATAGAATCATTACGCTTATCGTAAGTTAAAGCATTTATTCACGCATCAGACACATATGGTAAGATTATCCTAATCAAACCCACCTTCTAAATAAATAAGTGATTCGATGACAAAACTAACACTTGCACTGGCTCAAATCAATACAAAACTGGGAGATGTCAAGTCAAACCTGGAAAAACACCTGGAGCTGGTACATCAAGCTCGCATTAAGGGTGCCGATTTATTGATTTTTCCAGAGCTTTCGCTAACCGGTTATGTGCTTCAAGACATCGCTGCCAGTGTAGCCATGCACCCTACAGCCAATAATCCCATTTTCAAGTCTTTACTACATGCATCCAACGATCTTGATATTGTTGTCGGTTTTGTCGAAGAAGACGAACGCTACCGTAATTACATTTCAGCAGCCTATCTTTCAGAAGGTAATGTAATTCATGTTCACCGCAAAGTATACTTACCGACCTATGGAATTTTTGATGAAAAAAGATTCTTCGCAGCAGGTGATAAATTTCGGGCTTTTGACACCCGTTTTGGAAGAATGGGTTTGCTAATTTGTGAAGACTTCTGGCATGCATCCTCCCCTTACACTTTATGGATGGATGGGGCAGATATTATGCTATTTACTTCGGCTTCGCCGGGCAGGGGTGTAACAGAGGAAATTTTGGGATCGGCTCAATGGGTGGAAACTGTAAACCGCACCTATGCAGGGTTATTCACAACCTTTATTGCACACGCAAATCGAGTTGGATTTGAAGATGGGCTTAATTTTTGGGGAGGGTCAACGATCTATGATCCTGATGGCAAGTTAATCATCCGGGCGCCCTATAACATGGAAGGCTTAACTCTTGCCGAGCTTGACCTAAATCAATTGCGACGCACCAGAATAAGACTTCCAGTCCTTCGCGATGAACGCAGCGATGTCGTTTTGAAAGAATTGACGAGAACCATAAATCAAACAACCTCATCAAAACTGGGTGAATAAATTAGGAAAATAGTTTTAGCAATTAGTGTCATCAAACAGACCAAAAATAATTTTACTGTTATGAATTTCTAACTATAAAATGTTTTCTTTCCCATATTGTTATTAATATTTGGAAATATTTTTTCAGAACTCTTAATTACTTACATTGAGGCTGATTCTAATTCTGATAAATCGTATCCATTACATTATTTCTGTAACTTTAAAAACCGATAATCAAACATTTTGCAATTGGTAGAAATTACTATTACGCAAGAGGATCATAATGAAAATACTAGTAGTTGACGATGATGAAATTGCTCTAGCCGTCGTAAAAAAGATATTGGAAAACAATCATTATGAAGTAGTACTTGCAGATGACGGTGATGCAGCCTTGGAAATTCTGCGATCAAAAGAAATAAGGATTGTAATTTCCGACTGGAACATGCCCAAAGTCACTGGTACCGATCTCTGCCGATACATAAGGTCCGACCCAGGCGTAGGATATACATACATTATTTTAGTAAGTGCTCGGAGCAGTAAGGAAGATCTGATCGTCGGTCTATCAGCAGGCGCTGATGATTTTATATCCAAACCTTTCGAACCATCTGAACTTCTTGCGCGTGTCCGCACAGCTGAACGGGTTTTGGCAATGGAAAAAGACATTAAGCAAAGTGAAAGTAGAAATTCCGCATTGCTCGGCGCCATCCCGGATTTGATTTTTCGAATTCGAACAGATGGTGCGATTTTAGACTACAAACCAAGCTCTAATGATGTCATTGGGTCCCGGGCCCATAATATTAAAGGGGAATTATTAAGTAGTCTCCTACCGGAATCCCTTACCCATGAAGCTATGCTCTCCATCCAGCAAGCATTGGAGAAAAAAGAAATTCAAACCATGGAATTCACACAAAAAATTGGGGACTCATCTTATGTATTTGAAGCTCGAATTAAAGATAGCGGGAGCGATGAGGTAACCGCTATTGTACGGGATATCAGTGATAGAGCTCGATTAGATCAGATGAAATCAGATTTTATCAACCGGGCAACACACGAGTTACGCACTCCCATAGCAACAATGCTTTTGATGGTCAACTTAATGGACGGCATCAATACGGATGAAGAATATAAAGAATATTGGGATGTTTTAAAGAGTGAACTGCACAGAGAACATTTGTTAGTGGAAGATTTGCTTAGCGCAGGCCGCATGGAAAGTAACCAAACAAAGTTAAATATCCACTTAATTAATGTCGCCGAAACTTTAAAACAAACAGTCCATAAGATTGGTCTTTCGGCTAAAGAAAAAGACATGACACTTGTATTGCACGTCGCGGATGAAGTGAGTCCTACTTCTTACCTCATCCAAGCAGATGAAAATGCATTGACACAAGTTTTTGTAAATTTACTGGGAAATGCAGTTAAATTTTCACTTTCAGGCAGTACTATAAATGTATTTCTAAAAAAAGAACTAGATGGGGTCGGTATTTCCATTATCGATTCTGGTATGGGCATTCCAAGTGAAGATATCCCGTTATTATTCAGTCGCTTTTTTAGGGGCACAAATGCAATTCACGAGGAAATCCCTGGAACAGGAATTGGTTTATATATCGTTCGTTCAATTCTCGAAAAACATAACGGTAACATCAAAGTACACAGCGAATTAGGGAAAGGGTCACAATTCGATATCTGGTTACCTTCTATTTTCTCTTTATAAGCTTAAAAAAAGCTTATAAAGAAGATAAGATAATAAACTGTTTTGGGGGACAAATCAAAAACTGTAAAGGCTCGAAAGATGGCTATTACGAATTTTTTATTTCAACTTTGCAACAGCCTTATGAAACTCCATGGAATGAACCAGAACAACATCCAGTTTTTGCGAGATGTTAGCCCAATCACCTGCTGCCCCAGCTAACTCGAGAGCTTCAAGTGCTTTACGAAGCGGTTCTGCTGATAAGTTCCCAGCACTTCCCTTTAACTTATGAGCTAATAATCTCGTTTGCTCATAATCCCCAGCTTCCACTGCCAGTCTTACCTCAGCCAATTCTTTATCCAGACGCAAATCCATTTTCTGAAGCAAACTCAGTGCTAGCTCCTGATCATCCAATACACGCCGGAAAAGCTGATCTAAACGAATTGGAGAAAGATCCGATTGTTCCTTTGAGGGAGATACTGCAGGTTCAGGGATGTTTTCAGAAGTCGAATCGATTATATTATTCGGTGCATCAAGGCTATCCGAATTCAAGCTTCCCTCTTTACCATCCAACAGCGAAGTAAATTTTTTATCTGTTGGAGATGATTTTGCCCAGAAAATAATTTTTTCGAGCAGTTGGTTGGGATCAAATGGTTTTGAGATGTAGTCATTCATTCCGGCTTGAATACATGCTTCCTGATCTTTGCGCATCGCATTGGCAGTCATCGCAATAATCGGAATTTGGTGATTGAGGATCGGCGAACTTTCATCCCGAATATAACTGGCGGCTTGCAAACCATCCATTTCTGGCATCTGCATATCCATTAATACCAGGTCAAATGAGGTTTTGCCCAACAGCATTACTGCTTCACGACCATTTGTAACAGCTTGAACCTGTATACCACTTTTTTGAAGAACAGTCATCGCTAATTCTTGATTGATCAGGTTGTCTTCTGCTAATAAAATACGTAAAGTACCCAGATTTGAATTTTTATTTGAAGTAAACAAGGAAGATTTTCTGCCGACTGGGGGCAAAAATACCTGCGTAGTGAGTTTATCAGTTGTAAAGTTTTCTAGAAATTGGTAAAGTTGGCGAGTTTGTACGGGCTTGGTCAAAACTCCCGAAATCCCAGCTTCTTGAATGGTTGGCTTATCAATAGCTTCACCCTCCAAACCCATCATTATAAGGCGGGGTGCTGGTGTAATTTTTTCAGAAAATATACGACGTGCCAGATCCAATCCACTCACCCCAGGCAATGTATCATCTATTAGTATAATTTGATAAGGAAACTCAGTTTTGGACGACGAGTAGAACAAATCAAAAGCCTGATTTGCATTTTCAACTACAGAACAGTAACTGCCAAATTCTTCCAACCTGCTGGAAATAACCCGGCAATTATTGACATTATCATCCACTACCAGAACTCTTATTTCTTTACGCGCATTAATCACTTCTGGCATAACAGATATTGGATACATTGGATTTTCAAATGGAATTTCAAACCAAAAAACGGAACCAACTGTAAATTGACTTTCAGCACCGATCTGACCATGCATCAATTCAACCAATTGCTTCGAAATTGAAAGCCCCAATCCAGTTCCACCATATTTTTTGGTTGTTGATGCATCCACCTGTGTAAAAGCACGGAATAGTGTATCAATTTTATCTTCAGGGATACCAATGCCCGTATCTTTAATACAAAATTTGATTATGGCCTGATCAGTTTCCAGTTGCTGGGGAATAACTGAGAGAATAACTTCCCCATGATCGGTAAATTTTATTGCATTACTAACAAGGTTATTCAAAACTTGCCGAATTCGTTTAGAATCTCCACGGACTCGATCAGGAATTGCCGAATCTACATCACAAATCCATTCCAATCCCTTTTCGTGAGCACGAAGTGCAAATGTATCGCCAATCTCTTGGATCAGTTCCGGCAAGTCAAAATCTTGGGTAATTATGTCCAATTTACCTGCCTCAATTTTTGAAAAATCAAGAATGTCATTAATTACACTAAGCAGCGATTCTGCACTAAGTTGAATAATATTGGCGTAACGCTGTTGCTCTGCTGTCAACTCAGTATCGAGCATCAATCCGGTCATTCCAATCACACCATTCATCGGAGTGCGAATTTCATGACTCATATTAGCAAGAAATTCATCCTTGGCTCGCACAGCTTGAGCCAGGTTTGTATTTGCCGCCGAAAGTTCTGCAGTTCGCTCAGTAACCCGTTGAGCAAGTGATGCCCGTTCCAGCATTAATGTTTGTTCAATTTGCTTACGTTCATTAATCTCATTACCCAATTCAAGATTTATATTTTCCAATTGGGCAGTACGGCTGGCAACGCGATCTTCGAGTTGTTCATTGAAAATCCGCAATTCTTGCATCAAGAGCGTAGTATTCATACTACTGGTTCCAAGACGGGCTACCAGTGAAAGAACCCGGATCTCAGATTCTGTGAACAGGGTACCGATCTTGATATCATTTTCAACACCCAGGACCCCGATCAATTCATCACCCCAGATCATGGGTACTGCTGCTACCGAATGAATACCCGTACCAGTAAATTTAATAGCACGGTGTTCCCAATTATCATAATCATTAATGATGATTGGGCTTCGGGTAAGTGCTACATGACCTGCTATCCCTTCTCCGACCGCCAATCGAGCCCCAATTTTCCAATCCAACCCAATACAATCTGACAATTGGAGATTTTCTTGGGTTTTGTCATACATGTAAATAAATCCAGAACTTGTACCTAATAAGGCAATAGCGTGCGCGGTAATGCTGTGCAACAATTGGGGAATATTATTCAGATTTGCAAGATCGTGGGCCGTTTCATAAAGGTTCTCAAAAACGTGGGCGCGTTGTTGTATTTCTGCCAGTAGATTCGTCTTGGCTACCGCAAGCGAAATCTGACGAACAGCTTGCTCACCTGACATGATCTCCTCTTCAGAAAAAGTACGGGCTGTATTTGAAATAATTAATGCAACTCCGAGCTTTTGGTTGGCGGAATGCAGCGGAAGAGCTAAAACTGAACAATTTTCCAAATTAAGAAAATGAATATCTTTGAATAAATCAGATTCTGAGGGGTTCTCGATTATTAATGGTTTGTCAGTATGGATCAGCTCTGGCAGGAAGAGATCGTCCTTGGATAAATCGCTAGAATTGTACAATTGACCCTGAGGTCCAAATGTAGTTGGTCGCAGATCCGGACGATCAGGTTGAATCAGAATTATGTAACAGCGATCAACAAGAAATAACTCGCTCAAATGGGCCGTGAGGCTTTTCAACATCTGATCCAAATCTGGAGTATCGAGCGCAACCAATGTAATTTCATTGAGCAAAGTCAGATAGCGTTGACGGGCACGCAATGCTTCTTCAGCACGTTGTTTTTCGACTTGATTTTCAAGAAAATCATTAAACCAGGTAACTAATTCACCGATCTCATCTTCCCTGTCATGCTTCAAACGCGTCGAGAGGTCTAGTTCCCCTTGCTCGTATTGTTTAAAAGTACTGGTGATCTGACGGACAGGCGAAACCAGACTGCGGTTATAAATTATGGTTAATCCAAATACAACCAAAAACGAAATGCAAAGTACCAAAATCGTAGTAATTGCAATCGGCATGGTTTGAGTGGTCAGATTACTTACAGGAATAAAACTAGCTACAATCCAGCGGCTGTTTTCTGAATGATTGTAAGAAACAATCATCGGATCGCCATTTATGTCAGCAGTTATTGTCCCTTCAGTACCGGTTAAACGATCTGTAAAATTTTTACTGACTTTGCTGCCAACAAGTTCAATATTGGGATGGTAAATGATCCGATTTTCGGTATCAATGACCATTAAATATGCACCATCACCGAGTTGCGTTTTTACAAAATGGTCATAGAGATATTCAATATTGTAATTAACCACCAATAATGCCGCTGCTTTTATCTCACCAGTCTGCGCATTCGTTTGGTAAAAAACCCTGCCCGCTGTAACTACCTTTTTATGAGTAGAATCGATATTAATATTATCTTCAACACCGGTCCAGAGGATATCCCCCTTACTGATGTTAGCCTTGGAAAAAATACTATCTTTAATTTGGACATCAATGTTTGTAGCCCGCAGGGTATCACCCACATGATAGTGTCTGCCATCTTCAGTATAAATGTCGATTGAGACAAGACCATTAACATTAATATAATTATTCAGGATATATCCGATTTTGGCTTGAGTAGCAAGATCGGTATAAGTGTTATTAGGAGCACCAGTTGATAGTACATTATCGGTAATATCTTGCACACCCGATACATTGGCAATCAGGCTCTCTACTTCTTGCAAGAGAACATCCAGGTAATCTCTCTGGTCGCGCACCAATTCAGTTGTATAGCTATAAACCTGATCCTTAATTATCGAAAAGGAAACTGTGTAAGCAAAAATACCCAAAACCAGTAAGGGAATAACACTCACTCCAGCCAGGTAAATGATAAACTGGCCGGTAATATTTAAGTGAAACTTGCCTTTTGTTTTCTTATCCATCCTACCTGTAACTTGGGTTTTTCCATTAAACTGAAATCTACCAAACTGGATGTGCTACTTCAAGCTATCCTTTGTAACCAGGATAACATCAACATAAGTTACAGGGGGAACACTCTCACCATTAAGTAATTTCATCGCAAACTCAACCCCTTTATATCCTTGCAAAGCGGCCTGTTGATCAATTGTGTTAACCATTTTGCCAGCCTTTATAGCTTGTTGGGCTTCCTGCAAATTATCAAAACCTGCAACCAGGACATTGGTGATATGTTTTTCTTCCAAATATTGTATTGTACCCAGTGCCATCATGTCGTTAGCGCAAAAAACTGCTCCAATATCAGGGGTTTTTTGGAATAATTGTGCTGTAATATCATGAGCTTCATCAATTTTCCAATTGGCAGATTTCGAATCAGCGATCGTAACATTTGGATTTTCATTAAATGCCCGCTTCGCGCCGGCAAGCCGATCCTGTGCATTCTTCGCATCCTCAATACCGCCCAACAATATGACCTTGGTCGGTGATTTGATCTGATCAGAGATATATTTGACTGATAAATAGGCACCTTGTTCGTTGTCAACACTAATAAACGGAACGCCTACCAAACCAAGCTTTTTCGATAAATCCTCATCCAGGCGATTATCGATATTCACGACAATAATTCCAGCATCCTGTGCCTTTTTTAAAGCTGGGATTAACTCTTTTGAGTCACCCGGAGCGATAACAATCGCATCTACTTTTAATTTAACAAGCTCCCCAACAATCTCTATTTGTTGTTGAATGGACGTTTCCTGTGCAGCCGTTTTTACTATTAAATTAATCCCCAGCTTGCTTTCAGCCTGACGAGCCCCTTTTTCCATTTCGACAAAAAATGGATTTGTAAGAGTTTTCATGACCAGAGCGATTGTCCGAGTATTTTCAGGCTTGGCTGTTCCAGAAGGCGCCGAAGAAGTGGATTCAATAAAAGCATCACCGGAATTTTTGTTTGCATTTGGACTGCAAGAAACCAGCACGCTAAATATAATAAAAATACATGCAATTCGGACAAAATTTTTGATCATGCTTTTCTCCTAAAATGAAAGGGCGAATTTTTCCTTTATATACACCGAAATATATATTAAATAATTATGCATTCAATATATAAAAAAATTCTGTGTACGTAGGTTTTTTTATATTCCAAACAAAAATTTTTATTGATATTCAGGGTTATTATTCCTGATCTGCAAAAACATTTCCTCCACTGTCAAAAAGGCTTGCACAACCATTGGGTCAAAATGAGTCCCGCTGCCTTCCAGTATGACACCACGAGCCACATCATGTGACATGGCTGCTTTATATGTACGTTTTACTGTCAATGCATCAAAAACATCCGCCAGTGCCACAATCCGAGCGGCAAGAGGGATCTCTTCACCCTTCAGACCGCGCGGATAACCTGTACCATCCCAGCGCTCGTGGTGAGCCCAAGCAATATCTCTCGCTATGCGCAGATATTCAGCGCTTGGATTAAGTTTCAAGCAGGCATCCAACGTTTCCGCACCAATTTCAGCATGTCGCTTCATTGTTTTCCACTCTTCATCGTTTAAATTACCCGGTTTAAGCAGAATATAGTCAGGGATACCCACTTTTCCAATATCATGTAAAGGACTGGTTTGGTATAAAAGACTCGAAAAGTGTGGTGGAATTTGATTATATAGTATCGGATCCTTGGCAACTTGTTCCGCCAGTGTTTGTGCATAAGCACGGATACGTTCCAAGTGATTCCCAGTATCGATATCTTTCGATTCAGCCAATTTTGCAAGACTGAAAAGCATCATCGATGTGGTCTCCAAAGCCAGCACCCGCTCGGCATTACGGACACGCACCAAAAGCTCTACAGGTTCGAAAGGCTTTGAAATAAACTCATCTGCACCTGCAGTAAGACCTTGAACCAAATCATCCTTGCTAGTACGAGATGTCACCAAAATAAAGTAAATGTACCCTATAGCCGGAGACGATCGGAGATAGCGACAGAACTCGATGCCTGTGAGTTTTGGCATATTCCAATCAGAAATAACTATTTGAATGTTCTCACGTCGCAATATTTCAAGCGCAACCTCGCCATCTTCGGCAAGTACAACTTCGTACCTGTCTTTTTCAAGTATTTTCTTGGCCATAGCCAAGGCAATATCATCATCGTCTACGACAAGGATTTTCATGTTTTTCTTTATTTATAAATAATGACTAAAGATGCCTCGATACAAATTTGGATTAACCGCCAGAAACATTTCAAATACTGGCTTTTAGATGTACGAGACTGAATTATTCAACTTCCAAAAGTATTGTAAAACTATTCTAAAAAATGGAATTTAAAAAAAATAAATTTCAAAATTCTTCCTACTTTTATTGATACTTGAGTAGATGGGTAATAAATCATTTATAGACAAACAAATAAAAAACCATTTTGTTTCTTGAGCGCGGCTAAAATAAATGGTTTTATTGAATAAAGTTATTGACAAAATTCATTAAGACACTTGAAATTAGAACATAATTCTCTTAACACGATCACACCTGGTAGAGTAGCACAATAGATATCAAAGAGAAAAGAATACTAATATTTTGTTTTTAATTTTTTTCATTATACCCCCTAAAAAGGAAAACAGATTTTTTTTACTTTGTTTTATTTGTTTGACCAATCAGAAATCCGGACCCAAGTATTCCGTTAATATATGCAAAAATCGTAATCAATCCCTTCAAGTATGAAACAGACCCGAGCATGCTATTTATGGTAAGATTATTTTCATATTTTTTGGGCAAGTCACATATTTTCTGACCTTGATAATCTTGAGAATCCCACACAAACAACCATGAATATAGACCTCTCTATCAATACTGACCTTGTACACGATCTTTTGACCCGTTTCATTCATTCCGAGATCACACGAACAGGATTTACACGTGCCGTTCTGGGCATCTCCGGGGGAATTGATTCAGCGCTGGTAGCCTATTTGGCAGTAGATGCCTTGGGAGCTGACAATGTTCTGGGAGTACGTATGCCATACAAAACGTCTTCCCAGGATTCGCTTGACCACGCTCAGTTGGTAATAGATACGCTAAACATACCATCTTTGACCATCCCTATCACCGAAATGACCGATGGATTAATTAGTAAGTTCCCAGAAATGTCAAATATGCGCAAAGGCAATATTATGGCCCGCTGCCGTATGATAACTATTTATGATCAATCCGAAGCATTTAAGGGTTTGGTTATTGGCACCGGAAATAAAACTGAGATTATGTTGGGCTACTCCACACTCTATGGCGACTCTGCCCATGCACTCAACCCAATTGGCGATTTATACAAAGCCCAAATCAGACAACTCTCACGTGCAATCGGTGTTCCCGACGCCATCATAGAAAAGGCTCCATCTGCTGACTTGTGGGCAGGGCAAACTGACGAACAAGAATTAGGTTTCACATACGAGCAAGCCGACCGATTATTATTCTTGTTAGTAGATCAACGTTACAGCCCAGATGAATGTGTCGAAGCCGGTTTTGAAAAAAAATTCGTAGATATTGTAGTCAACCGCATCCGTCGCAATCAATTCAAGCGGGTTATGCCACCCGTCGCCAAAATTAGTTCCCGCACATCCGGGTATGATTTTTTATACATCCGTGATTGGGGAACCTGATTTTCAATTTTTCCAACAGACAAATTTGGTGATCACAGTCAACTGACTGCTGATCATCTTTTTATTCAACTTCAGACATACTAATTTTATCTGGAAACTCCAACCATGTTCCTAAGAATTCCCCCCGCTCTGAAAAACCGGCGCTTCTTTATGCTCTGGGCCGGTTTACTCATTTCAATAGCTGGCTCGCAAATGCAGCTTGCAGCAATTCATTGGCACATCCGGACATTAACCGGAACGCCAGACCCGATCGCATTAGGTGGAATCGGCCTGGCGCGCATCATACCAATCATTTTATTCTCTCTCTTCGGTGGAGCTTTTGCAGATACATATAATCGGCGAAATATTTTATTTATCACCCAGACGTTATCTGCTTTAACAGCGGCGGGATTGGCTATATTGACCTTTATGGGTCACATCCAAATCTGGCATATCTACGCCATAACTGCCATACAAGCGGCAGCAATCGCTATCGATGGACCTGCCAGGCAGGCTATCATCCCCAATCTAGTGGCACCAGAAGATCTGCCCAACGCTTTCAGTTTGAACTCGATCGCTTTTAATACTGGGGCCGTAATTGGACCAGCACTAAGTGGAATAGTTATAGCAACGATAGGTCAAGGATATACATATTTCTTTAATGCTGTGTCTTTTCTAGCGGTCATCTTTGCGCTGATGGCAATTGGTGAGATCCCCCAGGATTTTAAGAAAGCCAGTGGAGTAAATCTGAAAGCAATGACCGAGGGCATACACTTCATTTTTTCCCGTAAGATCATTTTTTCAACTATGATCATGGATTTTTTTGCCACTTTCTTTGCCTCTGCCAACACTATGATGCCGATCGTAGCCCGGGATATTCTACAGGTAGGCGAAGTAGGATACGGTTTCTTGATTTCAGCTCAGGCCATTGGCTCGGTAACCGCCGGTCTGATAATGTCTCAAATTCCATTGATCCGCAAACAGGGACCAATATTTCTTGCATCTGTTATCTTTTTCGGAGTTGCTACGGTGGCCTTTGGGCTTGCCAATACCTTTATTCTCGCCATGCTAACACTTATCCTGATCGGTGCAGCGGATACCGTCAGTACTATCATCCGAAACACCATCCGGCAATTACAAACACCAGATCACATTCGTGGACGTATGACAAGCATCAATCAAATATTCTTTCAAGGCGGACCACAACTTGGTGAAGTCGAATCTGGACTGGTGGCAGCTGCCTTTGGCGTACCTTTTGCTATCATTTCGGGCGGAATTGGTACGATAGTGGCAGCCTTGGTAATTATGAATAAGTGGCCCCAGTTGAAAAATTTTGATGGTACGGAAACTCAGACTTCTGTAAATCCGGCAGATTAAAAATTTTGTCTGTTGATTAGTGACTTTTGTCACGAACACAAGGTGATATTTACCATTTGGTATTATTTTCACAAACCAATACAATATCAGTAAACGTTTACCATTTTAGTAAGGGATTGCTGATATTTATGCTGCGAATTAATCGACAAACAGACTATGCCGTGCGCGTCATTCTTGCACTCGCTACCCGCGAAGAGGGTATTCGTATGCCATCACCTGCCATTCAAGAAGAAATGCTCATTCCCAAATCATATATGTCCCGGATTGTGGCTCAACTGGCTAATAACGGCCTTGTAAAGACTTTTACCGGACGCGATGGTGGATTACAGCTATCGCGCCCGGCAGATAAAATCACACTCAAAGATGTCGTTGAAGCATTTGAAGGCCCACTCTTGCTTTCAGAATGCATGCAGATAAAAAACGAAGATGACTGTCCCTTTCTAAGTGAATGCCATGTTAGAACGAAATGGAGTCGTGTTCAAATTGCCATGTTGCGCGAAATGGCATCAATCAATTTCTCTGATCTTGCCAGAGAATCTCAAGCCCAAGTACTAAAAACGAATAACCCAATTTCTATGTTTTCAATGTAGCGGCATCTGTCAATTTATACAAACCGACAGACCCTACTTTTTGAATTCCAATTTTTTTCAAGGAGAATGTATGGATCCAGTTGTTATTCTATCAAGATGGCAGTTTGCCCTGACTACCATCTACCATTGGCTCTTCGTCCCGCTAACGCTTGGGATGGGCTGGTTTGTAGCTTACTTTCAAACCCGTTATTACCAGACAAAAGAAGAAACCTGGCACAAAATGGCCAAGTTCTGGGGGAAATTATTCCTGATTAACTTTGCTATCGGTGTGGTAACAGGTATCGTGCAGGAATTTCAATTTGGCATGAACTGGAGCGAGTATAGCCGCTACGTGGGTGATATTTTCGGCGCCCCACTTGCAATTGAAGCTTTACTTGCATTCTTCTTGGAATCAACTTTTTTGGGTATCTGGATTTTCGGAGAACACAAAGTCCCCGAAAAAGTTCACCTGGCCTCCATCTGGTTGGCAACTATTGGTTCCAATCTTTCAGCCTTGTTTATTTTGCTCGCCAACAGCTTCATGCAAGCTCCACCTGCTGATGCATATATTAAAAGTGTTGCCAATGGACGTCTCGAATTGGTTAACTTTTTCGCACTGGTCGGCAATCCGAAAGGCTGGATTTTCTTCTGGCATACCATTTCGGATGGGCTCGCCATGGCTGCCTTCTTAATCCTGGCCGTTAGCGCTTACCATATCGTTCGAAAACAAAATGTTGCGCTTTTCAAGCGTTCTTTCTCCATTGCTGCTGTGGTGGGATTGATCGCCAGTGTATTGGTATTCCTGGGTGGACACACCATGGGACAGTACATGCGCGAAGTACAACCGATGAAATTAGCTGCACTTGAAGGTTTATGGGAAACCGAACAGCCAGCATCCTTCTCCTTACTTACAATCGGTGATCTGTCTGGTAAACAAGAGGTCTGGTCTGTCCGTCTTCCGTATGCCATGAGTTTCCTTGCTTGTAACAACTTCTCCTGTGAAGTAAAGGGTGTCAACGACCTGCAGGCACAGGCTGAAAAAGATTATGGTCCTGGTGATTATATTCCGCTGATGGTTGTCACTTACTGGACATTCCGTATCATGATGGCTTTTGGCTTCGTAATGATGGGCATTACCGCATTCTTAGTCTGGCAAAATACTCGTGTGGATATTGCCAAAGCCAAATGGATGAAGTGGGTACCGTGGTTACTGGTTTTACCCTACCTGGCCAATGCCAGCGGCTGGATACTGACAGAAATGGGACGCCAACCCTGGATTGTGTATGGTCTGCTAAAAGTTCAGGATGCCGTCTCTCCCAATCTAACGGTCGTTGATCTGTGGATTTCGCTCATCGGTTACACGCTAATCTATGGTTCCCTGGCTGTTGCAATGGTATATCTCATGCGAAAATATGCCATCGCCGGACCAGACGCAGCAATGCACGAATCTGTTGATGTCGCTCCTGCCCTTGTTGGGTCACAGGACTAACGGAGGAATATCATGTCATATCAATTTCTACAAATACTTTGGTTCGCTTTGATTGCGGTTCTCTGGATTGGCTTTTTCTTTCTGGAAGGTTTCGACTTCGGTGTAGGCATGCTCTTACCTTTTTTGGGTAAAAAAGATGTGGAACGCCGCGCCATCATCAATGCTATTGGCCCAGTTTGGGACGGCAATGAAGTCTGGCTGTTGACCGCAGGTGGTGCAACATTTGCCGCTTTTCCCCACTGGTACGCAACCATGTTCAGTGGCTTTTACCTGGCTTTATTCTTGCTGCTGGTTGGTCTTATCATTCGGGGTATTTCATTCGAATATCGATCAAAAGATGCAGCTCCCAAATGGCGCAACACCTTTGACTGGATGATAGCCGTCGGTTCATTCCTGTGCGCGCTCCTGCTTGGAACCGCTTTCGCAAATCTGGCACGTGGCGTACCGATCAATGAGAAAATGATGTTCACGGGCAACCTGTTTACCCTGCTGAATCCTTACGGCCTGCTCGGTGGGTTAACAACCGTATCCATCTTCCTTCTACATGGCGCTAACTTCCTCAGCCTGAAACTGGATGGAGAACTGCGTACCCGTGCAAATGTAACTGCCAAAAAATTGTGGGTTGTTGCATCTGTTCTCTATATCGGGTTAGGTATTTTCACCTACATCGCTCAATTCTGGGCAAAAAGCCAGGTAAATCCTGGTATCGTTCCAATCGCTGCTCTGGGTGTTTTGCTAGCTGCAGGTTATTTCATCAACCGCAAAATGGAAGGCTGGGCCTTCATTATGGTCGGCCTGAATATCGTCTTGACCCAGGTCACCTTTTTCAGCTTTACCTTCCCCAATGTGATGTTCTCCACCACTAATCCGGACTGGAGCTTGACCATTTACAATGCTTCATCTTCACAATACACATTGACAGTCATGTCAATCGTCGCCCTAATATTTGTCCCGATCGTTCTGGCATATCAGGGCTGGACATATTATATGTTCAGCAAACGCGTTAGCACAGACAAGAAGACGCTAGTATACTAACTTCATCAGAACCGGGTAGACCGTTTTACGGTCTACCCGGTTCTTGGTCCCAAGTAATTGTTTTTCTTTACACGAACCTGTCATTTGTCCTATAATTGTCATACGATGTTGTTTAACCCGTTGACTCTGCAATTGAATCGTCTTATACTTTTGACTACAGAGGTTACCCATTCATGCGCTTTTATCGGACATATTACTGTAAAAATTCTTAAAAGGCACGCGCCTGTCTGCGTGCCTTTTTCATTTCTCTGGAAAAGGAGAGTTTAAAAATGGATTACGGAATGATCGGAAAGATAGAAAAAGCAAAACGGTATGCAGAAGAACGCAAACGCTTTCGATTTAACAAGTTTGATGTGACCTTTCACGGGGACAATAATGAACACCATGTAAGTTTTGAGAATTCATCATTCAATTGTGACTGCGAATTCTTCCTTACCCACAAACGTTGTGGGCACACAATGGCCTTGGAAATTTTGCTTAAAGATATGATCCCTGTTACAGAACAAATCTAAAAAACTTCGTATCACAAATAAAATTAAGACCCTAAAGGAATTACCGCCTTTGGGGTCTTAATTTTCAGGTACAATAAACTGATATGAAAAAAATAATATCGCGTCGCGATTTCTTAAAAATTTCAGGAATGGCACTGGGTGGTGTTGCGTTAAATCCTTATGGCCCAACCCTGGATGATTTCAGCGATGGAACGCTTATCCGTATTACAAGCAATGGATTGGACGAAAAGGGCATTCCTGTCTACAGCCAACCTACTGATCAGAGCAATATTGTCAGATCAGTCTTTAGGGACAACCTGCTGAATGTCTATGAAGAAGTAGATTCTGGCACACCTGGATATAACCCAATCTGGTACCGGGTTTGGGGTGGATATGTACATCGTGCCCGTACCCAAAAGGTACAAAAAATTCTTAATCCCATTTCAAAATCCATTAGAGAAAAAGGCCAGCTTGCAGAAGTATCTGTACCCTTTACCCAGGCTATGCGCCAGGTGGAAAAAGGTTGGCAACCTCTCAACCGGCTGTACTTTAACAGTGTGCATTGGGTAAAGGGAGTGGACATTGGACCGGATGGGCAACTGTGGTATCGAGTATTGGACGAATTACTTGATTTAAATTACAACGTGCCCGCCCCACACTTGCGGCTTATCCCGGACCAGGAAATCGTCCCTATTTCCCCTGAAGTTCCCTGGGAACAAAAGCGTATAGAAGTGAATCTATCAAATCAAAGGGTAACTTGTTTTGAATACAAACAACCTGTTTTCAGTACGATAATATCCTCTGGACGTTTAGGCGGAAGTGTTGGCACAAATGGCATTCCAACTCAAACTCCAACTGGAAAATTTTACATCAGCGTTAAAATGCCATCGAAGCACATGGGCAGTGGAGACCTTGCCCAAGCTGCGGATATCGATGCATATCAACTACCCGGTGTACCCTGGACATCCTTTATTCAATTTGAAGGTCGCCGCTTTGAGGGACATGCCTTTCATGGTACTTACTGGCACGATAACTTCGGGGTTCCAATGAGTAGTGGTTGTCTTAATATGCGCACAGATGAAGCTAAATGGTTTTTCAGATGGTGCCTACCTGCTGCACCGGCTGATCAGCTTGATCCCAACACCATGGATAAAAAAGGTTACGGTACACCAGGGGTTATCCTAGCATAATATGCCTGTCCTTCACTGGAATGGAAAAGAGCTTTCTCAACCACAGCCTGCTTTAATAAGGTTGGATTCTGTCATACAAACTGGTGTCACGACCGTTTCTGACTTTGTGCCCGAAAATAAGTTTTTTTTAGGGGATAATCTTGGCATCATGGCAGCACTGCTGCCAGAGTATGAAGGGCGTGTTAATTTAATCTATGTTGATCCGCCTTTTTTTACAAACCGCCACTTTACAGCTCGCATTGGACGAGGCGAGGATTCGCGGAAACCTCGTGAATGGCAGCTGGCAACCGGTTATGCTGACCAATGGGATAACTTAGACGCATATATTAATTTTCTCTATCAACGCTTGGCGCTTATGGTGCGTCTGCTGGCAGATGGTGGAACCATTTACTTGCATCTGGATTGGCATGCTGATGCATATGCGCGCCTGCTTTTAGATGAATTACTTGGTGCCGATAATTTTCTAAATGAAATTATTTGGGCCTATCATGGGCCATCCCCTATTCGTTCAGCATTTAACCGTAAACATGATACCATCCTCGTATATACCAAGGGCACAAGTCACACATTCAATGCCGATGCAGTCCGCGTCCCGTATAACGAATCAACTATTAAGACTTTTGCCGCATCCCGTAAAGCCGGATTTGGTAAAGTGCCTGATCTCGAACGCGGTAAAGTACCGGAAGACTGGTGGTACTTCCCCGTGGTTGCACGTCTGCACAGCGAAAGAACCGGGTACCCAACTCAGAAACCAGAAGTTCTGCTGGAAAGAATTATTCTGGCTTCTTCAAACCCTGGTGATCTCGTAGCAGACTTTTTTTGTGGTTCCGGTACAACCCCACTTGTTGCAGCCCGTCATGGACGTCGGTTTTTGGCAGTAGACGCTACTTTTAGGGCACTGCATACCGCAAAAGAGCGCCAATTACGCGCTGGTAATGTTCCCTTCGCAATTTACTCCACCAATGCTAGTAAACCAAACGACAATACTATTTCTGAGTTCACTTTCCAAGCTGATAATAATACAATCCAACTCACCAGTAAGGAAGTCCCAATTTATTGGGAGGTTGATCCACAATGGAATGGAAGTCTGTTTCGCAGCACTGTTCAAGCTGTATTACCACTGCGTTCCGGTGATATTAGCCGCTCGCTACCTCTTCCAGAAAATAAACCTGGGATCCCGATATGTATTCGGTCTGTGAACAATACCGGAGAACAGATTGAACAACAAATAATAAAAAAATAGCCAATGAGAAATTAATCCCTTGTCTGCTATTTTTTATTTACTCGATAAACATTTCAAACATCCAATCTGTATCCAACACCTCTGACTGTATGTAAAAAACGGGGATGAACGGGATCAATCTCAATGGCATGACGCAGCCAAGAAATGTGTACATCCATTGTTCGAGTATCTCCAGTATATGTAGTTTCCCAAACTTTTCGAAAAAGATCCTCACGCCCTATAACCTCACCCCTGTGTTGGAGCAAGACTTGCAACAATTTCGTCAAGCGGGGATTGAGTCGAGCACTTTTACTCAAACATCGCACACGACGGTGTTCGATATCCAGGCGAATGGGTCCAACATGAATCATGTTGATTCCATCACCAGGCAAAAGGGGTTTAATCCGATTTACTAATTTTTGAGCTGTTAACGGCAGATTGATAACTACATCCGCTGCGGATTTATTCACCGATTTATCCACATCCAGGATAAGTACAATTGGCAAATGCTCGTCTTGCATTTCACGAAGTGACTGGCAGATTCTTACACCAGTAGAACCCAATGATGCTGCATTTACCACAACCAGGTCAGGACTTACTTCAAACAAACGAGTAACAGCTTCGCTACCACTACCAACAGGCGTCACAATAAAACCCTTCTTTTGTAAACCAGATACAAAGAAAGGTCTATCCGCTTTTTTTCCTTCAATAATTAAAATACTAATGTTGGTCATCTTTATTTAATTACCTGTACCTAACTACTTCTAGAACGTATCCCCCAAAAAAAGTAGCGAGCATAAGAATCGTTTACCTGCGAGGGACAAAAATTATACTCCAATATAATGGATTAACATAAAAAATACGCTCGAATCTAAAAGAAATGTTAAATGTTTTTCTTAACATTGGTACACAGGTAACAGATCTACTGCATGGCATTATGGTGTCATTATGGTTGACTGATTATTCAGCCTCTGGTAAAATGCATCTCCGTGAGCGTTGTACCCTTCGCTCTAATCCTCTACTGCAATCAATGCAGTAATTTAACGCCAGAAAGGGCTTAAAGCAACATGAAAGTATTACTTTTGAAAGATGTTTACAAACTCGGTCGTGCCGGAGATGTCAAGAAGGTCGCCGATGGATATGGTCGTAACTTCCTTGTGCCTCAAAATATGGCAGTTCTTGCCACTGCCGGAGCGTTGAAACAATCAGAAAAAATTCGTACCACCGCCACCAAGAAGCGTGCTGAGCTCAATAACGAAATGGGTTCTGTTGCTGAAGTTGTTGGCGGTATAGCCCTCGGATTTGGTTCCAAGGCTGGTGAAACTGGTAAACTCTATGGCTCTATCACAGCTCAAGATGTCGCCGCAGCCATCAAAGCCAAAACCGGAATTGATGTCAAACGCCAACAAATTGATCTGCAACCAATCCGTAATTTGGGCGAACACAAAGCTCATATTCGCCTGACAATGGATCTGATCCCTGAAATCCGGATCGTTGTTTTCCGTGAAGGTGAAACCAATCCGGTAGAAGTAGCAGAACGCGCAGCCAAGGCAGCAGCACCCGCTATTGAAGCCTAATTTCTAGCAAAGATCTGTTGACATCACCGATTTATACCCATACCGGGGTGAATCGGTGATGTTTTCTTAAACCACGTACTTTTCCTCCAGATTACATATTTCTGGAGGAGGAATTAAATGTCCACAATTGGCGAACAACTAAAACTGGCACGTGAAACCCGTAAACTGACCATCAAACAAGTGGTTCAGATTATAAAAGTGCGTGCCCACTATCTTCAGGCTATGGAAGCTGACGATTTTTCTGCCATGCCATCAACTGCACAGGCGCGTGGCTTCCTTCGGATATACGCAGAATTTTTAAATCTAAACGCTGATGAATTCACTAATCAGCTGAAGGCGGACGGAAAGCCAGGCGCAGAGCCCGTCAACCCAACCCCAACCCCAACCCCAGAGCCAGAGCCAGAACCAGAACCAGAACCGGAAAATTTACCGTCAGCTCCAATAATTTCCTCTCTTGAAAATTCTAATGTGGCTCAGGAAGAAATTATTCCTGCAGCTTCACAATTAATCTTTAATGAAATTGGTATCATGATTCGTACCAGGCGAGAATTGATCAGCCTGACACTGGACGAAATTGAGCGACACACTCGAGTACGTAAACACAATCTTGAACTGATCGAAACAGGTAAATTCGATCAGCTACCATCCCCCGTTCAACTACGAGGAATACTTAGCGCTTACACCAATTTTCTAGATCTGGATACCGAGGCCGTACTCCTGCGCTATGCGGATGCTATCCAAATACAAAGGATCGAGCGCCAGAAAACTGATCCTCCAAAAACAGTAGCCCAGAAAGCACGCATCAATATACCAATTTGGAGCCGGTTCATCAGTCCAGATCTTATTTTTGGTGGCAGTATGATATTAATTCTTCTCGCATTGAGTGTGTGGGGAGCAAATAGAATATTCTCCAGCGAAGACCGGATCCAAATAACGCCCACTCAAGGGCCATCCATCTCAGATGTACTTCTGGCATCTCCCATCGCCAGCCCGGTAACGATCGCAGGTTATCCTACCAACCTGATTGAGGATGGGACACCGTTTCCAACATTAGATAGTGCATTGATCATTCCAAGCGACACACCTATGCCTACTATCTTTTCTTCAGTGTTAAAAGTTACCGTCATAGTAACAGAGCGCACCTTTTTACGTGTCACAGTGGATGGAAGTATCAAACAAGACGGAAGAGTTTCACCGGGTGCGGCCCTGGTTTTCGATGGCGAAAGCAGAATTGAAGTCCTGACAGGGTCCGGTAATGCCATTCAAATCATCTTTAACGAAACCAATCTTGGCGCCATGGGTAATTTTGGCGAGGTAGTTAATCGGATTTTTACTATTAGTGGCATTGAAACACCAACCCCAACTCCCAGTCCCACCCCATCAATTACCCCCAAGCCATCGCCGACATCCAAACCGACTCTGACTTTACGGCCGTCCTCCACACCCAGGCCCACCAGTTCACCAAGACCGAGTAGTACACTTCGAGCCACGGCGACAACAAATCCGTAAAAAGATTCAATTGGATGGCCACGATGTAAATAAAATCCGAGTAGAATACCATCAAGAATTCTAAATAATTATGATCCAAAAGGAAGATATTGGTATGGCAAAAAAAACATTTCACCTGGTTTCACTTGGTTGCGCTAAAAACACAGTTGATTCAGATTCAATGGCACAACTCCTACTGGATGGTGGTTACGAACTTGTGGAAACACCCAGAAAGGCCGGGGTATTGATTGTGAATACCTGTGGGTTTATTGGTCCAGCCAAAGAAGAATCTATCAACACACTTAAAGAACTGGCAGAAAATAAACGCAGTGACCAGCTTTTGATCGCTGCGGGTTGTCTGACACAACGTTACGGAGTGGAAGTTGCCAAACAGGTCCCCGGGATCGATGGGATTCTAGGAACCCGCCGTTGGATGGATATTTTACAAGTAGTGGACCAACTGCGCTCAACCCCTCATCCAGAACCACTTTACCATCTTCCCGAAAGTCCAACAATCGGGTCAGAAGAACACGGCGCAATTCGTGCAAGTATCGCCGGGGCAAGCGCTTATTTGAAGGTTGCAGATGGTTGTCGCCGCCCATGTGCTTTTTGCGCCATTCCTCTGATTAAAGGGACTGCCGTCAGCCGTCCCTTGGATACCATCGTAGCCGAAGCCAGGGAACTACATGAGATGGGTGTACGAGAATTGATACTAATCGCGCAGGATACCACCGATTACGGCCATGACCTGGGGATGAAAGAAGGGCTTGCCACTCTGTTGGAAACCCTGACGGACAAAGTCCCGGAGATGGATTGGATCAGAGTAATGTACTCTTATCCAGGTTTTGTCACTGATCGAATGATTGATGTAATGGCTAGCCGCAAACAGATCCTGCCATACTTGGATATTCCATTGCAGCATGCACACCCAAAAACGCTGGCCCGCATGAAGCGCCCAGCAAACATCGAATGGGTTTATAAAACCCTGGCAAAAATGCGCACCAACATTCCCAACTTATCCATCCGCACAACCTTCATCGTCGGATATCCGGGAGAAACAGAAGAAGAATTCCAAACTTTAATGGATTTTATCCAAGAAATTCGATTTGACAGGGTTGGAGCATTTAAATTCTCTTTTGAACCTGGCACAAGCAGCGAAGCGCTCGGCGACCCGGTTCCTGCGGCAGTAAAAGATGAACGCTGGGATCGTCTTATGTCCGTACAGCAAAATATTTCCCTCCAGATTAACCAATCATACGTTGGTAAAACCTTGGATATCCTGGTCGAAGGATTCGATAAGAGTCTGACCATCGGAAGATCTTATCGAGATGCACCCGAAATTGATGGAATGGTGTTTGCGGAAGGCAAAGCTGAAATTGGTTCCATTGTTCCAGTCCGGATCAGTGGTGCCATGGCCTATGATCTGACCGGAACGATCCTGAACCAACCGATTAAGTTATAACCCACAACTCAATTTTGAAAAGATGAAAAAAATTGCAATTCTATCCGATATCCATGGCAATCTCGCTGCTCTGGAAAAAGTTGTTGAAGATATTAATACCAGGCAAGTAGATTGTGTATTCAATCTCGGCGATCACATTTCAGGCCCACTATGGCCAAAAGAAACTCTCGAATACTTGAAACGCCAGGATTGGATCCATATCCTTGGCAACCATGACCGACAATTGATCAACCAATCACCGGGCAAACACAATGCTTCCGATATGTATGCCTATCAACAGCTTAACGAATCTGAACTAAATTGGTTGAGAAAATTGCCAACCCGCCAGACATTTGACAATATTTTTTTATTATTTCATGGTTCCCCGGAAACCGACATATCTTATCTTTTGGAGACTGTCGAACATGGAAGGCAGAGATTGGCATCTAAAGCCGAACTTTCAACACGTCTGAAAGATTCCCGATTTCCCATAATTCTTTGCGGACATACCCACGTACCAAGAGTGGTTGAATGGTCGCCTGATACAACAATAGTCAACCCAGGCAGCGTAGGACTGCAAGCATATGAAGATGATCGACCTGAATATCATATTATGGAGACCGGATCTCACCATGCGCGTTATGCCATTATGGAACTCCGAAATGACGATAGGTGGCATCCAGAGTTAATTTCTGTCCCGTATGATTTTCGTAAAGCTGCAAACCAAGCTCGGAAAAATGATCGTCCCGAATGGGCCCATGCAATACTAACCGGATATATGCAACCCAGGGAATGTGAATAAAAATAATCCCGTCACTTGAATGACGGGATTTCGTTTTACAAATTATGGGGTTGGGGTAATTTCGAGACCTGGATCAGGTTCCTGCGTGGGAACCTCTGTTGGCGGATGACAATCTGTATCCAACTGCGAGTATTTATTACTATACTCATTATTCAAGGCTGCAATATTACCAGCTTCACTCCATATATCGAGAGCCTGGCAGCGATCTTTCTTTTTTGCAACCCCTGAAACTTGATCGCCGTATTTGAGTAAAGCTTGATACAGTCGTTGATTGGCAGTGACATTGGAAGCATCACGCAGGTTGGGCGCATAACTGGTAACTTGACGGAAATAGTTCACTGCCTGAGGCCAATTAACATCCCAAAAGGAAGCCCCAATAATGTACATGCGGGTAAAGCTTCTCAGTCCATCAGCGTAACCATCTAGAGGCCCAAATCTTTCCGCCAAGGTCAAATCGTAAATTCCACCTTCCATGTTGGTGGTTTGATAAGCACCTACACCCAGGATTTGATCCATACCTCTGTTACGCAAAGCAAGGAAATACATGCCATCAACAACTGCAGCTTTGTACGCAGAGTCGGCCTTACGAAGAGAATCCAGGGAACCCATGACAGCCGACCAATCCTTGGCATCCAGCTGCTGTTGGGCTTGAGAAAAGATTGCTTCCTGGCTGCGCAAGTCAGGTGTTGGCGTGATCGTAGCCGTGGCTGTCGGAACTGGAGAAGGAGTAATTGCCTGTTGAACCAGAACTTCGGCTAATTTTCCAGTTGCACCCGGAAAACCAGCATCCTGTCCAATAATATATTCTAGCCGCTGACGAGCCACACTATATCGACGGGCATCAATATCTTTTTGAACCAGGTCAAACTGTTCGACTAGCTGCTGCGCCACTAAAGTACTTTTAGCATTTACTCGCTCAGAAACGCCCTTGTTGTACCCGGCCATGCCCCCCAAACCTAGAGCAATAATCAAAACAAGCAGACTAAGCCAAAAAGCTGGTCCGAAAAATTTACTCGTTTTTTTAGGTGTTTCCTCATCCGACGGCACTTGAGGTTGCGTTTCAGATAAACCTTCAGTTTCTGTTATTAAAATTATATTTGGTTGAGTTTCGTTCGTCATGTTCTCTATTATACCTTATGGTTATAGTCGAAATAGTAGACTTGCCTCAGATCTTACAATATAAACAGCCATTAAACCACCCACCAACATACCTAGCAACGCCGTAATAAAACCTGGACCTGGCAAATAAAGAGCCAGTCCATAAGCCGTTAAACCGCTTAGTAAAGCCGCAAACAATCCCTTCACAATAGCTGGAAGAACATTGACCGGAGGCTCAATCCGGCGGTTAAGCCAGACTAACATCAGCATCGCTTCCAGTAAAAGGGAGAGTTCAGCTGCAGCGATAATTGGTGTACCCATTGATTTAAAGAATGTAGTCCCAATAAAACCAATCGCCAAATAGAACCCCATGCGCACAAGAACCCCATAGAGGGGCATGAAAGGCTCCTTACGGGCATAAAAAGTTCGAGCAAGAGTTTCCTGCATAATATAACCAACCAGGGTCAGAAGATAAATACGAGACGTAATTGTCAGTAAATTTGTTCCATCGGTATCAAAGTGAAATGCAACTTGCAGCAAGGGACGCAATCCAGCAGCCATCACCGCTGCTGCTGGAATTGCAAGCGCCAGCATAACCCGCAGCGCTTTCTCTACTGTAGTCGAAAAAGTCTGCCAATCTTTTTTCGCAGCATATTCAGCCAATGAGGGCAACAATGCAGTAGCAATAGCAGTTCCAAGTAAAGTCTCGGGAACCTGCATGATCATCCAGCCATATGTCAGGGAAGAAACTGCTCCGACTTGGTCGAGCCTGGATGCAAAATTATCCCGTGCAATAAACATTAATTGTATAAAGAACATTGTCAAAAGTCGGGGCGCAATCAACTTTAACGCAGTAATCAAACCAGAATCACGAATATCCAAAGAAGGAGTCCAGCGGAATTTATATAGAAGTAACCCCGGAATTTGAATCATAAGATGCAACCCGGCTCCAAGAATTACCCCATAAACCAATCCATGTACACCCAACCCAAGCGCAGGTAATGTAAGCGGACCTAATTGATATGGAACCTTTGGCGAAAAAATCAAAGCCCCAATGATCATTCCGACGTTATAAAGCATGGGTGCCATAGCAGGAAACAAGAAATGTTGATTAGCCTGCAACCCTGCCATCACTAATCCACTAATTGAAAAAATAATCGTCCCAATTAGATTCAGGCGCATCAATTCAGCTACTAACTTCTGTTGCTCAAGGCCAAAACCAGGTGCTATACCTAACTGGGCACGCACAATCTGTTCGGAAAAAATGGCAATCAACAAAGCGATAGCGACTGTTGCACTGAATGCCACATTAGCAACCCGTGAGAAAAGATCCCAAGCAGCAGCCTGACCTTTTATTGTGAGATATTCTGATAATAATGGAATAAAGGCCATTGCAAGCGCCCCACCCGAGATTAAAGCAAAAAGTAGATCGGGCAAATTATTAGCCACATTGAAAGCATCCAATTCAGGCGATAGCCTGAATTGTCTGGCAATAATAATTGAGCGTGCAAAAGCCAGTATTTTATCGAGTAAAAAAAGAAAACCCAATAATAAAGATGTTCGAGTAAGGTGAGAGAGTTTTTTCATTGTTAGAAGTGTTGAACCATAAAAAGGTTTAAATAAATTAAGTGCGCCTTGCACATCTGTCCCATGAGGAATGATACCAGATGTGAGGCGCACTCATAATGCTTTTAAGACTGGAATTATTGTAATTTTTTAGTGTTCGTGGTTTGCGGGCTCAAAGTTTTCAGCACCGGGTAATTTCCCAGCGAGGTTTTGGGGCTTGTGGATCATAACAGGTAAACATTGAGGACAGAGTTGGTAGGTTTCTCCACGAAATTCAAGGCTGAGCAAAGGGATTTCGGAGGAATTTCGGCCACAGTTAAGACAAGTTTTTTCAGACATGTATTCTCCTTGGTTGGTTATTATCTGAATATACACTGGTAAAGAAATTATTTCCGTGACTGTTATCACAATATTAAAATGTTCCCTTGAGCATGCCTCCATCCACCGCAAGCATCACACCCGTTATATATGAGGCCAAAGGCGAAAGTAAAAAAACAGCCGCATAAGCAAATTCTTCCGGAGTCGACATACGACCAAGTGGGCTTTCAGCAGCCTGTTTTGCAATTTCGACTTCCATCGTTGTGCCATTGGATTGAGCACGTGAAGTCATCAAATTTGTGACCCTTTCAGTTTCTGTCCATGCAGGCAGGATGGAGTTAAAACGAATACCTTCTTTACCCAATTCAAGCGCCAGGGATTTTGTCAACCCAATGGTTGCGGCGCGAATCGAATTGGAAAGTATTAGGTTCGGGATTGGCTGCTTCACAGAATATGAAGTAACCGTCAAAACATTGGCCACCTGTGACTTTCGCAACATGGGTAAGGCTGCCTTAATCAAACGCACGTTGCTCATAAATGAAAGATCAATCGCCTTCTGCCAGGCATTTTCATCAAAAGCTTCAAAAGGTCCGGGAGGAGGTCCCCCTGCATTGCAAACCAGGATATCCAGTCCACCCATGACTTTACTGGCAGAATTGACCAGCTCTTCGGCAAATGCCGGCTGACTCAAGTCACCAGCAATTCCATGAACCTGGTTTCTGCTATGATCAGATATCTTTCGAACAGCATCCTGAAGATGCAAATCATCACGACCGTTGATGGTCACGATCGCACCCTCAGCAGAAAGTAATTTTGCAGTCGCAAACCCCAAACCGCGTGATGCACCCGTCACCAAAGCCCGTTTATTATTCAGTTGCAAATCCATAATTACTCCTTATGAAAAACCTTCTTCAAAAGCAGTTAGCTTTTGATTGGTCAAAGATCACAAAATAAAATCTACTCGCTGCTCAATTACATCTCCATCTGTCCAATGCGCATCCACCCAGCGCGATACCGTTTGAAGAGCGCCATCCAAATAAGCTTTATTGCCACCTATCATGACACACCCAATTACTGCCTGCTGCCAGATATCCTGCAAATCCATCTCTGCCACGGAAAGATTGAATTCTCTTTGCAAACGGATCATGAATGACTTGATGCGGCCTCTTTTTTCCTTAAGCGAAGCACACCCTGGCAAATGTAAATGAATAGTTAGCGTAGCAATCATATTGTAAAAATTTTACATGTCTACTTGTATAAAGTCAATAAAATGCCAAATACCCTTAAATGTTAAAAATATGTATTATCTGCTTTGTTAATCTGGCACAAAAACATTTACCAAGGAAAATCTTTTATAAAAAAAAACAAATTTTTATTAAATTAAATTCCGGGCTCATCAACAATTTACGTTTTAGGTTTTTCGTTTTACAATGATTGATAATGAATTCAGAAACCGCCTATAACCTCGCACTTGATTACCTTTATAGTTTTGTCGACTACAGCCTGAAGCATTCGTCAGAACTTGCTAAAGCCGATTTTAATCTGGAGCGGATGCGCATTTTTATGTCTGCTCTCGGCAATCCCCAGGACACTTACCCCTGTATTCATGTGGCAGGCACAAAGGGTAAAGGGTCCACATCTGCCTTATGTGCTTCCGCAATACAGGCATCCGGTCGTAACGTGGGACTGTACAGCTCACCTCACTTACAGGACTTTAATGAACGCATCCAGGTTAACTCTATTCCAATCAGTCATGCGGACATGGCTGAACTGGTGGAATACATTAAACCTGCCGTCGAAAAAACGCCTAAGCTGACAACTTTCGAACTAACTACAGCTCTGGCTTTTGTTTATTTTGCACAAAAAAAAGTAGACATGGCCGTGATCGAAGTAGGGCTGGGCGGACGCCTGGATGCAACAAATATTATCACACCCAGCGTTTCAGTAATTACGTCACTTTCTTATGATCATACTGCTGTTCTCGGCAATACACTGACATTGATCGCCGGAGAAAAAGCCGGGATCATCAAACCCAACATACCAGTGGTGTCATCTCCTCAAACAGATGAAGCCTTGCTAGTTCTGGAAAAAATATCTACCGAACGAAGTTGTGAGTTTACTCTGATCGGTCGGGAGTTCACTTATCAAGCTGGAAAATATTCACTGGATGGACAAACCCTGACAGTGACACCTCAAAACAAAAATGGAGAACCGGCTATTAATCTGCAAATCCCATTGCTGGGTCTGCATCAGGTTGAAAATGCAGCTACAGCCTATGTTGCCCTAAAGAAGAGTGGCCTCGAATTAAGTGATGAAGCCATCGCCCAGGGTTTTCTGCATGTAAAATGGCCGTGCCGGTTTGAAATCGCTAGCCGTGAGCCAACCATTATCTTCGATTCAGCCCATAACGAGGATGCCTTCCTGCGCCTGACACAAACCATCGAAACATACTTTCCTGGACGTCAGATCGTACTTATTTTGGGCATTTCTGAAGATAAACATCTTAAGGAAATGCTGAAGACCATCAAACCGCTCATCCATACATTGATTATTACCCGCGCCAATCACCCTCGAGCACTGGAGCCTGAAAAAATCAGCGAAATAGCTCTGGATGTTGGAATCCCATATGAATCTGTCACGCCGGTTGAAAAAGCACTCGACCGGGCGCTGGAAATTACCGAAAATAATGGTAGTATTACTCTTTCAGCGGGCAGCATGTTTGTAACCGCGGAAGTAAAATCGGCCTGGCAAAAGAAAGAGAAACAAGCATGACTGAAAAGCGCAACGCACCACAAGAAGACTGGAACGACGACGAAGACGATAATTTTAACATGGCTATTTCGCAGCGCACCGAGGAACTCTATCGCGTGCCAACCCATGAGGCTGATGCTAATGGCATATTTGAAGCCCTGGTTTTGCCAATGCGCGACCTGGTGGTATTCCCACATATGGTCTCGCCGGTCTTTGTTGACAATGAGGCGTCAATACTGACCCTGCAAACCGCTCACGAGCGCAATCAGACTGTAATTGGCCTGACCCAAAAAGATCCCGAAAAAGAATCGCCCAAAGCCACTGATTTCCTTCAAATTGGCGTGGAAATGGCGGTTGGACGTTTGCTGACCATGCCGGATGGCAATAGCTCCGGGCTTGTTCAGGGCCGTCGGCGTGTCGAGATCATCGAATTTACCCGCTTTACACCTTACATCAAAGTTAAGGTGAAAGTTATTACTGAGGTGGAAAAAGCCGATAAACGGGCTCAAGCTTTAATGCGTTCCGCGCTCAGTCAATTCGAACACTGCGTACAGCTAAATCGTTCCATCCCAGAAGAAGCTCACCTATTCGCGTTGAACATTGCTGAACCGGGTTGGCTGGCCGATATGATTGCCACATCCATTTCGGTTTCTTTGGACGAACGTCAAAAGTTTTTAATGATGACTGACCCCAAAGCACGCCTGGAACGCATTAATGAACTTCTAGCTGCTGAAGTGGATGTTCTTGAACTTGAGGAAGACATTCACACCCGGGTGCAGAATGAAGTCGACAAGAGTCAACGTGAGTTTTATTTACGAGAACAGCTAAAAGCCATCCAGGTCGAATTGGGAGAAGGCGATATTTGGACGCGTGACATAGGTGAACTGCGCGAAAAAGTTGATAAAGCCAAACTACCTGAAGAAGCTCGCAAAACTGCTCTAAAAGAAATTGAACGCTTGGGTCAAATGCCCCCCATGGCACCTGAAGTGGGTATTATCCGCAGCTATATTGAATGGATACTAGACCTACCATGGTCGTTGATGACAGACGATAACCTGGATGTACGCCATGCAGCCGAGATACTCGACCGTGACCATTACGGCTTACAAAAAGCCAAGGACCGCATCCTCGAATTTATCGCTGTCAGATCGCTGAAACCCAAAAAAGAACGACAACCCATCCTATGTTTTGTTGGACCGCCTGGAACAGGCAAAACATCGCTGGGACGGTCGATTGCAGAAGCGCTTGGGCGAAAGTTTGTACGCATTTCGCTGGGTGGCGTCCGTGATGAAGCTGAAATTCGCGGTCACCGCCGTACTTATATCGGTGCATTGCCTGGACGAATTATCCAGACCATGAAACGCGCCGGAAGCGGTAACCCGCTCTTCATGTTGGATGAGATTGACAAATTGGGTAGTGACTTCCGCGGTGATCCATCCTCAGCGTTGCTGGAAGTTCTGGACCCAGAGCAAAATAATTCATTCAGTGACCATTATCTCGAAATCCCATTTGACCTTTCAAAGGTAATGTTTGTCACCACTGCCAACAATCTAAATACTATCCCCGAAGCGCTGCTTGACCGATTGGAAGTAATCGAATTCCCAGGTTATATCGAAGAAGAAAAAATGGCCATTGCGGACCGTTTTCTTATTCCACGCCAAATGGATGAAAATGGTATGCACGAGACCAATCTGCGCTTTTCTGAGACAGCTCTACAACGCATCATACGCGAATATACCTATGAAGCCGGCGTGCGTAACCTTGAACGCGAAATTGGACGCGTCATTCGTAAAGCTGCACGCCTGAAAGCTGAAAAACGTGAATATCCAACCATCATCACTCCTAATATGGTTGAAAAATTCCTGGGGCCACCCCAATATCTGCGTACCGAAGCAGAACTGCGGGATGAAGTTGGTGTTGCAACATCGCTAGCCTGGACTGAAAATGGTGGAGAGATCATGTCCATAGAAGTTGCCGTGCTGGAAGGTAAAGGTGGGCTTCAAATGACTGGTCAAATCGGTGACGTAATGCAAGAGTCCGGTCAAGCCGCTTTGACATTCATAAAATCTCGAGCTGAAATGTATGGCATTGAACCGGATATCTTCGAACGGATGGATATCCACGTACACATGCCTGAAGGCGCTATTCCCAAGGATGGCCCCAGTGCCGGTATCACACTCGCAACCGCTATTCTTTCAGCGTTGACCGGACGCCCGATCTACCGTGAAGTCGGTATGACCGGCGAGATCACTCTACGAGGTCGAATCCTCCCAATCGGTGGTGTACGCGAAAAATTACTCGCAGCTCACCGTACTGGATTAAAGGTCGTCATGCTCCCCCAGAAAAACATGAAAGATCTGGTGGATGTCCCCAAGCGTGTTCGAACCGACTTGAAGATCATCCCGGTCGAGCATATGGACCAGGTTCTGGAAGTTGCACTCTACCCTGAACCAGTCGTTCAACCCCCGCGACCACGAAAACGATCTGAAGATGTTCAGCAGCAGGATAGCGACGACGAATGAAGCCTAAGACAAAATTCGTCATAATATGATGATTATGCCAATTCAGCTCAAAGGAAAGGTAGTGGTCATAACGGGAGCATCCTCAGGATTTGGCGAAGATGCCGCCCGTCTGTTTGCGGCAGAAGGCGCCCACGTGGTGCTTTCTGCCCGCCGCGTAGAACGATTGCAGGAACAAGCCACAAGACTAAAGGCAGCCGGTGCCAATGTTTTGGTTGCACCCGTGGATGTCAATCAACGTACCAGTATAGACCAAATGATAAAGACGGTCCTGGATAAATACGGACGGATCGATATTCTTTTTAACAATGCTGGCTTTGGTAGGTTGGATTGGTTCGACCAATTGGATTACGAAAACGACATCCAAGCTCAGATTAATGTAAATCTGCTGGGTTTGATGCAAATCACTCAGGCCGTGTTGCCCCATATGTTGGCACAGCGAAGTGGGCACATCATCAATATGTCATCGGTAGCAGGTTGGATTGCTGCCCCCATGTATTCAGTTTATGCTGCATCTAAATATGGAGTTCGCGGCTTCACAAATGGCCTTCGACGTGAGGTCGGATTACACGGTATCCATGTTTCAGGAATATACCCTGGGCCAGCACATACCGAATTCGGCCAACACACCGGTTCCACCATATTAAATAGTGAATTCAATGCACCACCCTGGACATACATGACATCGGAGTACGTAGCCCGGCAAGTAATTGGCCTGGCAAAACGCCCCAGACGATCACTTATTATTCCATGGTGGTTTCATCCAGTTTTATGGGCCGAATCGCATTTACCTGGCTTGGTGGATTGGATTGTCACTCAATTCTTTGTTAAAAAATTCCGCAAAGTTTAATCGAAGACATTCAGCAACCAATCCTCTATTTCGATAACTTGTATTGGAACCAATTTTCAAATCACTTTTTTTATTCAACCAATAATCACTCGGATTGGAGACTTTTGTAATGACCAACAACCGACTTGAAAAACTATATAAAGCCATGCAAGCCTCCAAGCTGGAAGCTGTTGCCATCAATCCAGGTCCAACCCTTTCATATCTGACTGGATTAACTTTCCACTTAATGGAACGTCCTGTAGTAATGTTTTTCGTTCCCGGAAAAGATCCATCAATCATCCTGCCAGATTTGGAAACACCCAAGTTGGGGAATTTATCATACAAAGTCCAGGCTTTTCCTTACGGCGAACTGCCCAGTGAATGGATCAATTCATTTAAAAATAGTATCCAGGCCATGGGGATCGGAAATGCTACCATCGGCGTCGAGCCGCGAGCCCTACGCATCCTGGAATACCGATTTATTGAAGCAGCCGCCCCACTGGCAACTTTCCCGGATGCATCCACCGCTTTAGCTGCCTTACGGATTACAAAAGAAGCTGATGAAATCGCAAAAATGCGTCGGGCTGTGGTTATCGCCCAGGATGCCTTAAAAGCCTGTATTCCCCACATCAAAATTGGCATGCGTGAAAAAGAACTGGCAGCCGAACTAACCATCCAACTGCTCCGAAATGGATCGTCCCCTGAAATTCCCTTTTCACCCATCGTTTCGAGTGGACCCAATAGTGCCAACCCCCACGCTTCTCCATCAGATAGAAAATTACAACCGGGTGACATGCTTGTGGTCGATTGGGGTGCCGCTTATGAGGGTTACATCTCCGATCTAACTCGCACATTTGCAGTTGGGGAAGTTGATTCCGAATGCCAAAAGATCCATAAAATTGTTCAAGAAGCTAATGCAGCAGGACGTGCTGCGGGAAAACCCGGTGTTCCTTGTGCAGCAGTGGATATTGCAGCTCGCGGTGTCATCGAGAAATCTGGTTATGGTGTTTATTTCAATCATCGCACCGGACATGGAATTGGCATGGAAGGTCACGAAGACCCATATATGCGTGGTGATAATCAACAAATCCTGGAACCTGGCATGTGCTACACGGTAGAACCTGGCATTTATCTGACAGAAAGAAATGGCGTGCGTATTGAAGATAACATGGTCATCACCGAAACTGGCGCTGAAAGCATGAGTGACATGGATCGGGAAATTCGTGTGGTTGGAATTTAAATACTAAACCACGCTTCGACTTGCGAGCCTCACATGAATCCTTATTGCGAATATTGCGCCAACCATCCAGAAGATAATTTAAACAAAAGCTATCACGATAATTTATATGGTTTTCCCATCACAGATGACAACAGCCTGTTCGAGCGATTAATACTCGAAATTAATCAGGCTGGGCTTTCCTGGGTAACTATTTTAAAGAAAGTTCAAAACTTTCGCACTGCCTACGATGGCTTTGTGATTGAAAAAGTTGCAGCTTACTCAGAAGATGATCGCGCTCGGCTATTGGGGAATGCTGGAATAATCCGTAATCGCCTGAAGATTAATGCTGCCATAGAAAACGCCCGGCGCATTCTAGTATTGCAAGCCGAATACGGCTCCTTTAAAAACTGGTTGGACTCGCATCAAAAACTCACCCGCGATGAATGGACCAAGATATTTAAAAAAACCTTCGTTTTCACTGGTGGGGAAATTGTCAACGAATTTCTTATGTCCAGCGGCTACCTGCCTGGAGCCCACAGTGAGGAGTGCCCCGTATATTTAGAAATTGCTGATCTTAAACCAGCTTGGCTATCATAAGGTTGACTTTTTGATAGATAACAAATTAGTTACTTTACTCCCGGCGCATTAAGTTAAAACGGAAATAAATTGAAACAGATCATCCCAACCGCAGAACCCTTTTTCTTTCAAGGTTCCCGAACAGGAATTCTTCTTGTTCATGGTTTCACAGGTACACCCAAGGAAATGCGTTGGTTGGGTGAATTTTTACATCGCCAATATAATTTTACGGTTTTATGTATCCGACTTTCAGGACATGCCACCAAAGCCGAAGACATGATTCGCTCCAGTTACACCGATTGGATTGCCTCGATAGAAGATGGCTATGCGCTGCTATCTACTTCTGTAGACTCGATTTTCGTGATGGGGCTTTCAATGGGGGGTATTCTTTCACTAACAACTGCAGCTTATTTGCCATTTAGTGGCGTAGTAGCCATGTCCACCCCCTACAAGTTACCAAATGACCCTCGCCTGAAGTATGTAAAATTACTGAGCAAACTGATACCTTATATGCCAAAAACCAATCACCAACCTGGGGTAGATTGGTTTGATAAAGAAGGCTTTAAAAATCATATTTCTTACAAAAAAAATCCACTGCATGCCATCGGCGAGTTAAATAAACTTTTGGAGCAAATGCGGTCTGGTTTGCCCCTGATCACCATGCCAGTCTTATTAATCCATTCAAAAAATGATGACTACGTGTTAAAAGAAAGTATGCCAAATATTTATGCTAATCTCACCACCACCCAAAAACAAATGGTGTGGATTGAAGGTTCGAATCACGTGATCACATCTGATGCTCAACGCCAGCTGGTCGGACAGACTGCGGCGGATTTCGTTCTAAAACTGGCAGTATGAACCCTTCGTTATTATGGATTTCAGCTGCCCTCTTTACTTGGGGCATAGGTGAGGGCATGTTCTATATGTTCCAACCCTTTTATCTCACCCAACTCGGGGCAAACCCATTAACGATTGGTTATATATTAGGCGCCTCAGGTTTTGCTATGATGATCGCACACATCCCAGCCGGATACCTTTCCGACCGGATTGGCCGGCGCCCAATGCTGATCGCAGCCTGGGTTATTGGTATTTGTGCAACCTGGACCATGGCACTCGCCCCCAGTCTGCCGTTATTTGTGGTTGGATTGTTATTATATGGATTTACCAATTTTGTAACATCACCCCTTAACAGTTACATTACAACCGCACGGGGAAAGTGGACAATTGGGCGAGCAATAACTTTCAGTTCAGCTACGTTTAATATGGGAATAGTGTTGGGACCTTTTACCGGAGGTTGGCTTGGCGAACATTATGGGCTACGCAGTGTATACTTTATTGCAGGCTTTTTATTTATCATATCCACATTTTTCTTAATCATGATCGCCCCTCAAGAACGCGAGCAACACGACCCGAATTTACCCAGCCCCAATCTACTAAAAAATCGGCGTTATATCGGATTTGTTGGATTGGGTCTGGTGGTAGTGCTGGCTATGTATCTTCCGCAACCATTCACCCCCAAATACCTTCAAGACATGCGTGGATTAACACTAGCCAATATTGGTTTATTGGGGACCATCGGTGGAATCGGCAACACTATACTGACCTTCTTGCTCGGCTTTTTAGATGCCCGACTGGGATTTATCCTCGGTCAGGTAGGGGTAGGTATCTATAGTGGGCTGATTTGGAAAATGAGTGGTTATGGTTGGTTAGCCACTTCTTTCTTCCTTCTGGGTGGGTTCCGTGCGGCACGATCTTTATTTTTAGCGCAAATCCGCCCATTAGTCCACAAATCACAAATCGGCCTGGCTTACGGATTATCCGAAACTGTACTTGGCGTAACTGGCATTCTTGCACCAATCATCGCTGGGAGTCTCTACCAGTATGACAAAGCATCCATCTATCCACTGGCATTAACAGGTATTATTGCGGGTATTTTCCTCAGTATGGCCTTTGCTCCACAAACTGACAGAGATCAATTGCAACCAACCCTGGAAATTATAGAGTAACCAAATAAAATGACCCTGGAAATCGCAACCTTCAAACTCGGCCCTGTAGCTACAAATTCCTATTTGATCGCTGATAAAAACAGTGGTGTCGCTGCGGTTATTGACCCAGCATGGGATGGACATCTAATTCTGGCAGAAGCGCAACGCCGGCAATGGCGAATTGCGCATTTATGGTATACACACGCCCATTTTGACCACATTGGTGGTGCAGGAGCTATTGCGGACGCACTCAACCCACTACCGCTGGTTGCTCTTCACCCAGAAGATCATAGTTTATGGAAAGCTGGTGGAGGTGGCGGGGCTTTTGGCTTCAACATTGATCCGGGTCCAGAACCAACCATCGACTTCACCCAGGGACAAACTCTTTTTCTTGGTGACAACACAATTGAAGTGCGGTATACACCCGGACATACCCCAGGCCATGTGATTTTATATTGCGCAGAAGCCGGTGTCTGTTTCTGTGGTGATTTGATCTTTGCTGGCTCGGTTGGTCGAACTGATCTTCCGGGCAGTAGTTGGGACAAACTGGAAGACAGTATCCGGACACAAGTTTACAACCTGCCAGATGCAACCCGCCTGCTTTCCGGACACGGGCCGGAAACTACCGTAGGCAAAGAAAAAAGAACCAATCCATTTGTGAGATAACACACTAATTTTATTCCATTCAGTTCAAAAATTAACTTCAGGATTTACAGAATGTCCAACTTAATTTCCTTGACCAAAATTTACATTGTATGTTGCTTTCTTTTATCATCATGTGCAGTTCCACAGCCTCAAAAACCCACACTTACTCCAAAACCAGAACAAACCAGCAGTCCAACAAATACACCCTTGCCCCCTCAGGCCTTTCCAGTAAAACTTGCCTGGTTCTATAAGGCGCCAATCAGTGAAGATTATGCACTCGTCGCCAGTCAATATGATTTTTTTATCCTCTCAAAAGGTAACGAAGATGACCGCAACAAATTGCTCGCTCTGGGTGCACACAGACCCATCTTGGAATATATACGCTTCGACGCCATAATGGATCCGGGTTCCTGTAGCCGTGACCCCTGGAAAAATAATGCAGCATTTATGCCAGGCGATTTTTGTAATATCAGTACTCAACACCCGGATTGGTTCTTGTTAGACAAAAATGGGGAGCGATATGTGGATCCATATGGTGGTGAAGAATTCGTCCGGATGGACCCAGGCAACCCAGGTTGGAGAGCTTTTTTTCTGGAAAGGGTTCGCCAGACACTTGACAACGACCGGAACTGGGATGGCATTTTTATGGATAATGTCGAAGTAACCATGTACAATCTTGAAAGAGAAAGCAGCCTCCCCACAGCTTACCAAGACGAAGCCAGTTATCAGGCGGCTGTACAGGGGTTTCTCTCGTATTTATCATTAAATTATTTCAAACCCTCAGGGCGCCTTTTATTTGCCAACATCGTTTCCCGAAAGGACGATGCAAATTGGGTTGAATATATCAGCGCTCTGGATGGTGTCATGCATGAAGGCTGGTCGATAGACTGGCCAAATCGTTATCGTCCAGCAGATGTCTGGGAAAAACAACTGACTCTTGCCGAGGATACTCAAGCCCTTGGAAAATATATCCTCTTGATTTCACAGGGAACCCAACCGGACCAGGAACTTGAACAATTTGCCTTTGCTTCCTATCTCCTGGTCAATCAGGGTCGGGCAGTTTTTCGTTATGCTAACAGCCAAAATTACAAAGAAATTTGGCTATACGATAATTACTCAACTGATTTAGGGAAAGCTCTTGGCCCCCGCTTCCGCGAAGGTGACGCATGGCGCCGGAATTTCAGCAATGGATATGTACTAGTAAACCCCACTACTCACGAAAGCCAGATCAAGATTGGAAATTAACCACCATTCTTGCTGAAATAAGCTTACTGAAAATTTCCAGCAAACCATTTCAGTTTCAAATTGCACAATGATAATCACCTCGGCTCTGAATTTATGACAAGGTTGCCGTTTTGTAATATATCCGCTTGAGATTAATTTTTCACATTTATTCAGGAGCATTTCGATTTGAGTGATCCACAACCCGTCAGTCTTGGCAAATCAATCATTCAAGGCGCTGCATGGCATTATCTGACTTTTTTTTCTGGGAAACTGATGGTTCTCGTCAGTACTGCTCTCTTGGCGCGTTTGCTTAACCCGGATGACTTTGGCGTTGTAGGCTATGCACTAACAACAATCTCCTTTTTAGACGTTATCAGTGATCTCGGGATAGGATCAGCGCTTATTTATTTTCCCGAAGAAAAACGCACATCATCAACTGGGTTTTGGCTGAATATATTCATTAGTTTGGCTGTTTTTGGTATCACCTGGATGCTAGCCCCCTTAGTCGGTCTTTATTTTCAAGACAACCGTGTGGTGTCGATCATGCAGATACTTGGATTTGTTTATCCACTGCGTGCCATGGGCGATACTCATGATGCGGTATTGACCAAGCGCCTGGACTTCGGCCGACTTTTTCTTCCCGATCTTTTGAACGGTCTGACAAAAGGTCTTGCTTCAGTGATTTTTGCCTGGCTAGGTTACGGAGCATGGAGTCTAATTTGGGGTTATTTACTTGGAACTTGGATTTCTTCATATGTCTACTGGCTAACCACCCCGTGGTCACCCTCGCCAATTTTCTCATGGCAAATTGCGCGGGATTTGCTCAAGTACGGTTTTAAAATAATTGGAGTTAATATTGTCGCCATTTTCCTGGTGAATTTAGATTACCTGTTGATAGGACGCTACCTCGGTGCCAGTACATTGGGACTCTACACAATAGCCTATCGTCTACCAGATCTGCTAATATTACAGTTCGCTCGCATTCTTAGCAACGTTCTTTTCCCAATTTACTCCCATATGCGCAATGAAGCAGGTAGTCTGGCAAACGCATTTTTCCTGACAACACGTTACCTGGCCCTCATCACTGTTCCACTCGGGTTGGGATTAGCCATTGTCGCCTCTCCTTTGACTATTGCCATCTTCTCAGATAAATGGGAAGCTGCCGCACCAGTTGTCCAATCACTTTCTTTATATACACTAATCGTATCCCTGGCATATTCAACAGGTAGTATTTACAAGGCTGAAGGTCGTCCCCAAATCTTAACGTGGCTCGGTATGATAAGACTTATCATCCTATTTCCAGCACTTTGGTGGGCGGTTACCATCGCCAAATCGATCACCATGGTTGGTTGGATGCAAGTACTGGTCGCACTGGTAGGAACTCTGATCAGCCTTTATGTTGCTACACGCTTTATCAAGTTGCCAGTTTACAAAATTTTGGAAGCACTCAGTCCCTCTTTTCTTGCCGGTGGTATTATGTCCGTCTTTGTAACCCTGGCCCTCCAACTTTGTAAATCATTAAATCCATGGCTGCAGTTGGCTATTACCATCCCCATCGGAGGTTTGGTCTATATCCTCTCTATTTACATCCTTAACCGTGAATTGATTACATCCAGTTGGCTACAAATTCATGCGGCTCTCAAACGAAAATAAATAGGTTCAACCAACAATTGTAAAACTTTATGCATTAATTGATATTGTCTGACTTGTTTTTATTAATCCAATTCAATATTTTGTATTATGACTTTTTCTGAAATTTTTACTCATCATTTGCCGGTCATCATTTAGATAACATGCTGAAACACAAATACTTATTTATTTTTCTCCAGGCTGGAAGAAAAAGTCTTATTCATATGCGATATCAAATATACACGAAAAGCCAGAGTATTGAAATCCATTTCAGGTCGCGTATATGCCAGGTTCTTAACACTAGACCTCAAACCTTTAGGGATTAAAGACTTGATTATTTTGCGAAACCCCAAATGTCTTGAGGGGTTGGGGTTATCTTCAATCGTATCAATGCCCGCACGAATGTAATCAATAAATTCTCTAGGAAAAATAGCATCTGTAATCGCAGATGATAGTTCCTGTTGAAGAAAATCAACCACAGGTTTCGACTGTAATACATTTTCTTTTGTAGATACTGCAGCATACTTTGCATAATCAATCTTGGGGCTCCAGGAGCGCACAATATCCTTAAATATTTTTTTATCCGTACGCAAATGATCTGGCATTTCCCTGACATAATATATTATTTTTTTTGAAAGCAGTGGATTGACAATTTCCACATAAGCAGATTTTATATCATTTAGTGCTGCCAGTACCAATGGAATACGAATTTGATGATAAAGACGATCCCGCCAACCCTCAAGTGATTCTCCAGTTTTGCGATGATACACAAATGGAATCTCATGTTTTGGCAGACCGAATTCTTCAAGTGGTCTTAAATTTGAATAATCTGACCAGAGGGGCATACCAAGAGAAAGGCGGGTATCCATCTCGTTTGCTACCGGCATCCAGCCAAAACCTTCATCACCACGAATTATTCCGCACACGCCATTATCGTAGAGGGTCTTCCAAATTTTCATTCCGTCCATGTAGCCAGAAATATGGTCGACCTGACCTTCTCCACAAACAAGAAAACGATTAATAATTCTTTCAATTGATTCTTCTGCTAGATCAGTTTCGTAATAAGTGTGAGGTAATTTGAAGTAGTTGGCCAAATCATTGGCAACCCTCGCATCATTATATTTTTCATCGAGGGAAGATCCTAAACCCCATGTTATGGTCTGCATAATGCGAGCATCTGAAAGTAAACACAGAAGAATCGCACGACTATCATAACCTCCCGAAAGTGGGAGCACCCAATCAGAATGCTTCAAATTCAAGGATATAACTGAATCACGTATCAATTGTTTCAAAGGTTCTTGAGCATTCCGACCAGTCATATCCTTGGCTGAAAAAAGCACTTCATTTTTATTTACTTTAATTTGCCAGTTCATCCGATCTAATACGACAGAAGATTCTCCATCCAATCGCACCAAGCGGCGATCCCAACATCCGCTTGGACCCAGCGTTCCCGTCGACAACATCCAAGGCACCACAGATTGATTAAATTCAAACATTCCTAAAATCGAAGTAATCGCCATTTGAGACGTTGATGCAATAAATATGGAATCATCAAAGTAATACCAAATTGTTCGAGATGCCACCACATCCGATAATACTTCCACATGACTCGCATTTCCACGAAATAATGCGTAGGTTCCATCCAACTGACCGCTAAAGGGGATATACCAGTCATTTTTTTCAGAAGCACTGCCCAAGAGAACACTACCATCACATACCATAACTGATCCAACGGGATTAAATATACCCACCACAATTCCTTCATGGTTCAAAACTTTGGGTGCTGCAGCAGAAATATTGTCGGGTAAAATCCGATTGGAAATTGATTGAATTTTCGCCATTAAAGATGTACCGGCATCCAAATTTCTGGGACAGATATAAATTATTTTCGACATACTCTGCTGTCTCCAACAAAAAGAATTGATAATTAGAATTTTCAAAACATTGGGTGAGGTTAGTCTTTATCAATTTTCGACCAAAATTATCGGTGTCCAATCCTATACAAGGTCAGCATTTTTTTATAGGCACAATACGAATGGAATATTTTGGTTTTTTTTATTAGTTCGTAACCCCTCGCCATTATATCACCCAACCCACAGAGAAACTAATTGCACCGATGAACAAAATCTATTATATTTGCAAAATATTGCAGTATAACGTTTTTTGCAAAATTTTCGACAATTGAAAGCACAAACGACAATTGGGATATTTTTCATAATACTATTTAGCCCAATCAATTTACCTCTCCACAAATTACTCGTTTAGCGAATTCAATATAATTGGAGTGTGCACGCAAAAGCTGTCAGGCAGCTAAAGGTAAAGTTCCACGGAGATTGCAA
>CAYWXS010000025.1:0-68541 GCA_964462245.1 uncultured Anaerolinea sp.
GCTTTTTCCCACTATTCTACCGCAATTACCCCAACACCATTTAGACAGTCAGGGGTAAAAATAGGTAGCACGAAAAAACCGCCCCTCAAAATCGTGTTCCGTGAGGAGTGTGGGTTCGATTCCCACCTTCGGCACTGAAATTATACCCTAAAGGGTGCCTTATCCCGTCATAAAGACGGACGTAAAGAGCCCGGGCTGTCATGAAAAAAGGATAATCCAGTGGATTATCCTTTTTTCATGTTTTTTCAGCCTGTCCAATTCATCAGGCGGCCAAACCAGCTTGGCCATACAACTGTTGCTTAATCCGATTAACTTTGCGTTCCATATCTTTTTTGATCTGAATATCGTTGGTGATCTTTTGAATGGCATACATGACGGTCGTGTGATCACGCCCACCCATTGCCTCTCCAATTTGTGGCAAAGATGCATTAGTTTCCTGTCGCAATAAATACATTGCCACCTGGCGTGGCTCAGCAATACGCTGGGAACGATCCCGGCTCAAAAGTGCTTCGACGGATGTCTGCCATTCATTGGCTACCAACGCGATCAGCTTTTGCGGGGCAACATTTCGCACCTGCGGCAATAAATCAGCCAGGGCCATCTCAGCCAGGGGCAGGCTGAGCGGCACGCCAGATAATTCAGAAAAAGCAATGATCCTGTTCAAAGCGCCTTCAAGCTCACGAATATTTGAATGGACACGACGGGCAATCATCTCCAAAATTTCATTGGGAACAACGCGACCATTTTTTTCTGCTTTATAACGCAAAATAGCCTGACGAGTCTCAATATCCGGTATTTGAATGTCAGCAATTAGTCCCCATTCAAAACGCGAGCGCAGCCGTTCTTCCAACGTCACCATCGATTTTGGAGGCCGATCGGAAGACACGATGATCTGTTTATCCTGGCTGTGCAAAGTATTGAAGGTATGGAAAAACTCTTCCTGCGTTCCTTCCTTGCCAGCAATAAATTGAATATCATCGATCAAAAGTACATCTGCCGAACGATATTTTTCACGAAAAGCCTGCGTGGTATGGGTACGGATGGCATTGATCATGTCATTGGTGAATTCTTCCGACGAAACATACAACACATTCAAGCCGTTGCTATGGCAGGAATTACCAATGGCATGCAGCAGGTGAGTCTTTCCCAACCCAACCCCACCATACAGGAATAAAGGATTGTAGGCCCGGGCCGGATTTTCGGCAACTGCCAGAGCAGCGGCATGCGCCAGCCTGCTGTTTGCCCCCACTACAAAATTTTCAAAAGTATAACGCGAATTGAGCGTGGAATTTCGCTGTGCAGGAACAACTGCCGGCGTTTTACCTGAAGAATCACCTTCTTCAATATTCTCATCCGCCTCCACTTGATCGTGGCCACTGGCAACTACAAAGCGCACCTCGACAACACGATTCATCATCCCAGCCAACAACCGGGACGCTGTGCTTACCAGACGATTTTCCAACCAATCACGTGCATAAGCATTACTCACACCAACGATCATGACACCTTCGTCGTATGAGATGGGCTGAGTGTCACGCACCCAGGTGTCAAATGATGCACGGGGCATTTCCATCTGAAGTTGTCCGAGCACAGACTGCCATGCCTGTTCTGCATTCATAATATTGCTCCATAAGAATAATAGTCAACAATAAGGGCTACAAAACCCTCTGTAAGTGTTGTACAGAGGGACAGATATAAAAACTAACTTGTCAAAGACGTTCAGGAGTTCGGGACGATACCAACCACATCCCTTTTGAATAACCTCATTCATTCTAGCAAAAAGAACGGAAACTAGCTACTAAACTAGCCTACGCTATCTTAAAAAATTCCTCTTTTTTAAGATAGCGTAATCTTAAAAAAGAATCTCAACTTTCAACGACGGATTCACGCATGTTTAGAACACCTGTTTCCGCCAATATCGACGCAATAATAAATTTCACCCCCATATATGGCGCCAATTGACAAAAAAAAGCTTGATAGCGTATATATATCTTAAAAAATTTTGAGCCTGGATTTTAATTTTTTTTTCGGCGTGAAACGTTTTATTCAAAGACTCATTTAGGAAAACACTTGGAAACAACCACCTCATAGCTTTTCATCCCGGAAATAGCCCGCTGGAAAAACCCTGTTTCCGATCATCCAGTCACTGCGATAATCATGATTCCACAAAAAATGATCACAGAACCTGCCAGGCGCCAGCCACCCAGACGCTCACCAAGAAAGTACCAACCGGCCAAAGCACCCAACACCACACTCACCTCACGAATGGCACCTGTATAGCTCACAAATGAAACAGCATAGGCCACCAAAACAAGCAAATAAGCAATAACGCTCAACAAACCTATAGCCATGATCCTGACCCAATGGCCAGAGAGTTCTATTTTCAATACCTTCCAACCATAATGCTGAAACATGAAAGGTGTCATACCAGCCGGTGCCAGGAAAAATATCATCACCGCATACGAAAATGCCGGGGTGTGCTTGACTGCCGTACCATCGATAGTTGAATAGATTGAAATCAACAATGCCAAAAGCAATGCCAAAGCTATCCCACGAAAATGAGGCTTTACATGCGGTTCCCGAAACAAATTACTTCCCCCAACCAACAATAACCCGACAATAATAATGCCCAACCCCACATAACCACCAACTGTTAGTTTCTCGTGCAAAAATAAAACTGACCAGATGGCAGTCAACGCCGGGGCAGATCCACGCGCAAGAGGGTACACCAGAGAAAAGTCCGCATCACGATAAGCCGTGGACAAGGTCGCGTAATAACCAGCTTCCACCACTACACTGATTAAGAGTAAAGGCCAGATCTCCCGCGCCGGAAAACCTGTAAAAAATAAAAATGGCAAAAAAACCGCTGATCCAAGTAAAATCGCCCACCAGGTGGCAATATATTTCTCACCTGCTTGCTTTAGCAATAAATTCCAGGCTGTGTGCAAAAAAGCCGAACCAAACAACAAGGCAATGGCAAAAATGGGCATAAAAAACCTTCAATTTGTACAATAATATCTTCTACAACAAAAAAGCGGTTTTCACCGCTTGTCTATCTTTTTTCTCACAAACAAAAATGACCTTAAGTTAAGATCGTAACCTCACCCGCTCAACCGCCTGGGTACCCAGGCTAGAATCGATGTTCCCTCACCCGGTATCGACGCAATTTCCACATCGCCGCCCACATGATGCGCCCTGGTGTGCATGTTCGAAAGACCATGCCCAAGATTCATATTCATCCTTTCCATCTCAAACCCATACCCATTATCCTGGATTTCAAGCATGACCCGTTCCGTAGAAGTCCAAACAGTTACCTCCACTTTCTTGGCATGCGCATGTTTCGCAGCATTCGCCAGCGCTTCCTGGCAAATATGGAACAACGCCATGGCGTTACTTCCTGGAATATCGCGTACATCATCCGGAGTCCCGCTTAAATTGGCTTCCGCCAGAGTATTAACCCGGAATTCCATCATTAGTCGGCGTAACCCATCCATCAGATTTTCGTCCCCAAATTGCCGCGGGCGCAGATCCAAAATATAAGAACGAATATCACGAATGGTATGGTTCAGGCTATTAATTGCCTGTTGTATACGTTCGGCTGATTTTTCTGGTTCTTCTGTTGCAATCAGGCGCGCATGTTCCAGCACCAAACCCACCCCATAAATGGACTGAATAATGCCATCATGCAGATCCATCCCGATCCGGTCGCGTTCTTCCAAAACAGCCAGGCGCCGGGCATCCGAATGCAGGCGGGCATTATCGATCGCCAACCCAGCCCAACTACCTATGGCAGTAATGACCTGGATATCGTGCTCATTCAACGGGGTGGAACTGCGTGTGACCGCACTCAAGACTCCCACCAGGTTACCACTGGACGTCAACGGGAAACAGGCCATCTGCTTGAAGCCCGCATCCACAACTGCATCGCGCAAATAGCGCATATCATGCGCCAGATCGTGGCTAACGGCAGCTTCACCTGTTTTAGCCACCATGCCAATCATCCCCTCGCCATATTGAAAACGGTTCCGCGTCCAAAAAACTTCAGCAGCCTGCCCGCGATGCAGGACAAGCCGCAGGGTCTTTTTATCCTCTTCCAGCAGAAAGATTTCACCGGATTCCACCACCATGTAATCCATTACCAGCGAAAGAGTCTTATGTAAGATCTCATCCAACTTAAGCGAAGCTGTCAACACCCCGGCGATATTATTCAATAATGCCAGATCCTGATTGCGGCGCGTCAGTGCCTGATCCCGCTGTTTCAGCTCTTCATAATTGCGGGCATTATTAATTGCCACAGCCGCATACGCCGCCAGCATCTGAATAATGCTTTCATCATCAGCAGAAAATTCATGGTGATCGAGCTTTTCAGTTAAATAAATTTGTCCAAGCTGGATTTCACCCAGTCGGATTGGAACACCCAAAAATGAATTCATACGCGGATGATTGCGCGGAAAACCGAAACTTCGATGATCAGCAGAAATTTCCGGAATGCGAATGGTCTGATCCGTGTTCATCAACGCGCCCAACAACCCATGTCCTTCAGGTGGGTGGGGCATACGCCTGATTTCATTTTGAGTCATTCCGAGCGGAATAAACTGAGAAAGCTTTCCGTCCTTCCCGATCACACCTATGGCAGCATAACGTGCCTGAACCTGGTCACAGGCTACGGATGCAATACGTTCCAGCAGCGTCTCGAGAGAAACATCCCCCACTAATTGAAGACTGGCCTGATGGAGCGCAATCAGCCTTTCTTCCAACTGCTGGCGCGTTAATAACATTCGCAATCTCCTGTTGGAGTTATTCTACCCTACCTATCCGAATTGTCAAGCTGATAGGTTTTGCCAGCAGTAGGTTGTAAAATTACCTTAAAATAAAGTCAGAAAAACCAGGATCATAATATTTTTACCAGGATAAACACATGGGAAATTCTCGCCTTGCCGGATTTTACAAACTAAGCATCCAGGAACGTCTGGCCCAGGTAGCCTCTGCGGCAGATTTAACTCCGGATGAAATCTCTGCCTGGCAGACCGGCGGGATTGAAATGGATGCTGCCGCGCATATGATTGAAAATGTTATCGGACTGCACACGCTGCCCCTTGGAGTTGGACTCAACTTTCAAATTAACGGACGGGATGTACTCGTTCCAATGGTAATCGAAGAACCTTCCGTGGTAGCGGGTGCCTCCTTCATGGCTAAGTTGGCACGCACTTCGGGCGGCTTTCAGACGACTTCCAGCGAACCTTTAATGATCGGACAGATGCAGATCATAAATATCATAAACCTGCAGGAAGCCGCTTTTAAAATTTATGAGCACAAGTCTGAACTACTATCAGCAGCGGATGAAATTGACCCGGTTCTGAAAAAATTTGGGGGCGGAGCACGTGATATGGAAGTCCGCCTGATTGAAGATTCGCCCATCGGCGGCTTTATCGTCGTCCACCTGATCTATGATGTCCGTGACGCCATGGGTGCCAATGCCGTCAACACCGCCTGCGAACGCCTGGCTCCACAACTGGAAACCATTACTGGTGGGAAAGTACATCTACGCATCCTTTCAAACCTGGCAGACCGGCGCATCACCCGCGCCCGCTGTACCATCCCGGTAAAAGAACTCGCTTTTGACGACTTCTCCGGAGAAGCAGTCCGGGACGGCATCATCGCCGCCTATGCCTTCGCCTCCGTCGATCCCTATCGAGCAGCAACCCACAATAAGGGTATTATGAACGGTGTGGATGCGGTCGTTATCGCCACTGGCAACGATTGGCGTGCCATCGAAGCCGGTGCGCATGCCTACGCCGCCCGTTCCGGAAAATACACCAGTCTCTCCACCTGGGGAAAAAATCCGCAAGGTGATCTGGTTGGCACCCTGGAAATGCCCATGGCGGTCGGCATCATCGGTGGCGCAACCAAGGTCCACCCTGCCGCACGCGCCGCACTAAAATTGATGGGAATAAAGACCGCATCCGAACTGGCTGAAATCATCGTGTCGGTTGGTCTTGCGCAAAACATGGCTGCCTTGCGAGCCCTCGCAACCGAAGGTATTCAACGTGGTCACATGAGTCTGCATGCCAGGCAGGTCGCCATCGCCGCCGGTGCATCTGGTGATATGATTGAAAAAATTGCCGCCCGCATGGTGGCAGAAAAAGTAGTTAGAATTGATCGGGCAGAAGAATTCTTAAAGAACCTTCAATCGTAAATTATTAGTCCAGGCAAAATACAAAATAAAATGGAATTATTAAAATCCATCACAGGTCGCATCCTGATTGAATCCCACCGCGGTGCGGAAGGTCTGGCACCCGAAAATTCGTGGGCTGCCATTAAATTAGGCCATACTGCCGGCGCAGACCTGATGGAACTGGATGTGCAGCTCAGCCAGGACGGCGTCGCTTTTTTACGTCATCACTACACATTGCCGGATGGTCGCCTCTGTTCTGATGTGCGCTGGGATGAATTGAAAGAAATCCGAATAGCACAGGAAGCGCTGCCACGCCTGGATGATGTCCTCGACTGGGCGCTTGAACAAAAAATTTGTTTATCATTGGATCTCAAAGTTGGCTTCAAGCCCGAAAAAAGCCTTGCAACTGCTGTACTGCGTGACCTGCAACACACTCAAGCCTGGGACCAGGTCATGCTTCTTTCCTGGGATCATGTTGAACTGCTGGAGATCAAAAAGATTTATCCCCGGCTGACTACCCGTGCCCTGATTTATGGTCGTCTGGCAGCCTATACCGATTTTCTGAAACATACACAAACCGATGCCATCAGTCTCAGTTATGGAATTGCCCGCCCAGCCGACGTGGAAGAAATCCACCGGGCAGGCGTGGCAGTCATCATGGGCGAAATGTGGCGCTCTGATTATGAAATGATCAAGAATTTGGGCCTCGACATTTTCAGCAGCAGTGACCCTGCCCAGGACAGAAAAATGCTCAATCAAACATTCGTGGCAACAAACACCAATATCTTATCAGGAAGGTCTCAATGACAACTCCCCACGCTCAAACGAACTCAGCCACCCTGCTTCGACCCAATCAGCCCGTCGGCATTGTTGGCTACGGGGCTTATGTACCGCGCTACCGACTGCCGGCCAGGGAAGTCGCCCGGGTCTGGACCGGTGGGAAAGGTGGCCTGCCAATCAAGGAAAAAGCCGTCCCAGGTTTGGATGAGGATGTCATCACCATGTCGATTGAAGCTGCGCGTAATGCAATGGCGCGTGCCCAGATTGATCCAGTCGAATTACGCGCCGTCTGGGTCGGCTCGGAATCCCATCCATATGCAGTCAAGCCCTCTTCCACAATCGTAGCAGAAGCTATCGGAGCAGTTCCGAACACCCAGGCCGCCGACTGGGAATTTGCCTGTAAAGCCGGAACCGAAGCGCTTGTCGCTTCGATGGGGCTGGTGGGCTCTGGCATGGCACATTATGCCATGGCCATCGGCATGGACACCGCCCAGGGCAAACCTGGTGATGCATTGGAATATACCGCCGGAGCGGGTGGTGCAGCCTATATCGTAGGTCCAGCCGAAGAATCACTGGCTGTCATAAATGCCTCTTACTCCTATGTCACCGATACACCTGACTTCTGGCGCCGTGAATATCAGAAATATCCCGAACATGGCATGCGTTTCACCGGCGAACCGGCTTACTTCAAACACATTGCCGAAGCAGCCACTGCCCTCATGCAGGCAGCCGGAACCCAACCCGGTGATTATCAATGGGCGGTATTCCACCAACCCAATACCAAATTTCCGCAGCGTGTTGCCGGACAGCTCGGATTTTCGTTAGATCAAATCACACCCGGGCTATTGGTTTCCGTCATCGGAAACACCTATGCTGGCGCAGCCATGATCGGATTAACTGGTGTACTGGACATAGCCAAACCGGGGGACAGGATCCTGATGGTTTCCTTTGGCTCCGGTGCCGGGTCAGATGCATTTGACATTCATGTCACCGATAAGCTGACCGAACGCCGCGACCTGGCCACAAAAACCCAGGAATATATCGCCCGCCGCACCGAAATCGACTATGCCACCTATGTCCGCTTCCGCGGAAAGTTACAGATGAAATAGCAGTCGCCAGGCTACCAGGAAGAATAAATCATGACAGATATCGTCATTGCAGGAATTGGACAAACGGAAGCCGGGGAACATTGGGAATTCTCCTTGCGCGAACTGGCTTACCAGGCCATGCGGGCAGCAATCCAGGAAAGTGGCGGTCTACAACCGCAAGCCCTGTTTGTTGGCAACATGTTTTCTTTAAATCTCTCAAACCAGGCCCATCTTGGTGCACTTCTAACGGATTATGCCGGACTGACCGGCATCGAAGCAGTTACCGTTGAAGCAGCCGGAGCTTCCGGAGGAGCGGCACTGCGCCAGGCAACTTTGGCCATCGCCAGCGGCCTGGTCGATGTAGCACTGGTGGTGGGTGTTGAAAAATTCACAGACAAAGTTGGCCCGGATGTAGAAGCAGCCGTCGCTACCACCACCGACAGCGATTACGAAGCCATGCAAGGCATGACCACCACTGCACAGGCAGCCTTGCTCATGCGCCGCTATATGTACGAGTACAATGTACCTGCCGATGGATTCGCCGGGTTCGCGCTGACAGCCCACGCCAATGGTGTGAACAACCCATTCGCCATGTTCCGCAAAGCCATCAAAGCCGAAGCCTACAACAGGGCTGAAATGGTCAGTGAGCCAATCAATATGTTTGACGTTGCCCCAAATGCCGACGGTGCCGCAGCAGTACTGCTGACCCGACGCGACCTGCTGCCTGGGCATTTTTCCCATCCACTTGTGCGCATCGCCGGTGCCGGGAATTCATCTGATACCCTGGCGCTACATGATCGGCAGCACCTGCTCGACTTTCAATCCGTGCGAATTGCCACTGAGCGTGCCCTCAAAAAAGCCAACATCCAGCGTGAGCAAATCAACTTCATCGAATATCATGATGCCTTCAGCATCTACGCCGCCTTATCCCTCGAAGCCGCCGGGTTTGCAGAACCCGGTGCAGGCTGGAAGCTTGCCGCAGATGGCACTATTTCCCATAAAGGCCGGCTGCCTTGTGCGACCATGGGCGGCTTGAAAGCCCGTGGATTTACCGGTGGGGCTACGGGTGTCTACCAGGCAGTCGAAGCCGTCCAACAGCTTAGAGGCAGCGCAGGACACAACCAGGTCAAAGATGCACAATACGGTCTGATTCAATCACTGGGCGGACCTGCCTCCACGGCAGTCTGTCACATCCTGGAAAGAATAAATTAACAGACCAAATACCAACCATTCCAACCTTCAAAATTGCAAAGTTGGGCTGCTTGTCAGAGAAAGATAGCTCTTTGATAGTTCTTGATAGTGCCGTTGAATAAAATTATAGTTAGTTATGTTCAACAAGGAGCTGAAACATGGAAATTGCGCGCCATTGGCGATTGAAACAACAACGATACGGTCTGGTCGGCGAAGTCTGCCCACACTGCGATTATAAGATTTTTCCACCCCGGGACGTTTGTCCCAACTGCGGCGATGAAGCCAAAACCCAGTATGCCTTCAGTGGCAAAGGTGAGGTCTTTTCTTACACCACCATTTACGAAGCCCCGACCGGTTACGATGCCAATGCGCCCTACACCGTAGCGATCGTTAAACTTAATGAAGGTCCGATGATCACCGCTCAGCTAACCGATTTCGGTGACCAACCCGTGGAAATCGGCATGCCGGTCGAAATGGTCACTCGCAAAATGCGCAACGACGGCGACGAACGCGGAATCATTGTATATGGGTATAAATTCCGTCCTTCGAAACTTGTACCACAGGTTGTGTAGGATCGTTGTGATCGGGACCGCCGTTTCCTAAATCGAAGAGATCAAAACGGATATCCACTTTTAGGTTTCGATCTTTATCAATCGTAACCTTGCTGACTAACGAGTTAACAATTCGCTTCTTTAGCAAAAAGATTTCATGCTGCTCATCTTCTGTTTGATGAGCAGCATTTTTTAATTCTTCAAGTCCTACTTGCATATCCAACAAATACTCATTCACTCTGTCTTGCCAGTTATTCAGGGCGTTGATATTGATTGACTGGCCCAAAGAAGATAGTTCTCGTCTTAAACTAACTTCTTGCATTGTCAGTGTTGCCAACTGACTTTCCATATCAGTTACAGTAAAACTCCCTTTACGAGCCTGGGTAATCACCCATTTACGGTCGGTCAGAATTACATCAAGCTCGTTTTTGATTCTGACTTGTTCATCATAAAGAGAATCAGCCTTTTCGCGCAATTCATCAACAAATTTCTTCGCCAATCCGAGCAAGTAATCAGGGTTGTTAATAGCCTCGCAGACTTTTTCCCAAACAATGGAATCAGCTTTTTTACAGCCGATGTGCCTTGGACACTCAGGAGACACGTGTTCCTTATGAAGCTGCGGGCAATAGTAAATACCAACCGGAGTCTTTCGCTGGGTAAGAACTCCACTACGAGTTCGTCTGGATTTGTTTGTTCTACCACCCCACTTAAGGTTACATTCGCAATAAAGTAACCCACCAATCAAATAATCATATTTGATATTTCGCACACGATGAGTTTTCTTATTCTCCCGCAAATGTATGAATTTCTCATACGTTGAGACATCGATAATTGGCTGAACTGGTATTTGAAATGCTTCGCCTTTGCGTCGCTGAATTTTTATGCCATAAGCATATTCTTTGGCAGCATTCAATATTGCCTGAATACTAGAACGAGCCCACTCAATACGACGAGGAATGCTACTGCCTTTTTGCGGTGCATCGGCATCAATTAATTGCTGGCGTATTTCCATCATAGGGACGCCTTGGTTATACCAGGCAAAGATTTGGCGGACCCAGACTGCCTCTGCTTGAAGAATTTCAATCGTATCCCCCTTCCGTATATAACCATAACGATCTTTGCCTGTATTGGCTTTTCCGGCTTTTAAACGGGCCTTAACGCCCATAGTCAGGCGCTCTTTCATACCATCAAGTTCCATTTGAGCCACCCAGGCTCGCAGAGGAGCTATCTTAGGGTCGAAAGACTCCTTCGCTAACAAGACATTTATTTTGTATTCTTGAATCGTTTCAAGCACTAACAACATGGCACGCATGCCGCGATACAATCGGTCCTCTTTCCAAGCCAGGATAACATCAAACTTCCCGTTGGCAGCATCTTTTAGCATGTTCACCAACCCGGGCCGATCATAGCGAGTCCCAGATGGTTCTACCAACTTATTTCGCGAACGATACTTCTCAACATCACGATATATACCGACAACTTCTAAACCTTGTTCTTCTGCTAACTTTCGGCAGTCAGATTCTTGTTCTGCGGGACTAGATTTTTCTCCCTGGTGCTCTGATGATGTACGGATATAAATAACAGCGCGATTATTCATAGTTCAAATCTCCAAGATGCTTCATCATCCATGCCAAATGGCAGTAATCTTGATCTGCCCCATTTGCATTCCAGTGCTTGGCCTTTTTCCTTTAGATTCCAAACGCTTTGCGCGTTTACCAGAAAGCCAATGGCCACCTGAGCCTTTTCCCGATTCGCCGTCAGGAACTTCACCATCCAACAGATTAAGTAGGTTTAAACGGATGGTAACCAAATATTGCAGGTTCCGATCTACAACAACTTTTTCTACAAGAGTTTCAATCGTTTTCCTTTTCAACTCAAGCGCTTTAATTTGCGCCTGTGGTTCGTCTGGAATGACAGTTAGCGCATTAATCCCCTCTTGAATATCAGCCAAATATTGACGGACATATTGTTCCCAATTTCGCAAAAAACGCTCATCAATGGTTTCTTGCATAGATATGAGTTGACCTTTCAAACTAACTTCCAACACAGACATTTGCTTCAACTTGGATTCCATTTCTTCTTCAGACGTGATGCCTTTACGAGCCTGGGTAATGACCCATTGGCGATCCATGATGAGGTTGCTCAATGTTTTTTCGATTCGCTCTTTTTCTGTGTTGTAAGCCAAAGCAGTCTGTCGGAGCTCTTCTACAATTAAACGAGCTTGTTCAACCAATATGTCTGGATTATTAATTGCATTACATACCTGCCGCCAGACCTCTACATCAGCATCAGCGCTTTTTACGTGATTGGGACACTCAGGCGATACAAGTTCATCGTGCCGGCACGAACAAAGATAAAAACCTTTAATTTTTCCAATTCGCCATTCCCCATCCCAATGATCGCGTGAGGGGCGAGTAATTTGCACTTGCATTCGATAGTTACATGGACAGAATAATAGACCGCGCAGAAGAAAATCCCATCTGGGAATGTCTCGAGATGGAAACTTGTATTTTTCCTTGACACCCAAAAAACGTTCATAGGTTTCCATATCCAGAATTGGCTCAATCGGCATGGAAAAGATTTCACCTTCGCGTCTTTGGGTCTTGATGCCAGTCGCGTAATCTTTCGCCCCCTTAAGAATGCATTGGATAGCGCCCACAGACCAAGGGATTTGTCTGTGGGTTGTGGCGCTTTTCTGAGGGGCGCTTGAGTCTAGCAACCGCTTACGCATGACTTTGATTGTCACACCTTCGATGTACCAGTTGAAAATCTTTCGCACCCACTCAGCTTCTTCAGGCACAATTTCAATCACATCACCATTTCGTTGATATCCATAGCGATCCTGTCCGGAATTTGCCTTGCCAGCCCGTAACCTGGCTTTGACGCCCATTGTCATGCGCTCTTTAATATGTTCCAATTCCACCTGAGCAAGCCAGGCCTTTAATGGAGCAGTTGCAAGATCAAATTTTTCGCGTGCCAAAATAACTGTCAGTTTGTTTTGTTGGATTGCTTCAAGAACCAAAAGCATGGCGCGCATTCCTCGGTACAATCTATCTTCACGCCAGGCAAGGATGACATCAAACTGGCCATCCTCTGCATCACGAAGCATCGCCAGCAACCCTGGGCGGTCATAACGTGTACCCGATGGCTCGACCCATTTATTTTTAACTCGATAGCGCTCGACATCTCGATAGACATTCACCACCACAAACCCCTGCTGTTCCGCCAACTTGCGGCAATCCGATTCCTGCTCTATCGGGCTGTTCTTTTCTGCTTGTTGTTCAGATGATGTCCGAACATAAATCACTGCTCTCTTACCCATGAAGGTGCTCCTAACGATTTTCGTAAAATATGTTGAAGTTGAGGGCTGCGCTGGAACAGCCCTCGCACTTTACTGAGCCGGTTCACTTGCAAGTACGGTGGTTATTTCGCTGTTTAGTTGTGCGCCGAACACAAAAGAACTTTCGTCGGGTGTCAGGCCCAGTCTTGTAGCGATGTCATACAGCATCAGACCAACAGATGCTGTCACATCCAGCAGACTGCCACCTTCCGCGGCGGATTCCCACTCTTGCCGCAAAGCAGACAGGTTTTCAAGTAATTGCATTCTCTCTGGATTAACAAAAACCGGCATGCCGGGTATTACAAGTTGAACGCTCATAGGTTATCTCCTTATTTGGGCGCTCAGCCTCCCCCAGCCAGAAAGCAAAGCGCCCCGATGGAATCCCACCAGGGCGCATAAGGTGTTAGGGTTGGTATAATCAATACCAGCCTGCCCGCCGCCTATTTCGGTGGGGTTGGGTGAGGGCGTGGATTGTGCTCGAACACTCTGCACGCCCGTTATTTGATACAAATATATTGTAACACTACAATATATTTAAAACAAGCGAAAAGTGTTTCGGCCTAATATGTATTTATCGCCTTGCTATTTTGGGGCCTTGTCGTCCGTCATCCGATTTGTGTGCGATCTCCAAATACGCAAGCAGCGAAAATTTGCTGATTGCCCAAATCGGTCCAAACTTATGAGCCTTCAATTTCCCATCGCGAATTAGCAGACGCAGGTATTCGGCATGATAACCGCTCAACTTGGCAGCATCCTGTACGGTCAACCACTCATCGCCATCTGAAGTCATCTGCGCATTCGCTCCTGAAAGGAATTATACACGCCTCACCCGATATTCAATTGTGAAGGTTCAAAAAACGAGCTGGGATTTAAAAAAACATCGCACCATCGCTGCAGTTAAAAATCAGGCCAAATCCTAATCATCTTTCGCAGAACCTCCGGGTGGTGTGATCACCACCGCAGTCCTTACTCCAAAGATTGAACGGTATGATGTTCGCGAATTCGACGGCCAAATTCTGCGATTTGCTTAAACAAATCTGCCAAAGCAGCGCGATCGGCATCGGTAACAGGGGCAGATGATGCGACCACCGTGCACCTTCCACAAACCTGAGATGATGTGATTTCCTGAAACTGATGCCGGGATTGAGCCTTGTTCATGGCATACCTCGCGTGATGTAGTTTTGTAAGTTCATAGAATAGTTTTAGCACCCGCAAGTCCGGTATTCCTACGGGCCGGGCTACGACTTCACCAGACCCGTAGAGTAAGACTCACTCTATGACGACTGCAACCAGGAACTTGTCTAAAAAAGTCGGACTCGTCTTTCGTAGAGATTCCGGAATAATGGATGCTAAAAATAAGCAGGCTTTTCAATACCCAATCAAATTTATACGAGGAGAAAATGTCAAAAATAATCATCTACCTACCTGAACGAGAGAATCAAGCGCTCGAAGAATTTGCGCAACGAGAATATCGTGGGCCGCAAGCCCAGGCTGCGATCATCATTCGTTCCGAATTAGAGCGAATGGGCTTGCTGCCAGCACAAAGAAGTTGCCTGATGGGAAACCAAAATGGATCCGGCTCGTTAGCTTCATAGAAACCAGCGGAAAATTAGAAAACTCTTCCCGTTTGGCGGGTGGAGTTTTCTTTATATTAATTTTGTATTAGAGATAAAACAAAGCGATTGTGTAAAATTTCACAAGTAGGATAAAATACCGCCTCATCCTACTATAAGAAGAGGTTATAAATATTATGTTCGGCCAGTTGAAAAAAATGTGGGGGTACTACATTGCTTTATTAACGGTAATCGCCGTGCTCTCATATCACATTGTCTGGGTTTACCAGGTTGTCTTACGCCGCTTTGGGGAAGATATTGCTCTGTTGGCGCTCACTGCTACGATGATTGTCGTTGTGATTCTGGTGATAAGGGGCGCAGTTTATGCTTCAATGCTCGATGGGATTTTACGTGGGCAGGTCATGGCACTCAAGAACCCTCCCAATCCAGGCACCACCATCCAACCGTTTGAGTTGAAGATACTGGGGATGGTCTTATTTCGTTACCCGGATACATCCTTTGAATTCCAGGTTGATGCTGACGCTGATGTAAATGATGAATACCAACTTGACCCAAACCTGCCTATGGACGGCAAAAAACTCCACCGTTTTACAGATGAAAAAATCCGCTCCGCGATCGAGAAATGGGACCGGCGGGACAAGAGCTTTTCAGCGAGAACACTGGATGATTTTCTCAGGCAGGAATTCGGCAGCGAACCAAGTGGCGTACCATTAATGGCCCAATCCACTTTTTATGACCACCGACGACGCATCCGGAAAGCCAGAAAAGTTGGATCTGCGACCAGCCAGTCACAAAAGACATCCAATGAACCCCTGTCGAAACAAAATAATATTCCGGACATCAGAATGAAAAACCGGAGTTGAAGTCGTACCAAAACCGTAGGGATTCCATACACCCAAATGCTACCCTGTGAGCCGCCGAAAAAGCGGCTCATTTTTTTACTCAGGATCTGAAGGGAGCATTATGGCAAGAATAATTATTCATCTCAACGAGCAGGAGCGCGAGGCGCTCCACGCGCTCGCCAAACGTGAACTACGCGTTCCGCGCGCGCAGGCAGCACTCATTATTCACCGGGAACTCGAACGACAGGCCGGCCTGCTGGCACGGGAAGGTGCATCACAAACTACAAATCTTGTTTTCGCGATACGTGGAGGGCTGCCATGATATCCACACGCACCCGGACAGGCAAGACTTTCACTGTTTTAAATCGCATTCAGCTTATTGTGCTTGAAGAACGAAGCTCATGGAAGGCTATAGATCAGTATGAATTGGCCAATTGGGGAGGGCAAGATGCCTGAAACCATCAAAGCCATTAATTCAGGCATCCTGCTGGTCATTCTTTCGATGATTGTTGGCGGGATATTGTATGCAATAGCCAAAGAAAGTCTCAAACGCAACCGATTAGACGGCAAATAAAAAGGGTATCGACATGACCATTCGCACTATTTGCATCACCAACCAAAAAGGCGGCGTGGGCAAAACCACAACAGCCGTCTCCCTGGCTCACGGATTGGCCCGTAAAGGGAAACAGGTTCTTTTGATCGACCTGGATCCCCAGGGACAATCCGCGACTGCCCTGGGCTTACTGCCCGAACCTGGCGCTTTCTATTTGCTGACGATGGGAATATCACCACAAGAGACGACTTTTGTGCGTCAGTGGGTACGCGCCTCCGGGCGCGAAAACCTGAGCCTTATCCCCAGCAACCAGCAAACGATGGCTGCCCAGACTGTGCTAAACGCACAGGACAAGCCGATTTCCGCCATCCACCAGGCAATCAACCGCTTTATCAAAGACGATCTGGATTACATCATATTTGATACAGCACCCAGTGTTGGGGGTATCCAGGAACGCGCGGTGTGGGCTTCCGACTTCGTCATCATTCCAACAGCCACAGAGTTTCTTTCTGCAGATGGAGTCAGCCAGATCGTTCAAATGATGTCAATCCTGCAAACAAAAAAACAGTGGAAAGGTTCGCTGCTTGGTGTTCTGCCAACCTTTTACGATGAGCAAACTCGCGAAAGCAAATCCACCTATGAGACATTACGAGACACTTTTGGGGGAAATTTGCTACTGCCAATTCATCGCGCCACCATCCTGAGAGAATGTGCAGCGGAGGGCCTGACGATCTTCGAAAAGGACCCTGACAGTCGCGCAGGCAGGGAATACGAAACACTGGTCAGAATCGTCACAAGGTTTTAGGAAAAATCATGGCAACCCAACGCAGAAACCCCTTTGAACAGCCTTCGCCAAAACAACCTGCCAGCCACTCTGATTATTACGACCATTTGCGCGTGGCCACACCGCGCCAGCGAAACCGGCAGTGGGAAAAGACCCATCTCAACCAAAAAGCCATGTATCGCGGGATTGATCCAATTCTGGCACTGCGCGTCAAACAGATTGCCGCAGATTTGAATGTGCGCGATGGTGAAGTGGCGAGAACATTGTTGGAATATGCTTTGCGCGCCTACGCCGAGGGTGACCTGAACTTGCACCCACGCCCCAATCCCGAACGGATGCGTATGACCCTCTTTCCGTTTGCTGAGACAGTCGACGAGAAACGAAAACGTGGTGGGGCCCCAGCCAAAAAGAAGAAAGTAGAAGAGCCTCGCTGGCGAGTGGTCACCACCTGGCGCGGGCTGCCGGTGGAACTCAAACAGGAGATTTCAGCATTGGCATCCGATGATGGCCTGAACGTCCCGGCCGGGGAGTTGGTTACGGCTTTGCTGCGCTTCAGCTTGAAAGCTTATGAGTATGGCTTGCTCAAGATGGAACCTGTAGCAATAGCCGCAGGGTATACCCTGGCAGAAGGAGCTGAATGATGTTTCTGGAAAAACCATGTCAGCATTTTAAGGGAAGAAACAACGTAGGCGGCATGGATACGCTGCCGTCTACGTCCCGGTTACGCGCCGCCGACATTGCCGCCTACGCAACCGCCTACGTCGAAACGCTAAAACGGCCTGGAAAGGTTATTTTTAAACCCATCCGCTATCCAGGTCAGAATACCTCCAAATCGCTCAAAATTCCCGCTTATTGAGGCTCGCATGAAAGTGAAATATCTCGTCAGCTCCGGCCAACGTTCACGCGGAGCAATGTTTACTGGAACGCTTCAAGACAACATGCTGGTCTTTCTATACCCCACCGCCAGTCAGCATGTCTTTCACACTTTTTTCTGTCCACCCCTGCGCATGATTGCATTTGACCAGGATGACCAGGTGATTTTCAACCAGGTGATCCAACCGAACAAATTCGTGCGCCTGCCCAAGAGCAGGCTAATTCTTGAATGTGCACCCGATATGGAATACGGACCCAGTGTTGATTTCATTCTCGCTACAACAAATGATTGCAAATTTCCTCAATCCGGGGCCTGGGAAGCCGGTTCCCGGATCGACTCTTTACTCTTCGCATTGTTTGCCCAGGCTATGGCCGATTTACGCCGGGTGCGCGAGGCCGGCGGCGGTGAAGTCAAGCGCGACATGTTGCGCCGCAAATTCAATCTATGGGAACGAGGCCAGTTTGCTTCATCAGCCGGTTTCGTAATGGATTTTTGTGACCTGTACAGTCTGCCTGAAACTGCAGTGAGTCTTTCACGCGATCTCATCCGGGCCGAACACCCCTATATGGATGAGCTCATGGCGGCATCGATCGGCAGTATGCCCTGGCGTCAGGTCTTTCAAGGGGTGTGTCTGCGCTGTGGAGCCAGCGCGCGCTGGAAAACAGCGCTTTCCGCGCCACCCGATACCGCGCCGGAAATCGCCTGGCGCTACCTGCGGCCAGAAAACGCTGTACCGCTCTGCCGCGCCTGCACTATGACCACCGAATTCCTGAAAAAGCCAGATTTGCGTATCGACCTTGCCTGGGGCCTGTGGGGGCCACGCTTTGAGGCCCTGTGGAAGTGGCATCAGGGGCTTGCAAAGAATCAGTTACCGAACTGGGACAAACTAGCGTACCCGCTGTGGCCGCAGGAATATGGCGGGGCCACCTGGGAAACCGGGAGCGGTGCCCTGGAGTTTGCCACTCCCCGACCGCCGAATGGTGTGGCCCGAACATCCAGACATGATGAAATCTTCTGGCGCGCGATCAGCGTTAAGGACACTCGCAAACGCGAGCTGACCAATGCGCATCTGCAGGTGATGCTTTCTCCGTCTTTAGAAATAGAGCTGACATGAAAACCACTCTTCAAAAACCAATTTATCCTGGGAGGCAGCATGGCACGCAATCTTGATCCCCAGATCATGAGCGACCCGTGGTTTATTGAGCTGGATGACCGCGCCCGCCTGGGTTGGATGATGCTGATCCTGAATGGCGCGGATGACCAGGGCCGTTTCCTGTTGAACGGCCGCCTGATGAAATCCATGCTTTTCCCCGCAGACGACCTGCCGGCCGCCGAAGTACTCTTCATCCTGGAAAGCTTTGCGAAAGCCGGCAAGATACACGCTTATGAAAAGGATGGCGTGCGGTATGGGCAGATCGTCAAATGGTGGAAGTACCAGGTCGGTTCCGAATGGATGGCGCCTTCACGTCACCCCGCCCCGGAAGGCTGGGTGGACCGCTGGCGCATCCACGCCAAGGGCGGCAAGGGTATCATCGATACTTCTGCCGAATGGAGCAACAAGCAAAAATGCGGATTTGTCCTTCAAACATCCGCGCACGCCCAGGGTTCGGATACCCCGGAACCTGAGCAGCACGTCCTATTTGATGCAGATTCCGACAATAACCCGGGTAGTAGTTCAGGTAAACCGTTAGGTAGACCACCATGTAGCCACTTACCCGATGGTCTACCTAACAGCGAAGTTAAGGTTAAAGGTAAGGTTAAAGATAAGGATGAAGGCAAACTCGAAAACGTTGAAGATCCGCCTTCCAGTCCGGCTGTTTTCTCTGAAAATCCCTTTTCTGTTTACGAGCAAAACATCGGGCCACTGACCGCGGCTGTTTCCGAGCGTATGAAACTCGCCGAAACCGATTACACAACAGACTGGGTGATCAGTGCGATTCGCCTGGCAGCCTTGCGTAACAAGCGGCGCTGGGATTATGTTGAGGGCATCTTGCGCAACTGGCAGCGGGATGGCAAAGATGATGGGGAAAAACAGGCGAAGACCTATGCCCAGGAACTGGTGGCGGCTGGATACACACTGCCTGAACAGGTTCCCGTGGACTGGCTGGCATGAGCCAAACACCTGCTTTTCCCCCGGAACCCCCGTTTAGTTCTGGTCAAACAACATCCGCAACTTTGCCCTACTCGCGCGAAGCCGAGGAAGCTGTACTGGGTTCGATCCTGATCAACCCGGAAATCTACGATGAGTTGGCAGCTTTTTTGCAGGCCAGTGATTTTTACATCGTGCGTTTGCGCTGGATCTGGGAAGCCTGCGCCCATCTGAAGGAAAAACACATCCCAATTGACAGCCTGACAGTTTCAGAAACCCTGGATGATTTGGGCAGGCTGGCGGAAATCGGCGGCCCGGCTTATCTGACGGCGCTTTTGAACCAGGTCCCGACCACACTGCACGCCGAAAGCTACGGCCGGATCATCCAGGCCGACAGCCTGCGGAGGCGGCTGCTCTCGGCCGCCAACACCATCGCGCGGCTGGCTTATGACCAATCCATGGAAGTGGAGCAGGTGATGACACTTTCCGACAAGGCCTTGAACGATGCCCAGGACCAGGCCACCGCCCGTGAAAACCTGAACATCGGGCAAATCCTGGGCGGCGTCTATGACTATGCCGTAGAACGTAAGAAAAACCCGGGACGGGTGTGGGGCATGAGTACAGGTTTTACGGATTGGGACCGCCTGACCGGCGGGCTGCATCGCGGGCAGACCACCATCATCTCAGCCCCGCCTGGCAGCGGCAAGACGACACTGGTGATGCAGGTGGCCCGAAATGTGGCTGCGAAATACGGCGTTGTGGTCCATGAATTGGAAATGGATCGCAGGGATCTGGGCATCAAGACCTTTGCCGCTGAATGCGGAATAACGACAAATGAGATTAATTCCGGCTATATCCCGGCTGATAAATGGCAAAAGATGGCTGAAACCCTGGAACGGTTTGAGTATCCCAAATCCAGAATGGTGATCAACGATACACCTGGCATCACTACCGCCCAGCTGCGCGCCAATGTCGCCAGGCTGGTCCGGCAGATGGATATTGGTTTACTGGTGGTGGATTACGTCAACCTGCTTTCCGACCACGATACCCGCGATGAGAATGAAAATACCGCCCTGAAACTGCGCCGACTGCGCGACATCGCCAGGGAGTTCAACCTGGCGCTGCTGACGATCCAATCCATGACCAAGGAAGGCATGGACGACACCGCACCCAAACTGAACGCCATGCGCGGGCCGGCTGACCTGCAGTTTGACGCCGATACTGTTTTTTTCATGGTGCAGGACAAGAAGTTGCGCAAGACTGTGCACCTGAACCCGGCCAAACTGCGTCATGGCAATGGCGAGCGCACCCCTTTTGATTTGATATGGGATGCGACCTTGCCCAAATTTAACGGCATCCCCAGGCTGCCATGAAACCCTGGATCCAGCGCCTTTTTTGTGAGACCTGCTGGAAGAAGACAACCCATCGTGGTCGGCAGGTGGGGTTGTGGGAGCTCTACACCTGCCTGATCTGCCGCACGCGCAGGAGGTACAAGATTGGCTAAATGACAGACGGGCAGGACCCCCGCATTAATCCAGATACAGTTTCACAAAATCATGAACCGCGGAGCTATTCCATGACCATCCTTACTTTTCTGGGCGCGCTGGCTCTCAGCGTGCTCACCTTTGAACTTCTGACCGCTTTCCAAACCGCCTTCGCCGTCTTTGGGCGGAGCCGCCTGTCCAACACGAGCGACGAGACTGTCCCGCGCCGTTCGACCTGGGAGGCATTGCTGGTGGCGCTCCTGCCCGGCCGTTTCGATCCGCAGGCTGCCAAAAACAGCGCGGATGTGATTTCGCTGCTCAGGCGTGCCGGCTACCCCTATGACACCCCAGGCGAATTCTATGCGGCTGCCATGCGGGACTTCTCTTTGTTCCTCGGCGTGGGTGGATTGCTGGCCGGTGCCATGGCGGCACTGAATATGGCAATTGCCGCGCCGTTTATAGCCCTGATCTTTGCATTCCTGGGGCTACGCCGGCCGTATGTGCGTTTGAAGAGCCTGGCGAAGAAACGCGCAGAAGCGATGCGCAGCAATATGCTGATCGGGCTCTCGGTCCTGAGCGCCTTGCTTTCAGCCGGAGTGGGCGTGCAGGAAGCGCTGCGCCGGGCGGCCGCGGTGGGAGGGCCGTTTTGTAACCTGCTGGGCCTGCTGGTGGCGAGGATGGAAGTGGAAGATTTCGGCAAGGCCATTGAAGTGACCCGCTCGCACCTGCCGGATGCCAGGGATATTGAGGTCAACCTGTTTTTGCGGGATATCAATGACTTCTTTGCCAACAATCGTCCACTGCTATCCAGCGTGCTGGGCCTGCAGGAAGCTGTACACCGGTCTGTTGTGGAGCTGACTGAAGCGCGGGCGGCGCTGGTGCGCCAGCGAGCCGGTCTGTTCGGGGTGCTGGCGGTGGTGGGGTTGATCCTGGCGATTATCGGACCGTTTATGGGAGGAGGGTTGATTTGATGCCTTTACCATTCTGTGATGTCCCAATTATGGGTTCTCTTATAAAGTCCCAGAATTCGTTTAATAAACTCTTGCACCGCCAAGTTTATCCAGTTTTATTTGTTATAGATGATTCTTGACCAAGTTTCAATTGCACACGTTTCAGTATATCCATGCTCCGCCCCACATCCGGATTCTGGAATTCTTCTTCCAATATAACGACACGCTTTAACAAGGATTCTGCTGCTAAATAGTTACCTGCTTCTTCAGAGATCAAGGCCATATTGAACAAAATTACATTGATCTCTGCTGGATTACCAGCATCTTCATGCAGTTTTAGAGCTTTATTATAATATTCGAGAGCATGGTCCCGATCCCCAAGCCGGTCATACAGGGAACCGAAATTGGATAGAGTGATAGCCAGTGAATCATTATTACCTAACCGTTCCGCAATTAGCCGGCTCCGCTCATAGTATTCCATCGCTTTTTGAAGATTATCGTACTTTTCATAAACTTTGCCGATATTGTTTAACGTTGTGGCCAGACCATCCTGGTCGCCTAGCTCTTCCGTAATGGAGAGATCTTTTTGATAATATATTAATGATCGTTCTAGATCACCTTTCTTCGAGTAAATATTTGCAATATTATTAAATACAACCGCCAGACCAGATCGGTCACCAACTTGTTCCCTGATCGAAAGGCTATGTTCATAGAGCGTCAGTGCTTTGTCCCATTCATGATGGGAAAAATGAATACTGCCAATATTCCCTAAAGCAACAGCCAGGCCAATTTGATCCCCCAGATGAGCTTTCAACCGGGCACTTTCGGTAAAGGATAACAATGCACCAGACCATTGACCCTGCTTTTGACAAACTACCCCGATGTTATTCAATATTCGTGCTAAAGCTGCCCGATCTTCGATTTCTTCACAGATCTGACGCGCCATCTGATAATACTGAATAGCAGTTTCATACTCACCTTTATCATCATAGGTCAGGCCCAAACTGGAAAGGATGGTTATTAATCCTGGTTTATTATCAAGGTTTCTACAGATGATTTCGCCGACCTCAAACCAGCATCGTCGTTCATCCCAATCTCCATGATTACGCAAGAAGACACGCATTGTTTGTATATAGGCAAGAATCAATCCCCCATTTTCTTGGGAATGTTTTGAAAGCCACCAAAAACTAGCCCGAACATTCTCATATTCACTCATCAGAGCAGTGAGATTATCCCGATGTTGTTGTATCAATTGAAGTCGATGTTCAGCCGCAAGACTTTGCGCTTTTTGAGCAAAGTCTTGAATAGTATTTGTTTTCTCAATACTTATTTTTGAAGAAAAAAGATGACCAGGATTATCATTCGAGGTTGGCAGGCTCATCGTGATCCTTCACAAACTTATAAATTTTTTCCATTTGATCTTTAGCACCAATTTTTTCAAGCAGCATCAAACTATCTACAAAATTTACCTTTGCGTCAAGAATATGCCCCATATGCCAAAGAACCATAGCATAATTTGAAAGGATATCTGCCTGCAATTGAAAAGCGTCAAGGCCTTTTAGTAGCTCACTACCTTGCTTATACCAGTGAAGTGCTGCTTCATAATCCAGTAAAACATCATAAGTACGCCCAAGATTGTTATAGGTAGCCGCTAAATTTACTGGGGCTTTTACATATTCCTGGTATTCGCGTGCTTGATGAAACAGTGCGAGAGCTTGTTGATAGTCTCCCGCTTCAAAATCTAAACAGCCGATATTATTACAAGTTACTGTGAGTTGGCGCAGGTTACCAAGTTCTTGTGAGATATTCATATCTTGTTGATACCAATAACGCGCAGTCACAAAATCACCGTTTTTTTTGTAGACGTGACCTATGTTGTTATAGGTTGAAGCCAACCCAATCCGATCATGCATTTCTTCCTGAATAGTCCGTGCTTTTTGAAACCATTCAAGAGCCTTCTCTTTCTTCTCCAGTGCAGCATCCACGGCGCCTAAATTAAGAAAAATGGTCGCAAGCCCCATCTGATCTTGCTGGCGCTCAAACAATCCCATAGCCTTTTTGTAAAACTGAGATGCTTCAAGAAATCGACTCCTCTGCATTAGCAAATCGCCAATATTGTTATTAATTTGAGCCAGGGCTGTTAAATCGCTCACTTCACTTATAAGCTGTCCAGCCTTGAGATACCAATTTATTGCTTCTTCCAATCTACCTGTTGTTCTCAGAATTGTGGCAAGAACATCAATGGCGACAAGCACGTGGTTAATGTCTTTTAATGCAACAAAGCGTTCAACAGCATCACTGGCAAAGATTACCGCCTGAACATAGTTGCCAATTTCTTCAAAACTGGCAGCAAAGTTATGGGCAACTATCGCCAGCCCAGCATTATCATCTAGGTGCGAATAAATTTCGTGAGCTAGCCCATAATAGTTTAGTGCTGTGTCGTGTTCAGCCAGCTGTGCATACAAAAACCCAAGATTTACATATGTAAGTGCTAATTCAGATTTTTCATCACGCGAACGGAGAATTTGCTCACACGCCTTGAGCCAGTGAATATAATCATGCCAGTATCCTTTTGCCTTCAGTAAAGGACCAACCCAAAGAGAAAAGTCAAGAATGGTTGGTGTCTCATCGGCCCCGTGTGCGATTACCCATTCGGCAATGGCAATAATATTTTCAATCTCATCATTTAAAATAGGGGAATCACTTGAATGCGCCTTAAAAGCGGCCAACCGGGCTTCGGCAGCGCGCCGGCGGGCCTGCTGATGAAAATTAACAACTACAAGAGCCCTTGTTCTTTCCATAAATCAGGCAGATCGTTATTAACAAAATAACGGGTGAGAGGATGTACGCTAAATCGTTTTTGCTGTATTGAATCGGTGGCGCCTAATAGAGACATCTTTGTCAGCTCTCGGATGGCCTGCTGAAGCATTTCGTCATTATCCGCTATACCTACACTGGCGAGTTCATCATAAGCGCAGGAAGTTACGACTGTACCCATATAAATAAGCAATTTCTGAGCTTCGATGGAAAGTAGTTTCCAGCTCTCAAGGTAAATAAAGGTGTAAATATTCCCCCTGGCTCCCTTAAAATTGTTTAGAACTAAATCCAACGGTAATGAGACAGTCTGCCCAATAATCAACTTCATAGCAAGCGGGGCTCCACCTGCAACTTTGTGAATTTGCCGAAGATATCGATCAGATGTTTCCCACACTGCTGGAATATTTCGACTTCTTGCTTCTGCCCTCAAGAAAACGATAGAATCGAATTCACTCAAGCCTTTTAATTTTAACGTGTGTACAAAATCCACTTCGAGCTGTGGGCGGCTTGTTACAATTGCCCGAGTTCCATCCAAAATAGTTTGTAGCTCTACTACCAAACCACGGACATTCTCGGCCGTTTCCAAATTATCTACGATAACGAGATGGGGAGCTTGATGTAAAAGGTAACGCAATGTAGCACGTTTTTCTTCAGGCCTCATTGTGGGAATATCCCATCGACCAATTTGCCGTGCGATGGCATCTAACAGATCATCGAAGCTCAGCTTTGCTGGCGCCCCAGGTATACTTTCGATAGTATCTCCAACAAGTCGAACTTGCTTGGCACTTTCCCCGACAACTCGCTGGAAGATACCCTCGGCCAAACAGCGTCGGCCAATTTCAACAGCCAAAGCAGTTTTTCCTAAACCACCTAAGCCATCAACCCCAATAATTTTTCTCCCATTAGGATCTCGCATCACGCTTATAACCTTTTCTAGCTCTACGTCACGTTCTGGCAGATGGTAATAAGGCTCATTATATGGAAGATTTACAGGCCATATCGCAGAAATTTTTAATTTATTCTCAAATTGAACAACCTGTTCATCGATACCGGCACGGGTTTCCGTTATGCTTTTGACTAATGCCATATTTCGTAATATAACATCAGCTTTATAGCCCAAAACACTTAGAGATTCTTCAATATAGGAAAGCTTATCCTTCAATTCCTGCCTATTCTCAACCAATTCGGTGTAAATATTAATTAGAAACCAAACCTGTTCAGCTTCACGGCCTTTCAGAGCATCCCGTGCGGCTTGAACCGTACGTGTTTGGTTGATAAATAGTGCTACGTCAGCGCGAAACTCAGTTGATGCAGCAATGCGTGCATGAAGCGCAGACGATAGCCTTTGCAATAACTCTTCCTGATCCTTCGGAGGTGCTTTACGGGCATCGTCCCAAAAATGTTGAACCCAATTTGCCAGGATATTTGTGCCAATACTTCCCAGCCATAAAGTAGCCTGGGGATCAATACCAAATTGAACCCCTAAACTTGGGAAAAGCGGTAAAAAACCTGCTGCAGTGATTAGTCCCATCAGGCTGCCAATAGATAGCTCCCTTAAGGCGCCCAAGGGTCTTTGAAATATATTAAAAACAGATTTTTGGCTTTTCTCTTCAGGAAGCATCGTAATCGCCTAAAAACAAAAATGGGGTCAAACCCTTTTTATATTTTACATCCGATAATTGGGAATACGAACTTCCCAGACTTTTCCACTCCCGATTCATTTGCATCTTCCAATATAAAAGCAAGCCTTCTTTGGGAGCGATTTCCAATTCTATGAAACGGACCCATTTTAAGTGCTGCATTAATCCTTAATGACACAGCGCTGATACCCACTTTCGCAACCCACTATATTTCGAGCCGGCAGGAATTCCTGCCGGCTCTTTATTTTGTTCACGAAAAAGGAGAACTGTAAATGCAATTCAACAAAAAGCTTTTCATCGTTTTGGGGCTTGTGGCGCTTCTGGCCAGCCTGTTCGTCACGACTGCTTTCGCAGCCGACACACGTATCGTTCGCCTGGCAGCAGTCACCAAGATCAAGTTGCTGGACGACCAGCCGGCGACCTTTCGCATGCTGGGCAGCTACACCTGTGACAAGGTTCAGATCAATTCGTCTGTGAGCGGCAAGACGATCAGTATATACGCCTACGATGTCAAGGAGCGTTACACAGGGCGCGGCTGCGATACATCCAAAAGCTATCGCAAGGAATTCAGCATTGGCACACTTGTTCCGGGTACCTACACCGTGCTGGTCAATCCGGACAGCAAAGGCAAGGCCCAGAAGAAGTTCACTTTCATTGCACCAGTGCTGCCTGACACAGCCACCCCGGCTCAATAGTAACCGAACACACTCAAGCGGAGGGGCGGATCTTTCCACCCCTCCGCCAGGGAAATCATCATGCCTGCCATTCATGCCGTACTCCTCTCTATATCTTTGCTCTTTCAAGGATTGACCTTCACAGCGCCGAATACCTGGTCTTTTACTGGCGAAGTCATCGAGACCCGGCAAATCCACGTCATGGGTCTGCCCGCGAAAATTGCTCTGGTACAGTCTGCCGATTTCGAAATCTGGGTCATCCTGCGCACCGCATCGCAGAGCGACGAACTGCCGGATGTCGTGCTGGGTGATGCGGAAGTAGGCGACCTGGTGCGAGTCAGCATCTCCGGGCCGCATGTCGCAAAAAAAGGCGTGGTTTGGGATTTATGTCAGCCACTATATTCGAATTACTGTCGCCAGGGTGGTTTGTACGATACTGGCCCGCTTGGGGCTGACTGGAAAGTTCCAATCTCGCCCAGCAATGAAATGATCCATTTCAAGCAGCACTATCCTTCAACAGAATATCCGCTGTTTTGGAATACCGAGGTCCTGAAACGTGCCCCTGCTCTCGAGCGTGAAACCTGCCATCACCGATCCTGCGCGCAATTATGCCGAACGCATCCTGGCCGTGGCGGTTCAGCTACCTGTCGAGGCGCAGACGGTCTTTTCCACCTGGCTTGCCCGGTACACGCAGGGTGGTGTGCCATTCCCGAATAAGACAGGCCTGCTCATCTGGCTGGCCAGTCTGAATCCGGCTCATGCAGAAGCGGAATACAGGCTGATCCTGCTGGAGATTGCCTGGCTCGAATTGGCGGCCGAATACCCTCAACTCGTGGCGTTGTCGAAAGAATTAACTGAGTAAGGCGAGAACTTTCATGAATAACAAAAAGCCCGCCATCTGCTGTGCTACAGCCCGGTTTATATGAACTGCGCATTTCACACTGGAAGGGTTTGTTCGTGGAATTGGAGAAATAAACATGCAACCTCTTGCCATTTTTCTGCGGCTGACAACCATCACCTTTGCCGCGTTATGCCTGTCGGAGCCGGCTGCTTTCCAACTGCCCTTGATCGTCTCGGGCATGGATGCAAGTGTTGGGCGTTCCGGCTGGTACACATCGGATGTCATCATCCACACCGCCACCTTTGACGATCCGGATATCCTGGCACCTGCAGCGGATATTCAGGTTACGTATGAAGGCCGAAATGAAGTTCCCATTCCGGATGGATTGGGTGGCACAGCCACACAGTTCGTAAACATCGATAAAAGCGCGCCGGTTGTCTCCATGAATGACCTGTATACCCGCGGCGATGGCGTCACGGTGTTATCCGTGACGGTCACTGACGTGGTTTCCGGTCCGGACGGAGTGGAAATTTCATTGGATCACGGTCAGACCTGGCAGCCCCATGTTCTACCAAACGGGTTTTCTGCGCCTGATGTTACCTGGAACCTGGAAATTCAGCCCGACCATCCTGAGAACATCCTGGCGCGTGGTGTGGATGTGGCTGGGAACGTCAGTGCTGTCGCAACATTGGTTGGACAGGGTAAACAAGCATACCCAAGAATGCCGCTGATTTGCATCCCAATCATTACCCGACACAAAGGTCTTTACCCCATTTCTCTCTGCGTAACAGTTATAGAAAGCACCCTGGGGCACAAGCCCCGGGGTGTCTCAACCAATACCAAAAGGTAGGTGTCATGAAAAAAATAAATCGGTTCTTGTTCCTGCTGCTTGGAATCCTTTCACTCTTCGCCAGCGCTTCTACGCCATTGGCCTATACCGGCCCCGCTGACCGCAGCAGCGTGACAGGCAGTGAAGTCATTGTACTGACCTGTGAAAGCACCCAGTATACCGGCGGCCCACTGATCTGGCGTTATCGTGACTGGTTAAATTTATCCGCGCCCGCCGGATCAACCCAGGCCCTGGCCTGGATGGCAGCCTACGATAATGTCGATGATCCTACCACCCCCCATTGCTACAATGGCAGGGCGGGAGTACGTGTCTGGCAGATAGTGCAGTCGGCAGGACAGAGTTACCCGGCAGCCACAGTTGCCAGGACAGTTTCCTGCTCCGTTCCGGGAAGCAACGGCTGGTGCCGGAATGCATCCCTGGATCTCTCAGCGAATGAGCCCATTCCAACGAAAAAGATCACCGTGATCGAGTCGTCTGGTTATGGCAATCTATGCACCATCAATGCCGCCAGCGGCAATTGTTCCTGGTCACCGCCCGAAGGAGCCCTATCCACGAATGTCTGGGCCGTTTCATCTTTTGGCGATACCAGCCTGATGAAGACCGTATCCTGGAAGCTGGACAATACTCCGCCAGGCCTTTCGATAACCGTTCCGACTGCCGATGGATCCAACAGCTGGTTTGTCTCCGCGCCAACCCTGACCCTTTCTTCCAGCGATGCAGTTTCGGGGGTCAGCGCAGCCTTATTCGATGCCGGCGGAGTTGCGCAGGTGGTCTCGGCCAATGGTGTGACCACGATTGGTGCCTCGGCCACGGATGGCGCGGGCAACCTGACAACCCGCAGTGTGGTGGTCAAAAAGGACAGCGAACTGCCCACGGTTGCCGTACCGCTTTCACCGGATGGACAGAACGGTTGGTACGTCACCCATCCAACGCTCTCCGCGTCAGCCAGTGATGGCTACTCCGGGGTAGCCTCTGCGCAAGTAGCGCTCAACGCAGGCGCCTGGCAGGCTTCGGTCAGTCCGGCAGATGGCGTTTCCAGCATTGCCGGGCGAGCAACCGATCATGCCGGTAATGTGGCCACGACTGGCAACCAGACCGTAAAGGTTGATACAGCCGCACCTTCGCTCTCCCTGGCAGGCGCAGCACCGAGTACCTGGTACACCACGGATGTGACCATCACGGCCAGCGCTTCGGATGCACTCAGCGGTCTGTCCGTTACCGAATACCGCGTGGATGGCGGTGCATGGCAGTCACAATGTTGATTTTCGCGCCATAGACAAAGCCGGGTTGCTCACCCTTGCCTCGCAAACCATCCAGATCGACAAGCACAGCCCGGCGCTCAGCTTCGCGCCGGTCGGCACCCTGGGCAGCAACGGCTGGTATAAGACCACGGTGGCTCTGGGTCTGAACGCCAGTGATCCGGCCAGTGGACTGGCCCTGCTGGAATACCGGCTGGATGGTGGAGCCTGGACCAGCGGCGCCAGCCTGAATTTAAGCGATGGCAGTCACACAGTCGATGCGCGCGCCACCGATCATGCCGGGAATGTCTCGACCTCAACCTTCAGCACGAAAATCGACAGCGGCCTACCCGCATTGAGCACCGCCCCTGCCGGCACCGCAGGTTCTGGCGGCTGGTATGTCTCGCAGGTGACGGTCAGCGCCACAGCTTCTGATGCGATGTCCGGGCTGGCTGCGACTGAATACAGCCTGGATGGCGGGACATGGACCAGTGGTGCAACCGTTACCGTAACCAGCGACGGAAGCCATACCGTGGATTTCCGCGCCACGGATAACGCCGGAAACCGCTCGACCAGTTCGCGCACCATCCTGGTTGACCAGACCCTGCCTGCGGTCAGCTTTGGCACGCCGGCCGGGGTGAGCGGTGCTGGCGGCTGGTACGTCTCGGATGTGACCCTGTCCATCGACCGCTCAGATGCCACCAGCGGAATTGCCCTGGATGAGTATCGTCTGAATAGCGGAGCCTGGACCCCGATCGGGGAGGACCTGGCCCTGACAGAGGGCGTGAACAAGATCGACGTGCGTGTGAACGACAAGGCTGGCAACCAGGCGATTACTACCACAACCATCTCTATCGATCTGACCCCGCCTGAGCTGAACCTGACCATCTCCGGCACGCTGGGCAGCGCAGACTGGTATATCTCACCTGTCACCATGACAGGCAACTCGAACGACAAAGGCAGCGGCGTTTTCGCCGTTGCCTATCGAGTCGATAACAAGGGCTGGGAAAATAGCGTATTGGCTGCGCTGCCTGATGACGGAGCGCATACCGTGGAATTTCGCGTTACCGATCGGGCAGGACTGACGAAGACAGCATCACACTCGCTCAAGATCGACCACTCCCCACCGGTCTCGTCTTTCTCAAACCCGCCGGAAGGCTCACAGGGCACAAAAATCTCCGGGACATTCACTTTCACAGGCTCATCTGAAGATGCTCTGGCCGGGCTTTATGACGCTGAAATTTCTGTGAATGATGGCAAGGACTGGCAGCCGCTGACAATCACTGCTGAAAAATGGTCCTTCGCCTGGGACACCACCGGCATCCCAGATGGAACCTACACCATCCTGGCGCACGCTGCGGACCTGGCAGGAAACCACGAGAACACGGCCAGGATAAGCGTCTTTGTAGGCAACAAGAAACCAGCTGTCGATATTCCAGATGTCTGGTGGCTGTGGGAGCCGGGTCTGATCCGGGTCAAGGCAGGCTCGGTTGCCTTGAAAGATGCCACGATCCGCATTGCCTGCCCGCTGCACCAGGATGTGCTGCTGACCTTCGCTGGCGATGACATCCCCAATCAGTTACAGTGGGATCGGCGCTGTGGGAATGGGGCTTATGCTGCTGAGAGCGGTGACTATTTGGTGACAGTTTCGGTCTGTGACATCTTTGGACGCTGTGCCCAGGATACCGGCCTGATCCGGGTACCGGAGAACGCCACCCCGCCGCCGACCTGGACACCCACCGTCATCCCAACCGCGACTCCGCTGGCCACTGCGACCCGCGGGCCATCATTGACCCCGACCAGCCCGGTGACTCAGGCCACGATAGCGCCCACCTCGCTGCCCCCAGCCCCGGCTCATGTCGGTGCGCCTTTCCCCTGGGCAGGATGTTCGCTGGCGATTTTCCTGACATTGCTCTTTGCGCTGGCAGTTGCCGCAATCATTGACCCGCGCCCAAAGGCACTTGCGCGGCTGCGCAAAACCCTGGAACGCTTGGAAAATCATACGAGGCGTATCGATGGACAGGCATGATTTGCTGGGCTTCTTTGAGCAGCGCCGGATTGACACCCGCCATGTGCCATCCACTGTTTTGGTCCGCGCCCGCAGGGTCGTCGAACGCCTGGAAGGTGGCGAATCCTATCTATCCTTTCACGGCAAACGCCTCCGTCACAACCGCCAGCATGTTTCGATCCCGCTCGGGCGCAGGTGGCGCATCCTGGCAGACGATGTGGACGGCCGGCTGCAGGTGCGCTCGGTATTATCCCATCAGTCTTACAACGCATCACTCAAAATTATTTAAGGAGAGAAATATGGAACTACTGATTGGCATTTCTGTTCTGGTTGTTGTATTTCTATTGGGCGCCCTGATTTCTGCCGGGAATGAGAGACAGCGCAGGGCCATCGATGGCATCCGCCTGCAGGCCGAAGCCTGGGCGGAGCAGGACATCCGCATCAAGCGCGAGACGCTGGCCCGCCAGATCGTTGTGACGGATCCGCTGGCCTGGCTGGAAAAGACAGCCGCGGCGGCCCTGGGCAGCGCTCCGAAGCTGGTAACTGCCACGCCCTGGCAAAAAGAAGGCATGGGTGCGATTGTCGCACAGTGCCAGGATGGCGGCAGCCTGGTGTTCACCCCGGTTCCTCGCCAGCGCCTGTTGAAAGCGTTGCGTGGCAAGGGCCGGCGTGCGCTGGACGGGATCCAGACCTCGCTGTTGGGTCCAAGCCCTGCAAAAGCCCCGTACCAGGAACTGTCATTGGTGACCGGCGGCATGTTTTTTGATATCGAAGCTGCCCAGGTCTGGCAGGCCATCACCGGTGAAACCCTGCCGGTTTCACACCTGACCCTGTACGAGGTGCCTGAGGCAGGCTCAAAAGCCAGGCGCATTTTTTAGTGGTCGCAAGACCGGCCTGTGGACACCCACCGGCCGGTCTTGTTACAAATTTAGCCAGAGCACTTTCAACTGGATGCCTGGATCGATGGATGAAGACGGTTATGGTTTCTGTCGGCACCGGGTCAGGGATAAATCAGAACAATTGCAGGGCAATCAACGCTGTTGGTCCGAACCGTATCTGCACTTTTCTTAATGACACAACCCACATACCCCTTTTCCCCACAAGTTATAGTTTGAACTGACAGGACATTCTGCCAGTTCATATTTTTCTTGAAAGGAGAAAAGGTTATGGTTCAAACACTGGTTCGTTTTGTTCGCGAAGAAGAAGGACAGGATTTTGCCGAATACGCCCTGATCCTGGGCGCAGTCGGCGTGGTGGCGATTGCGGTGATCGCACAGTATAAGACCGAACTCATCGCGGCCTTCCAGGCTGGTATTCAGGGCCTGCGCGCTGCGCGGGGCGGCTGATGCCTGCATGTCGTGAAAAAGGGCAGACTCTGGCCGAGTTTGCCCTGACGATTCCGATTCTCATCCTGCTTTTCTTCGGGATGATGTTCGCCGCATTCTATGCTTTCCGCGCGGCATCCGCGGATTGGGGCGTCTTTATCACCGGGGTGGCAACCGGTTCCTACATCCGGCCTGCCACGGAACAGGCGCGATCTGCGGTGCTGTGGTCTGATCTACGCAGCAGGCTGGAAGTCAGCCAGGCCGGTGCGCGCCAGGTACGCTCGCAGATTTCCGTAGAAGACTCGCGGAACTGGGTCTTTGGCATCCGCCTGATCGAAGCGCAAAAAGCCGCTTCCTTTTTCCGGTTATGGCGCTTTTACCCTGGTCCACCCCCAGCCGGAGGCATTGAATGAAGCATTACAGGAGCGAACGCGGACAGGCGTTGGCAGAAACAGCGTTGTTTGGCATTCTGGCGGCCATCATGGCCTTTGGGCTGCTGGCCTGGATCCCGGTGCATCGCGCAAGGACTGCGGCGACCGCCGCAGCCTACGCCTGCTCGCAGTTCCTCTCGCAGTCGCCCAATACCAGCAGGGCCGCGGCCAATGCTAGGCAGGTCGCCTGGAAGACTCTCGATGCCTCCTGGTCGGCAACACGCGCTGTCGAATATAAGGTGGCGGTCATCGCGCCATCCGGTCCCGGACAGCCTGGGCGCTGCTCGGTGTCATTCCATGCTCCAACGCTCTTCAACGGATTGTTGCAAATGGGCGCAGGTGGCTGGAGCCAGGAATGGTTTATTTCGCGCTCCGAAACCTGGAAGGCAAGGTGGCGATGAAACTACGCAAAAGTGAACGCGGGCAGTCCATGCTGCTCTTTGCCGTGCTGCTGCCGATCATGACACTCTTTCTGCTGGGTATCCTGGACTACATGGTGACCAATGCGCGGGTGATGGAGACTGTGGCTGCCGCCGACCTGGCGGCGCATGCCGGCGCGCAGGAGATTACCGTGCTGCCCAACGGCATCATCACCGCCAACACGCGCGGCAACAGCATCGCTGCCAGTTATTTCAACAGTCAGGTCCCCCCATACGCACACCTGTCCCGTATTTCCTGCGGGCGACACCAGGGACGGCCGGCCTGTATGGTGCAGGCCCAGGTGAAATCCGCGGGCTACTTACTCCCCAGCCGTCCGGTGACTGTGAACGCGATTGGTTATCTTGCACACGGCATTACCCGCGGCGACCAGTAACTCAAACGAGGATGAAAATGAAAAACCTGTTCAATCTTATTGTAGATGGTCTGACCTACAAAGACCTGGCTGGCAAACGGCACCCACGCGTTTACAGCGTATTGACGATCTTGATCCTGCTTTTCCTGGCACTGCTGGTTGCCTTCACCGGTCAGCAAAACAAGGCGATGATGGCCACGGTGAAGGAAACGCCAGCGCTGGTGCAGCTCACGCTTGAGCCGAGCGCACCTCCTGAGCAGACTCAGGCTGTCACTGAAACCTGCCCAACCAATCCGGATGGTTGGTCCTTCGCGGATGTCCTGCCTGATAACAATTTCAAGCGCATTGAGCCTGCCTGTGTTTATGAAGGTCTGGGTAAATCTGTGGCATGGGCGCTTGCGGTACGTTCGGGCTTTACCCGCGCCGAAGCTGCACAAGCCCTGGGGTTCACAGATTTCCCGATGCGCCGCCTGAGCGAAGTGATGGCCTTGACGGATACCAAAGGGCCGGCTGCGCTGGCGGTTTCCTTCACACCGCCTCACCCAGATTTTGCCGAGTGGCGCGTAACGGATGATGGGCGCCTGGCGCTTACATATTCCCTGCGCGGCTGTTTCCGCACCTATGAAGTGATTGGCAACCAGGCCGAGCCCTGGAACAAAGATTACCCGGTGATTTGTGTCTTGAGTGAAGACTCGGCTGGATCTGAGATTATTTTCAGACTGGACGGTCATACCTTCACTTCTACCGCTGAACCAACCCGCTCTATCGCGCTGTTTGGGTATGGCACGGATGGCAACTGGGTCTGGCTGGGTACACAGAAGGATCCGAAGGTGGCTCTTTCCGCCATTCCCAATTTTCTGGATGACGCCAAAGTCAGCGCCGGATTGTTCGGCCTGCCAGTCTGGGACGCAGCCTGGATGGGTGAGAAATACAGCCTGCCGGCAAAAACCCTTCCTGAAGGCTGGCAGACCATGAACAGCAAAAGCGACAGGCAGGCCATTCTGGATGGCTTGAATACATTCATGAGCCAGAAATAGTTATGAAAATCGTGCGTAGTGTACTTTTCCTGATACTTGTTTTGGCGTTGGCCCTGCCCATGCTCAGTGCCAGCGCTGACAGCCCCGGTTGTGTCTTCAACCCGGACGGCAGCATCAGCTGTGACACCGGAGGCGGTGGAGGCGAAGGTGGCGGGAATGGTTCAAATCCAACCCCGGGTCCATCGGCCTGCACCCCGGGCGCGTCCATCACGGTCGTCTACTATGTGCCGGATGGTTTCGGTACCTGTTCAGTCTATCCGGCCAATATTGACCAATGCACGGGTCAGTTATTGAAGATGGATGTCAGCAAAATTCAACACTTTGTCGCCTGTCCCCAGGCGCCCGCCCCACAGCCCAGTCACCCTTGCACAACATTCAGTGTCAATGCAGGCGGGGTTACCTGTGATGCCAACAATGGCTGGAAGATCGTTGCCCGGGTGCGTTTTCCGGAAACTTTCCTGGATGTGCGCCCCTACCCGGCGACACTTGTACGCTGGCCAACCGCCTTGCGTAATGGCGGGCAGCCATCTTCATCCGGCTCGGGCACGCTGGGCTATTACGGCACAGGTTCATCCGGAAGCCCCGATGTTGGCGATATGTCGAATATACGCCTGACGTTGACCCTGAACCCGGCCAGCCCGATGTTTGTGACCTTGCCCAATGTCGGCGCTATGAGCCTGCCTGACCAGGGTGCAAGCGGGACGCCGCAGATCATCCAATGGGAAGTTCCCTCGCATCCTGAAGCAGGCGGTGGTCCGCTGGCTGGTTCGATTTCCGGTCTGGGTGAATTGCCCGGAGACATGCCACTTTTTGTGGGAAACGGGCGCTCGGCTTACCGCCTGTTCTGGAACCTGAGCTACAACCAGTATGAAGCAATCAATGGCTGCATCCCCGGCCCGAATGCGAATGGCAAATATAACTGCGGTGGTGGCACGGGTCACAGAGGCGTTATCGGTTATGACTGGCGCCGGCATTCGAGCGGCGGAGAAATCCCCCCTTCCGCGGTTGCCAACCTGCCTGCATCTGTCGGCGCTGACCTGAATGGAGATGGCATGGCCGAGGCTTACTGGGACCGTAACCTGACCCTGCGCCGCATGGATGATGCAAACAGCGTCAATAACCCGACCTACCGCCATTCCTGGAACTGGGGCGGGCTGATCTATTGGGCCGTGCGTGAAGGCCAGGGCCAGATTGGTTGGCCAGGCGGGCAGTAAAGCGAAATCGGGTTTTATCCTGTAGTTACGCCGATTATTTTGCTGGAAAGTTTGAAAACAAAAACCGTTGCCAGGGTGAGGGGGGCACCTTGGCGAACGGTATATTTATTTTTGCGCAAATGGCTAATATTACAGCGCAAGGTTGGGTAAAGTTTCAATCGGCCAGCACATGCAACTGGGGAACACAAATTCGATCAAAGGGGTCTCGACAGGTGCATTGCTAAAGTAAAACTTGACCACAGAAGGATCTAGATGTGTTATCTAGGATCCGTCTGGTTTTGCCAGAAATACTTATTTGCTCGCTTTCGAACATCCGTTCCTGCTTGCCTGAACAGTCACCAAAAATTTCATAAGTGAAATAGGTCAATTTTTGAAAAATCAACCCACAGCCATTTCTGAATATGAAGAGCAGCTGGTCCGACAGTTGATTGAAACGCTCACATTATACGAGGAGAAAGTCACAGTGGAATTTAAATCTGTTGTTAGTATTAGATATTGAGGGATAGCCCCATTAGCACGAAATCCCAGCTTGCCATAACGGCGGCAGGGCGTTTTGGCATTTTGTTTAATCATCAAATAATTTGCAACTGGTCATGCAGTTTGGGTATGGTCCGCCACAAGCTCTACAGCCTACCGGCGTTTCCTCCTCATCATCATAGATAGAATCTTCATGATTATCAAATATTATTTCACTTTTCCCGATTTTATTTGAATTACCACAATTCGAACATGTCCAATAGCGACAATAGGCATCAAATCCTGACTGGGCATTTAAGTATTCAAGGCATTCATCACAGAACCAATCATATTCCGATAGCTTTTTCATTTTTCCTTCATTTCATTTCACTTATAAATTATTTTTTGTAAGCGCAAAATCAACCGGTCCCGCTTTAAATTTTATGTCATAACCATGCTCCATAGCATCGTGAGTAAAATTTTCTACGTTGTCTGGTAGTCTGTAAATAATTGGAGCAGTGGCAACAACCAACAATAGGATTAAAACAGTCCCGGCTATAATTACCTTTGGGTTGGAAAGGTATGTGTCAATAATTCTAATAGAATTTTCTGAATTCATAGTACGCCTCCATTCGACAAACACTTGTATTTTTCAGTTTTTTTGATACCATTATTATAAGACATTAATGACCGCACCTTGGTATAAGTAAAGCAAATGCGATAAGACAATATTCGCATAAATGTCCACACATTGGAGGCGCAAACAAATGGCAAATAAGAAATTAAAAAAAGTTCCTTTAGACAGAGAGTGCTTAATGGAAGCCTTACAGCTTAGAAATAGCAGTATCAGGAGGCTTGGAGAAGACTATCACTTTGGTTGGTCGTCCAAATCAATTGAACGTGGAATCAAAGACGGAGAAGTATCTTCCGAGTTAATGGATGTTCTTGGGAAATATCTTGATGTTGACACCGATTATCTTTCTGGAAAATATCATCGCGACGCCGAGAAAATCAAAGATGAATCACTCTGTTTAATACTTAAATCCCAATTAAAGGCAAATAAATTTCCATACATACTGAAGCAGCAACGTATTAAATATGACGGAAAATTCCTATATGCTAGGTATTTAGAGTTCATCCTTATCATTCATGACATTTCAATGCGTCAATTCGCTGAGATGCCATTTGAAAACCAAAAAGCATTACAACTGGACCTGGAGGATGCAATTGCAGCAGTGCTGATAAAACATTTTTCATATAACGCTCGAGGACAGGATATTTGGCCGGAAATCTATAGAATAAAGAATGATATTGAAAACTATGACCCAAACGAGCCGGAAATTCCGAAAGATTTCTTATTTGCTGAAAGCGACGAAACCGATCCATTTGAAGATAAATATTCAGAATTTCAAATGAGTGGGGGATCTAATAATGAAAATAAGAAATAGAATAGCCGATATTAAAACATTGCAAGCTCACATTTTACAAGACTATTTTAGAATGGCTTTGGCAGCGAATTCAATTGATAATTGGAAATCAATGTTTCGTGATGAGGTTCAAAAAGGGGTGAAATCTGATTTCTCTCGCTATGTTGGGGCATGGGAGAAAATAAAATTAAAAGGAATGGATCACTATTCGGTCGATGATATGGACTTAACCATCATCGCAGCAATTCTTAAGGGGCCCAAGGACGGCCCTTTCGGCTGTTGTAAATTCAATAAGATAAATCAGTACCTGGATTATCTCCAGGAAGATAGGAATTTTGATGCACATACAACCGGCAATGAGACCGATCCCGAACTCTTACAGTGGGCATATGGCTCGTTACATGCCATAAGTAGATTCATCTCTGCTGTTGCCAAAGCAAGAGAATGTAAGGTGTCTGATGATGAAAGAAATTCTTACGCCCGAAAATATCAAGCCGAGATAAATACTCTACGTTTACAGTTTGAAAATGATTATAAAGAAGCATTCCGGGCAGAAGAAATTGAACAATCCATCAACAGGGATATTGAAAGAATAAAAATCAGTAAAGACCCTCTTTGCACATACGTGGAAATTGAAGGGCAATACATCAATAAGCGAGATAACGAAGGCAATAGGGATTTCATCCTGCATAATAGATTTATGCAAACCGCAGCGGATGCAGGAATTGTTTGGGCCTGCTCCTGGATTGGAGATGTTTATTTTGAAGGCTTAATGACTGATGTGGATTATATTAAGGCAGCCGAATACTATGAAAAAGGGTTTAGCCAATTGATACCGCCGCAGAAATTAAAACTTGCAAGTATTTATCTAAATGATCTTTGCAATTCTTCTCACACGAAAGAAGAAGGAATGACAATCATAAAATCTTGTGAAAGCCCACAGTGGGAAATTGTCACATACACATCAAAAGATGGTTATGAGTTTTACTCATTAAAAAGGATAAAGCATAATTCTTAAAGCACACAATGTTAAAGAAGGAATGAAACCCTGCTGGCCATTACGGTCAGCAGGGTCTTTTGTGCTTTTAAGTAATTAGTGTCTGCTGAATAATAGCCCCATTTTCAGAAGTCATTACGGAATATGACAGAACAGATTGTCCGGGGCTGATTAAAAAAAGATTACGTATTCATGGGGGATTACGATCACCGGCTCGGTTTTCCACGAACTTTGTCCGACAAAATATTGCAGGTTGCGCACATTCTCACCCAATCCAAGTGCTATTTGCTCAATATTCTTGCGGGCTGTATATCACAGCAAGCCGCGCAAATAGATTTCTCTTCGCTCCACCTGTTCCGCGTTGAAAGGCAGGTTCAAACATGCTGATGTAATCTTTCAATTCGGTTATAAGTTCTTCGATATCTTGCTCGCTCAAATTGCATTTCGGGGCGGGACAGCTTTCGATTACAATTTCCGTAGGCATGGTTTTCGTTTCCACTTCTCACTTGGCCGTGGTTGGGAAAGGATACCATGCCTTCTCTTTTCAGGCTACCGAGCCTTTTGAACTTTGTGCTGTAATACTAAAATGTCAAGCAGTTTACTTTCCCCTTGTAGATAATCCAATTTCTGATCATAAGTATTCCCGGGTCGATTTTTCTGCCCGGCTAAACTTGCTTTTCTGCCGATTACTCGGTTAATGACGTAGCGCCGACTCCCCCATTGGGCAATGATTATTATTGCGGCATGACCTGGATTGCATTATTGATTCTTGTAACTGCCGTCAGCCTCTACGACCTGCGCACCTGCAAAGTGCCCAACCAGGTAACTTTACCGCTTTTGTTCGTTGGAGTCTTTTTGCATTTCCCCGGTACGTTTGACATCTGGTTTTCCTGCATGGTTGTTTTTATCGCCTGGCGCGCATCCTGGATGTCTGCCGGAGACGCCAAGTTGTGGCTGGCGCTGCTCTGGATCATGCCTGCCGTACGCCCGGGTGAGACCGTCTTCATCTTTTATGGAACTCTGTTTTTCACCGCCCTGACGCAAATCATCTGGCGGAAATTCAAGCACCAGCCGCTTACTGGCATACGATCGCCCGGAGCCTGGCGCACCATTCCCTTCATTCTCTGGAGTCTGTATGTACGCTGACCTGTTTTTTGCCCTGCTTGAACGCCGCAACCCGCGCAAGCATCCCTTGCTTTCGGCCCTGCTATACGAATTTTGCCCGCAAGCCGCTTTCTTCTGGCGTTCCGGTCTGGACCCGCACGAATTCCACGACCCGGTCTGGAAAGCTCTGCAGGATTACGCCTTCGGGGGCAGCCTGGTGGATCAACTTGGCATGTATGGCTTGGATGATTTTAGCGAGACAGCCCGGCAGTATATTACCGATATCCAGGATTTTCGCGCAGCTAACCTGGTGCGCGCGCCAGAAACATCGGCCCTTTTTCCAGGTGGCAGACCAACCGCTGAAGAGAAGCGCAATTTTACCCAGGCGGTTGAGAAGCATTTTGGAGAGTGGGACAATCTGTATGCCTATATTCGTACCTGGGCCTTCCTGATCGGTGACTGGCGTTTGCGCTCCGGCGTCACCAACGATAAAAACTACGCCCTTCGTAAAACACACCTGGCATTTGTCCTGCCTGAACTTGGCGAGCCAGTCTACTGGCAGGTCTGGGCCTGGTGGGTCAAGATCGAACACAACACGAACATCCATGTGGGTCTTCTGACTCCAGATGGGCTGTGCGACCCCTTTCGCCCCTGGTTGACGCGCATGAGCAGCCTGGAAGGAATCAGCGCCTGGCCATCCACACCCATTCTGCATCGTTTGAACTACCAGACTGGCGAGGTCAGCGATCCCGAAAACCTGCTTACAGATGGCCAGGCCAGGTCCATGCTTTTGAAACTGGCGACGATTGCCGAAAGCGGTCCCTATCCGCCGCTCAACATGCTGCGCCATCCAGCCACCTGCCAGGTTTGCGGCTTTCGCAAATTCTGCTACAACGATGAACGTCCCACCGACCTGGCCGTGCGCGGCCTGGAGGATGTGCCCACGTGGCAAAACGACGCGCGCTGATCGTGCTCTTGATGGTGTTCGGTTTGCTGGGTTTGAGCACGATCAACGCCACGGCGGCCGGAACTCCGCCGCCACCGGTGAATACAACCCCGACACCCACACCGCCGGGCGGCGGGATCATCAACAGTATCACGCAAGTTTTCCATCACCTGGTCTTTCCGGCCGAAACCATCTCGGAAGCCCTGGCTGGCATTTTTAATCGCGCTGCGTCCAAAGAAGCTGGACGGATGAACAAGGAGATCGCCAAGTGGACGTCGGTGATCGGCGAAATCGTGCAGGCTCCAGGCATTGGCGACTATGCCCGCGCCGCGCAGTCCAGCCTACCGGTTGCTGCAGCCCTGGCCCCGGCGCTGTTCCTGCTGCGGTTGGCTCTGTATCACTGGGGCAGGCTGCTGGGTGACGATGACAGCGCTCTGCGGGTGATTGGCGATTGGGTCACGGCTGGCGCCCTGGCGGTGGTGGCAGGTCCGTTCCTGGATATGATCGTGCGCCTGGGCTGGTGGATGCAGGGCCAGGTGCTGGGTGAGACGAGTGCGCTGGCAGTGCAGTTTGTGGAATCGACCACCGCCATTTCTTTTGTGCAGGGCATTTCCAACCTGACTTTCTTCGGTGGGGTCCTTTCACTGGGGCTCTCGCTCGGTTCATTGGTGGCAATTGCCGGGCTGCTGTTTGCCTTCGCCTCGGCCAATGCGACCCTGTTCATTCTCTCCATCTCGGCCGCGCCGCTGGCAGTGGTCAGTGTGGTGCCGCAGGCCAGATGGCTCCGGTCGCTGTGGATCAAAGCCTTGCTGATCATTGCCATCCTGCCGATCGCGGCGGGCGGCGTTTTCAAGGCCGGGCTATCCAGCAGTTATCTCTTCGACCGCCAGGGCCTGCTCTCAGGCGTGATCCGGGTCATGTGGTTGTGGGGCGCGAGCGGGATGCTGCTTTCGCTGGCTGGCATCCTCAGCAAGCTGACCCTGACTGCCACAGCTGACGGACTGAAAGCGATGGTAGGTGCGGTCCAGCAAATCGCCTCGATTGCTGCGCTGGCCGCGGCGGGAGCAGGCGCCGTAGGCGCGGGCGCGGCGGGTGGCATGGCAGCCGGTGGCGCATCCGCAGGAGCGGGAGCAGGGCCTGGACCGGCAGGCTTGGGGGGCGCGGGTGCTGCAACTGGTACCGCTACCGCAGGGTCATCAGCCAGCGGAGGAATAAGCGCGGATAGCGCTGCGCTCGGGCACCTGAATGCCGCCCAAAGCCTGACCCAGCAGGCTGCCACTTATGATGCTTTAGGCATGCATGCCCCGGCACAGTTCAGCCGGGCAATGGCACACAGCCATGAGATCTCTGCGCGGCAGGCCCAACTGACCGAGCGCATGCAGCGCGTCAGCGGGACAGAGACCGAAGGGACGAATTTTGGTTTCGCGCCAACCGTGAACAGCGGGATTGCTTCGACTTTCAGCGGATCGCAAACGGATTTCCAGAAAAGCTACGACAGTCTGGCTCCTTACATGAGCCAGCACGGTCTGACGCCGGATGTCTTTGCCTCGCAGTACCCGGAAGATACCGGACGCATGGCGCAGGCCTATCTGGATCATCCCGACGACATCCGCCAGGCGCAGGACCCGCTGTACCGCGCCGCTGAACTCGGCCAGGTTCAGCACGCCCGGGATGTGATCGAGTTTTTGCCTGCCAACTGGTCGGCTGGGAGTGCCAATCCATGAGCATCGCCATCCCTGAGTATTTTGCCGTGACCGCGTTGGCATTGTTCAGTTTCTCCGACCTGCGCTACCGCCTGGTGCCCGGCATCGAGGCTTTTTTCCTGGCCGCCGTGCTGATTGGAGCGCCTGCAGCTCCGTTCAATGCCGCGTTGATCATCGCAGCCTGTGCCTGGGGCTGTTTTGGACAGACATCTGGTTTCCTGGTTCTACCGCTGCTTTTCTACCCACCCGCCTGGCCGGTGCTGTTGACGGCCTATGGAGTCAGGCGCGACCTGATTGGCCGGGCAGACCTGCTGGCGGTGGCCGGGTTGGCCTGTCTCTTTCCCTGGCCAGCGTTGGTCATGGCCATGTTATCGCTCGAATTCTGGCGGCGCTGGTGGGTCAGGCGGCAGGTTGGGCCGGTTCCAGCCTTGCCCGGCCTGCTGCTTGGAATTCTCGCATATCTTTTTGTGCGGCTATTTATCCCCATCGCTTAATGACGCAGCACCGAGACCTGACGGCCTGTTTCTGTATCATGCCTGCATGCCACGCTCAGGAACCCTGGGAAGCCCCCAACCCTATGCCATCATTGGCACCTTTGCCGGTCTGCCTTTCTGGCAGGGTGGCCTGACACTGCTGTCGGCTGCACCCGGCATCGGCAAGACTTCCTGGCTGCTGCGCATGCTGGCTGAGGCAGCTACTGCTGGCATTCCAGCTGCGATTGGCTGTTACGAACACACCCCGGAAGAACTGAAATTCCGGCTGCGCATGCAGGCTGAAGGGATGGTGGCGGGCGCGCATGGGCAGGCGTCCTTTGCACAGGTGGAAGCCAGACTGGCGGCTGCCAGCGAAACCGTGCTGCTCTCACTTTCGGATCAGCACGACACCGTGCGGGCGCTGGAAGATACCCTGATCCTGGATTACGGCTTTCCGCGCAAAGGTCCGGCGCTGCTGGCAGTGGATTACCTGAGCCGCATCCCGGTGGTCGGTCTGACGGGCATGCTGCCCGAAGACCAGAAAGGCGGCGAAGCGGCCACTGCCCTGCGCGAACTCTCGCGCCAGCATGGTTGGGCGGTGATTGCCGCAGCTGCGCTGCGTTCCGAAGAGTTCAACGCGGGTGATGAGCTTTCTTCTTTGCTTGGCGATGAGCGCGTTCCGTATGTGGCCGACCGGGTACTCCTGGTGCGGCGGGCCGAAAAAGTGCGGGCCTGCGGCTGTGTGGGCCTGACCGTTCATACCCTGAAAGACCGTACTGGCCCGGCGCGCTCCTGGCAGATGCAGTTCTGGGGCGAGCGCTTCTACCCGGCGCTGGAAAGCGAGTTTAGTCGGCATGAATGAAGCGCTGGCCCTGCTGCAAACCTTTTTTCGTGAAGCCTGGACAGCGCTGGCAGGCATTCTGCTGGCTTTTGTATTGTTGGCAGCGCTGGCGCAGGTGCTGCGGGTTTCCTCCGGGGCAGTCATCGGCGCAAATTTATGGGTCTGGGAAGGCGTGACGGGCATCGCCGGAGTTGTGCTGCTGGCGCTGTTTGCCTTTCTGGGTGTGCCGCAGATTGTGAAGGCCGCACTTGTCAGTTTGCCTTCCGGCAAAGGCTGCGGGCCGATTGGCGAACTCGGGACGTTTTCCGCCGGGTTGATTGGCGGGCTGGCAGCCCTGCGGATGCTGAAGACCATATTTATTTCCACCGTTTCCGCCGCCATTGGCAGCGGAGCAGGCATGTCCCAGGCGCTGGGCGAAACAGCCGAAGCGCTCTTTGGAATGCTGCTGGCTGCGTTGGCGGTGCCGCTGGCCGCCCGCTTCCTGGGCGTCTGTTGATCTTATTTTCCGGAGGTGATTCCAATGTTTGATCCGATTATGGCACAAATCCTGATCATCGCGCGCAGCGCCTGGGGCTTTCTGGCCGGGCTGCTGGTCATTGTGGCGCTGCTGGGCGGGCTGTATTACATTCTGCAAGGCACAGCCAGCGCAGCCTTCGGCGGCAGCAAGATGGCCTCCGCGGCGATCATCGGGGCAATAGGGTTGGTGATCCTGGTGCTGTTTGCCTTCCTGTTTCTGCCACAAATTGGCGAAGTGCTCAAAAACTTCCAGCCCAAGGCACCCTTCTAGGAGCGCTGATGTTCAACGATCGTGATCTTGGCATTCTGGGCGGCGGGGCACTGTTGGCCGTGCTGTGCCTGTTCCTGCCTTTTCCGTTTGTGGGCAAGATCGTGGTGGGCTTTTTTGTGCTGATCCTGTTCATGGTGCTGGCGCTGCTGCGCCTTGGCCCGGATCGTGTCCCGCCTGAAATCTGGCTCAAACGCCGTATCCGCTATCGGTTGGATGTGCGCAAATATGTCAACCAGCGCGAACCATCCAGTGTGCATATGGGCGCTGCCCCACAGGCGAGGTCTTCAACCCCCGCGCCTTCCGCTTCAGTGCAGCTCCAACCGCTTGATTTAGCCTGGACGGAAGTGGGAGTCTACCCGCTGCTGACGGCTTTTCTGGCGGTGGTGGCGGTTTATTTTTCAATCTGGCTGGCGCGCGGCGGCGCGGACCAGCTGGCCATCTGGTTCAAATAGGAGAACGATTGTGGAAACTTTGATCTCTCTGATAGCCGCTCTTTCGCTGGCAACCATTCCGATCCTGATCGGCTGGCGCAGAACTGCCGGTGAGGCCGGAATGGCGCGCGCGATGGGCATCGCCCAACCCAAAAAAAGCTTTGACTCCGAGAAATTTGCCAGGCAAACCGGAACCGGGTTGACCTTCAACCAGATCGCATACGGTTTTCTGGCCTGGGCGGGTGGCGGGCTGGTGGGTGGACTGCTGCTCGGCGTTTTCCCCGCTGTTCTTTTTGCCGTGGCCGGAGGCCTTTTGTACGCCGGGACGCTCTCGGATAAACGCCAGGAGTTCCGCCTGAAACAGGCCAAGGATATCCTGCGCGGGCTGGGAGTGGTGGAAACCCTGCTTTCGCAGGGCAAGCCCTTGAACGATGCCCTCAACGAAGCCGCCCAGGCGGTTGGACCGGAAGGCAAGATGGTGCTGGGCGACCTGGTCATCCGCCTGCGCACAGCCCCGGCTGACGAAGCTGCGCTGGCGGTGCGCGAGTGGACCACCGCCTGGGATAACCCGGCCGTGGACATCGTCGCGACTTCGCTGCTGGCCTCTATCGAAGGACGCATTGAGATCGGGCCGTTGGTGGCCGCGCTGCGCAAGACCCTGGGCGCCGTGGTCGAAGTACTCTCACGTGCAAGGGCCGCAGCCAAGGGCGTAGAATGGCAGGCGCGCTTTCTTGCGCTCTTTCCACCCGCCGTGCTGGTGGTGATCGCCATCACCACGCCCGAAACCGGGGCGCTGTATTCCGCCAATCCGCTGCTCTTGATGCCGGTGATCATTGGGTCGGGAGTCTCGTACTGGTTTTCAACGCGCATGATCCGCAACGGCCTATCCATCGAAGCCTCGATGGGCTTGCAGGCGGGCGGCAAGGGCGAGATCCGCCTGGATCGCCTGGGCCGGGTGTTGTAACATTGAAGGGTGTGCTGAAGTTTTTGATGCTGATCATGGCCGTCCCGTTTTTATGCGGGGCGGTCTTTTTGCTTGGGTACGTCATCATCGTGGCTTTGACGATCCCGCAGCTTCCCAGCTGGGCGCAGCCGGGGGTGGAAGCGTGGCTGTTTGATATCCCGCAGGACAGTGAGTCCAGTGACAACGGCTCTTTTGACGAGACTTCCCCGGCATTTTCGGGCGCGGTGGTCTGGAATGATTACGCAGGACCGGATGCTGATATTTTTGGGGTACCGCTGTATGGTCCCATCAAGCACTGGAGTGAGACTTACGACAAACCGCTGCTGGGCTGTCTTTTTCACGACCCTAATTACGGCGATCACACCGGTGCGGATTTCCCGGTCAATGTTGGCACCCCGATCCACGCCACAATGGGTGGCATGGTAGTCTGGGCTGGCGAGAACGGCCCATGGGGAAATCTTGTAGTGATCGAAAACGGCGACTACCAGGTCTGGTACGCCCACCAGGAAAAGATTTTGGTGGCCCTTGGGCAGATCGTGGCACGCGGCGAGGTAGTCGGTTTTAGCGGAAACACTGGCAACAGCAGCGGCCCACATCTGCATTATGGCATCAAGAAGCGCACCGGCAAGGATAGCTATGTGTGGATGAACCCGCAGTTGTTTTTCAACGCCGATGAAGTGATTAACATTGGGTGTTCGGATTAGTCCATGCCAGTTTCGTTTGAGAACATGCTCTTTTCGGATTGGCGCACCATCCAAAGGGATGGGCAGTGGATCGATGTTTTCGTCATGCGGATATCCCCGTTTGCCAGTCTCCCACCGGTGGAATATGCCCTGGGAATGTACCGCCTGGCATCTGTCTTGATCCGCAAGCGCCCAAATGCGGCGCTATGGGTGCAGGTCGAAAGCCCCGGACGTTGGTATCTTGAGACCATGCGCTCTGTCCTGCGTTGGAAGGGGAAACTTCCCATTGCGGTAACAGCGCCATCCAGCCTGGCAAAACCCGACCTGTTTGATTTTCACGTGCTGCCCTATTGGGAGTCGAAAAGACCACGCGAGCCGGTACGTATCAAGAACGAACCGCTGCCATTCACTAACCAGGCGCTTGCATGTCTTCAGACGCTGGGGAGGATTGACAGCGGCACCTTGCCGGAAATAGCTTCTTTGGCCGGGCTGTCGCCCATCCAGGCGCAGACCGGACTGGACGCGTTGGAACAGGCCGGTTTAGTTGCACATGCCGAGGCGATTGACAAAAAAGAGCCGGTCATTACCTGGCACTTGAAAAAGGAGGGGCTCTCACTGGCGCTGCGTTCCTGGGGCATTCCGAAGGAGGTTTCTTTTGGACGCCGCAAGGAAATGGCACTCTCCGACCCGGCCGGGGAACATCGCCGGATCTCGCGTCTCTGGCCGGGCTGGATGCGTTCCGCCTGGCAGCATGCTCATATATGGACTGGTTGGAGCGAAGCCAGCCTGCCCGGGCTGCTTTTGACGCCGGATGGGTTGGCCTGGGGCAGTCTGAATGGGCGGGAAACCCTGTTCTGGCTGGAAGTGGAGAGCGGACATTCGACCCGCGAGGAAATCCGCAGGAAGATCCGGCGCAGATTTGTACTGGCGGCGGAGTATGCCAGGGATAAAAAGGTTGGACTGGTGTTTGCCCTGCTCGGGCGGGCGTGGGTCTGCGAAGCGGCCAGACCGGCCTTTGTGGATATGCCACCACATGTGGCGGTGACTCTGGGTGATTGGCGGAAAGAAAACCACCTGCCTTTTACAGAATGGGGGCGGGTGGAGTGGTAGGATTTTTTAAATTTACTTTTTGAAGTAAGACTACCTATTTTCGAGGCCTATGGATGGCTTGGATGGGGAAAATAATGGTATCGGTTTTCGCTACCCAGCATTTCCAGATTTACCATTATCCCGTCCATCTTTTGCATTTCTGCCCACGCTGCCGGCGTGACTTCAGTGCGAGTAAAGATGGCGTAATGAATGCGCCAGTTCTTGCCATCATACGCTGTTGCAGAAGGAGTGAGATAATGCGTATTGCGTGATAATAAAACTAAAAAATAGCACAAAACAGCCCCAAAAGCGTTAGTCTCCGATAATAATGATCGCGAACTTTATTCTTATTATCAAAGGACAAATTAAAACATAGTTTCCATCGGTTAAAACCTGATGGATATCACAAAAAACGGAAGAAACTATGCGGAAAAGGCTCTAATCCCTAAACGCAGACACATCGAAATGAAATGCTCTCATTTTAGTTCGCATCTGCTGATTGAATATTGTGGCGTTCGAATAATTCTTCGAAAAATGATTTAATGGTTTTGACCGCTCGTTCATCGGTTGTAAATTCTGCACCGCCGAAACGGTATATCTCATAACCAAGCAGTCTAATTCGGCGATCTTCTGCGACCATATCAGCATAATTACTGGTAGAGGCTCGACCGTCGCTATTTGCGTAATGTTGTACGCCATCTATTTCAATAATGATTCGAACTGAATTACGCAATAACATCAGAAAATCCATTCTCTGACGAACAAGTACCGGTTTATTGCGCTCATTTTGGTTTCTCGGATCATAATGAAGGTAAACCTGGGGTAATAAGGCGGGCAAATTCTTCCCCATTATGGGCTTAAATAATTTGAAGTAAGTATCAAAGAACACCTGCTCAGGAGGAGATTGAAGCGAAGCTCTTAATCGCAAGCCAAAATCTCGTCTTGTAACTTCATCTCCGGGGTCAACTTTGTTCACATTTCCCCACCATTCTACAAGCATTTGCCAGGTGAGATCACCGTGCGGCGGGGGCTGATCATAAATTAAGCACTTATCACCGAAACGGACAATGCTAATGTCCATGTTTACAGCATCATTAATCACAATATCAGGCTTTTGCCCACTGGAAGCAAAAATAATATATTTGGGTAGGCCTGATACGCCTAGTTCTTTTCTCCGAACCTTATATACAGGAAAACCGCCCAGTAAACCTTCTTGCCGTAATTCATAGAAATCTTCTCGGAGAAGTGTATTGAATAGATTCACAAGATGATTCTGCCTGTCCAGTTGCTGTACTTCTGGGTGCACCATGCGTTCCAACAATAGAAAAAATCGTTGATCTGGCCAATCCGTCAATCCAATCGCTTTAAAGTTTTCGACGAGCGAAGTTTGAGATGATCGCTCTGTTTTTTTGCCATCATCCATAAAAAGTGCCAATAATGACGATTGAGATTTGCAATTTAAATTCCCATCCCCATCTATATAATTCAAAGCAAATGGAATCGTGGTAGCAAAAAAGTCTCGCTGGCTTAAACGGCCCCAGAACTGAATTCCTTGCAAGCTCTCTGCTATTCTATACCGGGTGACATTCGAAATTTGCTGAATTCCTTTGCTCTCTATCCACCACAGGGCATCTTGAATTAATTGAATATCGATTCCCGATGGCCGTCCACGAGTACCTGGGTAAGATTCGAGAATTTTTTTTGAAGCAGAAATAATGGCCCCATCGCTATTATTTGCTACAATTTTGTGTAAATACTTTTCTTTTCCCAAGCCGTCAGTATTATCTTCGGTTGATAGACCAAGACGTTCGCAAACATCATATAACGTGTCCCATACCTCTAAGCTGTAAATAATATTGGCAATGTTGTTTCTTAATGAATTTAGAGCTTGCGGCACATCTGTCATGGTGTGTTATTTCCCTGTGCATTCAATAAATATATGCGAGTGTGTTGTCATATTTTATGCTTTTTTATCTGCAATAGAATGGAAAGCACCTCATTTTATCCCCATCAATTCAAGTATACATCCAAAAATTCTAATGTATACTTACTATGAAACCGCGCATAGATTGTACCTGACGAAGTATTTACCATACTATGTGGTAAGAGCGCGTAGTGACGGGGAACTGATAGCACACGCCCGCCGCTCACGCAAATCATAAAATACAATAGTAAGCCCGCTTCATGGGAGTTTGCTCATAACCCAGGGTTTTAATTTCAAGTGGTCGATCGGTCAAGAAAAACCTATCGCGCCCTTATTTTGCCTAGCAATTGACCAACCTGCGCGAATAGGATTTCCGAGACAACGCCATGCACCTCTATGAACTCCTCGCAGAAAAAGTAACCGAATGGCGCGGCCACAACTACGCCACATCCACATACCCCGTCATCGCGGAGATATTGGATTACGCCTGGCTCACCCCCGGCACGCAGCCGCGCGCCCTGCGTCAGGCCCAGATCAAAGCCCTTGAAACCTATTGGTACTTGCGGCTCGAACTGAAGACACCCCAAATCACCGACCTCTACAAACTCCTTTTCCCGCGCAAACGTGACCGTGCTGCAGCCCTCGGCATTGAGCACCCCGACCTGCGCGAGTTGCTAATCGACCTGGACCTGGATGAACTGCTCGAACAGGTTCGCACCGATGATGCGCTGGTCAAGAAGTTCAAGCTCGAAGCTCTGCGCGAAACCCTCGTCATGGATTATCCCAGCTACATTCTGGCCCTGGCAATGGGCGCTGGTAAGACCATGCTGATTGGCACCATCATAGCCACCGAATTTGCGATGGCGCTTGAGTATCCCGATGGTCCCTTCATCCAGAACGCCCTGGTCTTCGCACCCGGTAAAACCATCCTGGACGCTCTGCGCGAACTGGCAGAAGTCGATTATTCTCAAATTCTCCCGCCTCGTTTATACAAACAATTCATCACCCACTACAAGCTGACCTTCACCCGTGATGGCGAAAAAGATCTGCCGATTATCCGCGCCAGCCGCTTCAACATCGTTGTTACCAACACAGAAAAGATTCGCATTCAAAAACGGTCAGTGCGCTCACGTCAGGGTTGGACACAGCTCAAACTCAATGAACTTGAGAAGCAGGAAGAAGAGATTGCTAATCTGCGCCTGCAGGCCATTGCCAGCTTGCCCCAACTGGGTATATTCTCCGACGAAGCTCATCACACCTATGGCCAGGCCATGGAGTCAGACCTCAAACGTGTGCGCCAGACCGTCAACTACCTGCACGAAGCCACCGGCGTGGTCTGCGTGGTCAATACCACTGGCACGCCCTATTATCAAAAGCAGCTTCTCAAGGATGTCGTTGTCTGGTACAGCCTCTCCCAAGGCATCCGTGATGACATTCTCAAGGACCTCTCCGGTAATATCTTTAGCTACAGCTTTACCGACGAGAATACCAATGATTATGTTGCTGAAGTGGTGCGCGATTTTTTCACTACCTACGGCGATGTGCGCCTGCCTAATGGCGCTCTTGCAAAGCTGGCGATGTATTTTCCTCAGGAAGATGATTTGCAGTCGTTGCGCCCATTTGTTGAGCGCACCCTGGTCGAGTTGGGGCTTTCTCCTGCGATCGTCATTCGCAACACATCCCAGTCCACCCAGGCCGAACTCGAAGCCTTCGCGCGCCTGAACGAACCGACCTCCCCTCACCGCGTCATCCTGCTGGTCAATAAGGGCACCGAAGGTTGGAACTGTCCCAGCCTGTTTGCCACCGCCCTGGCCCGCAAACTGCGTTCTAGCAACAACTTCGTGCTGCAGGCTGCCACCCGCTGTCTGCGCCAGGTGCCTGGCAACGTCCACAAAGCGCGTGTCTACCTTTCCCAGGATAACTATGGCACGTTGGATGCCCAGCTTGCCGAGACCTACGGCGAGCGCCTTGCCGATCTCAACCGGACTGCTGCTCAATCGCGTACCGTCAGGTTGATCGTCCGCAAAGTGGATATTCCCCCATTGCTTGTTCGCCGCATAGTGCAAACCATAGTGCCCGCTATCTGGGCCGAAAAGACCGCGCTCAAACTTGTCAGGCCGCTCGAAGCCGAACCCCGCCTGGTGCGCGAGCGCGCCACACTTTCGGATGACGTCAGCAACCCGTTGCATTTTATCGACCAAGTGGCGCTGGAAACCGTTGATCACGAACTTGATCTCTACACCGCCGCGGCGCGCCTGGCTGCCATCTACCGCCTGCCGGCCGCCCAGGTCTATGCCCAGTTGAAACAGGTCTACGGTCTGGATCGTTCTCTGCCCGAGGCGCATCTTGCCGGCCTGGCCGCCCAGATCGAGACCCAGACTCAGCGTTACGAGATCCAGTCCGAAACCGTTGACGAGGCCCTGGCCCTGGTGCGCCTGGATGGTTTTGGCCAGGAAACGGACGAAAGCGGCCAGGACATTTACACCACCACCATTAACGTACCAGTTGACCGTTTCCACCTGCTCAGCCAGGCCGGTGGCGAGCGATTTGGCTTTCACTACAGCCCCTATAATTTTGACTCGGGCGCCGAGCAGACCTTCCTGCGCTGGTTGCTGCAGCGCCTGGGTGAAGACCCGGACCAGATCGAAGACCTGTATTTCACCGGCGGCCTGACTGCCGAAAAACATTCCGATTTCTATGTTGAGTACAAAGGTACCGATGGCCGCGCCCATCGCTATATCCCCGACTTCCTGCTGCGCAAAAAGGATGGCCGCTGCCTGATCGTCGAGATCAAGGACGCCCGCTGGCAGGAACCTGTCGCCCACGATTTCGAGCTGGCCGCCAGCGGCCAGGAAGCCCTCAGCATCGAAGGCCGCAAGCTGCTCGCCCTGCAACGCTGGACCAACCTCTCGCCCGATCAGTTGGCCTACCAGGTCATTTTTGCATCTAGTGAGAGCTTGCCGCATGACGCTCTAAAAAATATTGTGGATTTTTTATGAATAACATTCTGTCATTTAAGGTTTCTATTCCAACCCAAGATGGATTTGTTGGGCGTGAGTGTAATAATCCCTCCTGTAAGAAATACTTTCAAGTTTTTACCGATTCGCTTGATGATGCGTTTATTTGCCCCTACTGTGGCACAGAGTCGGCAAATAGCGAGTTGTGGACATCCGATCAAAAACTTTACATCCAGCAAGTAGCAGAAGAAAAGGCTAAAGAATATGCACTGGCCGAAATTGACAAGATGTTCGGTAATTTTGCTCGAAAAATGCGTAGTAATAAATTCATTAAAATAAAACATACCCCAACAAATTATCGTGTCAAACATGTGATCGCTAATTATTCTGAAAAAAAAGTTGATACTGAACTGATTTGCCCAGAATGTAATTTTCGATTTCAGGTGTATGGAATATTTGGTTATTGTCCAAAATGTCGAACTGAAAATATTAAAATTTATGATGCGAACTTGGCAATTATTTTGAAAGAAATATCCGAAAGTCAAGATTCTCAACGTGCCTTAAGACATGCATATTCCGATCTTGTCTCCACGTTTGAACAATTTTGCCGAAAGAAAGCTTTAACGAATATAAATGAAATTCCTCGATTTCAAAATCTAAAAGATACGAGAGATTATTTCAAGAAACACATAAGCAAGGATATTTATAGTGGAATTGCAATTACTGATCAGAATCAATTAAGAAAAACTTTTCTAAAGCGCCATCTTTACGAACATAATGGTGGCATTGTGAATGCAAGGTATATCCAATCTTTCCCAGAAGATCGCGGATATCTGGATCAGTTAGCGCCTTTGTCTGAGGACGAACTATTTATTTCAGCTCAGATCCTGCGCCGAATACTTGGTAACTTGATTTAGGGAAAACCATATGGGACAAGCTGGAAGAAAAATAGAGAATCGCAAAAAAGCAAAGAAAATATTAACTAACCTCATCAATGATTCTGAGCATGTTTTGGTTATTCACTATTCCTGTGAAAGACTTGATCCCCCGGCAAACGGTTCATCTGCAAGAATTACATCTATAGCAGTCAGAAATTTATATTCTGGACAGACCAGGTCTTTTTCTATTCACCTGATGGCGGAACGCGAGAAATATCCTATTGCCGTAATAGATGAAAAATATAATGACTTAGAAAAACTTATGTTACGAGAATTCTTTGGATATGTACGCGAACACTCAGGGTATAAGTGGCTACATTGGAATATGCGCGATGTATCTTATGGTTTTCAGGCATTGGCACATCGTTTTCAAGCTTTAGGCGGAAAACCTGTAGAGATTCCCGAAGACAAATTATTTGATTTATCGAAACTTCTTTCAGAAATTTATGGAAATAACTATATTGGCCACCAACGACTTCCCAATATCATAGAAAAGAACAATATTACAAAAAAAGACTTTTTGGCAGGCGTAGATGAGGTAAAAGCGTTTGAAAATAAAGAATATGTAAAACTACATTTATCAACATTGCGAAAAGTCTCTGCCATAGCTAGTCTTGTTGAGCGAGTTGAGGATAATACGCTTATAACAAATGCCAAACCTTTTGAAATATATGGTGACAATATACAAGCCTTTGTTGAATGGACTCAAGAAAACACAATAGCAAAACTTATTGCATTAATTATTACTATTGTGGGTCTCGTTTCGGCGATAATATCATTCTTGAAATAACTACAGTGAAAAGTAATCGAATTAAGTAATGGAGTCCCCTCATGCCCGACGGTAAAACCATCAAACTCACCCATGCCAAAAGCCGATCCACGACACAGTGGTTTGGCAGGTATCCACTTGAATGTAGTGTATGTTAGCGGGACACACCTTATTCCTTTTCAAGATAGGAGCCTCCTATGAAGCGTGATATGGAATTGATGCGAAAAATCCTTTTTGCCATAGAAGAACAATATGAACCAGGTCAAGGTTTTATATTCGTCTTAAGGGTAGAAGGCTATGGTATGACCACTATCGCCGAGCATTGTAGTTTGCTTTATCAAGCCAATCTTGTGCAAGATTACGAAGAAACCCGTGGCGGCGATATGATCCAGGTCTTCAGGGTGGGGAATCTGACCAGCGCAGGGTATGATTATCTGGAATTGATCAGAAACGACAAAGTCTGGAAGAAAACCCAGGATGAAATTAAAAAGAAAGAATTACCAGCCTCCATCGAATTGATCGCAAAGGTTGCCGGTGTCTTTACTGGAAACGTTTTGAAAGAATTAAATAGTTAAGAAAGCAAAACGGTCATATATAACGAGCGTTACATTTGGAGTCTCTTTCATGCCGGACGGTAAAACCATAAAACTCACCCCATCCAAAGGCCTCCCCATACTCCAGTGGGTTGGCAAACGACCGCTCGAGCGCGTCACCGTTTTTTTTGCCCATTTCGCGGAAAAAATTTTACCCACATACAGTCTGAACAAAGGCTTGGAATAAATTAATTAAACAGAGATTAAGAGGAAGTATGGAAAAAGAAACAAGGACAGCAAGCATAGAATGGCGCGTTTTTTCTAAAGCGGATATTCTTAGAATTGCTAAAGTCTTTCACAAAGAGTATCTGACTGCTAAAAAGAATAATCACCACACAACTCTTTCATATCAACTTTCGTACGAAGCAGGTGGTTCGTACGAAAGTGATTCCTTGAATATTTTCGAAAATGATGGGCGACTTGATATAAAAACAATAAAACGAATAAGAATGGTTTTCAATGACTATGAAGCGGAACATTATATTGAAATTTCACTTCGAGCAGGGGACTATGATGGTGATTTGTTTGTAAAAGGGGCTAACAGAAATTGGGTTCAAGGAAATTTCACGACCTTACAAGAAATTTTCGATTCTGTAAAACCGCAAAGCCAAACGGTTATAAAAAATAGGAATGCCATATTCCACATTATTGCAATAAGTGCAGGATTAATTTTTTATAATGTAATTTCAATTGTTGTACGCTACCTTATGCCATCAATAACTATTGATAGTTCCTCAAATTTTATTCTAAAATTTTTGTCAGAAAATCCTTGGGTTACTTATGTATTCAATTTTTTAAGTTTTTGGTACAACGGAGCTATTCTCGTGGCTGTGCCTGTATCCAAAATTCTTGTTGAACTTTGGCCCAAGATAGAGTTTGATTTTGGACCAGAGCACCTAAATAAAATTAAATTACGTAGACAACTCATTTCTATCATAATGTCCGTAATTATTATTCCAATAGTTCTAAATATTATTACCAATTTCTTATTGTAGAGAATAGCAAAATTTGACATGCAACAATCACATATTTTCTCTACTTATCCTTTGGAGTCCCCTCATGCCCGACGGTAAAACCATCAAACTCACCCCTGCAAAAGGCCGGCCCATGCTCCAATGGGTCGGCAAACGACCTCTTGAGCGTGTCACCGCCTTTCCCGGCCAAGTCGTCGAGAAATTTACCCCTTCGTCAGAAACAAAGGGCGAAGGTCTGATCTTCCACGGCGATAATAAGGACGTGCTCGCCTGGCTGTTGGCAAATGGTTACCGTGGCAAGGTCAACTTGGTCTATATTGATCCGCCTTTCGACAGCGGGGCGGACTATGTACGCAAGGTTGAGTTACGCGGAGGTAAAGCTACTTCAAGAATTGACAGTGAAGGACATAGCCTTGGGGAGCAAATTCAGTACACTGATATTTGGGCAAATGATAATTACCTACAATTCATGTACGAACGACTAATAATGCTTAAGGAATTGCTAGCTGAAAATGGCAGCATAGTTGTGCATTGCGATTGGAACGTTGTTCATTTACTACGCTGTCTATTAGATGAGGTATTTCTTTCTCAGAATTTTATCAATGAGGTCGTTTGGCATCATGCCGTCATTGGGGCCGGACGCGGAATTTATCGACGTTTACCTAAAGCCCACGAAACTCTTTTATGGTACGTAAAAAACGATAAGTACACATTCAAAACTAATGAGGAAGAAGTTCGAGTACCTTACAAAGATCGAATTACCAAAAACTTAAATAAGGATGAAAAAGGCTACTACTATACCCGTGGTCGAACTGGAACTGACAACCCTTGGTCTCGAGATCCACGTTATCTTCGCACTTATGTTGATATAGAAAAAGGCAAGCTTGTTCATGATGTTTGGGATGACATAACTACTTATCGTGCCCAAGGTGATGAGTATGTTGGTTACCCTACCCAAAAGCCAGAAGAACTTATTGCACGTGTTGTAGCGCTATCATCTGAAGTTGACGATTTGGTTTTAGATTGCTTTGCCGGTTCCGGTACAACCGCTGCTGTTGCCCAAAAACTAGGCCGGCGCTGGATCATCGCCGATATCAACAAGGGTGCCATCCAGACCGCCAGCAAACGCTTGCAGCGCATTGTCACCGAACAGATTGAAACCGCGCAGCATGGCCAGGTTCAGCCAGCCCTGATTGCCGACCAAACCCAACCTACTCCGCCACCGGCACAGCTAGCCTTCTCCGTATACCGAATCAATGATTACGACCTGCAAATTCAGCATAACGAGGTTCTCAACCTGGCGATTGAGCACGTTGGCATCGAGCGTCTCAAAGGCGACCCCTTCTTTGATGGCACCCTTGGCAAACGCCTGGTCAAAGTCATCCCCTTCAACCATCCCCTCACTCGCCTGGACTTGCAACTCGTCCAGGATGAACTAAAAACCCGCCCCAGCGAAGACCGTGATATCGTGCTGGTCTGCCTCGGTAAAGAACTCACCGCCGATACCTGGCTCGCCGAATACAACCACCGCCACCCGATTAACAAAATCAGCGTCATCGAACTGCGCACCGACCCCAAATACGGCAAATTCTTCGAGCACCAGCCCGCCGCCGCAGAAGTCAGGATCGAACGCAGCGGGGATCGACTCACCGTCGAAATCATCGACTTTATTTCCCCCACCATCCTTGAGCGTCTGGAAATGGATGCTGGAGTCTTCAAAGCCAAAATCACCGACTGGCGCGCGATGGTCGACACAATCCTGATCGACACCGCTTACGATGGCCAGGTATTCAACGTCATACTGAGCGATGTGCCAGAACGCAAATCCGATCTGGTTAGCGGAGTCTATGAAATGCCCGCTCCGGCTGGCGAAACCACTGTGGCTGTAAAAGTGATTGATATGCTTGGTGAAGAAGTCCTGGTTGTGGTGAAGACGTAAGGGATAAATCCATGAACACGCAAATACTGGCTGGATTGCTTCGAGAAACAGAGCGACCCGATCTTGAATTTAAATCCGAATGGTACAGAATTGACGATACCAATCAAAATATCCAGGAAGCTGCCCGGCACGAAATGGTGAAGGATATTCTGGCTCTGGTCAATGGCGTTCCAAATAAGGCGGCTGAACCCACATATTTAATCATTGGCGCTGCAGACAAGATTGATGAAAATGGCGAACGCCCGGTTTTCGATATTGATCCATCAGTGATTAATCGCAAAACCATTTTGGACATCGTCGACTCGCACAGTAACCCAAGAATCCCGAACCTTGATTGCCTTAGTGTGTCATATCAGGGGAAAACGTTGGTTGTTATCGAGCTTGCCCCGAGTTACAGTCTGCACGAAACGACAAAAAGATTAACCACCAAAGGGGATGAAGGAAAAAAGACAAAAACCTATCAAGAATTTGCAGTATTTGTCCGACATGGAGAAAAAATAGGTCTCGCTTCGCAGCAGGAAAGAGAATCCATCATCGCGATGAAACGTGTTAGCTTTACCAATGTAACCCATGTACCGCCTACATCCTTTGGCGCAGCAATTGGAGCAATCATTGGCCTGATTGTTATGCCTCCCGCTGCAGAAAAAATCCTTGGAAAAAAAGAAGGCTACCAAGCTGGACTGATAGCCGGACCGCTCGTTGGTGGAACGCTAGGCGGTATGCTGGGAAATTCAGTCAAGGAATTTCTCGAAACGCGCATGGAGTGGAAGTATTATTCAAGCAGGAAGCGTGCAGCTTTGTTGACCGTCTTACCTGCCACCGCGCTGATCTTTCGAGCGGCTCAATATCTCTTGAACAAAATACAAAAAAAGAACTGAATCAGTAGGACGCTTGTTATTATTTGGGCATCAAAGGTGAATGGCACTTACCCTGCCCACAGCTCCTCGCCCCATCAACGAAGTGCCTTGCGCTTACTATGAATGAATCAAAAACGTGGAAAAGCTGGATGACATGATGGATGTCAATGTGTAAATCATCCAGAAAGCTCGCGATGTCTTTGAACTGCGCTATCAAACCGCCATCGATCTCGACAAAGACCGCTAAGAACTCTATTCAAATGTCATCTCCCGCAATGAAGTTGTCAGAACACCTATTGACGCCGTGGTGAGCCAATTCTAAATAAGTTTTTTGGAAAGATTATTTTGATTAATAATGCAAAATACATAAACTACATTGAGGTGGATTTGTATGAACCTTGAAATTTTAAAACCAATTCAAATTCCGATAAATCTTTCAAACGATCTTATAGAAGAATTAAATAAGGTTTTCGGTAAAACAGATTTAGATAAAGTTGACTGGATAAAAGCATCATTGATTCAACGTAGCTATCTCAACGAAAATAACGGTATAGAAATTACCCCCAATATACTTGAAACATTAGGAAGTTTAGGTCTTGCCTTTATGGATTTATTGTTGCACGAAGTTGCGCGAGAATATAATCCGCAAGGAAATATTGGTGACTATGACAAATTAGTTGCAAGTATTCATTATTCTGTTATGAATGAATTGTATGAAAGCTTTCAATTAGAAAATTTGATTCTCAAGGGAAAATCCATATCATCAGAATCAAAAGTGGGACTAGTTATTGGTAAACAATTTTTCGGTGCATTGATCCTCTCTTATGGTTATGATACAGTAAAAAATGGTATTACTCCGTTTATTCAAAAACTATACGATTCAAAGAAAGGTTTTGATTATAAAACCCTGTTACAAGAATTTACCCAAGGTAAAAAACTCGGGATACCAAAATATGATGTTATCGATGAATCTGGTCCTGATCACGATAAAAGATTTGTTGTTAGGAGTTCTACTCCAGATGGACGGAGTGCGGAGGCCGAAGGAAACTCAAAAAACTCGGCTTCCAAATCGGCCGCAAAAGCTTATATCATGAAATATTGCCCAAATTTATTAGCCAATAAAATAATAGTAACAAATCCTACGGCAACAGTTATCGGTAAAAACTTACCAATTGTAAATTCCCACAAAGATTGTGTTATTTCTCTTTGCCAAAAATTCAATATTGATCGGGAAAAATCTGGGCTGTTTAGTCAGGCACTAACTTTCAATTCCTACATAAACGAATCTCCTTTTCCGCTAAAAAGCAATAAAGAGCTTGCACAAATGGGTTCATGGGTGTTCATAACCATCCTTACTGAAATTATTGCATATAAATTCCTAAAATATAATGATTCCTTTCCAAATACAATTACAGAATACAGATCAATCATCAGTGAGAAAAATAACCTTATCCAATTGGCCAAAATATTTATACCTGACAATGGAATACTTATGGGCAAAGGCGAGAGACTAAATCCGGATGCATTAACTTTAAATCAGACAGAAGCTTTTCAGGCAATAATTGGAGCGGCCTATATCGGACACAATAATTGGGAAAGTTTTGTTGAAGATTTGCCTGTACAGATGTCAGATTTTCTTGACCAAAAATTAGGCGATTTATTGAATAGTGAGCGAAAATACATCGGTCCAAGTGCTGAACTACAAGAATTATTACAAGCTCTTTCATTACAGTGGAAGTTTCAATTTCAGACTACAGGTCTAACTCATGCGCTTGTCGTAGTGGCCTCGATAACAATTTTTAGTCCCACGACAAAAGAGAAGTTTTCATATACAGACAATATAAGTTTTAGATCACGAAGAGAAGCTGCCCAACACATAGCATCCATTATTGTTGAAAGCATCCTTATTGCAAACGGTAAAATTACCACAGAATTATCAAATCAATCGCTAAGCATAAGTCCACTTGATGATTTTAGTAGATTTTTGCTTAATCACGAATTGGGATTTCAGCTGTCGCAGAGAGATGCTATGAGCTGGCACAAACTTGGCATTCTCGGCTCAAAGTTATTATCGGATAGAAATTTTTACGGGTTCAAAATCTGGGCCACTACGGTTGGAAACCGATTGCAAAGCTTAATGACCCCATTAATTGTGGAAAATTTAATAAGTTATTACAACAGAATTCCTGATATTTCCGATAATCAATTAGAACTGTTGAATAAAGAAACATTTCAAATAATTCGCTTTGTAGAATCGTTAGATCCACAAAAGGGATACAAGAATTTACAAAATTCTCCAGAGTTTGCCAAAGTTATCAATCTTTCGAAAACCTATAAGCTTCTATCTCAGAATTGGATTAGTGTTAATCTTGATGATACTATAGATGATTTTTTATTACTCCGCAGAGGAAAATTACCCCACATACAAATAAACAATAACACAACTAATTTGAAGATCCTTGAAGGAGAGGGAACTTATCAAGCTATACTTTCAGAAACAATTTTATTATTGGAAGAAAATACTGAAACATTAGGAAACATGTTATCGATTAGCTTTGACTTTGATATAGGAAGATCGGAATTAGTAATCGTTTTTGATGTTAACGATAATATCGTACTATTACCCGATAAAATACATGAGAAAATAAATTCAAACATTCTTTGGTACCACCTCCGCAAAGAAATACCGATTAATAATATCAACATTTTAAATTCCAGGATTGAAATAAATTGCCTGGTTCATTTGTCAGACAATTTATTTGCGTCAATAGCACTTGCAGCCTATAAACAAAATACAATATTTTCAAAAACTGAATATCAAGCAGCAAGTCAATTTTTACATGATTTAAAAAACCAATTAACCGCTCTTCAGGTATCCCTGGATACTGAAGCAAAGGATCGCACAAGCGTTTTACGTGGTAAGTTTGATGCTAGTTTACACATAGACAAGGCATTGTCTATTTGCCGCTCTCTCGAAGCCTTCTCAAATATTATGACATCGATCAAAATCGATCAAATAAATATTGGAGAATATATTAAACAATTTATTTCAGAGAAAATACTTGCTGTTCCAACGAACATAAGAATTGAAACGCCCAAAACAGTTGGAGATTTTGTTTTATATTCATCAAGGGATTTTTTAACATCTATCTTGGAAAATTTAACAAAAAATTCAATTGAAGCTATGCCAAAGGGAGGAGAGATTCAGATTGAATGGCTTTATGACCAAAAATCCAACTTGTTTTTACTTGGATTCTCTGATACTGGCCCAGGGATGGATGTTGACATTGTAGATAATTTGAAATATGGCAGATTGATAGATTCAACCAAACACCAAGGCACAGGAATCGGTTTGTTAGCCATTACATCGATGATCGAACGTTTGGGGGGGAAATATTCTGTTAAGAGTCAATCAGGTAAAGGCACCTACTGGAGTATTGAAATACCATCTATTACACCTCAAGATGTAGTTACTGATAATGATGCATTTCAGGATGAAAATCAGGGAGAACAAATAGTATGACAAAAATCCTTTGGGCAGATGATCAAACAGATGTCATAAAAACATTTAGTTCTGTTTTAACCCCACTTACTCTTGATATTACATTTGTTAAAGACGGAAGCGATGCTTTAGCAAAACTTAAATCGCACAATTTTGATATCTTATTACTTGACTTAATGATGCCCCCGGAGAAATGGGGAGGGCTTTGGCTACTTGAAGAAATTAAGAAAAACCAAATTAAAGTACCGGTTATTGTCATTTCAGGCGAAGGAACACAACCTGAGACGATAAAAGCTCTTAGATTGGGCGCACAAGACTATGTATTAAAAGATAAAGTACAAACAGAACTTCTTGAAAGCGTGAAGAAAGTAATACAAGAATCCGAAGCACAGATCAAAATTAAAATCCAAAACAATTCCCCAACTTTAATCTCATTACCGTATAAAAGATACATTACAACAACCGAACCAATATCCCGCCTTCATCGGTTATTTGAATTCTTTGAATCCTGCCTTCGCCTATGTTGCATAATTGGAATTTGCGAAGGAAAAAACTCATTGAATGGAATGAATTATTCAGATCAGTTTCGGTCAATAATTCAGCCGCCTTCAATGGGATCCTGGAACCAGACTCGACAGTTTATTTCAAAGTTTTTATCGAAGGAAACAGCTTTTTATCAAATTAATAGCTCATTTGATAATGGCTTTTTATCGTCCATCATTCAATTACGGAATGATATTGCGCATGGAACCGAACCATCCGAACGGCAAGCAATTGAACATTTAAATAATATCGAAACACACTTGAAATCATTTGTAAAAAAGCTATGGCAAAATCTCAACTTTGAAATTGTTATGCCAACAAAATTTCGCTTTGATGGTAATTTATTTGAAATAGATGGAATATTGCTCACAGGGGAAAGTAGTACCTTGCCAAAATTTAAAACCACACTTGCAGCTCCTTTGATTTGTGATCAACCATACCTCAGAGTCATAGCTAATAATTCTTGGGTCAACCTATCTCCATTTTTAGTCGCTGAGGAAGCCAACGAGCCATTAACCTGGCATATCATGTTTTTCGATGGTATAAAAATTGACAGAAATAAAAATCCATTGGGAGACGAACTTTTGCGATATATAGATGCCAGGTCCGGTCAACGAAATATCATCCCCACAAAAAAATATACATCCGACTTGCTCCCCAGTTTCATGACAGGTTTGCATGTTTAGTCTTAAAAAGATGAAAATAACGCCGGATTAATGTGCAAGGCACTTCCCCATCAAACCAGCACACGTTTCCGCCATGGAAGTGCATTGCACCTGTAAAACGATAACAAATCAAAAACACCCCGCTCTCCAATTCTCTTCCGGAGTGTGCTTTCTAGCAAATCTGTAGAAAAATAAGAAATTCCACCACAAGTGCGTTAGCTTATCAACCGACAAAATTTAAGTAACATCGAGACGTAAATTAAACAAAGTAACAAGAGGTGCGGATTCCTGATGATTTGATGCGCGAGAAGTAAAGGAATCCGGGCCAGGTTCAAACCAAAGGAAAGGTAACAATTTAGTTGCATGAGCAACAGCATAGTGGATCGAACGCTAGTCAATCTGCAAAAAAATCAAACCGCGCTGCTAATGAGTATCAACCAATAGACGGAGACTGATAGTGACCATGGTATCAAATATGTAACACAAAAGCCCCTTTTAAAGCAAAAAAGCCCCTGTTTTCACCATCAGGGGCTTCACTTTCAGATAAACCGGTAGCGTTTCAGGTAATCCTGCAGCCGTTCTTGAGATAGAACCCCTCCGCTCGCTTTATCCTTCCATTCTTTTTCGCCAGCCGGCTCATAAATCAGCGGCGTTTTTCCACCCGCCAGGAAACCGCACTGAAATGACTTGCGCTGTTCAAACAAGCGCCGGCGCTCAGATCGCTGCTTTCGGACCAGTTCCCTTTTTGACACTTTCTTCTCAGGTTTGCTGGATGGGATGAGCGGTGTTTGTACACTTCCAATTTCCGGACCAGCATAGGCAACCCCCGAGCTTCGGCGATTGACCACACGTACATCCTGGCCTTTGGCAAGAGATATTCCTGCACACTTTGGCCCCATGCCCAGCGCAATACTGAGAGGGGATTTCAACACCCGACCGCACTTCTTGCACTTCGGTTTTCCTTTCATGCTCTGCCTCCTGTGAAAAGTACAGCCGCCAGGCCATACCTGCCTGACGGCTGTATCATTTAGAACAGCGAGATCTGATTATTCCCCGCTGGCTTGTTACGTGTCCGGCCGGGGGAAGCTTTGCCTGCCCCGCCGCGCTGAGACATCCAATCCGTCCAGGATGAAACCGTGGGTACCTGGGTCGGTACTGGCAGAGTCACGCTCACGGCTGTCGGGCAGCCGAGCGGCGAGTTGGACACAACCACTTCATCCGCAAAGAGCGCCTGCAGATCCGGCAAATCGGCGGCATCCAGCGCCTCACGCGCCAGCTTCATCAGGATGTCACCGTCGTCTTCCTGGACGATGGCACCCCCAACTTCGTCCCCGTACAAAAGCTGGGCGGCTTTCATCTTTGCCCCTATCAGTGCCAGGGCCTGCGATTCCATCGCGCCGTGATAGACCGAGAACACCGCCTTGACGGGTCTTAACTGGCCTAATCGCCACACTCTCCGAAGACTCTGCCAAAGCGTATATAAGGAGTATTCGATCTCAAAAAACACCACCGATGAAAACGCCACCAAATCCAACCCGGTGGCCACCAGCCGTGGGTTGGTGATCAGCGCATCCAGCCCAAACACCCTCCGGGTAATCCACTCCTCACGCTTGCGCGGATTGATCCCCGAAGACAGCACCTCAGCGCGCACCCCTCCATCCCGCAGGACTTTCAGGATGCGATCCTGTATATCGCGGGTACCCGTCTGACGCACATAGATCAGCACCTTGCGACCTTGCTGGCGTTCGGAACGGCAGAAATCCACCAACCACTGCTCTTTGGGTAGATGATCGTCACCCACCACGGCCGGCAGCTGCATCAAATCCAGCTTGCGCACAAATTCGCCAGCCTGGTCGATTTCGTCAATCTGTACGACTTCATCGCGGAAGGCGGAATTCGGGCGCGCCAACGTCCACTGCAGCCAGGTCGAGAGATAACGCCGGTTCTTGATGGCCAGATCGCGCAGTTTGCCAGCCATTCCCCGGTACTGGCTGCCCTGTTCTTCTTCCATCGTCAGGGCAGCAACTTCTTCTGTATAACGTGGCAGGGAAAGCCCCAGGTCTTTCAGGGATAGAAAGACCGTCGTGTCCAACAGGCGGTTCACGATGGCTGGCGAGATACCAGGGCGTTCTTTGGCCTGATTCTGATAGCGCCGGTTGCCGGTAAAACCATCTTCATCGTCATCATCACTGCGCTTCTTCTGCCGGGTCATTTCCAGCACACCATAGAGCCTGGCCCAGCGTTTTTCATCGTTGAAGGCGAAGTCCTTGCGCACACCGGCGTTCAGGCGATGCAGCAGCCAGAAGATGGACGAACTCTTTCCCCCGAAAAACGTGCCAGTCAGGGTTAAGGTGTATCTACTGGAAGCCACCAGTTGATGAAAGGCGATACCCCTGTCCGATGCTTTCGCAGAAAATTCGTGCACTTCGTCCGCGATCAACAGCTTGAATGCGCCCTTGGCGTGCTTGGCGATGTACTCCGCGATCGCCCAACGCCGGCCGGTGAACTGGAACAATGGCTCTCCGCAAATCCGTGTTCCCCAGACCGGGTCGCCGTGTTCATCCCGCTTCAACCTGCCATCCGCGCCAAGCTCGTAGCCGGGGATCAGCGCATGGCAGAAACGGCGCTTGTCGCCCAGGTCATCGATGGATGTGGCTGTAAAAGTCACACCGCCCGCTTCTTCGATCTGGATGGGCGCGCCGCACTTCGGACAGCACAGCGCCTGAATGGCTTCCGGGCGTTCATTCTGCAGGATGTGGCGTTTCACCACCGCGTCTTCCCAGCGGTTGAGCAGGCGCTGCCGGGTGAAGGCATGTTCCCAGCCAGCGCCATACTTGGCCGAGGTGTGCGCCACGACCGCCACTGCCTTGCTGCCGAGCTTGCCTGCCCGGTACAAGCTCAGGAAGCGGCGCACATCATTGATGTCGCCCGGGTCATCAGCATTGCGCCCGATGCGGGTCAGTTCCATCGCTTTTGCACCCGGGATGGTTTCTTCAATCTCGCGAATCCACTTGGGAACCAGGTGCGGCGGACAGAGCACAATGGCCGGGTAGGCATCCAGTAGATCAAGCACGCCGGTACTCAGGGCCGTTTTCCCCACGCCCATTTCACCCTGTACATTGCCCACGCCATGCTTGCGGATGGCCCTGGCGACGGCCGTGGCAACATGCCGCTGTGTTGGCAGCAGTCCCGCCTTCTCCTGCCCTGGTAGTGGTTTGCGATTGGTTCCTAGCGTATCCAGAATAGCTACTTCTCCAGGCGTCGGGTCAAAGTTGTAGATCGGCCGATAGGTGGACAGGATGTGCGCGCCAAGCTGGTCGCCATACTTGTGCATGAATTTTGAGAGCGGCTCGACCTTGTCGATCAACTCGATACCGCTCTGGCGCACCACAGCCACAGTTGAGACGAAACGATCACGGTAGATCTCAGTTACGGATTTGCCATCCTTGCCTTCGGTCTCTTCCACCTTCTCAGTGACCTTGACCACCCGTCCTTTGACCAGCATCGGCCGGCCGTCTTCATCCTTCAGGTGCAGGGTACCCATCATGCCAGAGGCCATCAACATGGCGATATGTCCTTTTTTGAGCGGCATGACCGGCTGCTTGAACTCCCCAATCGCCCGGTCCGGGTTGAGCAGGTCGAGCCATTCCTTTGAGACCAGCAGGCCGCGTTTCTGGGTGGCGTCCACGATCTCTTCCGGCTGCCAGTCCAGGCGGGTAAAACGCACCGGCTGCCCGCCGGCGCCCTTGTCAGATGCCGGCAGGAGCTGGTAAACCGGCTCTTCCAGATCGACCAGCATGGGCGGCTCGATCTCGGCCCAGACCTGGATCTGCCTG
>CAYWXS010000026.1:0-67866 GCA_964462245.1 uncultured Anaerolinea sp.
CCCGTTGCAAGCGGCAGGAATAATTTATCAATAATTATCTGGCGAAAAACCACCATGGCAACATAACCCGCCGACACCCCAATAAATGCATGGATGGCAAGCCGAAAAGCTGGGTTATCTCCCACGAGATAACTCAGGATGAGCACTGTGAATAGAAAGCTGAGAAAGCCTGTAATCAAATCAAGTTGAATTGCGCCCAACATTTAGGCCTCATCCTGTTCATTCAAAGCGCGACGGGCAAGTAATCCAGAAATCAGACTCCAGACTCCGCCAACCAAAATAAATAACTCCGTCAACAATATCCCGGCACCAAAAGCATCCCAATTTTCCCGAGCCTGCCCGGAAACCCCACGAACACTTTCATACAACATGCCACCTTCCAATCCAGATACCAGCCCGTTTACCTGCCCGGATAGCAGATAGGGATATATCATCGGTTCTGCCTGGGCACTGACAATCATCAGCATCGGTTTTGACATTAACACAGGTTGGGCTTGTTCGATCCATAAACGACCGGTATCCGGGTTATCCGTTGCCACAATCAACACCGTAAAATTGGACAAACGAATTTCCGAATTGATCACCACATTCTTCAGCACGGGCGAGTTCCACATATTACCGTCCAAGGCATCCGATCCCAATGTAGAACCGGGTTCGTCAGCAAAAGCCTTGATCCCGGCTGCTCCACCTGGCAAATAGCCAAGATTGATATATTGGGTGCCCTCCTGGTAAGCATGCACACGCGCTAGTTTTTGAATCAAGCGCTCAGCCATCAAACCACCCAATGGAGACGATGAAACAAAAACGAGGCGCGAATTCTTACTCATCAACTGTTCAAATACAGGCATCGAAGCGATTTCAAGTTCTCCAGCGAAACCCGGCTCGTAATCCAGTACCACCAACACAGGAGCACCATCCGGCAAACCAGTAACCGTATTAAAAAACATCCCAACGGGACTATTTACCGCAGGTTTGGCAGGTCCCGGAAATATCTTCGAACCCAGTGCAATAGTAACAATAACCACCAGAAGCAAAACAGACGCAATCAACCAACGCAGCGGACGAACTATCCTTTTTTCAGAACGCTTGGAAAAAATTTGGGGCGTATTTTCAGATTTTAATAAATTTTCCAATAACGCAGCTTGCGCCTGCTGGGTTTCATTTGTAAATAACTTGGTCGAATAAGCCTTGGATGGGTGTACTTCTACAAGGCTCGGCTGAGTAGGCAAAACACTACGCAAACCTGCCAATGGACCCTGGTTTTCGATATTCTGGTCATCCGCATCCACAGTTTGGGAAACAAAGGCTGCCATTGGACGCATCGCCTGTACCCAGGATGGCAGTTCTTCCGAGCTCAGGTCATTAGGCTCGGGCTTTGTCTCAAGCTCAGGCTTTGCATCGCTCGACTCGGGTTCTGAAGACTTGAAACCAGACAGCCAATCTGGTGTATCCATGGAAAGGATCGAATCAATGTTTTGTTCTTCATCAGAGATGGGCAGATTATTCGTCTCACCCACTGATGGAGACAGGGCAGAAATAGCATCAGGTTGGACAACCGGTACTAAGGTATTCAAGAAAGGAATGGCTTCCCCATCTGAAGATACAGAGCTGACAGTCGCTTTACCAGGCTCCGGTTCCACTTGCTCTGTCATAACCAGGTTAGAAATCCAGTCCGGCAAATCATTACCCATATTTGGAATAACAATCCCAACCAAATCATCGGTGTCAAAAGGTTTTTCCTCAGAAAAAACCGGTTCGGATGAAGTTTGTTCTTCGGAGGAAGTCGAATTAAGCATCCCAACAAATGGTGGTGTATTGATGGGTTCTTGTGCTTCTGGAATAGGCAACGATTCGACCGGGTTTTGCAAATCTCCCTGCAACCCAGACAACCAATCCGGCAAAATACCCGGTTCAAGCGTAGCTGTCTGCTCCGCTGCAGACCCAACACCAGATTCTATAGTGGGCTGCGTTACACTCTGCGAATTGGATAACCAATCTGGCAAAGTCCCGAATTCAGGAGCAGGCGCTACCGATCCAGATTGCACACCCTCTGGTTCAACGGGTGCCTGACTGGAAGCTTGCAAATTGGAAAACCAATCAGGTAAGTCGCCTGGCTGGGTTAAGGCTTCTGAACCTGGCACAACTGGCTCACTATTCGGCTCACCTGCAGCAGACGAGGAGTTTTGCAGGGCTGCCAGCCAACCGGGCAAATCATCTGGCGCCGAAACAGCAGCTCCATCAGGAATGACAGACTGAACGGGAGACTGTACGGCATTCTGCATCTCAGACAACCAATCCGGGATGGGAGAAGCTGATGAAGTTATTTCTGATTGAGACGGCATCCCAGGTGATGCTGCTTCCGCACTCATTCTTTCCAACCAATCGGGCGTTTCTGACTTGATAGACGAACCTTGATCATCCGCAGCAGTTGGTTCTTCACTAATAAAATCACCGCCCAGGCTGGAAAGCCAATCAGAATGGTCTCCCGCTAGATCTGGTTGCTTTTCGGGCACTGCAGATTCAGCCTGATTAGGAGCAGTCGGTTGTTGGTTGGTAGAGGTCAGCGCAGCCAGCCAATCTGGCAGATCAGCATAAATGGCCTGGTCCGGCTCTGGTTTTGGGGAATCAGAACCAAAAGCAGATTCACTACTACGGGTTTCTGCTCTTGGAGAAAGCGCATCCAACCAATCAAGGGTGGCAGCGTTAGTTTCGCCCAAAATATTTGCGGATGGTTCCGGTTCCTGAGGCTCAATTACCTGACCAACGGGTAATTCTGGAGCTGACAGCGGTTTATTGGTTGGAACAAGTTCGACTGATCCTGTCAGACTATTTTGTATGTTTTTTAGCCAATCAGGAAGTTGATCCTCATCCTCTTCGTCATCTTCCAAATGAGAAAGACCTTCGAGCATATCTGCGCTGTAATTGGGAGGCAGAGGTCTGGTCGGTTTTTTCTCAAGAACCGCACCACAGGATTGGCATTTTTCCACCAGATCAGGATTGGCATGTCCGCAGACCGGGCAAAGAACATCGTTCATCATTTGCCCCCATAAGGCCGGTCAGCACCCAATAATATACGTAAGCCGGTGGTAAGTGTGCCCAGGGCTACCCCAATTAAAATACCACGCGCACCACCTGATGCCAGCGTGTTGGTAATAAATGGACGCACCCAATCACTCAAAACTGGTAATTGCCCTAAAAATGGCAACGGGCCCGTACCAATCAAAATAAGAAATGCAGTTACCAAGAAAAGAATGGATGGTAGACCACCATTACCCCGTAACAGGCGTAAACTGGCGTAAATCAGTGTTACTGCCAAAACAGCTACCAGACTGATTTCCGAAGGAACCAGAATACCATTTAACAATAAACTCTGAAACGGCTTAAGCGCCGGGACAACACTTACAAGGGCAGTGATTAGCAAAAAAAACAATAGGACCAGGCTGTTGACAAACCCGGTCTTGCGTTCATGAATTTTACGAAGGTGAACCGAATACAGGTTCCAAATACCAATCAAAACGGCCACACCCGCCAGGATAATGGCCCATCGAAAAATCAAGATCCGAAAACCACTGACCGCAGGCAGATCAATAAAATAACCGAGCAGAACAATCGTCCCGACACTGATGGCAATTACGGCATTTATAGCCGGAAAAAAGCGTTTCACACCATACCTACCAATTTCAGCCCAGCACCCACAAGCAGGGCAAAGATAATAAGCCAGCGCATAATATCCTGTAGTAAAAGGCTGGCCGAGTGGAGCGAATCCGCATTAAGGTAAGCACCCGCTGCAAACAATTCTTCCCCAATCAGCGTTTCGGGTGACGAAGCAAATAAAACCGCTTGGGCAGTCAGACTCTCACTGGCCGCGATGACTGTCGCGTTTTGCCTTTCAGCAGCATCGATTAACAAACCTACTTCAGAGCCAAAATTCCCGATAATAATGTTTGAAGAAATATTCTCATCCCGGATCATAGGCATAACCCCGGCAACATAAGAAAACGGTGTAATACCTGTCATACGCGCATTACTCATATCAAAATTCTGATCCACAGCTACAGCCGCATGCGCCGCACGCAGCGTATCTTGTGTTAATAAGTTAAGCAAGCCTGTTCCGGATGTGGCAAACGAAGGACGATCACTGAGTGAAGAAAATTCCCCCAGACGACGCAGCAGCGCCAGCCCGGACAATGCAGATGCGCCCGCCTGAGATAAGAGGTTGCCACTCCCCAGGGAAAAATGGAGCCGCGTGCCATCCTCCACCACCAGACGAGCAGCGCGCTGGATACGAATAAAAGCGCGAATACTTCGAAAAGACAACGGAGACCGATGATTAAGTAAAGCAAAGAGAGTCAGGACAATAGCCGATAGAATAACAATACTCAACCCGGCTAAACCGATGGAAGTCACGAAGCGTTTCCTTTCAGCAAATCGATGAAAGCTCTGGCTTCATCTTCTTGCTCGAGTAATGTTGCCAGCGCATTAAGGCTCTGACTGGAATTTGATGAAAAAAAAGGCTCACTAATATAGAGCATCTGCGCCCCAACAATATTCAAGGGACCGGCGACTTCAAGCGCCCAGACTACAAACTCTGCAAGTCCAAGTTTCTGCAAAGTTTTCGTCCATTCAGGCCAATATCCACGCAACAGCTCCATATTACATTAAAGTATAGCATAAATTATAGAACATACGCGCGGACAAACGTACTGCCACCCAGTGCTTTTGACGAAGAAAATACCACAGACAAAATACTTTGTATTCTAGACCCAGGCACGCTTTGGGCTGAGTAAAAAAATTACTCTTTCACTAACCGCTCAGCGGTGAAATGATCAGTAACTAAAATATTAATCCAATGCCCATGCAGCGCACCTAAAATACCTGCATATTTCCGAAATCCACCAGCCACCCCAACCGCACGGTTTACCTTGCTTAATTGCTCCAATGTCATGGAGATAACGCGCTTCTCCAATCCAGTCTGCACCAACTCCCCATTTTGACCATAAAAACGCAATAAAATATCGCCAACAGCTTTTTCTTTGCGTAATAAATTTAACTCCTGTGGGGAAAAAATGTTGCCACTTTGAGCCAGGAGAGGTGATGGATCAATAGCCCCAACCCCAACTAATGCTGTTGTGACCTGATCAAACAAACGGGTGGCATGCTGGGTTACCTCATCCGCCATCAATACATCTCTTGCCGCTTCAGTAGACAAGACACCGGCAACAGGTAGATATATTGCTTCTCCATTGACCAATTGCGCCATACGCGAAGTCAAGCGGGTGGCATGCGCTTCCACAGCCGGGTTGCCAACCCCGCCCAAAAGTTGAACCACTTTCACCCCAGGTTTCTTTGATAATGAATGCAAAGCGTCCACCAACGCCAGAAGTGTTGCACTCCAGGATGAAATCCCAATGATTTCATTTGGGCGAATTGCGGATTCCAGGTAATAGGCCGTGGCAGCCCCCAGATCACGCTGGATCAATTTCTCGTTATCATCCAAGCTATCCACAACAATTACATCGCGCAAACCAAATTTTTTAACCAGGGTTTCTTCCAACTCGGTATAAACTCCACTGGGTAAATTGACCGAAATCCGGATAATACCTTCTTCCTTTGAACGGGTCAGTAATCGTGAAACAGTGGCCTGGGATAGATCAAGTTGTTTGGCAATTTCTGACTGTCGCATGTCCCATTCATAGTACATACGCGCCACACGAGCAATCAACCGTAACTCATCAATACGCGGCATAAAAATTTTCCTTTGAATGCTTACTAAAACTTGAATATATATTCATAAATCGTTGATTTATTCAGCCCTGCGATGTATGATTACGCTATATGAATTTTATCACACCCCGGAATATTTATTCAGGCTAATTATGAAAAATGACATTATCCATCCCACTGATTATTATATTAACCTCCAAGCGAAATCGCTTCTGTACCGCAAAACACTCCTAAAACTGATATTTGCTGCAAAAGCCGGACATATCGGTGGCAGTCTTTCTTGTGTTGATTTATTAAATGTACTCTACAATCACGTTATGAACATTACACCGGAAAACTTTGGAGAGATCGATCGGGATCATTATATTCACAGCAAAGGCCATGCGGTGGAAGCGTTATATTCAGTATTGGCAGACAAAGGCTTCTTTCCTTGGGAAGCTCTCGAAACGGTTGAAAAATATGGCTCACACTTCACCGGTCACCCAACCCGGGATGTGCCGGGCATTGAGCAAAACACCGGTGCCCTGGGACACGGTCTGGCTCTGGCAGTTGGAATGGCATTAGCGGCAAAAAAAGATGGGCGGGCAAACCGGATATTTACCATCATGGGCGATGGTGAATTGGCTGAAGGTTCCATTTGGGAAGCCTCAGCCAGCGCAGCTCATTATAAATTAGACAACTTGGTGGCAATCATAGATCGGAACAGCCTGCAGATCAGCGGGCGCACCGAAGACGTGATGGCAATGGAACCGTTGGAAGATAAGTTCAGAGCCTTCGGATATGCAGTCCGACCTGTAGATGGAAACGATGTTTTGGCCCTGGTGGATTTGTTTTCTCAATTACCTTTTGAAGCAGGCAAACCGAACCTGGTTCTAGCACACACCACCAAGGGTAAGGGCATCAGCTTCATCGAAGATAAAGCCCCCTGGCATCACAAGGTTCCAACGGAAACTGAGTTTCAGATTGCCTTGAGGGAATTAGGACTGGCTGAAAAAGACCTGGAGGCAGTCGATGGACTCGAATAAAAATTCAATGGGATTGGCAAACCTGGATGTTTTCGCCAGCACTTTGATTGAATTGGCAGCTAATAACCACAATATTCTGGTAACCACCAGTGATTCTCGTGGATCCGGAAAGATGACCGGCTTTGCCGATAAATACCCCGATCAGTTAGTAGAAATCGGGATCGCCGAGCAGAACCTGGTAGGCGTCTCAGCCGGTCTGTCTTCGATGGGGAAAAATGTTTTTGTAGTTTCGCCAGCCTGCTTTCTGACCGCCCGGGCTCTGGAACAGATCAAGAACGATGTAGCCTACTCCGACCACCCTGTAAAAGTCATCGGGATCAGTGCGGGCGTCAGCTATGGCGTTTTGGGAACTACCCATCATTCCCTGCACGATTTTGCAGCACTACAAGCTATTAACAATATCGATATCGTCGTCCCAGCCGATAATTTCGAAACCGCCGGAGTAATCCGCGCTTCCATAAACCACCCCAGACCACTTTATATCCGTTTTGGCAAAAAAGCCATGCCCAACCTGCATCCTGCAGACACTCACTTTGAAATTGGTAAGGCAATTCAACTCACACCTCAAAAACAAAACTATGATATAGCACTGATTGCCACGGGTGAGACTGTAGCGCCAACCTTCCAGGCCAGTCAGATTCTGGCGGAACAGGGGTTCAGCTGCTGTGTGTTGAGTTTGCACAGCATCCGCCCATTTGATGAAGCAGCTGTCGAACAGGCCGTGGCAAATTCGAAAGTAGTGATTACAGTGGAAGAACACAGTGTTAATGGCGGACTGGGCAGCCGGGTAGCTTCATTTTTGATGCAGGCCGGTGTCTTCCGCTTGCTGCGTATCGTCGGCATTCCGGATGAACACACCGTTACAGGCAGTCAGGCTGAAATTTTCAAACATTATGGAATAACACCCCAGGGTCTGGCACAAACCGCCGTGGAACTCTTGAAAAAGGAATAAATATGAACCAACAATCCGGTCTATTCCTTGCCATCGATCAGAGTACTTCCGCCACAAAAGCGCTGCTTTTCACGTCAGATGGCACGCTCATGGATCAAGAAGCACTTTCTCACCACCAAATATATCCACGCGCCGGTTGGGTGGAACATGATGCCGATGAAATATTCAGAAACACGCTGAAAGTGGCTTCAGATCTATTACAACGCCACGCCAACCAACAGAATAATCTGCTGGCGCTCAGCATCACCAATCAACGTGAGACTTTTGTACTTTTCGACCGGGAAACCGGGCGACCACTCCACAATGCCATTGTTTGGCAGTGCCGTCGTGGAACCGAATTATGCACTCAATTGATAAATACCGGCAAGGACGAATTTGTCCATAAACATACTGGACTAAAAATCGACACCTATTTCCCTGCCAGCAAATTACGCTGGCTTTTGGATACCCATCCCGATCTGCGCGATCGGCTCAAAGATGGGAGCGCATTATTCGGCACGATTGACACCTATCTGATCTATCGCTTGACCGGTGGCAAAGTCTATGCAACTGATCATACCAACGCCTCGCGCACGCTCTTCTATGATATTGGAAAACTGGCCTGGAGTCAGAGCTTGTGTAAAGTGTTCGATTTAGAGTTCGGCGAACTACCGGAAGTGCGTGAGAGTTCAGCCTGGTACGGTGATACCGACCTGCTGGGTTACCTGAACCGGCGCATCCCCATCTATGGCGTCATGGGCGATTCTCAGGCGGCCCTGTTTGCCCAACGCTGTTTTGAACCGGGTAGTGCCAAGGTGACATTTGGCACTGGGTCATCAGTTTTACTCAACATTGGGCACAAAAAACACCTATCGGAGCATGGAACGCTGACAGCACTGGGCTGGGTCTTGAATGGACAACCCACTTATGCCTTTGAGGGTATTATCAACTACACCGGAGCCACCATCGCCTGGCTGCGGGACCAGTTGCAGTTGATCACCGATCCGGCTGAGACCGAAATACTGGCCCGCTCCATTCCAGATAGCGACGGTGTCTATTTCGTTCCGGCATTTGTTGGGCTTAGTGCACCCTACTGGTACCCTGATGCACGCGCTGCAATTTTAGGTATGACACCTTCCACCACGCGCGCACATATTGTCCGCGCCGCACTTGAATCAATTGGCTATATCATCACAGATGTACTCAAGGCCATGGGCCAAGACGCCGGAGTAGACCTGAGTGTGGTTCACGCTGATGGCGGAGCTGTCCGCAATGCCTTTCTGATGCAATTCGTGGCTGATATGAACCAGTTAACAGTGCGAGCCGCGCAAACCCCGGAACTTTCCGCATTGGGAGCCGTTTTCAGCGGCGCACTTGGCTTGCAAATCTATACTTCACTGGAAGATTTACAGGAAATTCCATTCAGCTTTACAGAATATACTGCCGCACTGGACCCAGCCCAAACAATCAAACTATTTGACGGCTGGCTGATTGCAGTGCAAAAAGTCCTCTATCAGCCTAAATAAACAAACTTTTAGCATATACGCCCGCGCACAACGTTCCGGGCGAAAACGGAAAAGTAAATTTATTTTTTATAATAATTCACTACTTAAGGAGAATTCATGAAAACTACCCTGGGAGTAATTTTTGGTAACCGCGACTTTTTCCCCGATCACCTCGTCACGGAAGCCAGACGGGATATTCTGGCCGTTTTTCAGGAACTAAACATCGAAGGTGTAATGTTGGCCGAAAACGAGACCAAACTTGGTTCAGTCGAAACTTATGCCCACTCCAAAGCCTGCGCCGAATTGTTTAAGACCAACCGTGAACGTATTCAAGGTGTGCTGGTTGTACTGCCAAATTTCGGTGATGAAAAAGGGGTGGCCGATACAATCAAGCTCTCCGGCCTGAATGTCCCGATCATGGTGCAAGCCTACCCCGACGATCTGAGCGCCTTCAATGTGGAGCGCCGGCGGGATGCTTTCTGCGGCAAGATCTCGGTCTGCAACAACCTGCGCCAATATGGTTATGAATTCACACTGACCAGCCTGCACACTTGCAAGCCGACCTCTGAATTATTCAAAAAGGACCTGACCAAATTTCTTGGCGTTTGCCGGGTGGTAAATGGACTGCGTTCCGTACGCCTCGGTGCGATTGGTGCCCGACCCGGCTCTTTCCAGACCGTACGCTACAGCGAAAAAATCCTGCAAGCATCCGGTATCACAGTCGCCACAATTGATCTCTCAGAGATTCTGGGCGATTCAGCCCGCTTGAGCGATGACTCACCCCGCGTGAAAAGCAAGCTGGAAGAAATTCACGTTTATGCCAAACATGATACCGTTCCATCCCCCGCCATGCTGCGTATGGCAAAACTTGGGATTGTGATTGATGACTGGATGAAGAACAATGATCTGCAAGCCACCGCGCTGCAGTGCTGGACCTCCATCCAGAAAAATTACGGCATCAATGCCTGCACCCTGATGAGCATGATGAGCAACCAGCTCATGCCTTCGGCCTGCGAAGTAGATATCACCGGAGTAGTTTCGATGTACGCCCTGCAGCTGGCTTCCGGTTCCCCCAGTGCGCTGGTGGATTGGAATAACAATTATGCCGATGATCCGGATCGCTGTGTCTTTTTTCACTGCGGAAACTGGGCCAAATCGTTTGTTCCAGAAATTGAAATCAAAACCGCTCCTATTCTGGGTACCACCCTCGGCGAAGAAAACACCTATGGCGCCATGGATGGCCGCGCAGCAGCTGGTGCCATGACTTATGCCCGCGTCAGCACAGATGATGTTAACGGTGTAATCCGCGCCTATACTGGTCAAGGTGAAATCACCAACGATCCACTGGATACTTTCGGGCATCGCGCCGTGGTTTACACACCCAACCTGCAAAAACTGCTGGCACACCTGTGCAAGAGCGGTTTTGAACACCATGTCGCCATGACCATGGACCATGTGGCGCCCGTACTAAATGAAGCTCTCTCCACTTACATGAAGTGGGATGTCTACCAGCACGAATAAATCAGATCATAAAGAACAACAAAAAGGAAGGCCACTCTTCTATGTGAATGGCCTTCCTTTTTGTTACATCATCCACTATTATTTTGTATTTACTCACCGGATATTCACTTCGAGACCAAGCCAGCTTGATTTTGCCGCGTAAGCGAACATGAATCGATGGTTTGCTCCGCAGGTGGTGTTTTGGAACGCGGAACGCGCTCCAAAACACCACAAAAAAATCTTTTTGGCTTTTGGGGAGAACTCCCCGTGAGTAAATACATTATTTTTTTAGTGCCTGAATTTAGAAATGTTGGGAAAATACCAAAAGGCACAAAATCTGAAGCCTACGCTCTACTTTCCGAACCTTCTTCAACAAATATCACCATCAATTATAGCAAAATACCGTGCAGGGTGGATTTTTTTAGGCTCTATTCTTTGGGCCGAAACCTACCTCATGGATTACAGAATCATGAGATAATACAAATAAGGTAAAATTTCGTATTTACTCACGGCTTCCGCAGTTTTGTTTTCACAATGCTAATATTAGCAGCACGGCGAATGCTAATCAATGGTTTCCCCTGCAAGTGGATTTTTGGAGCGCGATTTCCGCGTGCAAAAATCCACAAAAAATATCTTCTTTCTCTTCGGGGAACCAACATTGTTCAGTGTGGCTCTCCCCGTGAGTAAATACCAAATTTCATTCTTTTGTCAACTAAAACCTGCGCAATCGGTTTCTGTTTAGCTAAAATAACCATAAAGTTCTTTAATATTGGGAGGTAATAGTACACATACATCCATATTTTTTTGTATTGGGAAACACCTACATTTCGAGCAAAACAATAATTTATAGGAGAATGATTATGTCTGTGTCAGGTACCCGTTGGCAACGTCTGTTAGCAGTAATTATCGTTTTAGTGATGGTCATGACAAGTGTTAACTTTCAATCTGCGCTAGCAGAATCAAAAACCGCTGAAAACAATTCTGCGTTGAACGCCAATTTACAGCAACAAATGGGCCAATGTTTTGGCCTGGATGCCCAACCTGCTACTAACATCTATACCGGCAAGATGAATTTCGTGGGGATCGGTGCGAGCCAACCACTTATGCAGGCTGAACAAAATTTAATTTCCGCTTCACCAGATAAGGCTGCCCGTGGCTATCTTTCAGAGTGTGGTTCTTTTTTTGGCGTAAGTGATCAGGCTAAAGACCTGTCTGTGCTGAGCCAGAAGAAAATTCCAGATGGTCGCTCGGTTGTCCGTTTCCAGCAAACTTATCAGGGTGTTCCCGTATTTGGCGGACAGCTGCTGGTTCAACTCACTTCTAATAATGCGGTTATTCTGGTTAACGGCGATATCCTGCCCATCGCAAAATTGAATATGCAACCAAAGGTTGATGCACCCTCCGCTCAACAAACCGCCATGCAAATGGTGGCCGATAAATACCAGGTTGCCGTTGACTCACTGCAAACCAGCGCTCCCCTGTTATCCATATACAGCCCCTCTTTATTCCAGGAAAAGGCTGCCGCACCAGCGCTGGTCTGGCGCATGGAAGTAACCCCGCGGGAATTGGCACCCATCCGCGAACTGGTCTTACTCGATGCCCATTCAGGCACAGTTGCTCTAAGCATCAATCAATTGGATAACATTAAAGATCGTAAAACCTACACAGCAGGTAATACATTATCCCAACCGGGCACCCTGGTCTGCAATGAAAGCGACCCAACTTGTTCGGCTGGTACTTCAGCTGGTGATACAGATGCAGTCAAAGCCCATCTTTACGCCGGCGATACATACGATTTTTATTTCAAATACCATAAGCGTAACAGCATTAATAATGCTGGCATGTCCCTTATCTCCACTGTCCATTATGATACGGGCTACTGCAATGCTTTTTGGAATGGCTACCAGATGACTTATGGAGATGGTTGTACCCATAGTATTGTCGCCGATGATGTGGTAGCGCATGAATTGACGCATGGTGTCACGGAATATGAATCCGGATTGGTTTATTTTCAACAGCAAGGCGCAATCAATGAGTCATTCTCCGATATCTGGGGTGAGTTTGTTGACCAGGTTAACAAACACGGTATCGATACCGCTGCCGTCAAATGGGTAATGGGAGAGGAAGTAGAATCTGGTGGGTTCCGAAATATGAAGGATCCGACCATATTCGGCGACCCCGATCGTATGGGCAGCCCAAATTACTATAACGGGACGGGTGACAACGGCGGCGTGCATTGGAACAGCGGCGTGGGCAATAAAGCAGCTTACCTGATCACAGATGGCGCTACGTTTAACGGAGCCACCATCACGGGTATTGGCATCACCAAGGCAGCTGCAATCTACTACGAAGCCCAGACAAATATCCTGGTCCCCACTTCCAATTACCGCTCCCTGCGCAATGCACTCAACACAGCCTGTAACACTTTAATAGGTGGAACACAGGCTATTACTGCAGCCAACTGCTTGCAGGTGAACAACGCCACGCTTGCAACCGAGATGGACCTGGTACCTTTGCCAGCGCCCGCGCCTTCGAATGACAAGATCAGCGCAGCAGTGATGATGACTGTAAATAAGGTCTATAGCAACACCCAGGATATCATCAGTGCCACTACTGCACTAAGTGATCCTGGCTTTCCTGACCCTACCTATAAGGGCTACCAGGGCTCTAATACGGTCTGGTATAAATTTACGCCACCAACTAATGGTTATTTTACGGCGAATACCATCGGAAGTAACTTTGACAGTATGTTGTCGGTATGGACGGGGACGCCAGGCAGTTTAACTACAGTTACTTATAACGATGATATTGACTCTAACCAGGGTAATTATCAATCGGCCATACGCACTTTTGTTACCAGCGGAACAGTCTATTACATTGAAGTAGCTGGTTTTTACGGCCAGGCGCAAAACCTTGAACTCAATACTACATTTAGCCCAAGAATCACTTCTGAATACCGTCAGTCCGATGGCGCAAAAGACGGTTGGGTCTTAGAATCCACAGAATCAAGCGGTGTAGGTGGTTCAATAAATGCTACGCTGCCCACCTTCAACCTTGGAGATGAAACCCGCGATAGGCAATATCGTGCCATTCTCTCTTTCAATACAGCCCTGCCTGCTGGCGCGAAAATTACCAAAGCCACGCTTAAGATCAAGCGTCCTGCAACAAACTATTTAGTTGGAAATAATAATCCCTTTACCTGGGGGCTTGGTTTGAAAGCCAATGTCTGTAAGGGTATGTTTGGGGCCACCCACTTCTTACAGGTAGATGACTTCAAATATAACAACACTACTAACTGCGCAAGCCAGGTTGGGACATTTGGACCGACACCGGATGCTGATTGGTACAGCGCCCCAATTTCCATTGTGGGAATTGCAAAAATTAATACCCTTGGACTGACGCAATTCCGCTTAGCCTTTGTTAAGTATGACAACGACGATGGTGCCGCCGATTATGTAAAGTTTTACAGCGGAAACGCAGGTACCTCCAGCCCACGTCTGGTGCTTGAATATTACTATCCATAAATGAAACACCTACAAATTCATCCTATGCATCCTGGGATGAATTAAAATTTATGTAAAAAACGACTGGAGCAGGGTTTCCCAAACCAAAAACTTGGAAACTTAACTGCTCCAGTCGTGCTATGAATCGTTTGATCGTCGTTTCTGAGTGAATGAGATCAATACAACTTCTGCGAACTCTCGAAACGGTTATTTGCGCGCAATCGAATTGTAAGCAACGGACTAAACCCAACCAGCATAACAGATATAGACACGCGGACCGCCGCCATCATCCGGGATCCATTCATTGGCAGAGGCACGCACTCCTTCTTTGAGGATATCCCCATTGCGTGGGTCAATCACACGGTAAGGCAGCGGTACTTGTTCACCGGATATCAGTTCAAGCGGACCACCAGACTCTGTATAACCAATATACAGAACACCCGGAGTGAGCAAACCTCGCCGGCCAATAGTAACTTGCCAGTTCGGAGCCATATCTGCGGTAGGCAAACCGTCCAGAATGCGCTGTACCAGACCCACATATTTTGAGCCTTCAAAATCCAGCGCCTCACGCCAGCCAGCATTCGGTGCCAGGAAATAAGCAGATTGACCCGGTTCGTCAGCACGCAATGCCCACTGCCACAGGCTTCCTGCACCATAGAAAACCCCCATCGTGCCACCTGCCATCAGATTAGACCAGGCTTCGTGACCCTGCCACCAGCCACCCGCTCTGCCAGTCAAATTGGTATTTTCATAGGAAGGCTCACCATTAGCAACAGCCTTGACCGGTGTGTTACGCCACATATCTGTCACGCGTTCCGGGATATGTTCACCCCTGTGCCCGGTCTGACACCATTGAAAATCCAGCCATTCAGCATCCTGCCAGGCGCAGTTATCTGCATGCGGGCGGTAATGAATGCCGGTCGGCTGCTGGTAAGCATCCCAAAGCTGTACTTCCATTCCACCTGCTGGCACCGGCGCCTCATAGCCGGAACCATCGCCTCCCACCAGGTAAATGGCGGGACGCGCGCCATAGCGAGCGACCAAATAGCGGCAAAAGCGGGCGTATTCTGTGGGAGGCAGGATGGGGCCAGCCACATCCAGACCCTTCCAACCAAAACCCATAAAAACCGGCTGATAGATTGGTACGATCTCATGCGCCACCAGGATATCGATCAACTTATCCAGGGATTGGAAATACACTGGGTTGAGCTGATTGATATGACCGCTGCTAAGGTCTTCAAAACCCACATCAAAACCTTCATCAGCTGTGCGGCTGCGGGGGCCACTGGCACGCATATCGGGCTGGACACTCATCAACATGGCGCCATTAAACCCCTTTGTATGACGATCGCTGGCAAACACCCTGCATTGATCTTCGGTGGCACGCCAGGGCAGACCCCAGACAGTATCTGCAGCCAGGATGGCGGGATATCCATCAGCGTGCATCAAACTACGATGCCCGGGGGACATACGCCAGAAGCCGTGCAGGTAAAACCGATTGCCTGTATCCGGCCCTGTTTCGCACGTAAACTCCCCGGACTGCCCGTTCAGACCAGTGTCCACAGCCGAACTCTGGCTGTGCCAGGTCCAGTGACCATTTGCCAAAGGGGAAGCAAAACGGATCTTCCATGTGCGCCCACCATCCCAAAAAGCTGGGCGGCGCAGGGTCAGCCCACTCTCGTGTGTAAAGTCTGCCTGTACTTCCATTTCAGTGTAAGGGTTGGGATATTCCCGTTCGGATGTCAGAACAATTTCGTATTCTTGCCAGGGATGAACAACCATGAAAAACTCTCCTTAAATTTAGCCATTTACTAATAGGAACAAAATAACCACCAGTTTCATCACCCAGGTGGTTATTACAGATTTCAATATAATGATTTGCTGCCAGGAGCAGGAAAATGGCAGGCTTCATCATCCAAAACCAGGACCCAATCCAGCCCGCCTGACGGCGGCATGAACTTCATCCTTTCAGATTTTTTTAAAATGCCGACGGTTCTGGCAAGGCCTGTGCGCGGGTCAAACCAGGTTGCGGTCAACCTCTCCCCGGTCAGCCTGCTCAGATCCAATTCAACCTCATCACCAGCCGGAAGGTAAATCAACGCATAGCGTCCCAACGTGTCACGCGTGGCCTGCACATGGTGCGTACCCGTTCCAATTTCTGAAACGATAAGCGACTGGTCTGGGATACGCTCCAGATATGGGCGCGATAGCAGCAGTGCACGAGCGTGCCGCATCTGACTGGAACCCGGCAACTGTAAAGCTTCATACCAGGGTCGTCGTGGCCAGAGAATTTGATTCCGGCCCGGACACCACATCTGCCAAACCGGATTGCAACCATAGGTATGCCCATGTGCCCCGGCAAAAAGTGCCCAGTAGAGCGCTTTGCGAGCATCCCAATCATCCAGGTAACCGCCATCCAGATTTCTGAGATTTTCAGGCATATCTTCATAACCGGGTTCAGCGTCCATACATGGGCGTACGGGATCGAGTGAGTAATCTTCGGCGATGAAGCGATAATTGTCAGAGTTACGCGCATGACCGCTCTGGCAGGTGTGATAGTCCAGCCAGGTTTCGTCGTGGACATATTCAGAAGTAGAGTGCGGACCCCAGGTATGCATACTGATCAGGTGCTGTCCGCCATCACCTTCACGCAACCCTTCGGCCATGGCGCGCACGATCAAACGCTGCTCGTCGCTTTCAATCGGTCGGTCCCCACCCACAATCCAGATAATGGGCATTTGAGCATAGCGTTGGCCGACAAAAACGCCATAAGCATGCGCATTTTCCGGGGTGAAGACCACCGGACCAACGCCCCATTTCTGGTTCCATTTATCGCCCCAGGTTGGCAGCATACCGATCTGTAACCCCAGTGAAGCCGCAATTTTAACCACGGCATCTACATGTGCAAAATAGGCTTCATTGGGCCGGGTCGGATCGTCATCGATCAGGGGCGTATCACCATTCATGTTGGGCACATGCAGCCCATCGATCTCCGCCAGCACAACCGCCTGAATTACCGTAAAACCCTTGGCGGCACGATCTACCAGATATCGCTCAGCATCATCCAGGCTCAGGCGGTGAAACAGCTCCCAGGCTGTATCACCCAAATAAAAAAAGGGGGTTCCATCCGCTTCAACCAGAAAGCGCCGGTTATCACTTACTTTTAACATGTCGGCTCCTGGTTCAGGCCACGCGTTCGATGCGTATGGCCTGGTAGGGCAGGCGAGGCAGGGTTACCTTTACGGCTCCACTGACTTTTTCTACAAAACAGGTGGTGGTCATATTCCAGGTATCGATAATATCGATCTTGAAATTACCCGGCAAGAGGGCAAAGTCGAGGAACGAAGGCTGGTGGTTACCAAAATAGAGCAGGAAGTAGTCGCTTCCACTGCGCCCGGCAGAAACAGCGTGGAAAGCTCCCGCACCTAGCATGGCAGCGGCTTCACTAACCGTTGAAAACAGAGCCATCACCTCGGACATCGAAACCATATCCTCAAAACGAGTTGAATTGAGTGGGACCAAACCGGCACCCGGGACTGCCTCGATAATTCGACGCAGAAATTCGATGCGAGCGATACTTTCGCCCTTAAGTTCTCCGCCCTTCGACCACCACAAAACTTCTTCTTTATTCAAGTAGGTCTCACCATGCCCAACATAGCCGCCATTTGCAAAGCCCAGCCAGAAGCGCAATACCATTTCTTGGGGCGTTAGGTTGCCCCAAAACTGATCAATATCACCTTCATAACCGCACTCATCAACCACCACTGGCCTTCCGTATTGCTTTTGCCAGGCAGCCACTTTAGCGACATCATGATGCTGAACACTGGTGTGAGTTACCCAGGGTTTGGAATGATCATAAAATTCCTTAATATTATGAATCGAACGCAGATGGTTGTAGGGGTCAGCCTGTTGTACCAACTGGAAATAATGATCCCAATCTTCCATCTTACGATCGAAGAGCAGTTCGTATTCATTGGCGAAAGACCACCACAGGTTGCGATAGGCAGAAAAACGCGCAACCACATATTTCAAGTACCGATCATTAACTTCCGCTGGCATGCGGTCAAAACCCCATGCTCCAAAATCATACGGGTGAAACAGGATCAGGTCGGCCTCAATGCCGAGTACCTGCAGATCAGCGATACGCTGTTCCAGATGCTGAAAATATTCCGGAATAAACTGGCTGAAATCCCAATAATCAGGCGGGGGCGTGCTGCTGGGGCTTAACGAAAACTTTGGGGATGTTTCTCGTTTTACTTCTCCCGGAAAAGGATAGGTAGCCGGATCATTTTCGTTAAATTGGTAACGCTTGGGGAAAACACAAAAACGAATTTTATTAAAAGGGGAAGATTTGAGAGTCTCGAGTGTTTGGCTTTCCAAAGGCTCGCCCTGCAAATTCCAGACATAACAGGTGGTGCCAACCGGATGATATGGTTTGCCATCCGCATACGCAAAATGATTGGCATCCGCCACGCGGACTGGACCGTGATTGGTAGCAGCCGGGGCAATGCAGGTTAATGAGCCTTCGACAGCATTCAGCTCCGCACAGTTGCTGCTGGTTTTATAGGTCCAGGTGCCCTGGTTTTCCGGCATGAAACGCACGCGGTAGGTTCCAGCACCATCATAAAAACCGCTTACCTCAATACTTTGCTGCCCCAGGGCGAATTGAGCCGTGAGCTGAACATCTAGATATGGATTACCATCCAATCTACCTTGCAGAGTCAACTCGAACCGACCCCATTGTTCTACCTTTTCTATATGCTCGATAGCTGTCATTGATACACTTCCTATAATCGTAGAATAAATTAATCGTACCAAAAATCATATTCCGCAAAATTATTAAATCACCTGTCCAGCCTGTTTCCCGGGATCAGATCGAGCGTATCCGAAAAATCAATATCGTCAGCCCATTTACGTTTGAGGGTGGGAATCGAGTCAATCAAAAGTCGGGTGTAATCGTGTTGTGGATTTTGCAGCACCTGCTTGGCTTCCCCGAACTCGACCACGATGCCATGGTTCATCACTGCAATATAGTCGCTGATATAGTAAGCAGTGGCCAGATCGTGAGTAATGTACAAAAAGCTGGTCTTATATTCCTGTTTAAGCGCCAGGAACAGATTAATGATGATCATACGGCGTGAGGCGTCAATCATGCTCACCGGTTCATCTGCCACAATCAGGCTGGGGTGCGGGATCAAGGCCCTGGCCACCGAAGCACGCTGTAGTTCCCCACCAGAAAACTGGTTGGGATACTTGCCACGCACATCTTTGTACTCCAACCCCACCGCCGAGAGGGCCTCTTCTATGGCTTGAATCGCAGCAGCCTTATCCAGTTGCAGCACCTTGGTAGCGGTTTCGTAAAGATACATGTCGATGGTGCGATAACGGTTGAATGCATCAAACGGATTCTGGAATATTGGCTGAACAGTCCGCAGGAAATCAGTCTTATTCGGTCGGGCACCTTTTCCAGCTACCTGGTTACCCGCAACTGTCACGTTGCCAGAGGTTGGTTGCACCAGCCTTAAAATTACCTTGGCCAATGTGGTCTTACCGCTCCCAGACTCTCCAACAATACTGATAATCGCTGGCTTGTCACTTTGCACCGCAATATTGACATTGTTCAGCGCCTTGATCTTAATGTTACGCGGAAACCCACCCAGCACATATTCTTTATTCAACCCATCGGTTTTGATAATCGTGTTCATTGGTCAACACCCTCCGACACCCCAGTCGCCTGCATATCATCTGCTTTGAATGCGCTGTCTACCTGGGCAATCAGCTTGGCTGGATCCCGGGCTAATTCGCTCAAACTGGGCGCATTCCGCGTCATCCGCATCAACTCTGGCATGGCATCCACATGATGGCAGGCCGAAAAATGCCCCGGCTTGTGTTCTTTCAGGAACGGTTCTGTGGATTTGCACAAATCCGTCACCAGCGGGCAGCGCATGGCGAAGCGGCAGCCCTGTGGGGCTTCCCACAGGCTCGGCGGCCGGCCGGGCAAACCTTTTCTGGCACGATCATCACCAATGGTAGGCAGGGAACTGGTCAACATCAGAGTATAAGGATGGAGCGGTTCCTTAAATATATCGTCGGTATTAGCGTACTCCACCGCCTTAGCCGCATACATGTTCATCATCTTGTTTGTCACCTGAAAATGAACACCCATGTCATGCGATACCAGGATGATGGTATTTTTCATCATACGCTGCAGCTTCATCAGCAGAATGAGGATGTCCTTTTGTACAACAACATCTAGGGCTGTCGTTGGCTCATCCGCAAGGATGAACTCTGGCTGCAAAAAGGTTGCAAGAGCAACCATGATGCGCTGCTGCATTCCACCCGAAAGCTGATGTGGATAGGAGTCAATCGATTCCGGGGGCAGACCCAGTTTTTGAACGAATTCTCTGACCTGTACCAGGGTCTCTTTCTTTCGACCCGATGTGGCTGGGAAATCGGTGAACTGGTCACGGATGCGCACAACCGGGTTGAGTGAACTCATCGAGCTTTGTGGAATGTATGAGATGTGCTTAAACCATTCATTCTGGATATTTTTGTTAGTCACCGGCTGACTACGATCATTCTTGAAACCATAATCAACCGACCCCGCAGAAAGCTCCAGGGGGAAACCTGTATCGCCATACAGCACTTTCATTAATGTGCTTTTCCCGCAGCCAGATTCGCCAGCAATCCCCAGGATAATACTGTCCGGAATCTCCAGGTTGACACCCTCAACTGCGTTGACTTTTCCACGTACGGTGGTGTAGGTTGCCACAATATTATTAAGTTTGATCATGCCACACCTCGCCTCTCCGCAAACAGCTCGTTATATCCAGTCGATGTCAGGAACAACCCCAGGAAGAGTGTCACAGTGGCAATGATAGGCGCTACAATCCAGGCGATCTGCCCGATCATCAGCGCGTTGTAGTTCAGAGCCCAAAAAATGATTGATCCCAGAGTTGGGACCTGTACTTTGGAAAGACCGATGACCGCCAGCGCCGCTTCTGTATTGATCGCGAACAAAATAGTGTTGATAAAACCAACCACCATGTAAGAGTAAACATGTGGAAAAATCTCTTTGTAGATAATATCGAAGGTGCTGGCACCTGAGAAGCGCGCCATGTTGATAAACTCACGCTCGCGCAACGAGAGCACCATAGAACGGATCGTACGAGCATTCCAGGCCCAACCGAAAACGATCAGGATCAGAGCGACAACGGCAAAGGAAGTGTTGCCACGCACCAGTGCTCCAAGGACAATCAAGATCGGTAGGACCGGGATGGTGATGAAAGTATCGATGAGTAACACCACAATCCGTTCGTACCAGCCTCCAATGTAGCCAGCGCTCATCCCCAGAAAAGTGGAGATGAGGGTAATTCCCATGCTGGCTCCCAAACCAATCATCAGGGAGTTACGAATTGCGAATACCAGGAACCAGAAGATATCCTGTCCGAGAGCATTTGTCCCCAAAAAATGCTTGGCGGTCATGGGCATGTTCTTCAGGTAAGTGCCTTGCCCGGCCGGGTCAACTTTACTAAAAAAAGGCAGGATAAAACTCCCCAAAATAAAGATTGATATGATCGACAGACCAACATACAGGCGCAGGTTCAACTTGAGTGGGGAACGCTTTTTTTGACCGCTTTTGTTAGAAACAATGTTTTTATTCATTCGATTATCTCCCCAACCTGATGCGCGGATCAAAGAACGGGTAAATCAGATCGAGGATAAAAGCGGCTGTGGCCACCGCAATGATCGAGAGCGCGATTGATCCGTAAAGAAGGTTGTAATCTCCAGCCCCAGCTGCGGTACGCATCAACAGACCGACTCCCGGATATGAAAAAATCATTTCCGTGAGGAGCGCGCCGTTGAAGATGGTCCCCAGTGAGAGGACCAAGGCCGTCACTTGCGGCAGGAGCGCATTGCGGAAAACGTAACCCGTCATTCTGTTCCAGTTGGGAACACCCTTCAATCGGGCAAACTGGACATACGGTTCTTCTTTGGTGGAAACCGCCAGCGCTTTCATACTCAGGATATTCCAACCAAAGCCAGCCATGACCAATGTCAATGCCGGCAGGAAGGAATTGTATAGGATTAGTTTGAACATTTGCCAAGTCATGGCGCCGGGCAGAAAGGTGGGAGACAATGGAAAGATTGGGAACCAGAAAGCCAACACGATCAGAACCGATAATGCCAGGATATAGTATGGGATCGGATAGAGCAATATTCCTAACAATTCTAAGATGGTTGCCCCGGTACGTTTATTATAGTAACCCGCAATGAGACCAATCAAATTTCCAAGCAGCCAGGAAATGGCTGTAGTAGTCAACAGTAACCCGGCCGTATAAGGGAGCGCTTTTACTAGGATTGTTGAAACCGGTACCGGGTAGTACGTAAATGAGGGGCCAAAATCAAAATGCAGAACGACACGGTTCATGAAGCCGACATACTGTGTAAAAAGATTGCCTTTCAGACCGTAAAGTTCGGCAAGAGAATCTCGTATCTGTTGGACCGCCTCGGATGATAGAGTTTGTCCAGCTCTCGACTGAATTTGTGAGATGTAATTATTAATGGGGTCGCCTGGCATAAAGCGGGGCAAGAAAAAAGTGATCGTCAGACCAATAAAAAGCACCGCTAGGTAAGTTGCAAAGCGTTGCAGGACGTATTGAGTCAATTTCATTACGCACCTCTTATTACTAACTAAACAGGGGGGCTGCCTGAGGGGTAGCCCCCCTGTTATGAATCTACGTTTTGTTACTTACCAGTTGGTTTGATCGTGACCAGGATCTTCTTGAAGGAGCTCCACCAGGTATAAGGTACCGCATAGGCATTGTCCGCCTTGGGGAAGTTCGTCCAGTAGGTCTCGTTGGTCGGGATGGTAGTCGGAATATTCATCATGTTGATGTATTCCATGTTACCGATCATCTGCTGGACAATCTGCTGACCAGCCTGCAAAAACTCAGGCGATGAATTATCCATGGAGCCAGCCGCGGCGATCAGATCAAAGACCTTTTGATCATTGATGCGATTGATATTGCCTGGGATTACGTCATTGGAATCGGCGGGCAGCAGGTTTTCTTTGGTGAAAGAGCGCCAGTTATTGATGTAATTGGTATTGAAGACGCAAGAAGTTGTCCAGTTCACCATGGTGGTCAACAGAGCATTGGTGTTCTGGACCTTGCCAAATTCGCCGTTATCCACCTGGCGGGCGTTGACTTTGAAGCCGGCCTTGGTCCAGGAGTCCGCAATCGAGAAACCGACGCGCTGCATGACCTTGTTCCAATCGCTGGGGATGACCAACTCAACTTCCCAGACCTTGCCACTGGCATCAGCAAAGAAACCATCGGCGTTCTTGGTGTAGCCTGCGGTCGCCATTAGTTTTTCGGCTTCCGCTGGGTCATATTTCCAGTATCCCATCCCATAGCTTTTGCTGACATCGTCACCAGTTGGGAGTGCGGATGGATCCATTCCAGCCTCGGTCATCTTCTTGACCATATCGGCGCCGAAGTTGCCGTTCCAGGGCTGGTAACCATCGGAAAGTTTCAGATCGGTCAGCCAGGATTGCAGCGGTGTGAAGAAAGCCGGGCGAGTAATCTGGGTATCGGGCATGGGCAGCGCTGAAGCCCGAAACTGGCCGTTCATCGAGTTGAAGCCAACGTTTTGTAGGTCGAGCGAGAGCGCCAGCGCCCAACGCACGTTCACGTTATCCAGTGGGGTTTTCTGCTGGTTCATAATGATACCGTACGAACAAGCATCGCCCATATCGTGGTAAGGCAGGGTCTTGGAGAAAGTTTTGACGGCTGGGTTCTGTTTCTGGGCTGCGGCGATACCGTCTGGGCTCATGAAAGTGTCGACATCATACTGGTTCTTGATGAAAGCCAGGGTCCGGGTCTGTTCATCGCCGAAGTTCTTATAGAAGACATACTTCGCCGCCGGTTCGCCCATCCAACCAGTGGAAGAACGCTGCCAGTCTTCACGGCGCTCCCACAGATGCCACTGACCGGTGGGGTCAAAAGATTTGAGGGTATAAGCGCCCAGGGTAACTGGGTTGGGATTTTTGAAGGTGGACAGGTCAGCTACTTTTTCAAAAATGTGCTTGGGCAGGATATTGAAGTTCGACCCCCAAGTGTACACGCCCAGCATAGTAACAAAATCATAAGCTGGATGGGTGGTTTCTACCTCAAAGGTAACATCGTCAATCTTCTTGTAAGATTTGACATAGCTCGTGATCGCCGGGATACCCCAGTAGGTCAGTTTGCCCAAGCCTGCGTAGTAAGTATCAAATGTGTACATGACATCATCGATAGTAAATTCAACGCCATCGCTCCAGTAGATGCCCTTCTTGAGGGTGACCTGAAATTTAGTGAAGTCACTATTAAGCACCTTGGGCAGTTCAGCAGCCAATTCTGGATAAGGCTTACCGGTAGCGGTGTCCATTTCCCACAGGTAACCCCAGCCCAGTTCACGGAAGCCGCGCCAGAGAACATAGCTACCCGAGAGCGGGCTAAAGTTGTCTGGGTTGTCCATTTTGCCATCAAAGGTCTGAACAATCAGAGTTTCGCTGCGCAGGGTCCCGACTTCGGTCATTTCGCCAGTTGCGGCGGCAGGCACATCAGTAGCGACAACAGCAGCAGGTGCATCAGTAGCAGCAGCCACAGCAGGTGCTTCGGTAGCCGCAGCAGCAGGTGCTTCAGTTGCGGCCGGGGTTCCACAGGCTGAAAGCAACATGGTTGCAATAATCAGCAGGGACATCATGGTAAAGATTTTCTTGGTCATGTGAGTTTCTCCTCCAAAATGAATACGAAATGGGTTGTGGTTTGATAAAAACTCTGTACGGCAAAAACTGTGTCTTCTTTCAGCCAGACTCCTTTCACTTATACTTACATTGTGTTGCGCATTTTAGCTGCGATCATTTATTGAATAATTATTCATGCGCCAATATCAATTCTGTTTATATAATACCTATCGCACGGAAGAGAGTCAAGTAGATTTGAATATTTATTCAAGCTGCGCTAATATATTCATGCAGTTGTCTGGATTTTTCATACGATCACATCCAAACTCATTATTTTTGTTCAAATCAAATAAAATCCATGGTATCAAAGCAAAAGGAACCTAGCTGTGAAACCAGCCCTAGTTACAAATACCACCCTCTTGGATTACTTCAATTCAGTAATCCGGTTCCCTCAAAACAGAAACTGAATATTTACGAATATCCCATCACAATCGTATCCGATCCAGGCAATCATTTTAATAATGATTTTTTTGATGATCACCCCCAAAAATTTTCATTATCCAATGCAGCAAAACCCAGGGCTTTGCTCATTGGATAATGAAAACGGTGCAAAAAAAGCGGACTTTCCCAATGATTCGGAAAATCCGCTCTATCCATTCGGTGTTCGCCTGACCTCTTAATTCACAATCACCCCAGGTCATTGCCTATCGTAAAAACCCTAAAAATCGGTTTCATTTTTGGCCAGCTTGAAAATGTTCGAGGAGCAGACGATTAACCAATTCCGGTTTGTCCTGATGCACCCAATGGGTGGCATCTTCAACATATTCCAGCTTTCCCTTTTCACACATGGCAATGCTTTCAGGTGCCATCTGCCACATCAAATGCGGATCCAGCTTCCCCCAAATCATCAGAGTGGGTACCCGGATCTTTTTTGCCGTGATATGCGCTTGAGAACGTAAAAATAAAGCCCGATACCAGTTGATCATAGCCGTCATCGCACCCGGCTGTGACCATGCGACCTTATAACGATTAAGTTCAACCTCGGAAAAAGACTTGCACATTAGCCCTGCTGGGGCCTTCCAATTAAAAGCACTCAAACTGATCTCGGGCAAAAAAGGGATCTGGAAGAAAAAAGCATACCAGCTTCGGAGTTGCTGCCGCCAATTAGTTTTTAGAAATCTATTCATAACCCTGGGGTGCGGCACATTTAAAATCGCCAGTCGTTTAACTCTTTCCGGATACAACTCAACCAGATTCCAACAAACCAGAGCGCCCCAATCGTGCCCGGCGAGGTTAAAACAAGATATACCCAGCGCATCCGCCAGTGCGATTACATCAGACACCAACAGGTTCACCCGGTAACTATCCACACCATTGGGCTTATCGCTCAGGTTGTAACCCCGCTGATCTGGCGCAATAACATAAAAACCGGCATCTGCCAAAGCCCGAATCTGCGCATCCCAGCCGAAACTGGCATCCGGAAAGCCGTGCAGAAGGATGACTGGATCCCCACCAGCCGGCCCACTCAAGGCAACATTTAATTTAATGTTGTTAACTCGGATAAATTGATAAGTGATGTCATTTTTTTCCGTCAACATTTAATTTACTCCACTCGCTTGTTGTTTATAAGCACTCCACAGCGCCAATCCCAACATCACCAAAGCCAATGGCAAGATGATCTGATTGCCAACCGCTCCCGGCGGTGTGTGGGCAAATACAACGGGCTTCATCGCCCCAACCAATTCACGCAGCCAAACCTCAAGGATCAGCATTAGATACATAAACGGCACCAATGATCGATAACGAACGACGACCAGTAATTGGATGATAGCAAATAATAACTGCGAGCTGCCCCACAGAGCAAAAGCAAAAATGATTCCATCCGCACCTGCCACCGCGAGATTCATCCCGGCAATTGTACCTGCACCACCATCCGGTGATAGCAAGTGAATGCAGCTGCGCACCGTACTGACAATGGCATACACAACAAACACATAGAACGGTAATTTCCAACCACGAATTGTGTTGTCAATTTTAGCGGGTAGTAAGATTTCAAAGAACTTATTCATTATCTGATTTCCTTCCCTGATAAATTAAACGGATATGCATTTGACCGCCAAAGGACAAGCAATCCCCAGACTGAAAAAAATAGCTCGATAACCAGCGACACCCAAATTTTCGAATCAGGAAACCCATCCGCAATCAGGCCGACAATCCTACCTATCGCGAAACCGATCATAGCAAGCACGACACTGATCAATGCACCATCCAGCAAGTTTTTCTGCCTGAGCGCTACTGCCAGGTAAACTGCAAATCCCAGGTAAAACCCACCAAAACTGCGGAAAATATTCAACTGGCTGGGATCGCTGATAGCTACCCCCAACCCAGCCAGGTAACGGTTAGGGGCAAAGGTAAAAATGATCCCCATCAGAAATAAAGTAATGGATGTACTCGTCAGGTAAATTTTCTTCATCAGAACGGCGCTCTTTTATTTCAGGATATTCTTGATTTCAATTTGAGTCGAGTTGGGTGGCAGGAAAAAAAGCAGCCCATCTTCACCCATCGTGATCGGTCCACTATAATATTTTTTTGCATCTCCAATAAATAAGTTCTTTAAAACAGGAGATGGTAGCGGTGGGATAATATGATAATAAACCAATTGCCGGACGCCAGCTGCCGCAGCAATTTTAGCAGCATCTTCCGGAGTCGAATGGTAACTCGGTATATCATGTGTAATTTTCCCGATGGACGGGGAACCAGTTTCTCCGGAATTATCATTCATCAATTGAACCATGGCCGTATTCAAGGCTTCGTGAAAAAGTACATCCGCGCCTTTTGCATGTTCCATTAATGATTCAGAATAGACTGTATCTCCACTGATTACAATTGAACGCCCCTCATAGTCAAAGCGATAACCGACCGCAGGGGTGACAGGAAAGTGATTAACTTTAAATGCTGTAATTTTCACACCATCCTGTTCAAACACAACCACGGATGCGTCTGATTCACCAGATAACTCAAAAGGTTTTGCCACACCACCAGCCCCTGTGGGCGGCATCGTTTCAGGACCATGGTGCTCCACCCTGTAACCGTCATCCAGTTGAAAAGCAAGATTAAATCCTTGCACCACCTGTTCAACACCAGTTGGGCCAATGACCTCAACGGGTATTTTATTTGAACCACCTGCCCAGCGCTGTAATTCCATTTCACCCAAATCGGCAATGTGATCCGAATGAAAATGAGTCAATAAAATCGCATCAGTCTTCCCTATGGGCAGGTTCATCAGCAAAATATTCCGGGTACTACCCTCACCAGCATCCACAATGAAGAAATGCTTTCCCGCCAGTACAGCCACACACGGCCCAGCGCGGTTAATATCAGGCATTGGCGAACCTGTGCCACATAAACCAGCATACAAACCATCTTTTACCGGCGCATTCTTTTTGGCCATTGCACCGCTCACAAATAGTTGCATCAAACCATTCATGATAGGCTTATAAAACAGAACCCCGGAAATCACGGTGACAAGCACCAGCAAACCAATAATTCCCATAGTTCTGAGGTTGAATTCCTTTTTCATTTTGTTTTCCTTTTGTCAACAATAGCCATCATCAATTGGGCTACTTCAGCACCATCATTTTGGTTTTGGCCTGTGATCAAAATCCCATCAACAACCACATGGCTGGCAAAAATATCCCGGAATGCTGTTTCGCTTTCATACAAAGCGCCTGCCTTACGCAATTCCCGTTCGGGGTGCTGAGGTGTGATCGTAATCCCTAATTCCTGAACCTGTTTATCTGTAACCGCAGTCATTCTACGCCCCTGGATCAACGGATTGCCATTTGGATCTTTCGCCAGGAGAAACCCCAACGCACCATGACAAACAGAACCCAGGGGTACACCGGTGGCATAAGCCGCACTGATTTTCTGCCCCAATATTTCGGAATAACCCAGGTCGTATGCCGCCCCCCAGCCACCCGCAATAAAAACTACATCGTACTGCGTAAAATCAAGTTCCGCGATCTTCAACGAGTGTTTCACTTTCTCCTGAAATTCACTATCCGATAGAAAGCGTTTATCTTCAGGAGTTATAACCGGCCACTTAATCGAAATTGGCTCTATCGGAATTTCACCCCCCTGAATACTGGCCAAATCCACCTGCATCTTCGCAGTCAGAAATTGATAGTAGGGCACTGTCATTTCGGAGGCATAGACACCCGTCGCCTTGCCCGTCTCACCCAGGGTGGCGTGATTGGTGGCAATGATCAAGGCACGTTTCCCTACCAGGTTATAACTTATACCTTGATGGGGTCGATTAAAACCGAGCATCATAAACAGCAAGGGAAGCACTGCCGCTAGTAATCCAACCAAAACTACAGGGATGGCAATCAACCAGAATATCTTGTTACTAAAAATTGAACGCATTATTTTTCCTATTCTAAAATATTATCGATTTGCTGAAAGCACAAACCCGTTTACTTGCTTTCACCACCTGCTTCTATTAGTCGAAATTATCAAAATGAATTCACATTCTTTACTAATTTCAACTTTACATTTTGACATTCATTGGGGCACATCTGCAAAGATGGGTTTCGGCAAGATAGGGTCGTTATTGCCTGCAATTTGCAGCGCCGGATAGATGGAATCACATTAAATAATTCTGTGTGTTATAATATATACACTGTATAAATTATACACAGTATGCCAAATAAAACAAGGGTCATCAAACAAATCAATTCTGACAGGAAGAAAGATGAAAAGTCATTCCCAATCAACACATGAACTCAGAAAATGGACAATTTCTTTGAGCATAGTTTTTCTACTGATAATTGCAGCGATCATAACCATCCTTCACAAAGAGGATGACCATTCCGTGTCATGCCAGGAATATTATGCCGGGATGAAAACCCCACCGGTATCTGCGCTAGCCTGGTGCAAGGCGGGAACATATTTCTCCTGGAAATCCAGCCTGCCCGAAAATGCAACCTATAGATCGTTGCATATTTTTAATATTTGCATTGGAAATCCAGAAAATCCAGCCGTAGTGCTAATCCATGGTTACCCCACCAGCAGTTATGACTTTTCAAAGCTGGCGCAACAACTCAGCAATGATTTCCATGTTTGTGCCCTGGATACTCCAGGCTATGGCTTTTCTGATAAGCCAAAAAATGGATATCATTACTCCATATTCGATGATGCCCGTCTTGTGGACGATTACATTCGTGATACTCTCAAATTGAAGGAGTTTACGCTTGTTACCCACGATAAAGGTGACAGTGTTGGTCTGGCGCTGCTCCAAATCTACCAGGCCTATCCTGTCAAACCGTATACGATCCGGCACCAGTTCATTACAAATGGAAATATTTTTCTACCACTGGCCCAGTTAACCACCGGACAAAAAATGTTATTGAACCCACTCTCCGGTCCGATTCTTTCAGCCCTCATAGACGGGTCATGGCTCATCGCTGGACTGGCAAACACTACTTACTCTCCGGCTTTGCCTACAAGTGAAATGGATGCGTTGGCTTCAATTTTTGATTACCAAGGTGGTGCTAAAATCGAGTACAACATCATTCAATACCTGAATGAGCGCAAACGCAACGAGGTGATCTGGCTGAATATCCTCGGTCGGAGTGACATCCCTACCACTCTGATCTGGGGTAAACAGGATGAAATTGCACCCACCTCCGTCCCAGATTACGTTTGGGTAAGTTACCTCCAGGGTCATACTGCTAGCAATTATTGGCAAATTCCTTGTGCGAATCACTACATTCAGGTTGACCAACCGCAATGGATGGCAGCAATTATCCGCTCCACGCTTGCCTCAGTCCCCTACTTGGTCAAATCTGCTGAAAGTTGCCAGCCTTCCAAAATAAACTGACGTCATCAAAAAAATGAAAGGGGCATCTCATGCCGCGACCAAAAAAAACCATCGCCCAATTGGAAACCATGCGTGAACAAATTCTCGACACTGCTCTTGCGATTTTACAAAAAACCGGTCCAGAAACAATCAGCAGTCGGGCCATCGCTGAGTATATGGGTATCGCGCATATGTCCCTTTATACTTATTTTGAGAATCAGGCAGCCATCTTACGCGCCTTACGGGATCGCGAAATGTCAAAATGGCGTGCCCGCCAACAATTAATTGCTCAGCGTGCAGAAAATGAAGACGTTGCCCTGGTTGTGAAAGAATTACTGGAATTTTTTATTACTTTTGCGCGTGATAACCCCAACTTATATAGATTGGAATGGGTACTGCCAGAAGTGAGTGGCTTGAATCCTGAAGAAAGCCGTCAACGGATGATGACCACGGTCGGTCAATTAGCCCATATACTTAAAATGGGAATGGAAAGTGGTCTATTCGAGACTCGGGACCCTTTTCTAACCGCAGGTACGGTTCTCGCCATGGTAAACACACCTTTTATCTTATTTCATACTGGAAAAATGCTGGATTCCACCATGCGTGATCGCATGGTAAATGAGTTACTCACTGCGGCAATGCAATATCTGAAAAAGAAATAAGCACTAAAAAATAACTCAACCTGCCCTTATTCCTGTTTGCGGCGGCGAACAAATTTAAAACCGCCCCCAGCTTCAGCCTGCATGCTATGACCGCGCCATATGATGCGCTGCGGAGCCAACAGTGCAGCCAATATCTGCAGCGGCAGCAGCAGTGCAATCAGGGGTACCGCGTATGAATGCTTCCAGGGAGAAGCCTTATTCAGGTAGACCTGATTGAAATGGGCAAAAATCAAATAATCATAAACAAAATAGAGCAAGACTACCGGCCAAAAGGTTGGATTCAGAAAACCAAGCCCAAGTACCAACCACGGAAAGACTACCGGCAGCAAGGCCAGGCCATAAAAAATTACCTGTTCGCTGCCTTTCAAATGACGCATCATCGACTCGCGCGGAAAGATAAACCAGCGCTGGATAAGGTTAAAATAGCCATGTGGACTACCAACCCAGGTGCTAATGCTGTGACGCAGCGGCGTTTGGGCCAACGTGTACCCATGCCTCCGCAAGCGTTGGGCTACAGCAAAATCATCGGCCAGAATATTTTCCAACCCTTCAAAACCCCCAATTTTATCCAGTACTATCCGCCGAATAGCATAAAACATACCATTGATCGTAACTGGCCGGGTCAGCATGGCATACGGGATATAAGTCATCAAGCTGTGGCTATTCACAAAGTATGCAACCAGTCGCGACCAAAAACTGCCAAAACTGACGTAATAAGGCAAGCCAAACGCCAACCCAACCCCGGATTGATCCAAAAATGGGAGACAGGTTTCCAGACCATAATCTGGCAGGCGCGTGTCATCATCCAGAACACAGAGCACATCTCCTTGCGCCAATTGTGCGCCCGCAATCAATTTGACCATCTTGGGGTTCTGGCGCACACCCGGAGGTGGAAGCAGCACCAGTCTGCAGCGTTTTTGTGGATGCCGCTCAATCAGCACACTGCAAATACGCTGGGCTTCGTCATCATCTTCGTCCACCAACCATAAAAATTCGAGCGGATAACGGGTTTTCACGAGCAGGTTCTGCTCCAGCCCGACAGCCAGGCTTGGGTCGCCGCTCAAAATGGGTTGCAAAATGCTTACAAGGCCTATACTCGACTTTTCCGCAGGGATCGGCCTTCCAAAAAAGCGCATCACCAACACATGTTTTATGATCCGTTCAGAAAATATCAACAGAAGTAAAAAAAGGATTGGAATTTTCACGTTATTTTATGCCTCAAAAACCGGCAACCCGGACAGGAATTTTTCGGATCATAGCTCGTGATTCTTTTTTGATGAATTAAACATTTCCTGCAGGTATCGCCGCTGACTTTTAAGCAGATGCCGAAACAGGCGCGGTGCCAGGCGGTAAAATAAACTGGGAATGGCTTCCCAATCCAACCAGGAGATTTCGTCCCGACCGGCTTCGTAAGCAGCCACAATTCGTTCAGCCACCCGGACCGGATCAGCTCTCGGGATCGATCCATGACCATCCACAAAACGATCAGTCATATCCGTAGCTGTCAGCGGCGGGTAAGCCCGGAAAATCCGGATTTCTCCGGCGAATTCCACCTGCAAAGACTCTGCCAGGCTTCGCAAACCAGCTTTGGATGCAGAATATACACTATTATACGGCTGAGGAAAGCGGGCGGCTGTGCTCAAAACAAATATCACACCCTCTGGTGGAGTGGATGACGCACAGAATCGTCGCGTCAATTCAGCCGGTGCCAGCAGGTTGACATTGAATGTTGCTTCAATCTCGGCCGCGGAGCACTGAATAAAATCCCCGGCAGGCATCAAAGCCGCATTGTTGACCAATAAATCGGGGACGCCATTGTTTTCAAGAATGTGGTCCACCAGGCGGGAACAAGCTGGCAAATCCGAAAGATCTGCGCAATAGTAGCTTGCCGTCGTGTAAGCCCCAACTTCCCTGGCAACCTCTTGCAACCGGGATGCATCCCGCCCCACCAGCATCAGGTGAAATCCACGCCGAGCCAGGGCAAGCGCAAAACCTCTCCCAATCCCGCTGCCCGCACCAGTGATCAGAGCAGTCTTCGGCATGTTAAAATGTCAACGCCAACGCGCCCAGACTCAGCCCCGCACCGGTGCCAATCAGCAGTACCCGGTCCCCACGTCGAATGCGTCCGGTCTGAACGGCTTCGGTCAACGCCAGTGGGATGGAAGCCGAGATACAGTTGCCACGCTCCTGGATATGGACAAATACTCGCCCAGGACGAAACCCAAAACGTGTGCTGATCAACTTCATTCCATGTCCGCTGGCCTGATGTGGAATAACCTGGTCATAATCCTGACTTTTCCAGCCAAGTTCATTCGAGAATTCTTCCAGAAAGGGTGGCAGCAAACGGACCGCTTTTTTAAAAACTGCCGGGCCGTCCATGTCAAACATATTCATTTCCGGGGTGGTGGCAGGGTCATTCGGATGGTGCAGTGTTCCACCACCAACGAACTGAGTCAGGTCCGCTCCGCTGCTGTAAGTCACAAAACGTGCGTGCTGCACAGCACTGGCTTCCCCCGGCTGGGCTGCCGTAACAACTGCCGCCGCCGCGCCATCCCCAAACAAAACCGCACTTTCCCACTGCTTGGGATTGCGCGAATAAGTGGCGAGTTCACTGCTAAAGATCAGGATGTTTTTATAAACACCCGCCGTAATCAAATGCGCGGCAGTTTGCAAGGCCACCACAAACCCCAGGCAAGTCGCGTTAATGTCAAAGCAGGCGCTTTTTCCATCCGGCGCACCCAATTCACGCTGTACAAAAGCCGCCGAACAGGGAATGGCCTGGCGCACACTGGCCGAAGCCCCAATCATGGCATCCAGGTCAGAAGGTTCCATCCCAGCCATCTGGAGCGCTTCGCGGGCTGCCGCCGCTGCCATTTCGGTCACGGTTTCGCCGCTGGCATAGCGTCGGGACTGAACGCCTGTTACCCGCTCCACCCAGCCAGATGGGATATCAAATTGTTTTTCAAGCTCAACGCTGGTAACGATTTTTTCGGGTAGATATTTTCCCAGCCCGACAATTTTTACTGCAAGTGGTTTTGGAGACATATCACTCCTTATCAGGAAGAATTAAAAAGAATACTGGATACATTCTATCGTATCTATCCAGATCGTTTCAACCTGTTTCCAGAAAAAATAACATACAATATGCACTATCAAAATCCACATCACCCAGCGGAGATTTTAAATGTCCTGGCCTTCTATCCTGGCAATTACGTTCACCATCATTTACCTGATTGACCGCATCTGGAAGGTGGCTGCCATCACCCATTTTTTCCATCAGCCCCAGGAACCAATGGAACCGGGAAAATGGCCCTCGCTCAGCCTGATCCAGCCTGTGACCGCCAGCCCAAATGATTTACGCTCCGTGCTAACATCCCGCACTGCCTGCACAGCCATCTATCCCGGCCCGCTGGAACAAATCATTATTTTCGATGCCCTGGACACTACCTCACAAGCACTCTGCCGTGAATTGATGCTTCAATTCCCTGAATGGCAGCCAAAAATCGTTCTGACAGATTCACCCACAAAAGTGGCTATCAAAACCGTCAAACAACTGGCAGGGCTAAAGCTAACCACCGCTCAGATACTGTGCTTCATCGATGATGACATCTTGCTCCGCGCAGGCACCCTGCCGACCCTTGTCCGCCATCTCCAACCGGGGATCGGCGCAACCTTTGGCCTGGCTTGTTATACCAACTGGGAAAATATTTGGGGCGGGCTGATGAGCGCCTTCGTCAATGCCAATGCGCTCCTGAACTACATTCCATTAACCTACCTGATCGACCCATACACCATCACCGGTCATATTTATGCCCTCAAACGCACCGATTTCGAGGCCATCGGCGGCCTGACCGGCATGGAAACCCGCCTGGATGACGATCACGAACTTGCCCGACGAGTGCTGCGCGCCGGGTTGCGCAACCGGCAAACCCCAGCTCTCTACAATGTTGACAACGAATTACCAACCCTGCGCGCTTTCATGGACCAGATGAAGCGCTGGTTCGTTTTTCCGCGTGAGCTGATGCTGCCTGGCACACCCCTCCGCCAACAAATATCAACCTTTTTCACCAGTCTCCCCAACCTTCTACCAACATTGGTACTCCTGCTGTCTGTGGTTAGCAGCCCTGCCAGGTTGGCATTGGCTGTTTGCCTGGCAGTCTTTTTTGCAGTTTATTTCTGGAGTGAGCATCGCTATCTGCGTGAGGTCCCTGCTCCATCCATGCAGCAACCGCTTCGCTCAAAAATAATTACGCCCAACCTGGGCTGGCCTTTGCTGCTTCTGGTAGCTCTGGTCTTGCCCTTTCAAATCCTGTTCCTATTATTTTCTGATAATACCATCCGTTGGCGCGGTCAAAAAATTCAAGTCAAACACAATGGAAATTATGAGCTCATTGACTGAGGACGACTTACAGGCACAGTATCGCCAATTCATGACCGAGTTTCCTGTGTGTCTTGCCCGCTTCAAATCGGAAGACTGGCGTTGGATCGACAGCGGCGGCGGCGACACACAGACCATCATCTTCCTACCAGGCTTCATGGGTGAGGCCGAAACCTCATTTCTATACGTCCAGGCTCTCGCCGCCCACCTGCGGGTCATCTCCATTTCCTATCCTCCCACAGTTGCACGGGTGGATAGTCTCTGTGATGGTTTATGCACTTTATTGGATAATCTAAAGATTCAACAGGCCACCTTTTTGGGTGGCTCATCCAGCGGGTTTATCGCACAGGCCTTTATCCGGCGTCACCCAACCCGCACCACCGGTCTGATCCTGACCCATACGGGTTTGCCCAACCCGCAGCGCGCCCGTACTGCTCGCATATACCTGGGCCTATTGCATTTAATCCCCTATCCGCTGGTACATTGGCTGATGCAACGTTCGGTTTACACTTATTTTCCGCGTCAAACACCACCCCATCTGTTCTGGCGACAACATTTTCAGGAGGTCATCCACCGCCAAAACTTGGAATCGCTCCGAAATCGTTTTGCCCAAATGGACGATTTTCACACACATTATCATTTCCAGCCAGGCGATTTGGCCGCTTGGCACGGCAAAATCCTGCTGATGGAGATGCACCGCGACCACCTGACCTCGCCTGCCGAACAGTCTGCCATGCGCGAACTTTACCGCACTGCCCAGGTGCATGTCTTTACAAACACTGCCCACTACGATTCGGTTGAGAAACCCGAAGAACAAATCCGTGTAATTAAGCAATTCTTACTCCATGGCTGAAAACAAAAGAATAGTTTAGTCTTAAACAAACAAACATTAAGTTTTTCCGCCGCTATCTCACTCTGTATGTGGTTTAATTCAACCAATGAAAGCATCCCTCACCACCCATCTGCGCTATAACGCTGAACGATTCCCCGAAAAACCAGTTTTCATCTATCCAGGGCAACATTCCAACTGGGAAATAGTGACCTATCGCCAGCTATCCGAGCGCAGCAATCGGCTCGCCCGCGGATTAGTCACTTATGGCATCCGCCCCGGAACCCGCGCTGCACTGATGCTTCCCCCCAGCGTGGACATGTTTGCCCTGGTATTTGCCCTGCTGCAAACTGGAATTGTACCCATCATGGTAGACCCGGCTATCGGTCTGCGCAACGTCACCCCCTGCCTGGCAGAATCCGAGCCGGAAGTTTATTTCGGCTCAGCACTGACCCATGCGATTCGGCATGTTTTTGGGTGGGGGAAAGCCAGCTTGCGCTTGAACCTGACGCTAACAGATATCCTCCGCGCCGGGGTTTCTACTCCGGACGTTCAGCCCGTGCAACTAAACCCGAATGACGAGGCAGCGATTGTGTATACCAGCGGCAGCACCGGGTTACCAAAAGGCGCTATCTACACCCTCGCCAATTTCGACGCCCAAATTGAGCTATTGGCAAACACCCTGCAGCTAAATGGAAGCGAAGTAGATTTACCCGCTTTTCCACTATTTGCCATTATTGATTGCCTGCTGGGTGTAACCGCCGTTATTCCAGATATGCGTTTCCCGGCTCCTGCCAAAGTCAATCCCATCCGCATGCTGACAGCCATCCACACCCACCAAGTGGATACGATGTTCGTCTCACCCGTAGCCCTGGCATCACTCTCCCTCTACTGCACTGAAAACAATCTAAAACTCCCCAGTCTCAGAAAAGTCATTACAGCCGGTGCGCCCGCTCCTGCAAAAATTCAGGAGCAATTCACAAAACTGCTCTCAACCGGCTCCGAATTATTCGGAATCTACGGCTCAACCGAAGCCCTGCCGGTTTCTATTGTCAACAGTCGCGAAATCTTACACGAGACACGTCATCTCTCTGCCCAGGGTGCAGGCGTCTGCATCGGGCGACCAGTAACTGGCCTACCCAAAAACGGGCAGGCGGTACACATCCAAATAATCCAGATCAGCGACGAAGTCATCAACCCGGCTGATTTACAAACACTACCCGTAGGCGAAATCGGAGAAATTGCAGTCAAAGGATCCTCCGTGACCCAAAAATATATCGGACGCGATCAGGTCAACCGCCTGGCAAAAATCATACTGGAAAATGGTGAAACCATCCACCGCATGGGCGACGTTGGCTATTTCGATGAAAAGGGGCGGCTTTGGTATTGCGGACGGAAATCCCAACGGGTGCAGATTACCGGCGGAACGCTATTTACCGAAGCAGTCGAAGGAATTTTCAACGCCCATCCCTTGGTCTACCGCACTGCGCTCGTCGGAGTAAAAAATGCTGGCAGCCTCGAAACCGCTCAGCAGGCCTGCCTGTGGGTTGAATTGCTCCCATCTGCCAGAGGCGCAGATCAAAACCTGGTTCGGGCAGAACTGCTTGAAATGGCAAAAAACTACGAAATGACACGCGCCATAAAAAACATCCTCTTCCACCCGTCTTTTCCAACAGACGTGCGTCATAATTCCAAAATCATCCGAGAAAAACTGGCGAAGCAAGCGCAAGGACGAATATGAAAATACTCGTAACCGGGGCAACGGGTTTTTTAGGCATGGCACTGGCACGCCGGCTGAAAACTCGTAATGACGAGGTTACCGTACTGGGGCGCAACCCTGTTATCCTGTCCACGCTGGCACAGGCAGGCATGCGCCCCATCCAGGCCGACCTGGCAGATACAGCCGCGATCCATGCCGCCTGCCAGGGTCAGGATCTTGTCTTTCATTCAGGCGCGCTATCCTCAGCCTGGGGCCCCGCCCGTGATTTCCACCTTTCGAATGTGATCGGCACCCGCAACGTCATTGCCGGATGTGAAGCCGGGCATGTCCAACGTCTGGTGTATGTTTCAACTCCCAGTATTTATTTCCGCTTTGGGTCACGCCTGGCCGTGCGCGAGGACGCAGAACTACCCACCCAGGCCGCCAATGAATATGCCCGGACCAAACTGCTGGCGGAAAAAGAAATTGATCGGGCTTTTGCGCATGGTCTTCCCGTCATCACTATCCGCCCACGCGCAATTTTCGGAGAAGGCGATAATGCCATCTTGCCGCGCCTCATCAGCCGCCTGAAAAGCGGCCGGCTGCGCGTGATTGGAGATGGTCAAAACATCACCGACCTGACCTATGTTGAAAATGTAGTCGATGCCTTATTATTATGCGCCGAAGCACCGGATACTTTGTTGGGACGCAAATATAACATTACCAACGCCGAGCCGCTGCCGCTCTGGGACCTGATCAAAAAGGTATGCCAGGCGCTTGGCTATGAGTACCCACACAGCCGCATTCCCTATCCTGCCGCACTGGGTCTGGCTGCAACCCTCGAGCTCATATGCCACCTGCTGCCCGGCCAACCCGAGCCGCTGCTGACCCGCTACATGGTCGGTGTGCTGGCAAAAAGCACCACCCTCGATATCAGTGCCGCTCGTCACGATCTGGGCTATCAGCCGCGCATTTCAGTGAATGAAGGCTTTGAGCGCTTTGTACATTGGTGGCAGACAAAAGACACTGACAAAAAATAACATTTTTTACAAAAACGATTCTGCTCATATACGCCTATTTTCAACTTCACTGGCAGGAGAAATCCATGAACACTGTTAATATCTCCATTTTCAACGCAGGTTTTTGCACATGCCCGGAGCATCTCGCCATCCAGGGCGGTCGCTGGCGTAACATCCGTTTCCCTGCCATGTTTGCGCTCTTCGAGCATCCCCGCTTTGGGGCCATGCTTTTTGATACCGGCTATTCCTATCGCTTTTTTGATGAAACCCGCAGCTTCCCCAATCGCTTCTACCGTATGACCACCCCGGTCACCCTGCGCGAAGAACAACTGGCAGCCAACCAACTTTCGGCCATAAACATTAAACCAGCCGACATCACCAAAATCTTCATTTCACATTTCCATGCAGATCACATTGCTGCCCTGGCAGATTTTCCCCGGGCAAAATATGTTTACCTACCACCGGCCTACAATTCCCTGCGCGGCTTGCAAGGCATGGCTGCCTTCAAACACGCATATCTTCCGGGGCTTATCCCCAACGATTTTGATCAACGCGCCGAGCCCGTCGATGTGCTCAAACCAGTACCGTTGCCACCCGAATTTTCACCCTTCACCCATGGCTTCGATCTGCTCGGAGATGAAAGCCTGCTGGCTATCGAACTTCCCGGTCATGCTAATGGTCAAATGGGGCTCTTTGCCCGCGATACAAACGGTGTAGCTTATTTTTTCGTCGCCGATGCAGCCTGGCTGGGGCGCAGCATTGAAGAAAATCGTCCACCGCACCCGGTTGCCAATCTATTATTCTCGGAACCATCAGAATACCGCACCACTTTGAACAATCTGCAGTCTTTTGCTAAAAATCAAACCAGTGTCCACCTGATTCCCTCTCACTGTGAAACTACCCTGCGAAAATACAGTTCTATCATTACCAGTGGGGGAGCTGACTCCAAATAGTTAATCCAAACCCGCATACTTAAATCTGGCGCGTCTCCTGACGCAGCCAGGCCGGGCAAGTACTCAAATCCCCGCCCAAGAAACCATCATCAAACCCAGTTAAAACAATTTACCCTTTAAAACCGCAAACCGCTTTGAAGCCGGCCCAGGCTTTTTAGCGGTTTGTTCATCTAGGAGAAGATGTTTTTATGATAATCCTGGTAGATGACAGAACGATGAACAATAATTAACAATTGATAAGCATCTGCACAATCAATGACTAACCCAGGCTTTTCACAGAATCCCCACAAGCAATCCCCCAAAAATCCCAACCATGCCCAAAATAAAACCACCAAAAGAGTTACCTCTTATGCTACTCTTATCAAATACAGCTTGACAAGCACTTAATTCTAATATAAAGTCAAGCCCTCTTAACTAAAAAGAAGGCTTAAGCATGACAGATCAAAATCAGTTTTCCCAAACATTGCGTACCTGGATGGATGTCTTTATGCACCGCTCGATGAGCGGATGGAATCACTATGCCAAAAGCACCGGGCTTTCCATGCCACAAATCAGCATCCTGATGCAGTTACACCACAAAGGCCCGTGTGGTATGTCCCAGATCAGTGAGCGCTTCGACATCACTGCCGCAGCAGCCAGCCAATTGGTGGACAAACTCGTTCAGGCTGGTTATCTCAGCCGTACCGAAGACCCCACCGACCGCCGGGCCAAAACATTAACACTGAGCACAAAAGGCTCAGACCTGATCAAACAAGGCAATGAACAACGCTATCACTGGCTGGACAACCTGGCCGAAACCCTCAGCGCCCAGGAACAGGCGAAAATAAATGAAGCACTGACCTTATTAACAAATGCCGCCAAAGAAATGGATAAATAAAACATGTCAACTTTTAGTAGACCATCCTTAATCTTATCTTCTGCAAGGAGCAACACCCATCATGGTTAAACTGGCTAAATATGCAAAGCCTTATTTATTAATGATCCTGCTTGCCATAGTGCTTTTGTTTATCCAGGCCAACCTCGACCTGGCACTACCGGATTATCTTTCTCGGATCGTCAACACCGGTATCCAACAGGGTGGTGCCGAAAATGCTCTCCCTGTAGCCATCCGACAAAACGAAATGAACCGCATCCTCATTTTCCTGAGTGAAGCGGACAAAACAGCCATACTCGCCAATTACTCGCTGGTAGATAAAAATTCACCCAATTTCAGTAAATACCTGACAGATTATCCCATCCTCGAAAAAGAAGCCCTCTATGTTTTAAACAAAATGGATCAGGCCGAAATTACACGGCTCAACCCGATCATAGGCAGGGCAATTCTGGCAGTTTCGGGCATTGAGCAGGTTCTGGCAGACCCTGCCAAAGCCGCTCTAATGGTCGGAGCCTTCGGTGCCATGGATTTGAGCAAGCTGCCCGCCGGTACAGACCCCTTCATTATTTTAGGGAAATTACCTGCCGCCACACTTGCAAAAATAACAGACGCGATGAATACAAAGTTTGCTGCCCTGGGCGATAAGATGATTACCCAGGCTGCAATCAGCCCGGTCCGTGCAGAGTACAAAGTAATCGGGATGGATACCGATAAACTCCAGAATAACTATGTCATAAATATTGGCGGCTGGATGCTGATACTGACCTTGCTCTCTGTGGTCTGTACCTTTATTGTCGGCTTTCTGTCAGCCAAAATCGCAGCAGGTGTTGCTCGCGATATCCGGCGTGATATCTTTAAGAAAGTCGAAAGTTACTCCAATGCCGAATTTGATCAGTTTTCAACTGCTTCCCTGATCACACGCACCACCAATGATGTGACCCAAATCCAGATGGTGGTCTTCATGATGATGCGTATGGTTTTCTACGCACCTCTGCTGGGCATCGGTGGTTTGATCAAGGTAATCTCAAAAGATTCGCCTTTATCCTGGCTGATCGGTGTGGCAGTCTTGCTGCTTATCAGCATGATCATGGTGGTTTTCTCTGTCGCTTTGCCCAAATTCAAGATTACCCAAAAGCTGGTGGATCGCATCAACCTGGTGGCGCGCGAGAATCTCTCGGGCATGATGGTCGTGCGGGCCTTCAATATGCAGGAATTCGAAGAGAATCGTTTTGACAAAGCCAACCTGGATCTGACTGCCGTCAGCCTCTTCATCAATCGCGTAATGGTGGTGATGATGCCGATTATGATGTTGATTATGAACGGACTTTCTGTGGCAATCATCTGGTATGGCGCTCACCAGGTTGCAGAAGCCAATATGCAAGTCGGTGACATGATGGCGTTTCTACAATATGCCATGCAAATCGTCATGTCCTTCCTTATGCTTTCCATGATGTTCATCATCCTGCCGCGCGCTGCTGTCTCTGGTGACCGTATTGCAGAAGTTTTGGAAACCCAACCCAAAATCCATGACCCGCTGCAGCCCAAAAAATTCCCCGCAACCTTCCATGCCACCGTGGAATTCCGTAATGTTTCCTTCCGCTACCCCGGCGCAGAAGAAGATGCTCTGCACGATATCAACTTTACCGCACATCCCGGGCAAACCACTGCCTTCATCGGTTCCACCGGATCTGGCAAATCAACCATTGTCAACCTGATCCCACGTTTTTATGACGTCACAGGTGGCTCAATCCTGATGGATGGCCTGGATATTCGGGCTGTGACTCAACACGATCTGCGTGAAAAGATCGGTTATGTCCCACAAAAAAGCGCCTTGTTCTCCGGCACCATCGAAAGCAATTTACTCTATGCCGATGAAAATGCCAGTTCTGATATGCTGAAATCAGCAATCGAGATTTCACAAGCCTCAGAATTTGTAGACTCCAAACCAGAAGGAATGGCAGCCGAAATATCACAGGGTGGCATGAATGTTTCCGGCGGACAAAAACAGCGACTTTCCATTGCCCGCGCTTTGGTCAAAAAACCACCCGTCTATATTCTCGACGATAGCTTCTCTGCCCTGGACTTCAAAACCGATGCCGCTTTGCGCAAAGCTTTAAAACAAAAAGCTGCCAACAGTACATTGATCATAGTCACTCAACGTGTCACAACTGTCAAAAACGCCGAACAAATTATTGTGCTGGAAGAAGGCCGCATTGTCGGCCAGGGCACACACCATGAGCTGATGAAAACTTGTGAAACTTACAAAGAAATTGCTCTATCACAGCTCAGCATGGAGGAATTATCATGATGCATCAAGGTCCCGCACGCGGCGGTCCCGCGAGACGTGGTCCAATGGGTGGCGGACCAATGGGTGGCGGACCGATGAGTGGCGGTCCTGCCGAAAAGGCTCGCGACTTCAAAGGTACCATGTCCAAACTGATCGCCTACCTGGGTCAGTACAAGCTTTCGGTAATTATCGTCTTCATCTTTGCAATTGCATCCACCGCTGCCAATATCGCCGGTCCAAAAATGCTAGGCAGCGCCACTACCCTGTTATTTGAAGGTGTGATGGCGCAATTGGGCGGAACCGGCTCAGTCGACTTCGATGCGATCGGACAGATCATCCTCCTGACCGTTGCGCTGTATGCGGTATCCACACTTTTTGGTTATCTTCAGGGCTGGATCATGGCGAATGTCTCCACCAATATCGCCTACCGTTTCCGGCGCGATATTTCTGAAAAGATGAACCGCATGCCGCTCAGATATTTCGACACCACTACCCACGGGGAAGTGCTTTCTCGTATCACGAACGATGTCGATACTGTCAACCAGACCCTCAGCCAGAGCCTGACCCAGATCATCACCTCGCTCATCACCGTAATTGGTGTAATGGTGATGATGTTTTCCATCAACTGGATCATGACCCTGGTGTCACTTATCATAATCCCGCTTTCTATGGGCGTGGTCGGCCTGATCATCGGCCAATCACAGAAATTTTTCAAACAACAGCAGGATTACCTGGGACATGTCAATGGACATGTTGAAGAGATGTACGGTGGTCACATCGTCATGAAAGCCTTCAACGGCGAAGAAGAGAGTATTAAGAAGTTTGATCAATCAAATGACAAACTCTATGACGCCGCCTGGAAATCACAATTCCTCTCCGGTCTGATGATGCCGATCATGACTTTCATCGGCAACCTGGGCTATGTAGCAGTCGCCATTCTGGGCAGCTACCTGGCCATTCGAGGCACCATCACGGTTGGCGACATCCAGGCTTTCATCCAATATGTGCGTACTTTCACCCAGCCCATTGCACAACTGGCAAACATCTCAAACATACTCCAGCAAACAGCAGCAGCCGCCGAACGTGTCTTCGAGTTTTTGGAAGAAGCCGAAGAAGTCGCAGAACCCACCCAGCCAATCCAACTGGAAAATGTTAAGGGTCACGTCGAATTCAAAGATGTGCATTTCGGCTACAGCCCGGAAAAAATCATCATCAATAATTTCTCCGCAGAGGCCGAACCCGGTCACAAGATCGCCATTGTCGGACCCACCGGCGCAGGCAAGACCACCATGGTCAAACTGCTCATGCGCTTCTACGATGTAAGCAGCGGCGCCATCCTGGTTGACGGGCACGATATCCGCGACTTTAACCGCCATGACCTGCGCAAACTTTTCGGAATGGTGCTGCAAGATACCTGGCTTTACAACGGCAGCATCCTGGAAAATATCCGCTACGGCCGCCCGGATGCCACGGATGAAGAAGTCTTCGCTGCTGCAAAAGCAGCCCATGTCGATCACTTCGTCCATACGCTGCCGGACGGATATAACATGATCCTGAATGAAGAAACCTCCAACATCTCCCAGGGACAGATGCAGTTACTCACCATCGCCCGCGCTGTACTCGCCGACCCCCGCATCCTCATTTTGGATGAAGCCACCAGCTCTGTCGACACGCGTACGGAAGTTCTGATCCAACGCGCAATGGACAATTTGATGAAAAACCGCACCAGCTTTGTCATCGCCCACCGCCTGTCCACCATCCGCGATGCAGACCTGATCCTGGTCATGAAAGATGGTGATATCGTCGAACAAGGCAACCATCAGGAGCTTCTGGCACAGGCTGGCTTCTATGCAGAATTACACAATAGCCAATTTGATAAAAGCTCAGTAGCCTAATCCAAAAGAAAAAAAACTGAAAACGAACAAAATAGTGGGGCCAAAACAACCCGGCTCCACTATTTTGTTCTACAATATAACCTTATCTACTCACGAGCCCTTCGTTTTGGCACGCAACCTTCCTGGTTCTGCTCTCGAGCAAATAAGAATCGGTGGTTTGCCCCGTCAGTGGATTTTTGGAGCGGAAATTTCCGCTCCAAAAATCCACAAAAACCTCTATCACCCCTTCCCAAAATCGGAAAAAGGACAGGGGATGGGTTATCACCCAAAACTGCCACCCCGTGAATAGTTATATATAACCAACCAAGATTAATGTAATAAATTTAAATCTAGGAGAAACTATGAAAGATTTGGATCGATATCGCGGTTGCTTGCTTGGCCTGGCGGTGGGTGATGCCATCGGAACCACTGTAGAGTTCTGTCCCCGGGGCACGTTTCCACCTGTGACCGACATGCTGGGTGGCGGACCTTTCAATCTTAAACCAGGACAGTGGACGGATGATACATCCATGGCTTTATGCCTGGCAGAAAGCCTGGTGCAGTGCCACGGTTTTAACGCGCTGGACCAGATGAACCGTTACCTGGATTGGTACAAAAATGGCTACCTATCCAGCACTGGAAAATGTTTCGACATCGGAAACACCACTAGCAAGGCACTTAATCTCTTTCAATCCAGCGGCAACCCCATCAGCGGCTCTACCCATTATTCCAGCGCCGGCAATGGCCCATTAATGCGTTTAGCGCCGGTCCCCATGTTCTACTCACCCGACAAAGCTGACGCCCGGCTTTATGCCGTCAAAAGCTCCATCACTACACATGGCGCCCGGGAATGTGAAGATGCCAGTATGCTTTTTTCCGAAATCCTGGTTTCTGCATTAACCGGTCTGGACAAAGAAACAATCCTATTTGGCAATGACCTCTCCGGGCTCATCTCTGAAAAAATCATTTCCATTGCCGATGGGACCTATAAAAACAAGCCCGCGCAGAAAATTAAAGGCAGCGGCTATGTTGTCGAGGCACTGGAAGCGGCCTTATGGTGCTTCTGGACCACAAGCACATATTCCGAAGCAGTACTGGCAGCTGTAAACCTGGGGGATGATGCCGATACCACCGCCGCCATCTGCGGACAAATTGCCGGCGCCTATTACGGACAGGCCGGTATCCCAATTCCCTGGCTGGAAAAACTTCATATGCGGGCTGAGATCACGCTATTAGCAGACAAACTGGCCGGACAATAAGTGCCAGGTAATCAAATTTCAAACTGTCAAACTGGTATTTTCAACCCCAGCTCAATCACCCACGGCAAAGGAATAAAATGCTCATTCAACCCCATAGCAAACTATTATTTATTGGCGATTCGATTACCGACTGCGGTCGGGAACATCCAGTTGGCGAAGCAGGCGGTCTTGGTAATGGATATGTAAGTCTGGTGAATGCCCTGCTCGCGTCCACTCTGCCCCAAAACCCCATCCGCGTTGTCAACGTCGGCAGTAGCGGTCACACCGTCCTCGACCTGGCTGCACGTTGGCAAAACGATGTAATTGATTTGAAGCCAGACTGGCTATCAATCATGATCGGCATAAACGATGTCTGGCGTCAATTTGATGCACCACTGCAGCCTGAAGGACATGTTTCCCTGGATCAATACGCCGCCACCCTGGAAAAGCTCATTCAGCGCACACAACCTCAATTAAAAGGTCTGATTCTGATGACACCTTACTTCATTGAGCCCAATCAAACCGACCAGATGCGCGCCATGATGGATCAATATGGTTCTGTAGTCCGGCTGCTGGCAAATAAATACCAGGCCATATTTGTAGACACCCAGGCTGCATTTAATCTCGTGCTCCAGTACACACACCCCATGTCAATTGCCTGGGACCGGGTCCACCCCGTCTTATCCGGACACATGATCCTGGCCCGGTCATTCCTGAACGCAGTCGGATACGAATGGTGAGATAACCATTACCATTCTCCCAACTAAACAAATACTACAGTTTTCTCATCGATTATGCCCGGCAGCCGCTTGTCTGCCGGGTTTTTGTTTACATTCACAACCTGTGCATGGGTTTCATGCCAGTACAAATTTTCGTCATTGACATTATTACGTAATACTGTTATTATTACCTTAACAGCTTAACTGGTTCAGAAAAATTATTCCAAATACCCGCCAAAGCTCGCAACAGGAAAGCAGGTCACAAAAAATGTATATCGAAAATTTATTGATCCATGAACTGGCTGAACGAGCCAAAACCACTGTCCGCACCATCCGCTACTATACAGATGAAGGCCTGTTACCCCAACCGATCATGCAGGGTAAATATGCATATTACACACCCAATCACATCCAGCGCCTGGAACTAATCCAACGCCTGAAAAATTCCTATCTGCCCCTCAAGGAAATCCGGCAGATCATGCTTTCACTTAGTGATGAAGAGGTAAAACAACGCCTTCAGGAACAAATCAATACCCAATCCAGAGGTCAGGTCAATGATAACCAGGCACACCCTGAACAAGGGTCCGGAGCCAAAGCCCTGGAATATATCTCACACCTGTTGGATGAACAATCCGTACATCGCCCCAAAATGAGTTCCACCCCACCCCTGCCAGCACACACCCGGCAAGCCAGTGGAACAGCACCAGTCCTCGCCCCTCAACCACCCACTGACGCAAAAATAACATCAGGTGGGGAAACCTGGCAGCATATCCAGCTTGCAGAGGGTGTTGAATTAAATCTACGGCTTCCAGCCAATCCGGATACAAACATCCGTGCCCAGCAGCTGATCGCCTTTGCCAAAAAAATATTTTCATGAAACGGGAGGAATAGATGAACACAAATGATTTAAAGTTTCAATTAGATTCGGACCTGGATCTGGTTTCTCAGGAAATGATATCCAAACGTACTTTAAAGATCAGCATACAGGCACCTACGGGAAACCTGACTGATAGACCGCGTCTTAACCTGGCCCTGGTCCTGGATCGCAGCGGATCAATGAGTGGAGATAAGCTCACCCATGTAAAACAAGCCGCCGTGCACGTGCTCAACATGCTTCAAGAACAGGATACCATTGCTTTGGTAGCCTATGATGATGCGATTGATCTACTCGCACCCAGCACTCCGGTAACAGATAGCATACGCAAACAAATCAAAGAACGTATCTCGCGTCTGGAACCCGGCGGATCAACAAACCTGAGTGGTGGTTGGCTGGCAGGCTGCCGCGAAGCTGCCTCCGCCGCCCGGGAAGGTACTGTCAATCGCACACTCCTGCTGACAGACGGTCAGGCAAACGCAGGAATTCAAGACCTGGAAGAACTATCACAGCATGCCCGTGAGCTCTCCCGGCGCGGTGTCACCACCTCCACCTTTGGCGTGGGCGAAGGCTTTAATGAACATCTATTGGAAGCCATGTCCAACCAGGGCAATGGGAATTTCTACTACATCGATCATCCCAGGTCCATCCCCGACCTTTTCATGCGCGAATTCAAGGAACTGGCGGCCATCACTGCCCGCGACGTAGAGATTGACATTAATTTCCCAGCCGACTGGTACCTGCAAGTGCCCGGCGGTTGGCGCACTCAATTCTCCGAAGGACGTCTGCGCATATTCGTGGGCAATCTGTTTTCCAATCAAACCCAGGAAATATACATCCGGATGACAATCCCGGTTGTCAACCACCTGAAGAACTCGTTCACATTACAAGCCAATCTCTCGGGAAAAAGTGAAAAAGACCTGCTCTTTGAAGGCCAGGCCAACCTTACCTATCAATCTGCTACTCAAATCAACCTGTCCTCCGCACATCTCAAATCTGAGGTTATAACCGGCTTTGCCCAGGTCTACCTGGCTGAAATCGCCATCGAGGCTTTGAAGCTTGAACGCAGTGGCGAAAATCAACGCGCCGGTTTCATGCTAAACCAGGCAATACAGGAATATATAAACTTCATCAGCCCGGAAGAAACAGATAAATTCAAACGCATGGCAGATAGAATGATCCATGGAATGGATGAAATGGATCGAAAGATGTCTCACTCCAACAGTTATAACCAAAAACGTGGCAAGCAGTAACCAACCTCAACGCCTGTCTTGCAACAACAATAATTAAATAATGGTTTAGGTTCAAAGCGTGATTCGGAGGGAAGTGCGCAGACAATGCGCCCCAACATTGCACCCCCGACCAGAAGATTGACTGTCACCAGGCCAAATTATTAATGGTTTGCCCTGCATGTGGTGTTTTGCGGATGAAATCATCCGCAAAACACCACAAAAAAACAATTCTACTTTTTTAATTGCTTCAAGTTTAAAAACCATTATTGACGTTAATTGAACAGGAAAGCCTCTTTACTTGCAAGTAAAGAGGCTTTCCTGTTCCAAAAACACAATAACCGTACATAAGATGTGGGATAATAAATCAAGTACTCATAATTAAAAATTTGCATCGCTCTCTCCAATCTTATATCATGAATATACTGCACGCACATTACGCACCTGAAGAACCCGGGTTGTTTTTTTGGACAGAAACATCTGGCAACACCGCGCCAACTCCAACCCGCGGACGCATAGCCCGCAATCCCAAACCCAAACCCCATCCATATAGCGCACCCCCAGACTTTCAGGGAGAAAACCATACCATTACGTTGAATTTACCGTCTGTACGCGGCATCCCACTTCCATCCCCGCAGCTAATCCACGCATGGGATATCGAAACAGACGACCCTGTGCTTGCCCCATTTACCATCTCCGGCATCATAATCCCGCCAGAAAAAGCCATGCACATATTGTTGGCCTTTTCCAATACGGCACAGCCCCAGACCCAGCCTGAATCGACTGGCACAACTACCCCAGCTCATGATTTCCGCTATTGGAGCAAAGTAATTTCCCTTGTGCTGGAAACACTTGCATCCCAAAAGCTTGTGCCTATCCTGCTCGGCGATACCGCACGCTGGTTGCCGGTACTAGATTCTCCCCGGGATGCAGCCCATCTTTCACAGCTTATGGCTGCCATGCCGCCAGTCTGTCGGGCCGGCAACCCGGAACGCTCACCTCGCAACCTTCTGAATGACTTTCTCAATACCTTTTGCGACTCGCTCTCCCGTACCTGGGGCAAACCTGCTGCTCCAAAGCTGATATCAGGCAACAGACTTCGCTCTGAAGATAATCCCGCCCACCTCTGGTTGGACACACTATTTAATCAGAACCCCATTCTCAAACTTTCCCCAAATCAAATACAAAACCTGGCTGCCAGTCAACGCGCCTGGATGCGCAACCTGCATGTAGCAGGTGATGCCTCCTTCAGAATTGCCTTTCGCATGGAAGCACCCATCGCGCAAAATGACCCCTGGCAGCTGCACTACCTTATCCAGGCCAAGGATGATCCCAGTCTCTTGATTCCGGCTGAAGAAGTTTGGAAAAAGGCCAAGGGCGTGCTCACTCTGCTAGATCACCGCTTTGAACAGCCCCAGGAAAAATTACTGGCAGGTTTGGGATATGCGGCCAGATTATTTTCCCCCATCACAGAAAGCCTGAAGAACAAGCGTCCCACCGAATTGACAGTGGATACCGGCAGCGCCTACACCTTTTTACGCGAAACCGCTCCCCTCCTGGAGGGTGCTGGCTTCGGGATTCTCGTTCCGCCCTGGTGGAATAAAAAAGGTACCCGCCTGGGTGTAAAAGTCAAAATAAAATCAAAAAATGACAGCACCACTTCCGGCAAATTGACCATCGACAATCTGGTCAGCTACCAATGGAAACTCTCCATCGGCGAAACTGAATTGACCGAAACCGAGTTCAAGGCTCTGGCCAAATTAAAATCACCGCTGGTACAGATCCGCGGGCAATGGGTAACCCTGGATGCGGATCAGATCGAAGCTGCCATTAAATTCTGGGACAAAAAACAGCTCGAAGGTGAGATGAACTTGCTGGACGCCATGCGCCTGAGCCTGGGTGGTGAAGACAACACACAGGGTCTGCCGATTGATTCGGTCGAACCCGAAGGCCCGCTATCCGAATGGCTGCAACAATTCTCGCAATCCGAAAAGCTGATACAACTACCCCAACCCGACGGACTGATTGCTCAGTTACGCCCATATCAAAATTATGGTTACTCCTGGATGACCTTTTTACGCCGCTTTGGACTGGGAGCCTGCCTGGCCGATGACATGGGTCTGGGAAAAACCATCCAGACCATTTCTCTCTTGCTCAGAGAAAAAGAAAGCACCGGAAAATTATCCGCACCTGCCTTACTCATTGCCCCTACTTCGGTGGTAACCAACTGGGAGCGTGAAGTCCTCAAGTTTGCACCGGGGCTGCAAACCTATGTTCACCGTGGCGCCAATCGCTTAAGAGGTGCAGAATTCCTGGCAGCGATCAAAGATCAGGATATGGTCCTGACCAGCTACCCGGTCGCACGCCTGGATGCCGAATCGCTTCATTCCATAAAATGGCTGGCTGTCATTTTGGATGAAGCCCAAAACATTAAAAATCCGGATACCAAACAAACCCAGGTCATCCGCAAAATCGATGCTGATTTTCGTCTGGCATTGACCGGTACCCCGGTTGAGAACCGTCTATCCGAACTCTGGTCCATCATGCACTTTTTAAACCCTGGGTACCTGGGTACCCGTAAAAGCTTCCGCGAAACGTATTCCCTGCCAATAGAACGCTATCAAGATCAGAATGCGCTCGCGCAGTTGAAACAATTAACCACCCCCTTCATCCTGCGCCGTGTCAAAACCGACCCGCGTGTCATCACAGATCTTCCAGATAAGGTGGAAACCAAAGTCTACTGCGCACTGACCGAAGAGCAGGCCACCCTCTACGAAGCCGTGGTCCAGAACGCCATGCAGCGCATTGAAACAGAAGACGGGATACAACGGCGTGGCCTGGTCTTGAGTATGTTGATGCAGCTCAAGCAAATTTGCAATCATCCCGTCCAGTATTTACACCAAACTTCTGATCTAAATTTGGACGCACGCAGCGGCAAGCTGGAACGGCTGGGTGAGCTGTTGGAAGAAGTTCTGGCTGAGGGTGACCGGGCCTTGATCTTCACCCAGTTTGCCGAAATGGGACAAATGCTTGCAGATTATCTGCCGCGCACCTTTGGTGTGGCAGCCCAATTTTTGCACGGTGGCACTTCAGCCAAAATGCGTGATCAAATGGTCAGGCGGTTCCAGGAAGAGACCAATGCTCCGCCTATCTTTATTCTCTCGCTCAAAGCAGGCGGGACCGGGCTAAACCTGACCCGCGCTAACCATGTCTTTCACTTTGATCGCTGGTGGAACCCTGCCGTTGAAAACCAGGCCACCGACCGGGCTTTCCGCATCGGGCAAAAACAAAATGTTCAGGTCCATAAGTTCGTCACCACTGGCACACTGGAAGAGATGATCGATGACATGATCGAATCCAAAAAAGGTCTGGCCCAGGCCGTCATTGGTTCCGGCGAAAACTGGATTACTGAAATGAGTACCGACGAACTGCGCAAAGTTGTCGGTCTGCGGAGGCAATGATGCCATTCGATTATTACGACAAGCCCAATAAACCGATCCAAACCAAAGACGGCATCAAAGCTCAAAGTCAGCGCGGGGCTTTTGCCAAAAGCTGGTGGGCTCAACGCTGGATTGCAGCTCTCGAGAGATTGGTGGATTCAGGCCGCCTTTCTCGTGGACGCAGCTATGCCCGCAAAGGACAGGTGCTATCCATTGTTGAATCCAAGCTCGGTATCGAAGCCAGAGTCCAGGGCTCGCGTAGTACTCCCTATAAAATTCAAATCCAAATGACCCACCTGAGCGATCACCAATGGGATAATGCCATCGATGCGCTCTCAGAACAGGCAATTTTCAGTGCCCAGCTTCTGGCAGGCGAGATGCCACAGGAAATTGAAAGCACTTTTGACAAAGCCAGGGTCAGCCTGTTTCCATCACAACGCAATGATTTGATCACAAGCTGCTCTTGCCCGGATTATTCAAACCCCTGCAAGCACATCGCTGCTGCCCATTACATCCTGGGTGAACGCTTTGACGAAGACCCATTCCTGATATTCCGTTTGCGAGGACGAACCCAGGAACAGGTAATGGCAGCCCTGCGTCAACGCCGGGCAGGAAATGACGAATTTATCGAAGAAGAAGTCGAAGAACCAGAGATTGTCACACCCTTGAGTGAACAACTTACCCACTTCTGGGAGCTGGCAACCCCGCTGGATGACTTCTCCGTTTCGATCCGCCCCGCACAGATCGACATGCCGCTGCTCAAACGTCTGGGCCCACCCAGCTTTATCCCAGCACCCGGGCTGGAAGCCCATCTGGGGCCGGCTTACAAAGTCATCAGCAGCAAAGCCATCAAGACAGCTTTCATGGATGAAGAAACCCCCGGACCGGGTATTGAATAGACCGGGGACCGTTTTCAGCCTGCACCTGCACACAACCGCTCTGATTCAACCAGTGTTTGAACATTAAAACAACTAAAGTACCCATCGCAAAACAAGAGGAATTTTTATTTCATGAAACAGTCGGCATTCCCTGGCCTAATCTTGGGAGATATATTCGTAATCCTGTTCTTAACCATCATCGGTTTCGCATCCCACCAGGAAACCAGGCTGGAATTTTTACCGCGCCTGTTTGTAAATTTTCTACCGCTTTCACTGGCCTGGGTATTGATCGCCTGGGCATTAGGATTGTTTGAGACAGATATCTCTACCAATCTCACCCAGCTCTGGCGTCCATTGCTCGGCGCCATGTTTGCCGGACCCATGGCAGCCGTACTGCGCGGAATTTTTCTAAATTCAAATGTACCCCCCATCTTTGCCCTGGTACTAAGTGCAACAACTGCCATGGGAATACTGCTTTGGCGTTTTACCTGGATCCAGTTACATAAAAGAAATCAATAACCCCATCACCGCTCCAGGTTCAATAATGCATTTAATTTAAATTTCAACCAAAAATGGGGCTGTTGAATTCAACATGACAGCGTGCTAATATAAAATCGAAGAACAGATCAGGTTTACTGGAGTGCCTAACTTTTGATACAAGGAGATTGCCCATGAAAAAAACGTCCCTGCAAAAGAAAAGTACGCTCACCCAGGCTCTGGCTATCAGCGGAACCGTATTTTCATGGATACCCATCCTCTTTCCCCTCTTACTATCCTTGATTTTTTTTATTCAGCAACAAGGATTCCAGCTGGATTATCTCATGCCCGCAGAACTCTTCCCATCTGCGCTGCTCGGAAGCATACTGCTCTTGTGGGCAGCCATACGCACCCAAACCTACCTTAAATTATTCGGATGGGGTGCGGGACTTGCGGTGGCTTGTCTTTTGGGTGCCATGGGGCTGGCAGAGATCACCGGTCTGGCTTCAGGAGCAACCCAACCCACAACCCTGCTGATGGCGCTTGTCATCCTGCCAATTGGTCTGTATACACTGGCTCTGGTGGCAATGGGAGTGGGAGGCGTCTTGCTTATCCGCGACACGTTTACAAAACAACCCTAATAAGCAATCTTTACTCGACCGGCTAATTCTGCCATCCTGATATAGCTTTTCAGCTAATGATTTTGAATCGTAGTGGCGGCTTCAGCCGCTTCACCCCTGCAAACGGTGAAATCTTGGCTGCAAATCCAAAACCTTTTTCTGAATATCTATAGAACACTGCTTTAAAATATACTTACAATCCCTGACTGGTTGGCTAACTATTTACTCAGATACGCATGGATAGCCGCATCATACTGGGCTGTGCGCAAAAAGCCCTTAACTGCCAGTTGCTTACGCCTTTCAGGAGAGATCCCACCAGATTGGAGCGAACCCAATACAGACGCATAATCTGCCGGATCACACACAAGTGTCACACGTTCATGATTTTTAGCGGCTGCCCGGATAAGGGTTACCCCACCAATGTCTATATTCTCAATCACCTCATCCTGGGTCACATTCGGTCTGGCAATGGTTTCCTCAAACGGATAAAGATTCACAACCACCAGGTCAATATAATCCCAACCTAACTTAATCAACTGCAGGTGATCAGCCTCGGTTGAGCGCGCCAACAACCCGCCATGTACAGCCGGATGCAGCGTCTTAACTCGCCCGCCCAGAATTTCCGGAGACCCGGTATATTCGGCGACTTCCATAACCGGCAGACTCCCATCTCGCAGCAGCTTGGCAGTACCACCGGATGCCAGCAAAGACCAACCCAATTCATTCAGCCCTCGGGCAAAATCAAGTAGGCCTCTCTTATCATGCACAGATAAAATTGCTTTTGACATGGTCCATTCCTCCACACAATAATATTATCTAATCGCTTTTAATGATGGAACAGGCGTACTCCACTGAAAACCATCGTCATCCCATATTCATTACAGGCTTCGATCACATCCTCATCACGATTGGAACCACCTGGCTGAAGCACGAACTGAACACCAGTCTGAACCGCTCGATCAATACTATCCCGGAAAGGGAAAAAAGCATCTGACCCAAGCGTAACCCCGTGCAACGTCTCCAGCCAGGCACGACGTTCGTCAGCGCTCAACTGCTCAGGCAGGCTTGTAAAAACATTTTTCCAGTTTGATTTTTCAGCATCGGTAACCCCGGGTTGTAAAAACTGGTCAATCGCATTATCCCGGTCCGGTCGTTTGATACCCGCAACAAATGGCAGGCCCAGCACCCGCGCATGCTGTCGCAAATACCACAGATCAGCCTTGGTCCCGGCCAGGCGCGTACAATGCACGCGCGACTGCTGCCCGGCTCCCACACCGATGGTTTGCCCATCCAGCACAAAACACACCGAATTGGATTGGGTGTACTTGAGAGTAATCCAGGCCACAACCATATCCCGCCTGACTGCATCCGACAATTCTCGTTTTTCGGTTACGATATGATTAAAGTCAGCCTGTGAAACCATCCGGTCATGCCGGTGCTGCTCAAAAGTGATGCCGAAAATTTCACGCCGTTCCATTGGCTCGGGTTTATACGCTGGGTCAATTTGAACCACCGCGTACTTGCCACCTTTCTTGGCTTTCAGAATATCCAATGCAGCCGCATCAAAATCCGGTGCAATCACCCCATCCGACACTTCCCGGGCAATAATCCTGGCAGTCTGACTATCCACTTTATCCGAAAGTGCAATAAAATCGCCAAAAGATGACATCCGGTCAACCCCTCTTGCTCGTGCATAGGCTTCTGCCAATGGACTGAGCTCCAGGTCATCTACAAAATATATTTTCTTAAGCACATCCGGAAGCGCTACCGCCACCGCCGCACCCGACGGACTGACGTGTTTGAAAGATGCTGCTGCCGGCAGTCCGGTTGATTGTTTCAGTTCGCTCACAAGCAGCCAGGCATTCAAAGCATCCAACAGGTTGATATAACCTGGCGATCCACCCAGGACAGTGATAGGTAGCTCGGATCCGTTTTTCATAAAAACCCGGGCAGGCGCTTGTTGAGGATTCGTACCGTAACGCAGGGGCAGGGAAGATGGCATATCAAAATATCCTTCAAATTAATATTATCTGGCACGGATTATTATTATCTACCAGCACAACTGTTTTCATTTGCATCCACATAAAGTATAAGCCTTTTTATGGGTCAACCCACAGACACTCTGCGGATAAAATTCGCCTCCAACAAGAACTATACCCAATCAATAAATAAAGGCTGATTTGACAGGGACAATTTTCTCTCTTACAATCAATTTTATGTCGATTGATCAACTACTCCACAGCATGTGCACCGAGCTCCCGGATACCGATCTGAACGCCATCCGTAAAGCACGCGGCTTCAGTCTCAACGAGACCGCATCGCGCACTTCCTTTGCCAGTTTCTATGTCTCTTCCATCGGCGTCGAATCGGCCCTTCAGACCCTCACACCCGAAGAAATCATCACCCTCCAACTGGTTCATGAAATCGGCGAGGTGGATATCTCCTTCTTTGATCGCACTTATCCATCCGGAAATAGCTTTGGCACATTTACACAACAATATAAAAACACCTTTGATAGTGTAAAAAAGAATCTTGTACGCCGCGGGCTGCTGATCGTAGCCGAATCTCAAACAAGGGGTGACCACCCACAAATGGAGCGCTGGCGCTTTGCTCTTCCAGTCGAATTCACACCCTACCTGCCCGCTTTATCCTCCAAAACCAGCGAGCTTCCCGGCGAAACGAGTGAGTACGCCCTACGCAAAAAATTACTGGAACTGATCGGTGGTTCTGCATACATCGAAAAGGACATATTTCCCATTCTAGTGAAAAATGGAACCATTTTTCTGAATGATTTATCTCTATCGCTAGCCAGCCTGCAAACCTGGCAAAATACAACCTGGCGCAGCGTCTTGAAATCATTCAGCCCACGGACAAAAACTTCATTTGAGCCCACCCAGGCTGTACTGAAGTTGCTGAATACCCAAACCTGGATTTCTGCTCAGACGCTGGAACCAGCCCTCAAAATTTATTGCTTTGGCGGGCAAATCCTATCTGTTGAAAAAATATTGCATGAAGGTTGGCAAATGGGTTTGTTGGTCCGCCAAAAAATCGACTCCGTTCAACATTACCGGCTACCCCAGCCAGCCAGTAACCCGGCCGTACCCGATCATTCCGAAACACATTCAATCCCTGGGCTGGATCAGACTTCCAGACCTGGCTGCCTAAAAATTGACCTCAGGTTGATCCCGCTTCAAGACCTGGAAATTCTTAATGCAACCACGCACTTTGAATTGATTGATGGGGTACTGCATGCCTTCCCCAGCCTGCTCAAGCTTGGGCGTGCTCAACCACAGCAAAGAAATTCGTGGCTCGCTCACTACCTGGCAGAAAATATCCCAGCTTTCAAAGAAACCCTGGAAACAGCCAATAACTTGTGGGGTAAAACCCTCTTGCACGAAAACCTGCTCGTTGCCCGAGTGCGGGATCTCAGTCTGCGTATCCAATTGGAGCGTGAGCTTAAGGATAAGATCATTATTCTCAACGAACACTTCATTGCCTTTCCAAATGAAGCCCGACCACTTGTCGAAAAGATACTAAAAAAAACCGGCTTTGTTACCAAAACTATCCATCCATAAACCATAAGATGGGCCATAATTAACTTCCTCATGCTCACTCACCACTTACAAACAATCGACACGATACCTCTGAATGTATTTTCCAACAATCGCGATTTACTTCGCGATCTGTTTACTTATCTGGGCTACATTGCTGAACACAGCGTCAAGCGCATGACCCGCACAAACCAGATTCCACGCGGAGATTCAATTAAAATTGCTAAATTGTTGGGAGACAAGGAATTGGTCCAGGCTGCGCAGGAATCCGGGGGAACCCAATGGTTGGATTTCATCGATGTGCTTGCCTATCGCATGCACCTGACCCATTACGATGTTAAAGGTACATATCGTGGTTATAGCAGTTCTGACGCATCCTTTGTTGACAATTTCATTAGTATAAACAATAAAAATCTGGATAAATTCAACCTGCTATCGCCCCTCCAGCAGGAAAAGCAAATCCTGGAGGCGCTGATCAATGCCAAAACATTAACTGACTTTGACAATTACTCATTCAACGAGTTTTTCCAGAGCAGTGTTTTCGGAACCCTCGACCAGTTCTCAACCCGTGGCAGCGCAACCGGCCTGGTGCCCAACCTAAAATTCCCGGAAGTTCGCCAATTCCTCATAAAAATACTTCAAGAATGCACCCCCAACCAATGGTACAGTACTGCCTCTCTAATTTCTTATCTCAAAACCAACCACCCCTACTTTCTCATCCCGGAAAACGCTCCTAAAACAGATCGTTGGGGAAAACCCATTGGACGCTACGATAATTTTTACGAAGGCAATGACTACTGGGCCTCAGAGTTCACCGTTCCAACCGACGCACCGGACGCCTTTGAACGCGTTGAAGGTCGATACCTGGAACGCTTTCTCGAGAACATCCCTTTGCTAATGCGCTTTGTAGATGTCGCTTACGATACCGATCCCTATACGGGGCTGCGCCCCATGCGGGGCGTGCTAAAAGCCTTCCGCATTACAGAGCGCTTCCAACGTTTTATCAAAGGCGAGATGGTTCTGCCAAAGATCACGATCCAACCCAATTTTGATGTGATCATCGAATCTGATTTCTACCCGGGAGCGTTGGTCAATCAAATCTCTGAACTGGGCGAACTAGTTTCCAGCCCAGAGAGTGGTCACGGAGCCTATGTTGGGATATTCCTGCTCAAAAAAACAGCCATTGCCACCGCACTGGTCAAACAACCCGACCTGGATCTGATCGCGCTGCTAAAAGAACTGAGTGGGCGCGATCTGCCCGCCAACGTACAGGTTGAACTAAGCGAGTGGGCCGGGCATGCCGATCAATTTACATTATACGAAGGCTTTGCCATCCTGGAAACCACGGATATTCCCCCTGAAATTGAAAAATTCAGCAAGGAGAGCATCTCACCCGCACTACACCTCGTAAAAAAACCAGCCGATGTCTTTGCCACCCTGGAAAAACTCGGCAAGATACCCCTGCTCATCCAACACCCGGATCAGGATTTTGCCCGCATTGACGGGACAGTCGATACCCTCTTTCCAAAAGAAAGCATCGCAGTCATTGCTCCAAAAACAGTCCGCGAAGTTAAAGTTGGACGCATTGTTACCATCAGTTATAAATTCCCCGAAGCTGATGTTCTTTCTGCGCTTCAAAAAATCCTGGTGGAATTACGTTGTCCTTTCCAATCCGATCATCAAAACCGCATCATCAGCATCAAACAACAGGACCAGTCCAAGTTTGATGCTGCCTGTACCCAATTGGCCAGTGATTACAACCTGGAAATTGAGAAGAACTAACAGAACCGCAACCAAATAAGGTCTCGATATGCCTTCTGCATCCAACCCCCTCATCGTTCAGGGCGATAAAAGCCTGCTGCTTGAAGTACAAAATGAACAATACGCGGCAGCACGTGATTCACTTGCACGCTTTGCCGAACTGGAAAAATCACCAGAATACATCCATACCTACCGCATCACCCCACTTTCACTCTGGAATGCTGCTTCCTCCGGCCTGACCGCCAAACAAATCCTGACGGACCTGGAAGCCTTCTCCAAGTACGGGCTGCCGTCCAACGTTGTGCGTGATATCGATGAGTATATCGGTCGTTACGGTCGCGTTAAATTGATCCGCGAAGGTGACAATCTGATCGTCACCAGCGAAGACACTACCTTAATGGTCGAGATTCTCAACCACAAAAGCACAGCCCGCTACCTGCACGGAAGACTGGATGCAAACCGGGCGCTGGTAGCCCCCGGTCGTCGCGGTCACCTGAAACAGGCTCTGCTCCAAATTGGTTACCCCGCCGAAGATCTGGCTGGATACGTCAATGGTGACGAGCTGCCGATTGCACTGCGCCAACTTTCGCTGGGTGGCAAACCCTTTCATCTGCGCGATTATCAACGCGAAGCAGCCGAAGTTTTTCACGCAAGCGGTTCAGCCCAAGGCGGCAGCGGTGTGGTGGTTTTGCCCTGCGGCGCAGGCAAGACCATCGTTGGCATGGCTGCCATGAATGAACTACAAACCTCCACCCTCATCCTGACTCCCAATACCGTGGCGGTCCGCCAATGGATGAGCGAGCTGATCGACAAAACCTCACTCACAGAAGACATGGTGGGTGAATATTCGGGTCTTCAAAAAGATATCCGTCCGGTCACAGTCAGCACCTATCAAATTCTGACCTATCGCAAACGTGGATCAAGTGATGAATTTCCTCATTTTGGGCTGTTCAGCGCCCGTAACTGGGGTCTGATCATCTACGATGAGGTTCACTTACTCCCAGCCCCAGTTTTTCGCATTACCGCTGAAATCCAGGCCCGCCGCCGCCTGGGATTAACCGCCACCCTGGTACGCGAAGACGGCATGGAAGGGGATGTCTTTTCACTGATTGGACCACAAAAATACAATGTCCCCTGGAAAGACCTGGAAAAGCAGGGCTGGATTGCCGCAGCCATGTGCCACGAAATTCGCGTACCACTCGCAGAAAATGCCCGCATGGAATATGCTCTTGCACCACAGCGCGAAAAATATAACATCGCCGCCCATAATCAACGCAAACTCCCCATTTTGCAGGCAATTTTGGAACGTCATGTGGGAGAGAATATTCTTGTCATTGGAATGTACCTGGACCAGTTGGACCAGATCGCCGCTCTACTGCAAGCCCCGCTCATCAACGGACAGACACCTGTGCGCGAACGCGAAAAACTTTATGAACAATTCCGCACAGGCCAGGTCAAAATCCTGGTTGTCTCAAAAGTAGCCAATTTTAGTATCGATCTGCCCGATGCCAGTGTGGCAATTGAAGTATCCGGAACCTTTGGCAGCCGGCAGGAAGAAGCCCAACGCCTTGGACGCATTCTGCGCCCAAAGAGTGATGGCGCCATGGCTCACTTTTATACGATCGTTACCCGTGAAACCGTTGACCAGACCTTCGCTGCCAATCGCCAAAGATTCCTGACCGAACAGGGCTATAAATACGAAATCAGCTACGAAAACGAAATCCTAGGCTAATTTCGTCCTATCCAGGCCTGGGGAAATACACCAACCCCTCTTCATTTTGAAAGAAATCCCACTTAATGTTTTAGAATGGAACTATGCGTCTCCTCACCCCTCAGATACTCAACAATTACCCCTTCGCCCAATACGCCGATCCCAAAACCATTCAAAAGGGCAAAACCATTTTTTTAAATGATGAAGTATTCGATCTGGATCTGGAAAATGGGCACCACGCAACTTGTATAGTGGAAGATAAGGACGAAGAATTTTCAGTCGATATCCAAATACATCAGGCATCTGGTGAACTGCAGTTTGATTGCGACTGCCCGGATGCCAGCGATCATTTTTGCAAACACATGGTTGCCGCCGCCCTGGAAACCAGTAGATATCTCTCAGAAACAAGTCTGGACTATGATGAAGATGAAAACCCCATTTTCGGTCAAGTTGTAACCCATTCGCAACCATATGCCAAAAATAACTGGCAAAACAAACTCGATACCGTCTTGACTCATGCTGGTTCCACTGCGGCGAATACCGGTTTAAATATTCAACGTTATGCAGCCTTTATGTTGATGATAAACGAAGAATATTACTACCCGGGTTCATACAAGATGGTTCCATATGTCATCAAAACCAAAAACTGGTCCCCACTGCAGGAAATCACCAACAGTGAACCAGACAGCATTAATCACCTGCTCGAAACTAATCGCGAATGGATTCCGTTCTGTGAAGAAATGCACCCTCAGGCAAATTCGGACGGTTGTATAAACATCCGCCCCGAAGCCACTCAATTCTTGCTTTATTTGTTACAAGTTTTACGAAACTTGGGCTCGATGCATTCTCTCATTCCTTATTTTTCCATGCTTGCCCAGCTTGAAATCCCAATTTTTACAATTCAGCGATCCAATAAACCCACCCTGACCCGTATCCATATCGAACCTCAGCCCACAAACCTGGAGGTTCTCTTCACACGGGAAGAAGGGAATCTGGTTCTAAAAGCCGGTGTGCAATCCAACGGCTTTATCGCCCTGGAGGGTAAAATTGAATTGATCTCCAACAATCCCGTCTGGTTGCGTGTCAAAAACAGATTGGTTCATCTGCAAAATCCGGATGTCATCTCCAGTTTATCTTCGTTCCCCATCTCCATTCCCGAAGAGCAAGCCGACTTCTTCCGTCAAAATTATCTAAAGCGCATCGCCGAAATACTACCCATCCAGAGTGACCTGATCCAGTGGCAAGATATCAATCCACTTCCCACTCCACGCCTGTACTTGCAGGATGATAGAGAAAATAAATTACGCGCCCGCCTGCGCTTTGATTATGGCGGTTACGAAGTGGAAGCCACCAAATCAGATTTTACCAGCATCGAAAGTGTACCGGATACCTGGGAACTAATCCGTATTCAACGACAACCAGAACTTGAGCAACAGTATTACCAGATACTGGCGGACCCAACCCAGCTTCTCAAACGTGCTGATAAAAATTTCCCTTACGGTACATTCGAACTCCGCGCCCGCTCCCACCCCTTTGATTTTCTGGCCCACTCCATTCCAAAACTTGCAAAGGCAGGTTTTGAAATTTTCGGGGAAGAGAAACTCAAACTCGGAAAACTCAACCGCAACACTCCCACGCTGCGCGTCAACATCTCCTCCGGCATCGATTGGTTTGATATTAAGACAGTCGTCGAATATGGTGAGCAGTTGATCTCACTGCATGCTGTTCGTAAAGCACTCAAACACGGTGAGCATTACATCAAACTAGCGGATGGGTCGGTCGGACAAATCCCCCAGGATTGGCTCGATAAATACAAACACCTCTGGAATCTGGCACAGGAAACAGAAGACGGCTTCCGCATCAGTGATTTTCATCTACCCTTGATCGATTCACTGCTGGAAGACGACCTGAACATTGAGCCCCCTGACGATCTCAAACAGCGCCAGGCTCGATTCCGCAACTTTGAACAAATCGTCAGTCAGCCGCTGCCCCAGGGTTTTAGCGGTGAATTGCGGCCATACCAAAAACATGGTTTTGACTGGCTGCATTTTTTGCGCGAATATAATTTTGGCGGCATCCTGGCCGATGACATGGGCTTGGGCAAAACCATCCAGGTCCTGGCCTACCTGCAGTCACTTAAAGAACAGGCTATATCCAAATCAGCAGTGCTGCTGATTGTCCCCAAAAGTTTGATCACCAACTGGCAGCGCGAAGCCGAAAAGTTCACCCCAAATTTGCGCTTTTTGGAATACCTTGGAAACATCCGCAGCAAGGATTCCAACCTCTTCAACAACTACGATGTAATTATTACCACTTACGGCACCATGCTGCGCGATATTGAAATATTAAGCCAGTATAAATTCCATTATGTCATCCTGGATGAGTCGCAATCCATCAAGAATCCACTTGCCAAAAGTGCCAGGGCCGCCCGCCAACTGGATGCAGATCACCGCCTGGTCATGACCGGCACCCCGGTCGAAAATAATACCTTCGAACTGTGGTCACAATTCGCCTTTTTAAACCCCGGCTTACTGGGCAATATGGATTACTTCAAACGTGAATTTTCGACCCCCATCGAAAACAATCACGATGAACAAGCCGCAACCATCCTGCGAAAACTTATCTACCCATTTATCCTGCGGCGCACTAAGGAACAGGTTGCTCCGGAACTGCCCCCGCGCACCGAACGGGTGCTCTACACCGATATGGACAGCGCCCAGAAAAAACTGTACAACCAGACCCGCGAAAATTATCGCGCCGAACTGCTTGGGCTGATTGAAAATCAGGGCATAAACGATTCTCGATTTAAAATCCTGGAAGGTCTATTGCGCCTGCGCCAGATTGCCATTCACCCTGCCCTGGTAGACAAAAATTACAAAGGCGAAGCACCAAAATTTGAACTTTTGCTCGAAACCCTGGAAACCCTGCAGGCCGAAAACCACAAAGCGCTCATCTTCTCCCAGTTCGTGGAAACACTCAGCCTCGTCCGCTATGAATTGGATCAACGCCATATAAAATATGTTTATCTGGATGGTAAAACAACTCACCGCCAGAGCCACGTGGATCAGTTCCAAAACGACCCATCTTTCCCATTCTTCCTGATCAGCCTGAAAGCCGGTGGCGTGGGGTTAAACCTGACCGCCGCCGATTATGTCATCCACCTCGATCCCTGGTGGAACCCGGCTGTCGAAATGCAAGCCAGCGACCGCGCCCACCGCATCGGTCAGGACAAACCCGTTTTTGTGTATAAAATTATCACACGCGACTCGGTGGAAGAGAAAATTCTGCAACTACAAGAACGAAAACGTGCCCTGGTGAAAAACCTGATCAGCGCCGAATCAAGTTTTTTCAAATCACTCACTCAGGACGATGTAAAAATGTTATTTGAATAACCTGCTTCTAGCCTTTTCGCCAGCATCCTTTTGGTAACAGACAACATCATTTACAACCTTGCCCCCGGAGAAATCTTCGGGGGTTTTTTCATTTAATCAGTCATAAAAATATTTTCCCTCCCCAATGCTTACGTAATAATTTAAGCCAGAATTTTATCCTGCCTTACCCCATGTTATCCATTTGGGTAACAAAATCACCGACATACCTGAATATATATCAAAAAGGGTCATTTTTCCGCCAGAAAAAAAGAAAAATATTCTCCATACGGGTAATTTCAGAATTTCCAGGTCGTATATACAATAACAGCACGCTTTTCGTTTTACTGATTCTTATTTATCAAGAAGGAGAAAAATTATGAATACCTTGTTTCGGAAATACGTGAAATGGATACGATTGATCGTGCCGATCATGATGGCAGTCGCTCTGCTTATCCCCAGCATGGTTGTATTTGCTGATGATAGCGGTCCCACACCAGCCAGCGTCAACACCGCAGTCCAGAATGTGTCATTGGATGTCAATACGCTCTGGCTGCTTGTAGCTTCCTTCCTGGTGTTTTTTATGCAGGCAGGTTTTGCCCTGGTGGAAACCGGATTTACACGTAATAAAAATGTTGTCCACACCATGATGATGAACATGATGGTCTTTTGTATAGGTGCGCTGGGTTATTGGGCTACTGGCTTTGCCTTTCAATTTGGTGGGGTAAATTATACCTATCCCGAAATTAGCGCAACTCTGCCCGCCTGGTCCTATTCCCCAATTACCTTGAGCAATTGGGCTGCAGATAAACTGATGGCGCCCGTACTCGTGGCAGGACAGAATATTTTGGGGATGAGTGGGTTTTTCCTGAATGGGTTAACTTTCAGCAGCGGCATCCTGGCCTTCTTCCTATTTCAGATGGTTTTCATGGACACGGCTGCCACAATCCCGACTGGCTCAATGGCCGAACGCCTGAAATTCGTTGGCTTCTGCTTAATGGGTCTTTGGGTCAGTATGTTTATTTACCCATTGGTTGGAGGTTGGGTCTGGGGTGGTGGCTGGTTGGCAAACCTGGGCAGAAGCATGGGCCTGGGCAATGGTGCAGTGGATTTTGCCGGTTCCGGAGTGGTTCATATGATCGGTGGCGTGATTGGTTTGGCCGGCGCCATTGTGATTGGTCCGCGTATCGGAAAATTTAATAAAGATGGGTCTGCAAATACCATTCCTGGTCATAGCTTCCCAATGGGCGTTCTGGGTACCATCATCCTGTTCTTCGGTTGGTTTGGCTTCAACCCGGGTTCTTCACTAGGCTTTACAGGCATCTTCCGCAACCTGGCAGTTCTTGCAGCACTCAACACTTTATTGGCTGGTGCAGCAGGCGGAGTATCCGCAATGGTCTACATGTGGCTGGTAAGCCCGATCAAAAAACCAGATGGCGGCATGTCCGTGAACGGCATCCTTGCCGGCTTGGTCGCAATTACAGCTCCCTGTGCATTTGTCGACACCTGGGCGGCAGTGGTCATCGGTTTAATCGCAGGTGTCTGGGTCTGCATTGCATCTGTCCTGCTGGAAAAAGCCAAAATTGACGACCCCGTCGGAGCTGTACCGGTTCACCTTGGAAATGGTCTGTGGGGCGTTCTGGCAGTCGGTATTTTCGCCAACGGTAATCCGGATACAGCTGCCTGGAATGGCGTTGCATCACCTGTAACTGGCTTGCTCTATGGTGGTGGAACAGCTCAATTATTAGCCCAATTTGCCGAAGCCTTGAGTGTTATTGTGGTGGTTGGTGGTCTTTCATACCTGTTTTTCAAAGCTTTGGCAGGACTCAATCTGCTGCGCGTTTCGGCAGCACATGAATTGGCGGGTCTGGATATGCCTGAAATGGGCTCGGAAGGTTACCCCAAAGACTGGGAACCTGCCGCTGATGCTCTGGAAAAACCAGTAAGAAAAGGGAAATTGGCTTCTTCACCTGCTGCAGCCGCAGCCACAGACTGACAATTTATTAGCATCATCAATGCACCAGGCATCCTTCCATGCTCCCTTCGCCGGAAAACGGCACCCGTAAGGGAGCATGGAATGGATAGCCTATGACTGATCAAAATCTTCCACCAGCTTCCCTTCATAATTTCAGATACCATCCCAGTACTTCTTTGTCCATTCTTAGCAGTACAAACATTCTTTGCGAAAAGAAAGAGTCAAAATGTTAGCTGCTCTTCTCATTTTTTTTATAACTTATGCAGCAATCATCAGCGAGAAGTTTCCACGTCATTGGGTAACCCTGCTTGGCGGAGCTTTACTGATTGTATTTGGTGTGCTCACCCCTGATGACGCATTAAGCTACATTAGTTGGGAAACGCTTGGGCTCCTGGCCGGAATGTTTTTCCTGGTTTCAATTCTTCAGGAAGCTGGATTCTTCACCTGGCTGGCCATGACTGCCATCCGCAAAGTTAATTATCGCCCAGCGGCATTATTCGTAGTCCTAATTTTATTGGCAGCTTTTCTGGCAATGTTCATGGACAGCATCACTGTCATGTTATTTCTTTCAGCACTGACCGTTCAACTCTGCCGCTTGTTAAAATTCGACCCTGTCCCACTAGTACACTTCGGCGTAAATGATAATGAAGATAGGAAAAAAAGGTTGACCAGT